>NZ_JAMPLN010000014.1:0-162664 GCF_040004035.1 Microcoleus vaginatus FACHB-2002 | reverse complement strand
GGTGCGCTGATGAGGAAACTGGTGCATTTGGCTTTTGGGATTTTAAAATCCCAAAAGCCTTTCGACCCAAATTATTTACTCGCGACCCCTTGACAGTTCAAGACAGTATCTACAACTAGAAAGGGCGGATTTATATGGTGTATATCTAGACAAGTGCTTCTTGATAATCGAGATTTTCATCGAGATAAATAGCCCGAATATCCTCCGGCAAATTTGATTCTAAAGTTTGATATCCTTTTTGCAGTAAAGCCTTTACCTGAGCGGGCGAAATAGCTTCGCCTTCTGCTTGCAAATAAGCTGCAATTCGAGTTTCGCTCCAGCGGAAAGTCTGAGCCATCAACACCACTAAACGCGGCAGCGGCGCTAACAATTCCAAGGCTTGTTTGACGTAACACCACAGGGGAGGCGGAGCCGATTGCAAAGAGTAGTGAATCGACTCAACAGGGGGCAATTCAGCTTGATTTATGCAGACTGCGGTGACATTAATCAGCCAGTTTTGGAGACTGAGATTTCCGCCATCAGACTCTTGGATCTCGCGGCGCAAATCGAGACCTCGCAGTTCGTGATAGATGTGCAGCCAAGTGTGGGCAAACAGGTAATCGCCTTGTACGGGCGATCGCACGGAATGGCGAATCAGGGAGTGTACAATTTGAGCGTAGCGGCAAAAAATCGCCGTGAAGAAGCGACCCTGATCGGGATGGTTTTGAAACAGAGTCAATAATTCCTGGTCGCTGTGATGGAACAGGGATTTGACCACAGGATGGTTGAGTTCGGAAAATTTAGGTGTTTGCACAATTGTTCTGGAATAGATTTGGTAATATATGCTGGTGCAGCACGATTCTACAACACGATATACATTTGATGCAAGTGCTTAAAAAATATGTTGATAATAAAGTCAAATTTATTATATAATTAAGTTGTAGATGACAGTGAATAAACCTCAATTAGTAGAGTGAATCTTATTGGTTCAGTGTCACCTACAAATGTTATTTAAATGGTAAATTCTTTGTATGTCTAGCATTAATACTGGTATTGAATGGACCGACAGAACGTGGAATCCAACAACGGGCTGCGATAAAGTTAGTCCCGGTTGTACGCATTGTTATGCCGAAGCATTAACAAAAAGGTTTCACACTAATTTTCCTAACGGTTTTGATTTAACATTGCATCGCGAGCGGCTGCAAGAACCCAAACGCTGGCGAAAACCGAGCCGCATTTTCGTGAATTCGATGAGCGATTTATTTCACGAAGAAGTTCCTTTTTCATTCCTTCAAGAAGTTTTTGAAGTGATTCGAGAAACTCCTTGGCACGTATATCAAATTCTGACCAAAAGACACGAACGCCTTCGCGAACTAGCAGATAAATTAGACTGGCATGAAAACATTTGGATGGGAGTTTCTGTTGAAAATCAAAAGTACGTTGACAGGATTGATTGTTTGCGAAAAGTACCTGCCAAGGTCAGATTTCTCTCGTGCGAACCGCTTTTAGGTGCTTTGGATATTGATTTAAAAGGCATTCATTGGGTAATAGTGGGGGGAGAATCTGGACAAAAACACCGTCCCATGCAAGCAGAATGGGTTGAGAGTATTCAACAGCAGTGTGAGGAGGCTGAAGTAGCGTTTTTCTTCAAGCAATGGGGAGGTAGAACACCTAAAGCTGGTGGGCGACTTCTGGATGATAAAATTTGGGATGAGATGCCGGAAGCATGGGATAAACATCAAAGGCAATTCAATGGCTACACTTTCAGGATGAGTCGTAACTCAAATAAAGTAGTAGCACCTACTTTGGTAAAAATGTAACTGTCACCTTCTCTCCAAATGTAATTTCTCCTTTGTACTTCCTTCGTTTACTGGCAGGTGGATCTGCTATTATTTTACCTTGTTGTTCGAGTTTCTTAAGAGCTTCTTTGTAATTTTTACTAATGTAGCGCTTGCCAACATGATGCTGATTGTAAATTTGTTCCATAGTCATCGTCTGAGCGGCAAATTCCTCCAACAACAAATTTTCCAGCTCATCCAGAGGACGGTAAAGCTCATATAATAGGGGATATCTAGGTGGAGCGGGATTGTATTCAAAAGAAGAAACACCTTGTTTAGCGCTAGAGCTTTCTCCAGCCATGATTTCTTTCATGATTGAATAACCCAAAACATTTTTTGAGACAAAAATTAAATGATGGGTAGTCCGATTACCTCCTTCATTTTTAAAGCAAAATGGGAGTACATATGAGCCACCTATTTCTTTCAAAGCCTGAGAGATAGCCTCCACAATTATTAACTCTCGCTCCTCTGGTTGCTTCGATTCAAGCTGTCCCCTAAGATTGTCTGCTCGTTCTTTACCGAAGAGAGAATTCATGTGCTTCTCTACGGCTGTATTATGCAATCCCATGTTAATCCGGTTGTAGTTAAAGAAAAATATACAATCACAACCCCAATCTTTGATGAGCGTTCCAATTAGCGCAAGTGACAAGCCTTTATAACCCCAAGGGTCGATAAAGAATAGTGTAGGAATCTTAGTGATTTGTTTAATTGCTTGAACAATTTCTTCTCCAACCTCCTTATTTAAAAGTATTGGCTTATGGGTTAACCTGCCTATATCTGGGATGGATTCTATAGCCTGCTGGAGAGACTGAGTATTATTTGAGTCCTTATCATTAAACAAGGTTACTAGCATTTGTGACATATCTGGATCAGCAATAGCACGTTCCAAGATAAGTAGTGGAGTAGACTTAGTACCGTCTTGATAGGAACCTGGCCCAGAGAACAAATCAATATATGCAATTTCTGTAGACTTTTTTTGTGGGTTTTTATTGTCATTCAGTCGTTTTTTTTCTTGTGCGTTTTTGATTTGTTTGATCATTATTTTAGCCCAGGCCCAAAAGTATTTAGCAACTATTTCTGATTTCACTAAAGAATTCTCTCTGGACTCATCAAAGAAAGAACTGTCAGGCATCACAGTCACCTCTACAATTTAGTTAATTTTACTGCGGCTACATAATTGTACCATAACCTCCGCCCCCCGGAGTCTCAATGACAAACACATCCCCCGGCAGCATTTCCACAGTCGCCGTACTTCCCAATTTCTCAACTTTACCATCAACCTTTTCAACATAATTTCGCCCAACTTTCCCCGCTTCACCCCCATTCAAACCGCAAGGAGAAATCACCCGCCGCCCCGATAAAATTCCCGCCGTCATCGCCTCCCGAAACCGCACTCGCCGCACAACTCCATTACCGCCACTATGAGATCCATTCCCGCCGCTATGATCCCGAATTGCAAAACTTTCCAACAACACCGGGAACCGCCATTCTAATACTTCGGGATCAGTTAAACGCGAATTAGTCATGTGAGTTTGAACCGCATCCGTACCGTCAAAACTTGCACCACCACCCGAACCGCCGCAAATTGTTTCGTAATATTGATAGCGCTGATTTCCAAAGGTAAAATTATTCATAGTTCCCTGAGAAGCCGCCATCACTCCCAAAGCACAATACAAAGCATCGGTAATATTCTGCGAAGTTTCCACATTTCCGGCAACTACCGCCGCTGGATAGCGAGGATTCAGCATACAGCCTTCGGGATTGATGATTTCGAGAGGTTTCAAACAGCCCGCATTCAGAGGGATATCGTCATCTACCAACGTGCGAAAAACATACAAAACAGCGGCTTTGCACACCGCAGCGGGAGCATTAAAATTGTTGGTTTGTTGACCTGAAGTGCCAGTAAAATCTATTTTTGCACTGCGCGCAGATTTGTCAATTGTAATCGCTACCTTAATTTGTCCGCCACTATCCATCGGATAAGTAAACTCGCCATCTTGCAAAACATCAATTACCCTGCGTACCGACTCCTCCGCATTGTCTTGTACGAAGCCCATATAAGCTTGCACAGTCTCTAATCCATAATGTTCTACCATCTTGCTCAGCTCTTCTGCGCCGCGCTTGTTAGCAGCAATTTGTGCTTGCAAATCGGCTATATTTTGAGCGGAATTGCGAACAGGAAAATTACCCGATGTCAGAATTTCTAGTAATTCTTGTTCTCGAAAATTGCCCTCGCTTACTAACAGGAAATTGTCAAGCAATACACCTTCTTCAGTTACTGTTGTACTGTTAGGAGGCATGGAACCGGGAGTAATGCCGCCGATGTCGGCGTGGTGTCCCCGCGAGGCAACATAAAACAAAGGAAGGGAGGAATCCGGATCAAATACTGGAGTAATCACGGTGATATCTGGTAAATGCGTGCCGCCGTTGTAGGGATTGTTAGAAACATAAACATCGCCCGGTTGAATCGCATTGCCTTGTGCTAAAATTAAAGCTTCAACGCTTTCGCTCATCGAGCCTAAATGTACGGGAATGTGGGGGGCGTTGGCAACTAATTGCCCGTTTTTGTCGAAAATTGCACAGGAAAAGTCGAGGCGTTCCTTGATGTTGACTGAGGAACTTGTGTTTTGTAATGTGACGCCCATTTGTTCCGCGATCGCCCGAAACAAATTATTAAAAATTTCCAGCAAAACCGGATCTGATTTAGCCGCAGATAAACGCGAATGAACGCCGATATTATCTGCGTCCATCTGCGTGCATCTGCGGTTCAAAATTAGATCGTTATTTTCGGTGATTTCCGCTTCCCAGCCCGGTTCTATGATATTAGTTCCCGTTGCTTCAACAATCATAGCAGGGCCTTCTATGCAGTCGCCCGATCGCAAATCGTCTCTGTGATAAACAGGCGTTTCCCGCCACCCGCCAGCAACATAGGTTTGCACCGTTGAAATTGGTTGCACGGGCAAGATGCCCGTGCCACCAGAGGGGGAAATTGTGGAGGCTTCCGGCACATCCATTCTTTCTACAACTTCCACCGAAACCGCTTCCACAATCAGCGGTTTTTCTGGCATAATAAAACTGTAACGCTGTCGGTGGGCTGCTTCAAATTCAGCCTGCATCGCCTCAATATTGTCAGCAAAATTAACCGCCAAAACAGAGTCACTTCCCTGATATTTTAAGCGCAACTTGCTAACAACTAAAACCTCTGACCCATTCTCTGTGTTCTCTGCGCCTCTGCGGTTCAATTCCCTCTTTCCCTCAGCCTCCAATTCGGTTAAAATATGATGTAAATCCGGTAATAATTCTGCATTTAATTGTTGCTCGATCGCCCTTTCGCGAATAGCCCGCACATCAGCCAAACCCATACCGTAAGCGGACAACACACCCGCATAAGGGTGAATAAATACCCGTTTCATCCCCAAAGCATCGGCGATCGCGCAAGCGTGTTGGCCGCCCGCACCGCCGAAACAGCACAATGTATACTCCGAAACATCGTAACCGCGCTGAAGCGAGATTTTTTTGACAGCATTTGCCATCTTTTCCACAGCGATCGCCAAAAAACCCTCCGCCACCTCTTCGACCGTCCTCTCGCCCCCAATTTCCCCCGCTAATTGCCCAAATTTTTGCTTTACTACGTCAGGGGCGATCGGCAAATCTCCATTCAATCCAAATACTTTCGGGAAAAAATCCGGTTGAATTTTCCCCAACATCACATTGCAATCAGTCACCGTCAAGGGGCCGCCTTTGCGATAGCAAGCGGGCCCAGGATTGGCCCCTGCAGACTCCGGCCCGACGCGGTAGCGAGCCCCGTCAAAAAAGACAATTGAACCGCCGCCGGCTGCTACAGTGTGAATTGCCATCACGGGCGATCGCAATCTCACCCCAGCAATTTCCGTCTCAAATTCGCGTTCGTATTCGCCGTTAAAATGGGCAACATCTGTCGAAGTTCCGCCCATATCAAAGGTAATAATTTTATCAAAACCTGCCTTTTTGCTCGTTTGAACAGCACCGACAATTCCCCCAGCAGGCCCGGATAAAATACTGTTTTTTCCTTGAAATTGTGCCGCGTCCACTAAGCCGCCGTTCGATTGCATGAACATTAATGTGGGGAATTGGGCATTGGGCATTGGGCATTGGGCATTGGGCATTAATAATCCCTCGTTCCCGGAATCTGCCTCGATTAACTGACTGATTACTTGTTCGACGTATCGACGTAAAATCGGAGATAAATAAGCATCGACAACCGCAGTATCTCCCCGCGAAACTAATTTCATCAGCGGGCTGACTTCGTGAGATACTGAAATTTGAGTAAAGCCAATTTCTCTGGCTATTTTAGCAACTTGTTTTTCGTGTTCCGAGTAGCGGTAGCCGTGCATGAATACGATCGCACAACTGCGAATTCCCTCATCGTATGCTTGCTGCAAAGACGGGATAAACTCGGGATTGACAGCAGTTAACTCCTCACCTTGAGCGCTGTAGCGTTCGGCAACTTCAATAACTCGATCGTACAGCATCTGGGGCAAAACAATGTGACGCGCGAAAATATTCGGGCGGTTTTGATAGCCAATTCTCAGCGCATCGCCGAAACCTTTAGTAATTAACAGAATTGTGCGATCGCCCTTTCGTTCCAGCAAAGCATTTGTCGCTACCGTCGTCCCCATTTTAATCGCTTCAATTTCGGCGGCGGGTATGGGAACATCTGCGGCAATTCCCAAAATGTCGCGAATTCCTTGCACTGCGGCGTCAGTGTAGCGTTCTGGGTTTTCCGACAGCAGCTTGTGAATGACTAATTTACCGTCGGGGCTGTTGGCGACAATATCGGTAAAAGTGCCACCGCGATCGATCCAAAATTGCCAGCGAGTGCGATCGGGATAAGTAGGATTCATATCTATTTTTTGTGAAATTTTTGCTTAACTAATTTACAATTATTCACCACATTTCTGTTCGAGTCAATTCATAAAATTCATAATTTCTAGTCATAAAAGTCATAATTTATGGTCAATCAAACTAACAGGCCCTAGATCATGTTAATTATAGATGTCGAATGCCCTTGACTAACCCCTGACAAACACCAGCCAGAAAATCCAAATCCAAAGTCTCAATCCTGTCGCTTTCTCGATGATAGTGCGGATTTCGCATATTAGCAGTATCAGTCACCATAATAGCCGGATAACCATTATCCCAAAAAGGAACATGATCGCTGCGGCGAGTATCCGGCACAATTAAACCTCGATTCGGCACCGGCAGCCACTCGCAGGGCTGACCAGATTTGCGAATTTTGCCACTCAAATTAATCAAATCGGGAACCGTCCGCAAAGTGCCAATTAAAGCAATAAAATTGCCACTATTTGGATAAAAATATTTCAAGCCAGCGGGATAGCTTTGAGAATTAGGATTATGGTTGCAATAACCCAACATTTCCAAAGAAATCATTAACCGGATTGACTTTTGCTGTTGCTTGTATTTAGCTGCATGATGACTGCTTCCCAAATAACCGTATTCTTCCATATCGAAGGCGACTAATTGCACTGGATATTTGAGCGGCCCAGATGCGATATCCCTTGCGAGTTCCAGCAAAACAGCAACCCCCGTAGCATTATCATCGGCCCCAGGCGATCCGGGTGCAGTATCGTAATGAGCACCAATTACGATCGGCGGCAACCGCTTCTTACTCGCCCGATCTAAGGGGGGTAAATCCAAAATCAAATTGTGATAAATTCGGCCGCGCACGGAAAAATCGTCAATTTCTACAGTTCCCCACTGTGCCAACTGTTCGCGGATGTATTGCTGGGCATAAAAATGCCCTTCGGATGCGAGGTATGGGTTGCGATCGCGTACAATTTGAATCAGATGGCTGTGCAAGCGTTCTTTGAGATTCATGCGATCGGAGATACAATTAGTACAGTAAGATTATATGGGATTGAATTATGATTGGAGAAGTCAGAATCGAAAATTATAAGTCCATTCAAAAGCTGAAGCTAGAATTAGGACGAGTCACCGTATTGATTGGCGAAAATGGTTGCGGCAAGAGCAATATCTTGGAGGCGATCGCCCTTGCTTCTGCTGCGGCTGATGACAAGCTGGATAACGAGTTTTTAGCTTCTCGGGGCATCAGAGTGACAGAACCTCAATTTATGCGATCGGCTTTTGAAAAGGAAAATTTAGATAAAGATATCAGCATTGAAATTAGAGCAAATAATGACACAATAAAAATAAGCTTTATTTTAAATAACGATAATACACCCTATGCTCGATGGAGAAATCATTTTTACTATGGGGTTTCAGAATACGAACGTAATTTAGAAAAAGCATATAGGCAGCTTCCTGCTTGGGAATATAATAGTTTTTTAGACAGCCGAAATGAACAATATCAATCTAGCCGCAAAACAAATATCAGAACACTTCAAATACAGCAATTTATCATTTACTCTCCTGAAAATCTCGCCTTACGTACTTTTGAAAAAGAAGGGCAAATTCAACCATTAGGGATTAATGGAGAAGGCTTGTTTAAACTATTAAAAGTTTTGAATTCAGATAACCAGGAGCAGCTTAATGAAATCAAGAAAAAACTGCAATTGATAGATTGGTTTCAAGATTTTGAAGCTCCTCCCAATTTATCAAGTATTCAAAACTCTCTCCAAATTAAAGATAGATACTTAGATCCAGATTTAGCTTACTTCGATCAAAGAAGTTCTAATGAAGGCTTTTTATTCTTGCTTTTTTACTTCGCTTTATTTATTAGCGATATCACGCCTAAATTTTTGGCAATAGATAACATTGACGCTTCTCTCAACCCCAGATTATGCCGCCGATTAATCCAAGAATTAGTCGAATTAGCAAAAAAACACGACAAACAAGTAATTTTTACCACTCACAACCCGGCAGTTTTGGACGGTTTGGATTTAGATGATGACGAACAGCGACTGTTTGTGATTTCCCGCAACCAATTAGGTTACACTAAAGCTAGACGCATTCTCAAACCTAAACCTCTAGAGGGACAAGAACCTGTAAAATTATCAGAGGCGTTTTTGAGGGGCTATATCGGCGGACTTCCTAAAAATTTTTAATATGATTAGTTTTGGATTGGTTACAGAGGGACTTACTGACCAGATTGTTATTGAGAATATTTTAGCTGGATATTTCGATAGTTCAGATTTAGATATCAGACAACTTCAACCAGAAAGAGATAAAGACAATGAGAATAAATCCACATACGGCGGCTGGACTCTAGTTTTTGATTATTGTAAGTCAAGAGATTTTCAAGAAGCATTGCAATTTATTGACTATATCATTATCCAAATAGATACTGATGTTTCAGACGATTATAATATCCCCAAGCTAGATGAAAACGGTGAATTTACTCCTCAGCATTTAATTGAAAAAGTTATTGAAAAGTTTAGGGGTGCGAGTGGCGATAATTTTTACAGCAATAATCTAGAAAAAATTATATTTGCAATCTCCGTACATTCTATTGAGTGTTGGTTACTTCCACTGTATTATGATACCGACAAAAAGAAAAAATCTCAAGTTAAGAACTGTCTCAAGGCTTTAAATCCGCAAGTTGATAAAAAACACAAGTTTAGGATAGATGCTAAAAATCCTGAATATTATCGAATAATTTCAGAACCATATCGCAAGCATAAAGTTTTGATGAAGCATTACGCAGAAAATCCCAGTTTAAAAACTTTTATAGAAGAGATTCAAAGCAGAGACATTAAGATTGGTGATGAAGAGAATTGGTAATGAAGCAAGTTATTATGTCATATAATAGAAACATAGTTATCGGAGATTACCATGCAAGCATACAAACTTAGAGGTAAAATCGATGCAACTGGCAACTTGGTAGTTGTTGAACCCGTGAATATGCCACCGGGAGACGTGGAAATCATCGTCTTGCAGCTAGCTGACACGGTTAAACAAGCCAGCGCTTCAGAAAGTGCGATCGCACCTGAAGCACCTCAAAAAAAGTTTAAAACTAACGTGAAGGCATTTCAAGGTTTATTCGAGCGAGATGCTGTACCGGAACCGCTGGATTTTGACGATCCAGACAAACAAGCAAAATGGGAATATTTAAAGGAGAAACATAACTTGTGAAACTCCTGATAGACACCAATATAATAGTAGATGTTGCACTCGAACGAGAACTTTTCTTTGCTGAGAGCGATCGCATTTTAACTTTTGTTGAAGAAGCACAAATTCAAGGCTATATTTCAGCCTCAACTTTTAGCGACCTTTACTATATTATCCGCAGAGACACAGGCCGCGATTGGACACTGGATTTTTTGCGGCAGCTAGCCACAATTTGTCAAGTCGCAACAGTAGATAACTCTGTTATTTCAATGGCATTAACTTGCAACTTCAAGGATTTTGAAGATGCGATTCAGTACAGCACTGCTGTAATCAATCGAATTGATGCCATTGTCACCCGCAACCCGCGAGATTTTCCGGTTACTACTCCTAGGATTGTAACTCCAAATCAGTTAATTCAAGAATTAACCAATTCTCCCTAAATTTCTCAAAGTGCTAAACTTCTGATTCCATTTCGCTAACCCGCAACTGCACGGGTAACTCTACAGAATTCAACTCAGACGGCTCTAACAATCCTGTTGCTTTAACTTCTGCACTCGCTTCACCGTGCCGCACTTTCTTCAATTTCTCACCCAAAGTATCCCGCTGGTTAATCAAATAAATACTCACCAAAGTCAGCCCAACTCCCATCGATTGTAGCGGATTCAGCACTTCGCCCAAAAACAAATTGCCGAATAGCAAAGCAAATACAGGCGTAAGAAAGGTAAGAGAACTTAAACTTGTTAGACTGCCGGTAGAAGCAAAATAAAAGAATAAACCGTAGGCGATCGCACTTCCGAACACAGTAGAATAACCTAACGCCATCCAGCCCGAAAAATCGATATTCACAAACTGTTCAGACTCAGTGGCCGCCGATATTGCCAACAGCGGCAAACCGCCCAATATCATGTGCCAACCAGTCGCTATAACCGGGTCAACATAACGGCAAACCCAGCGCACCAAAACCGTACCCACAGCCATCGACAAAGCAGCCAACAGCATCAACCATTCTCCACCCTGAAATAACTGTTCGATACCCGCAGAAACCTGCCTGTTTTCAGGATGAAAAAGCCCCAAAATCCAGCCATCGGGCAACCCGATCAAACTGATGCCCGCAACGCCAATAACTAATCCCAACCAGCCCCAAAAACCAATTTTTTCTTGAAACAGCCACAAACACAAAATCGCCACTGCTAGCGGTTGAGAATCAATCATCACCGAACCCAAGCCGGCACCGGTTCTCGCCAAACCTTCGGCTAAAAAGCCTTGAAACAAAGTAGCGTCAACCAAAGCAAACAGCGAAATCCACAGCCAAGCTTTCCAACCCTGCGGCTGCGGTTTTCCCATGAATGCCGCCGCCAGCAGCACCAACGCACCCGCAGGTATCAAACGCACGACAGCCACAAACAGCGGCGTTGTGTGCGGCATCACCCCCTTCATCGCTACCATCGCGGTTCCCCACAGGAAAAACGGCGCAATGAGCAACAGCGGGGCAAAAGGCAGTTTTGAATCGGTAAGCTTTAGCTGCATGGCGGAGACTCCAAATAATTGATGAGAGTGGCTCTCACGAGAATGATGTAGTTTTGTTAAGCAATTTTTACAATTATATATCGCTGTTGAGTTAAATTCGATCGCACAAATCTCGGCCATTATGAACAGGGAAGATGCCTGTTCCACAAAATCAAGGTGGAACAGGCGTCTTGCCTGTTGCGAACAATCTGGAACGGGCATCTACCCCGATGAATAAGGCACACTATAAGAAGTTAGCTACACAAATCCGTAACATTGCCTGTACACTGCCCATGATTTGGCCATTCAAGCCCCGCTACCGCAAACAAATCGCCCGTATCGAAATCACCGGAGCCATTGCCGGAGAAACCCGCAAACGAGTCCTAGAAGCTCTCAAAACCGTTGAAGAACGCAAATTTCCCGCCTTGCTGCTGCGGATAGACAGCCCCGGCGGCACTGTGGGCGATTCCCAGGAAATTTACAGCGCGCTGAAGCGTTTGCGCGAAAAAGTCAAAATTGTCGCCAGTTTCGGCAATATTTCTGCTTCTGGCGGAGTTTACATCGGCATGGGAGCCGAGCATATCGTTGCTAATCCCGGTACAATTACTGGCAGCATTGGCGTGATTATCCGGGGTAACAATATAGAACGGCTGTTAGAAAAAGTAGGCGTTTCTTTTGAGGTGATTAAATCTGGCCCGTATAAAGATATCTTGGCATTCGATCGAGGATTGACCGATCCGGAACAGCAAATTCTGCAAGACTTGATCGACACCAGCTACCAGCAATTCGTGGAAACCGTTGCGGAAGCCCGGAAATTGCCTGTTGAGAAAGTGAAAAGTTTTGCCGACGGTCGGGTTTTTACGGGTCAGCAAGCCTTAGAATTGGGTTTGGTCGATCGACTGGGAACAGAAGAGGACGCTCGCCGCCTTGCCGCCGAACTCGCAGGCCTGGACCCGGAAAAAACCGAGTCTTGCACGCTAGAAAAACAAAAACCTTTCCTAAATCGCGTCTTGGGGAGTAGTCTGGATATATCCGGGCTTTCAGCTTACAATAATGTGCTGGAATTCGAGCTTTCTACTAGCGGTTTGCCGCTGTGGATGTATCGCCCGTGATTCAATAAATTAGTCATTGGTCAGGAGTCAGTAGTCATTAGTTACTCCCTGGATGATTGGGCGATTGAAATCTGTTGACCTCAAACTCCAATGTGGCGCTTCGCCTGTCATAAGCGCTTCGCGCTGGCTTCGCCTACGAGTTCGAGGTCAAACTACACAAACGAAGTCCACTCAAGCGGGGACTAAGAAATAAAGTGGGTATTTAAGCCTAATTTAGTATGACTAATGACTAATAACTAATGACTAATGACTAATGACTAATAACAAAAATATGGAGGAAATTTGCGTGGAGTGGCAAGTGCGGGGTATTCGTGGGGCAACTACTGCTAGCGAGAATTCGGTGGCAGCAATTCGAGAAGCGGTGAGAGAATTATTAGATGAATTAGAAGCAAAAAATGATATAAATCCAGATTTAATTATTAGTGCTACGTTTTCTGCTACTCGTGATTTAGATGCTGTGTTTCCGGCTGCGATCGCCCGCGAACGTCCTCACTGGTGTAATGTTCCTTTGTTGGACGTACAGCAAATGCACGTTGAAGGTGCTTTGCAACGCTGCATTCGGTTTTTAATTCACGTCAATTGGCCGGCACACGTTGAAATTTATCATCCTTATTTGCGGGAAGCTCAAAATTTGCGCCCGGATAGGAATTTAGCGGTGGCGGTGGCTGGGGAAAATTAGACTTGGCGATTGTGAAAGTCGATCGCCCCGACAACTCAAAAAGTCAAACACTCGTAGACTCACGGCTTCTGAGAAACAGGGTTTTTTCCTCAGAAGATGCCTTACAGCCGACGAAAACCGCAAAAACCCGGTTTCTGGGATTTTGTCGCCCCGACAACTCCAAAAAGGTTCTCGTCCGATTTTACTCTCAAGGGGTTGACAAGTTGCAGGTTAAGGTGTATGGTGAGTTTGCGAGTTGCAAAGCTCGATCGCTCCAGAACGTTGAAAATTGCATAGTTTTTTTTTGGATCTGCGGCTAGTTTCAGTGTCGCAGAAAGGCAATCGACGCACCTCGGGCGATCGGCAAAACCCTGATTTTCTCGTTGGGGTGCGTCGATTACTCTGATACCAACGGTTACGGCTTGCAAGCAACTGAGCTTATTGCAGGTTTTACGGTCTTATTGACAGGTGAAAAATGGTGCGTCGATTTGAGGCTTGAAACCCTTTCTGGGTAAGGCTCCCTGGCCGAACAGTCTCCTTTACCACTTCCCCGCGAGGGGATTGAAACTTTTTCAAGAAGCTTTCCCTTCAGTTTTGGACTTAACTGGTCTCCTTTACCACTTCCCCGCGAGGGGATTGAAACTAAAGTGCATCCACGCTCTCATTAGATCCAGTCTCCTTTACCACTTCCCCGCGAGGGGATTGAAACTCCCCAACATTTAACAAAAGTCCAGTTTTGTTTGTCTCCTTTACCACTTCCCCGCGAGGGGATTGAAACCCCACCGCGATGACGATTCTGAACTGTCTAAAAAAGTCTCCTTTACCACTTCCCCGCGAGGGGATTGAAACTCCATCAGTCACGATGGTTGACCCGGCACTCTGCGGACGTCTCCTTTACCACTTCCCCGCGAGGGGATTGAAACACATGGTAGAAATCCTCGTAAGGTGATTGATTGAAAGTCTCCTTTACCACTTCCCCGCGAGGGGATTGAAACCACTTACTCAGTCAAAAGCTTCACAAAGGACAATAGTGAGTCTCCTTTACCACTTCCCCGCGAGGGGATTGAAACTCTTGGTTATTTCTCTCGTTTATCCCCCTTTCTTGTCTCCTTTACCACTTCCCCGCGAGGGGATTGAAACTTGCCGCACCTCACCCAATCTGGGTGGTTATGGGTTGTCTCCTTTACCACTTCCCCGCGAGGGGATTGAAACCCTTAACTAAAACACGAATTTCTTCTGTCTTTTGTGAGTTGTCTCCTTTACCACTTCCCCGCGAGGGGATTGAAACATTCCTGCCCGTCTTCGGTTTCGGTCCAGTAGTAGGTCTCCTTTACCACTTCCCCGCGAGGGGATTGAAACACAAAACTAGTGGTTTATTACTCAAATCCTAGGAAGAGTCTCCTTTACCACTTCCCCGCGAGGGGATTGAAACTTTTCAGACCAGTGCGTTCGCCAGTTGTCTTGTCGACGCTGGTCTCCTTTACCACTTCCCCGCGAGGGGATTGAAACACTACGGGGTTGTAGTAACAGGCGCAGGTTGAGTAGGGTCTCCTTTACCACTTCCCCGCGAGGGGATTGAAACAATAATTATAATATTTTGCACTGGAATTGAAACTTTCAAGTCTCCTTTACCACTTCCCCGCGAGGGGATTGAAACTCCAAAGTCATGGTCTGTTTCTCCCTGAATAATTAAGTCTCCTTTACCACTTCCCCGCGAGGGGATTGAAACGAGACAGTGGTTAACAAAGCAAGAAGGGGTTCCATAGTCTCCTTTACCACTTCCCCGCGAGGGGATTGAAACTTTGTAAGCGTCCCATTCTTGAATGAGTTCTAACTGTCTCCTTTACCACTTCCCCGCGAGGGGATTGAAACGTGAAGGTATGATTATTAAAACGACCGTCAACCCTTGCCAGTCTCCTTTACCACTTCCCCGCGAGGGGATTGAAACTTTAGTTGCCCGAACGACTCTTAAAAGATTTAAAGTGTCTCCTTTACCACTTCCCCGCGAGGGGATTGAAACAAAGCGTAGAACGTCGTCTGGATTTTCCAAACTGTCTCCTTTACCACTTCCCCGCGAGGGGATTGAAACATTCTATTGTAATCTCTTCTCCAGACTCAATAGCTTTAGTCTCCTTTACCACTTCCCCGCGAGGGGATTGAAACTTAGTTGCTTCATTTCTTTTTGCAAGGACATCCACTTTTCGTCTCCTTTACCACTTCCCCGCGAGGGGATTGAAACGTCACCCACTTCCGACGGAACTGGGACTCGTAAAAGTCTCCTTTACCACTTCCCCGCGAGGGGATTGAAACCATCTTCTTCCTCGTCATCTCCATTAATCTGAAAAAGTCTCCTTTACCACTTCCCCGCGAGGGGATTGAAACTAGAAGTACAGAAAGGCTCTGTCGTCTTTTGAAATAGAGGTCTCCTTTACCACTTCCCCGCGAGGGGATTGAAACTCTAAACCCTTCTCAAATTTAGATAAGGCTTGAAATACACCAACTCGTCTCCTTTACCACTTCCCCGCGAGGGGATTGAAACGTTTGTTGTTTCAAACGGATTTGTCGGACTAGAAATTGGAAGTCTCCTTTACCACTTCCCCGCGAGGGGATTGAAACATCTTGTACGAGATTTCGGAGTCTGTCATTACTTTGTGTCTCCTTTACCACTTCCCCGCGAGGGGATTGAAACACCTTATCTCCAAATTCTTGGAGGAGTTTTTCTTGCGTCTCCTTTACCACTTCCCCGCGAGGGGATTGAAACCTTTCTCGGTAAGATTCTACTGAAAATTTGGTACCCAAGTCTCCTTTACCACTTCCCCGCGAGGGGATTGAAACTAAATATGTAACAATATCTGGGTGTACGGAGACTCCGCTTGTCTCCTTTACCACTTCCCCGCGAGGGGATTGAAACACTTTGAGCCGCATAGACATTTAAAAATGCCTGTAGCAGTCTCCTTTACCACTTCCCCGCGAGGGGATTGAAACTTTCAAGGTGTACATAAGCCTTTCCAGGAGAACCAGTTTCAAACGTCTCCTTTACCACTTCCCCGCGAGGGGATTGAAACCAACGTTTGGATGATCTCCTCCCCTGGGATCTTGTTTAAGTCTCCTTTACCACTTCCCCGCGAGGGGATTGAAACAAAAATTTATCAAACTCAACTTCGGAATATCCTGCAACGTCTCCTTTACCACTTCCCCGCGAGGGGATTGAAACATTGTGTTCCGGTCACGTTCATCTGCACTTTTTGGTCAGTTGGTCTCCTTTACCACTTCCCCGCGAGGGGATTGAAACCTGAGGTTGAGACAAGAAAGCGAGAACGAACAAAACGTCTCCTTTACCACTTCCCCGCGAGGGGATTGAAACATTGGTGCTTGTGACGCCCAAGGAAAGCACGTTTTTTGTCTCCTTTACCACTTCCCCGCGAGGGGATTGAAACTATTTGAGGATGGTTTTGCAAATAATTTTTCTAGTCTCCTTTACCACTTCCCCGCGAGGGGATTGAAACAAATAAAATTGCAGCAGAAGGTACTGTCAATGTCAAAAACAAGTCTCCTTTACCACTTCCCCGCGAGGGGATTGAAACATGTAGTAGTACTGATAAATTGAGCATATCCTCAACCAAGTCTCCTTTACCACTTCCCCGCGAGGGGATTGAAACAATCCTCGGTTGGGAGAATGGCTGATCCTTGTACACTTGTCTCCTTTACCACTTCCCCGCGAGGGGATTGAAACACCATATTGGTCGTATAACTTTTTGTAGTAATCATGTCTCGTCTCCTTTACCACTTCCCCGCGAGGGGATTGAAACGCTATCAGTCGGTTGGTATTATCAACGATCCATGTCTCCTTTACCACTTCCCCGCGAGGGGATTGAAACGTTAAGAGCTGTTCCAACCTTAATTAGCCTTGTGTAGGTCTCCTTTACCACTTCCCCAAGAGGGGATTAAAACTACATCTGCTGGAAATTTTTCCATTTCTTTGCAACGCCAGAATTTATGCACTCCGACGAAAGAAACCGGGTTTTTTACCGAATCTGTGGACTACAACCACATATTTTCGTAAAAAAACCCGGTTTCTGGGCCCCTACTTAGCTTCTTTACCACTTCCCCAACAGGGGATTGATATCAAATCCCGTCGCATCGAAATTAATCTTACCCACAGTCAGGAGACGGCAGTACCTTTCGTCGTGTCAACTTAAGGTAAAACCGATAGTCCGTCAGGGGTTGAAACCCCTGCCTCAAAGTGAAAGTCCTCTAAAAGAGGACTAATGAGTTCTTCAGTCCTCTTGGAGAGGACTTTAGCTATGAGACAGGGAATTCATTCCCTGGCGGAGTGCCGGGTGGGAGGAGTGGCGGCAGCGCCTTTGGTAGTGTCAACTTAAGGTAAAACCGATAGTCCGTCAGGGGTTGAAACCCCTGCCTCAAAGTGAAAGTCCTCTAAAAGAGGACTAATGAGTTCTTCAGTCCTCTTTGAGAGGACTTTAGCTATGAGACAGGGAATTCATTCCCTGGCGGAGTGCCGGGTGGGACGACTGGCGGACTAAAAGCTTAAGTTGACACCACCAAAGGCAGTACCGTTTCCCTACTCAAACCATTACCCCCAATTGCATTTGCCTTCTTCCTTCTGCCATACAAAAAAACCCCCGGCCTCTCAAAGAAACCGGGTTTTTTGTCAATCAGACGCCTTCTTGTGATGCAGCCTAATCCCTAAAAAAATGTCATATATAAAACTCCAAAAGTCCTTTTTCCCTTCCAATATTCCCAAAGTTTGAGGGGAACCTTTCTCATCCAACAGCGGCTTCACAGCCTCATAAGCAGGCTTGTAATTGTACCAAGGAATAGAAGGCCACAAGTGATGAATCAGATGATAATTCTGCCCCAAAATCAAGATATTTAGAATAGGACTAGGATATACTCTGGCATTTTTCCAACGATCGCGATCGTGAAACGGACGGTGCGGCAAATAATCAAAAAATAACCCCAAGGCCAACCCCACCACCATAGCAGGACAAAACCAAAAATTCAGCACGTAACCTAAATGGTCGTACTGAATCGAGATATACACGATCCCGATCACAAAAACACGGCTGAGAAACCATTCCAATAGTTCGTATTTCCGCCACAGTTGGCGCTTAAAAAAGAAAATCTCGTGGTAAAAAAACCTTGCAGCAATCAACCACAAAGGCCCGCCCGTCGAAACATAATGGTCTGGATCGTTATCTGGGTCATTAACGTGGGCGTGATGCTGCATATGTACCCGCGTAAACACCGGGAAAGCAAAACCCAACATCAGCGCGCTACCGTGTCCCAAAATAGCATTGATCGTGCGATCGCGATGGGCCGCATTGTGAGACGCATCGTGAATCACAGTTCCAGCCATGTGCAAAGCCAACACGTTCAGCGAAAAACAGCACCACTGCGGCCATCCCCAGCACCAGAAACCCAAGTTAGAAATCACGATAATCGCTACTGCACTCAAAAACAGCAGCAGTGTCGGATTGAAGTCACCGGGAGGACTCAGAAACTCTTTCGGCACTGTCAGCGGCCGTCCTGCCTCCGACATCTTTGTTAAGACTCCTTAATATTTCACACTTGCGTAGTATAAGATACAAGCCGGACAATAGTAAAGTTTTGATGAAAGAATAGAGTCCGATCGCCAGAAACTAGCCTCTGCACAAACAGGAAAGTATTGCTGTTGTACAAGGATACCAGTCCTAAATTAGCCAAAAGAGCTCAGCAGACCAAATAAAATAAATGGGTATGTCTGTATTTATGTCAAGCCTGAGAGCGGAAAAATTTGCAAAAAAGAGCGATCCCCAAGAAAAAATTACCGATCGGTAAAAAGTCAGATATTCTATATATTGTTCAATACCTGCTCTTTTGACCACTATCAAAATTTTTAAGACTTGAGACTAGCGTCATTGCTTGTAGTGAAAAATGAAACGTTAGCCGAAATTTAAACAAGAAATCCACCTGCCTCCCCAGAACACCGCTGATGCAATTGCCAAAAGCCCTACGCCGGACTAAAATCGTCGCCACCATTGGCCCAGCAACTTCCGACCCACAAGTGCTGCGCCAGCTCATAGAAGCCGGTGCCACAACTTTGCGACTCAACTTTTCCCACGGAACAGAAGAAGACCACCAGCGCAGCATTCGCTTAATCCGGCAAACATCCTTTGAACTCAACCAGCCGGTTGCCATCCTCCAAGACCTCCAAGGCCCGAAAATTCGTTTAGGGCGCTTTGAGACAGGCTCTATAGTTGTCAAAAACGGCGATCCTTTCATTCTCACCAGCCGCCAGGTTCCCGGCACCGAACTCATTTCTTCGGTCACCTACGACCCCCTAGCAGACGAAGTTCCAGAGGGATCAGTGATTCTGCTTGACGACGGCAAAGTGGAAATGCTGGTCGAAAAAGTAGACCGCGCGGCGCGGGAATTGTACTGCCGCGTCGTAGTCGGCGGGCCGCTTTCCAACAACAAAGGCGTGAATTTTCCGGGAGTTTACCTGTCAATTAAAGCGCTGACTGATAAAGACCGCAAAGATTTAATGTTCGGCCTCGACCAAGGTGTCGATTGGGTAGCCCTGAGCTTTGTGCGGAATCCCCAAGACGTGCTCGAAATTAAAGAACTGATTGCCAGTGCGGGCAAGCAAGTACCAGTGATTGCCAAGATCGAAAAGCACGAGGCGATCGAACAAATGGAGGAAATTCTCACCCTTTGCAACGGCGTGATGGTCGCCCGCGGCGATTTGGGAGTGGAACTGCCCGCCGAAGACGTGCCGATTTTGCAAAAGCGGCTGATTGCTACCTCCAACCGCCTGGGTATTCCGGTAATTACCGCTACCCAGATGCTCGACAGCATGGTCAACAATCCCCGTCCCACCCGCGCCGAGATTTCCGACGTGGCCAACGCGATTCTGGACGGAACTGATGCGGTGATGCTCTCGAATGAAACTGCTGTCGGCAAGTTCCCCGTCGAAGCGGTGGCGACGATGGCAAGAATTGCGGTGCGGATGGAGAAGGAAGGAATTAAGCGGAATATTAGGAATGTAGAGGATATTGGTCGATCGATCCCCAACGGTATCAGCCAAGCAGTCAGCCAAATCTCCGAACAGTTGAACGCCGCTGCCATCATGACGCTGACCAAAACCGGCGCCACAGCCCGAAATGTCTCGAAGTTCCGACCCAAAACTCCGATTTTGGCAGTTACTCCTCACGTAGACGTAGCCCGACAACTGCAATTAGTATGGGGAGTAAAACCTTTGTTGGTGCTGGATTTGCCCTCCACTGGCCAGACATTTCACTCTGCCATGACTGTCGCCCAGGAAAAAGAGTTAGTGTGCGACGGAGATTTAGTGGTGATGACCGCCGGTACTCTGCAAGGGGTTGCCGGATCGACGGATTTGATCAAAGTTGAAGTAGTGACAGCAGTTTTAGGCAAAGGCACCGGTGTCGGTTTGGGATCGGTGAGTGGCATGGCCAGGGTTGCTCGCACTGCTGCGGATGTAGGCAATTTCCACCCTGGAGAAATTTTGGTAGTGGAGCACACCAGCGTCGCTTTTGTCGAGATGATTCGGAAAGCCGCAGGTGTGGTGACGGAGGAGGACAGTTTGACTTCTCACGCCGCGATTATCGGTTTGCGGTTGGGCGTGCCGGTGATGGTGGGCGTAAAGAATGCCACGCGGGTAATTCGGGACGGAACTATGCTGACGCTGGATATGCAGCGGGGTTTGGTTTATTCCGGGGCCAGAGGCGGATCAACTGACGCGGAAGTGACCGTTTAGCTGTTGGTGAGTTGTAGAATTTTGAATTAAATTCTACAACTCCTTGCTTTTTTCGCTTAGGTTGTGCTAAAATTCAAAATTGTCTGTGCCGATGTAGCTCAGGGGTAGAGTATTCGATTCGTAATCGAACGGTCGTGGGTTCAAATCCCACCATCGGCTTGCAATAAAATATATATTTTCAAGGGTTCTATAGCTTATTAATGCTGTAGAACCTTTGTTTTTTCCATGACTTGTCTATGGTTTGCCTATTTTAGTGAGGAATGCAAGTCCTCGGATTTTAAGGAGGACTGAATTCCTCACTAGGAACCTATTTCATCGCGGATTTTAAGGAGGACTGAACTCTTCACTACGAAGCTATTTGATTACCAATTTTTATGGTTTTTAGTCAGGAGTAAAGTCCTCGGATTTTAATAAGGACTGAAGTCCGATGCTGCAAACCTATGGCATTGCGGATTTTGTCGATGGCAAAAATACCAGATAGGGGCTGGCTATTGCTTGTCAAATTGTTGCCAAAAATCAAGGCCCAATTGAGGTAAATTGCTAAAGAGGAAAGGGAACACAATTTGTAATTACTTTGCCGATCGCTAGTGTTTCTAAAACTTAACAGAAACTTAACAGAAATCGCTGTAATAATGCGGCACAATCAATTTTAACTATCGCATATCGCAGCCAGTTAGGGAATAGCGAAAAATTTATGTGCCTGCAATCAGGAGATATCCTGCGCCAACGTTACCAAATTGTCAGTGAATTAGGTCGGGGAGGGTTTGCGAGGACATATACAGCTAGGGATTTAGACATACCGGATAACCGCCTGTGCGTTGTTAAGGAAATCAGGCAGCCAAGCAATCCGCAACTCTTGCCAGAAGCACAGCAGCGATTGGAAAGAGAAGTTCGAGCTTTGCGCCGATTGGGCGGACATTCGCGCATTCCACAGTTATTCGATAGCTTTCAAGAAAATGACAATTTTTATTTAATTCAAGAATACATTGAAGGACATCCGCTCAGGAAAGAATTCGCTCCAAATACTCAATGGACTCAAGAGCAAGTAGTTGAATTTTTGCAGGATATCTTGCCAGTTATCGCTTTTGTTCACGAACACAATGTCATTCACCGCGATATCACTCCTTCTAACTTAATTCGGCGCGATTGCGATAGAAGAATAGTTCTGATTGATTTTGGGGCTGTCAAAGAAATCAGTTCCTTGGAAATAACTGATTCGGGAAACACTATCAGCAGAACTATTTATACGCAAGGATATTCGCCGGCAGAACAAATTGCTGGCAATCCTCAATTTTGTAGCGATATCTACTCTGTAGGTATTGTCGCTATTCAAGCCCTCACAGGCTTGTCTCCTGCTCAAGATTTCCTGACAGATTCCCGGCGGGGCGATATCGTTTGGCGCTACTCGACTCCCGATCGCCCTATGGTACAAATTAGCGCCGGCATGGAAACGATTTTAAACAGAATGGTGCGCTACAACTTCCCCGATCGCTACCAATCTGTTGCTGATGTTTTGCAGGCTTTGAATTCGATCGCAACCTTATACCCGCCGCCCCCACTGTCACAGAATTTGAATGTACCGCAACAGTTGCAAGATAATCATTCAATCGTATCCCTATCGCCACCGCCGAAACGCGATCGGTTTTCGGGATTTTCTCGATCGCACTTTCGCCGATCGCTGTTGGCAATTGCGGGAATTATTGCCGGATGTGCGATCGCCCTTTTTTTTCACAACGTTTTTACCCCGAAAACTTGTCTTTTACTGCAAGGTGATGCTTTAAGCTGCGGCGAAGAATCTCTACTAAAATCCTCGACTCCTCGATTAAAGCAAGCAGGAGTTAATGAATTTGCCAAATCCAATTATCGGGAAGCATTTAATTACTTTAAAAGGTCGTGGCATGAAGAAGAACGCAAAGATCCCGAAACTTTAATTTACATGAATAATGCCTTATTAAAGGCTAAAAAAGCTGATTATTACACGCTGGCCGTAATCGTTCCCGTTAGTACCAACGAACAAGGTAGAGCCGAGATCGATTTGCCTAAAGAAATCTTGCGGGGAGTTGCTCAAGCGCAAACGGAAGTTAATTTAAAATTATTCAATTCTGAGATAGAGCGCAACTTAAATGGTTTAGAATTTCAAAAAAACCAAGCTCTTAAAGGTAAAGGTTTACAAGTCATAATTGCTGACGATGCCAATCTAAAAGAAGAGTCGCTCGCCCGCGCTAATTCCCTAGTCAAACTGGGCGGTGTTTTGGGCGCTATCGGTCACTACACTAACGCAATGACAGTCCATACAGTCGATATTTACAACCAAAATCATTTAGTATTAATTTCCCCAGGCAGTACCACGGAAGAAGCCACAGAAAAACCCCGAAATTTTTTCTTTAGGACTGTGCCTCGGACTAAAGTTAGTGTTGAAGTGTTCGCGAAATATCTGATTGAGAAAAAAGGTCAAACCAAAGTAGCAGGTTTCTACAGCACCAGCAGCGAAGCCACTTCCTCTTTTTGGGAAGAATTCAGAAAACAGTTTAGAGAACGGGGAGGAAATATTGCAAATATCACCGAATTCGATTTGTCACACAGCGACTTTAATGTGAAAAAAGCCATACAAGAAGTCAGGCAAACAGAGAAAACAACGATAGTTTTAAGTCCGAGTCACATCCCCATCGCTCTCAACAATGCGATGGCACTTTTGCAAGCCAATCTCGACCGCAATTGGGTTGTCGGCACGGGGGGAATATACAGTCAAAAAACTTTAGAAGCTGCTGCTCAGTTACCGTCTTTTGAGAAAATGGCGGCCGCAGTTTCTTGGCATCATTTAAAATCTCCCAACCGCAAATTCCTTGAGAATACTCGCAAGCTTTGGGAAGGAAATGTCAGTCACCGAACTGCATTAACCTACGATGCGGCTAAGGCGCTGATTCAAGCCATAGAAATGCAGCAGCAACCCAGCCGCGAAGGGATGCAAAAAACCTTAGCCGATCCAAATTTTAGCGCCACAGGAGCCACCGGAACAATTCAGTTTGACAAAACGGGTTCGCGCAAAAATTTTAGTCCGATATTAGTGCATATTGTCAAGTGTTCTAAGGAGCAGTTTGGGGTGACTTTTGTGCCGATCGAATTTCCGACAGCAGCAGCGGCGGGTTTAAACTGCGATTGATATAGCCTTTCTCAGGTTTCTGGAGGTGCTCCTGGGCATAGAGCATTGGGCATTGGGCATGGGTGGTTCCTGTTCATGCAAGGGAATTGCTGGGCCGGCTCGTGTGCGTACCTCGCTTCAAGAAATAACTGCTATAGATAAGAAGGCATTCGGCAGAAGTTCTCATTTCTCATAGGTAATTACCGGGCGACTACTTGGGAGGCCGGGGGAGGCGAAAACTCAGGGGACTGAGGATTTGATTGAGAGTTCGCAGTTGTTCAGCAGTACCCAAACAAATCAGCATATCTCCTCCTTCTATCGCAGTTTCTCCGGTAGGCCCCACAATCAAATTCCCGCCAGCGCGCCGCACTGCTAAAACCAAGGCCCCGGATTGCGATCGCAACTTGGCATTTCTCAAAGTTTCCCCGACGTAGACACAACTATTGGGATCGACCAAAAATTCTTCCATGTAAAAAGAACTGTCGGTACCGGTCAAAACACCGTCTAAAAAATCCATAACTTGAGGCCGCAAAGCAGCCGCCGCCATGCGCTTTCCCCCGGTAATGTAGGGGGATACGACGGCATCGGCGCCCCCCCGCTGCAACTTCTTTACAGCTTCTTCTGTGGTGGCGCGGGCGATCGCCCGTACCTTCGGATTCAGAGTTTTTGCTGACATGACAGTGTATAAATTCTCGGCATCCGAAGGCAAAGCTGCTACGATGCAAATTGCGCGATCGATCCCCACATTCACCAAAGTTTCGTCCAGAGTCGCGTCTCCTTGGACAGCCGTGTACCCCAGCGCCAAAGCAGCCTCAACCGACTGTACCGCCGAATCTATCACCACAAAAGAAATATATTCGGCCTGAAATTCCAAGGCAATTTGGCGGCCAGTGCGCCCAAAACCGCAGAGAATGTAATGCCCGCTCAAAGAATCTACCAATCGTCGCTGCTGCCTAATTCTTGCTCCTTCTTGAAAATATCCTTCAATCAGCGCTTCTGTAAAGCGGTTGACGATGAAACCTATCACAATCACGCCCATCAAAATCAGGCCTATGGTAAACATTCGCCCGCGTTTGCCGAGGGGGTGAAGTTCACCGTAACCGACAGTTGCTAGGGTAAATACTGTCATGTAAACGGCATCTAGCAAAGACCATTTCTCCACCAGGCAATACCAGAGAGTACCCGTGCATACAATGCCCCCAAGGGCGATGACTCCGTTTCTTAAGTCTTTTTGCAGGCGCTGGTACTTTTGTTCTAGAGTTGAATACACTGATCGGGCTGACCTATTACCTATTAGCTGCTACCAATTTTAACCATATCAGCCCTAGACGCAGGGGCGGTCAAAAAGCCAGTTTCTGTCTAGATACTTTGCTGCCAAACTCAACATTTTGACTCTTAACCCGGTTTTTTTTGCGTGAGTTCCGACTGAGTTCCAATCCCGTCGCAGAGGTGGCGATTGTTTTGATTTGCGATCGGATTTGTCTGCAAATAATTGCGGACTCCATTACAACCCTGCTGCAATAAATCGTCAAGATTAAAATTCCACAGAATCACCGTACCGTCAGCACTAGCACTAGCGATCGCTTTGCCGTCTGGACTAAAACTCGCACTCCAAACTGCATCCTTGTTACCTTTTAAAGTTTTGAGCAATGTACCGTCAATGTTCCACAGCCTCACCATTTTGTCTGTGCTTGCAGATAGCAACATTTGACTGTCGGGACTAAAGCTGATATTTGTCAATCCACTTGTATGCTTTAAAATACTTAGCGGTGTGCCGTCTTTGCTCCAAATTCTCGCAGTTCCCCCAGCACTTGCAGTCGCCAGCATTGCTCCATCTGGACTGAAAGTTACACTCATAATTTTATCACTTTCCATCTGTAAACTTCGGAGCCATTTGATATCGGTGCTTGCTTCAATTGACTGCTGTTTTTGCAACTTTTCCGTAACCTTTCTCAAACTCCAAAGTTTAACAGTGCCATCAGTGGCAGCCGCAGCAAGTATCTGACCGTCGGGGCTAAAACTGGCGCTGGTTATCCAACCTCGCTGCAATTTTAAACTTAACAATTCTTCACCATAGATTTTCCATAGTTTAACTGTTCCATCGGCACTTGCTGAAACAATGATTTTACCATCTGGACTCAAACAAACGCTTGTTACTTTACCCTTATGTCCTTTTAAATTATGAATCAATTTGCCATTTTTTTGCCAAATTTTTACAGTTTGGTCGTCGCTGGCTGAGACAATGATTTGACCATTAGGATTGAATATTGCCATTCTAATTTTATTAGTATGCCCTGTTAATGTTGCTTGCAAAGTCCCATTATTTTGCCAAAGTTTGATATAATTATCATCGGTAGCAGTCACAAGTGTTTGACTGTCGGGACTGAAACTCACGAAAGCGAGGGTACTCGCTTGACTCTGCAAGCGGCGACGTTCCCGAAAGTTGTAAACTGCCTGTTCGAGGGCGATCGCCACTCGCATCTGAATATCTGAACTCACTCCGAGCGATCGTTTCATTTCTGTAACAGCTCTGATGCTTTCTAGCAAAGCTTCGTCTTTTTTATCCGCAGCAAATAGGGTTTCTGATAGCAAACTGAGAGTGAGAATTTTGTGGTTTCTTTCTTCGATTGACGGTTTTACCCAAAAAGCTACTATCAGGATTGATATTAATATGACTGCGGCTCCGGTAACTGTTTGCACTCTCAGTTGTTGCTCGCGCCAAAGTTTAACTGCAATCGCTTTTTTCTGCTTTTGTGCTTCGCTTAGTTCCTCTAGTAACTTTTTTTCGCGGCGCAGTTGTTCAATTTCAGTTTGAGTTTGTTTTTCGCGATCGCGCAATTTGGCAAATTCCGCTTCTTGACTCGCACCTAAAAATTGATAATCTTGGGTGCTCAAGCTTTTATTTGTCGCCCACTGTTGGGCATCTTCCAGTGCTTGACCGCGCAACAAGCGAGATTCGTCTTGACAATTTGTAGCGATCCATGCTGTTAGGGATTCAGCATAGGGGCGCAAGTCGCCGAGCGCTTTTTCTACCCAGTCATGGCTGAATATAGCTGCGTAAATGCGGTTGGATACGGTTAATTTTCCGGCTCGTTTAACTACTAATCCGCTCAGCCGCAATTCTGTTTGTTCGGGAGTATCATCGGCCCAGATTCCCCCTACCAGGGCGGGCACGGGGGCACCGCCCCTACAATCGGGGGGTTCTGAAAGTGGCAATATTTTTTGATATAGCCCTAATAACCTACTGGCGCGGTGCTGACTTCTGAGAAGGCGATCGCGAATTGTTTTGATGTGTACTGGTTCATCGGACGATTCCCAATTATCAATAATATGAGATTGTACTATCTCGCTAATTAATAATGGATTTGTAGTAAAATTTTCAGTTTTGCTTTCATCCGTTGAGTCTGATATAATAGACGCTGAAGCTAAGCTTTTTACATGGTGCAGAATCAGCTTGCAAAGCTTTTGAGTCAGAAATGGCTGCCCTCCAGTCCAGTCCAAAATCTCTTTTAAAACCTCTTGAGGATTCTCTACTTTTCCCTCAAATCCCTTGGCTAAAGGCAGAGCTTCCTGTAATGTAAAACCGTGCAATTCAATAGCTAAACCGATATTAAAGGGCGTGCGAGTTGCATCGCTAATTAAATCCGATGGCGTAGCTACTCCGAGCAAAGCAAATGTAATGCGCTGGTATTCTGAATTGTGAGCGCGTTTATTGTAGCAACATCTAATTAATGCAAAGAAATCGTCTAGCGGTTCTTGGAAACTCAGAACGCTATCAATTTCATCAATAAAAATGACCAGGTTTTGAGAAATTTTGACCAGCAGCAATTCTTCAATTAACTCTCCTAAGCGCTGCACCGGCGACATCAACTCTCTCTCCCGCCACCAAGCCACAAACTCGACTGGGTTAAACAGGTTGAAACTGCACAATAGCTTGTAAGCGACGCCGCCGTACCACTTATCTAGAGAGACTTGCTGGTTGCCAATGTCCGAAAGGTCGATCGTAGCACAGGCAATGCCATCCGCCGAGAGTTTTTGTACAGTTCGCACCAGCAAACTGGATTTGCCCATTTGTCGGGAATTGAGCACGTAACAAAACTCTCCGGCTTTGAGGGCTTGATAAAGTTCTGAGTCAGCTTGTCGCACTACATAAGTAGGTGCATTTTGCGGGAGACTGCCGCCGATTTGATATTGGTAATCGACTGTCATTATATTGCCTCTAGTGATAACTTTGTCTCAGTTCTATGGTGCCTGTAGCACAAGCAATTTTACCATTTTGATAAGTTGGTTCTGGTGGTTTAATTGTACCAGGAGAATCAGCTCCGCACAATATAGATGTGGTCGTTAGTTTATTTTTAGAAGCATTTGACTCAACTTTTGGAGCAGGAATTACAAAAACTCCACCGACAAAGCTTTTAAGATCTTTATGGTTTGAGACTCCATAATTAAATGTTGCTTTTTTTGTTGTATGGTGGGAATATTGGTAATTTTCTGTCTCGGTTTTAATAATGCGAATTCCTAAAGCCTTAACAGAAGTGCTAAAAACACTTTTTTCGGCAAAATAGGCTTGCTGACGTTTGTTGATTAAGCTAATATAATCTCTGGGTTCCCATTGCTTGTTGATCCTAACCCTAACCTGAAAAGATGGCACAGCTACCGAAGCCAATACTCCAATCACGATTAAAATCGCTAAGCATCCACCAACATTCGATGCAAGGCTAGCTGATTTATAATTTTGTTGACTCATTGTTTTGTATCCTCTCTATTTGTAGTAAAAACTTTAGTCCGGCAAATCTCAATTGAATGTCGATTTGATATTGTAATCGACTGTCATTATATTGCGTATAGTGAGATTATTGGGGCAATTGTGTTGTGCCTTTCCCACAAGCAATTTTACCATTTTCATAGGTGGGTTCCGCTGGTTGAATTGTACCGGGAGAATCAGCTTCGCACAATATGGACGTTGTAGTTGTTTCCTCTTTAGCAGCATTTGGCTCAAAGTTTTTAGCAGGAACTAGAAAGACACCGCCCACATAAGTTTTTAAGTCGTTTTTTTTGGATACTCCATAATTAAATGCTGCTTTCTTAGTGACACGAATTGAATACTTGAAATTTGTTGTCTCTGTTTTAATGCCAAGTCCTAAAGCATCAACAGAAGTACCAAAAGTATTTTTTTCTATAAATAGGGCTTGCTGTGCGCGGTTCATTGAGCTAAGATACTGTTTTGCTTCAAATGTCCTAGTCTTATCTTGCGGGCCAGCAAGAAATGAGGGCAGAGCGATCGCGCCAATTACTACAAGGCCCATTAAAAGCAATAAGCATCCGCAACCGTTGTAAGCTGAATTGCTAATACTTGATTCTTGATATTTAGTCATGGTGTTGTCTCCTTAAATGGTATATACAAGGCGAATTAAATTCGGCGAGGCAGAGCCTCTGGCTCTGCGTTACCAGGCAGAGCCTGGTAACGAGGAAAACTAGGGAATACTAATCCTTAAGCTCGCAGCTTTTGTACTTCTTTCCGGTCAATGGATGTGGGCTGAATCACTTTACTGCCGATCGCAAAATCGCGCAATTCCACTCTGGTAAACTTCACACCCCAAGGATCTGTCGTTGTATCCAACTCTTCCACTAAAGCATTATTAATCTCATGTCGAGCCGTGTAGAGTTCCTCAACAGATAATTTAGCAAGGTGAGTCCGAATTGAAAGAATCAGCATATTTAACATCGCTTCCTTGAGATTCTGCACCTTGTAGGACGCTTTTTCTAAGTCAATTATGCGCCAGTACACAATAAAATCAACGGTGACGGCAACCCGATCGCGCGTCGTGCATTCTTGCGGTGACAGCCTTAAAATTTGCTCGCGCAGAGTTTGTTTATAGGCGACTTGCTCGACAAAGGGAATCAAAAAGGTTATACCCGGTTCTAGTTTTTTTCGATCGTACTTTCCGAAAATTTCAACTAACGCCTCATCTCCTTGACGGACGATTTTTACACTGCTGGCTAAGGATACTCCGGTGATGGCAAACAATACCGTCAAAAAATAGTGATACATAGTGAATCTCCTGGTAAATAGTTGACAGTTGACAGTTGAGAGTTGACAGTTGAGAGTTGACAGTTGATAGTTATTTCTTAGTCTCTTAGAGAGGGACTTTGTTTGGCAAGAAGCGATTTCTATCGCCGAGTCATAAAAGAGCTAACTGAGATTTAGCTGTTGATGTGAATTAATCTGTCAGGTACAACAATCAGCGTGTTTCCTTCGCGGCGCAAAACGTAAACTTTTTGTCTGGGTGCGATCGCCCCTTGGGAATCTTCGTTGCGAGCTTTCCACGAAGCCCCTTCATAAATCACCATTCCGGTTTCTCCGGGGAAAATTTCGGAGATTGTTGTCGCTTCGGTTGCTTCGGGAATGACAAACTTTTTGCGAACAATAAAAATTGGTCTAATCCAGATGCTCAGCGCGAGGGCTATCCCCATCCAGTAGAAGATTTGCCAGTCAAAATCTTCATACATTATGTTCGCCCAACTAAACTGAAATGCTACCGAACCTCTCCACAAAATAAAGGATTCAATTAAAGCCGAAGCTCCCATCATTAGCAGGTAAAATCTGTATTTTTGGGGCTGAGTTTTGATGATTAATAGCTCCATCGCACTAAGCACAACTCCGATCAGCAACCAGAATAGGGGCGGGGTGAAGGCGAAACCTGGTTGATTAGTGGCTGACGCCAGCGGCAAAATTAGGATAGAATACACAATGCTTTTACCTCGTTTTGATGGGATTCAACCTTGTTATTTCTAATCTAATCAGGTGGCTATTTGAGTTGGTGACTGAGTTATTTGAAAAATCATCGACTTTTCATCGACTTTTCATCGACTTTAGGGCGGTTGGCATTTATGATGGTTTCAGTGTTTTGATTGTGATAAGCAATGCCACGATCGCTAAGGGTGCGCGAAGAGTGCATTCGCGCAGTTAAATCCTGCCTCCTGAGAAATGGCTTTCCCAGTCAGAAAATCCTGGCTGAGGATTTAGGGATGGCGCAATCTACTGTCAGCCATTTTCTGAATGGCAAACCTGTGGATTATGCAAATTTCATCGAAATTTGTCGCGGATTGGGCCAGGAATGGCGCGATATAGCCGATTTTGACGCGAATTCAGAGCCAGAGGAGGTAGTGCTGGTGAGGGCAAAAGTGGCGATCGTCTTCGAGGGCTTTCCTTCGGATCGCTTCGCTAACGCCCGCTCGACCTCAAACACCACCCTTTCTCAGCAGTTACACCAAGCTTTGAGTGCGGGAGGCCACGAAGTCTTTTTTATTAACAACAGCAGCGACTCAGCCTCATATTTAAAGGGTTGCGATTATTTGCTGTTGCTGATTTCCCAAGAATCCGCCGCTAGCGAAATGATATTGGAACAAGTGCAGCTAGCCAAAGAACTGCACAATTCAACTGCTCATAAACCCGCAATCTTACCGATTTTACTTGAATTAAATACACCGCTTTCTTTTGATTTACTGAGCTATTTAGCAGGAATTCAGCCCTGGCTGTGGCGCGGTGTTGGCGACTCATTTAAGTTATTATCACAAATTTTAACCATTATCAAAGAAGGTCGCACAGCGTTAACTGCCGACCATGAATTGGCTGTAGAATGGAAAGTAATTACTAGCACCAAACAGTCAATAATTCAACCCCTACCAGCAGCCCCGCCAGAATTGCCGGGAGGACAAGTTGAAATAGCTTCTCGTTTTTATATCGATCGCCCTCCGATCGAATCCCGCTGTTACGAGACGATCGCCCAACCGGGAGCGCTGATCCGCATAAAAGCACCCAGACAAATGGGCAAAACTTCCTTGATGGCGAGGATTTTGCATCATGCAGAACAGCAAGGTTCTCGCACGGTAGCGCTGAGTTTTCAGCTAGCCAATAGGAAAATATTCGCTAATTCAGATACATTTTTGCAGTGGTTTTGTGCGAGCATCGGTCAAGAGTTAGGAAGGCTGGAGCAGTTGCCCAAGTGTTGGGAATTGGCCGATTTGATTGGCAGCAATCAGTGCTGCAAGGCTTATTTTGAACAGTATTTGCTTTCAGAATCCTCAAAACCTCTGACCTTAGGCTTGGATGAGAGCGATCGCCTGTTTGAATCGCCGGAAATTGCCGACGACTTTTTTGGGTTATTGCGAGCTTTACACGAAGAAGCAAAACGGCGAGACATTTGGAAAAAATTGCGTTTGATTGTGGTGCATTCGACCGAAGTTTACATCCCGCTGGATGTGAATAAATCGCCGTTTAATGTGGGGTTGCCCATTGATTTGCCTGAGTTTAATTCCCAGCAAGTGCAAGACTTAGCAGCGCGACACGGAATCAATTGGAGTGCTACAGAAGTGGCAGAAATGATGGCGCTAGTGGGAGGACATCCCTATTTAGTGCGGCTGGCTATGTATCGCATTGCCCGTCAAGATGTGACTTTAAATCAATTGCTGAAATCGGCGGCAACCGAGGCAGGAATTTACAGCGACCATTTGCGCCGACATTTGTGGAATTTAGAAAAATATCCAGAATTAATCGAGGCGATGAGAGAGGTTGCGAGTGTGTCAAAGCCAGTCCGATTAAGGCTAGAATTGGCGTTTAAATTAAACAGTATGGGGTTGGTGAAACAGGAGGGCAATTATTGCAGTGCGAGATGCAATTTGTATGAGGAGTATTTTCGCGATCGCCTTGACTGCAAATAATCCCTATTTACCCGATCGCCAAATCCACACTAACTACAAATTCGGGAAAAGCCAGCGGCGAAACTTCGTCTCCCCGCCAAAACCTCAGCATTAAACTGTAACCGTTAACCGTTGGCTGGCGGTAAACTTCCAAGCAGTTTTCCTGTAAATTTACTATCCAGACTTCCTGAATTTGCGATCGAGCGTAAATAGGAAGTTTCACGTCTCTGTCATAATCTATTGAAGTGTCAGCTACTTCTATTAACAGTAAAACTTCGGATGGGACAGGATGGGCGGTTGAATAGTAATCTGCGCGAGGTTGCAGCAATACTAGATCGGGTTGCGGTTCGGTTCGCTGGCTGACTTGAATGGGGTTTTGTACAGTCACAATCGCCCTTTCTTCTGGAAGCCGGCAAAAGAGTCGGGTAATGCGGTTAACACAACCTGCGTGACGAGTTCCAATTGCGGCCCTTTGAACAAGTTCTCCTTCTATCAATTCTACGCGATCGCCCTCTGAAAGAATACCAGCTTTACCCATCAGATGGTATTCTTCTACGGTGAAAAGTCTTTTGAGCAACTGCACTGCCATAACTTACCGTTCCTCTAATTATTTCTTCGATTATAGTCACACGCCCTATTAAATGCCAGTGATGTCTAAAGTCGATGAGAAGTCGATGAAAAGTCAGTCGAGTTCTCAAATAGCCTGGTGATTTAATAGAGATAGAGTAGAAGCAAGGCACAATATGCGAGGTTTGCATACCCCGCAGCACTCAGTGATATATTCAGTTTAACCTCAATGAGGCATTTACCTGAAACCTGAATATTGTCGCGCCTCTCCTCCAACCATTACTCGCTGGACAACTAATCGGCTAACACATTTGAAGAACAATCATGCAGCTTAAGAAAAATCCTCAACTCGATGCACTCGATAAAAAAGCGGAATCTTCAGAAAAAAAGATTCTCCCTGACAAAAAACGTAAATCATGGGTAGGAATTTTACTGAGAATCACTTTTCTTTATTTTCCTTTGGGTAGCATAATAGTTGGTGCGCTCGCGTTACCGAATCTGCTCTCTTGTGGCAATAAAGCGAAGCAGTCAGAAGCTAAACAATATGTTAGCTCAATGCTCCGCGCTCAACAAGCTTATTTTGCCGAAAAAAGTGTTTTTGCAACTTCCCTTGATGCCCTCGATCTTGGCCTTAAGTCTCAAACAACCAACTACAATTATTCAGTAATTGCTGGTAAAAAAGCTGCATTTAGTTATGGCGTATCCCGCACGGTCCAAAAGGATACAAAGAGCGTTGTCGGAGCTGTTTTTTTAGTACCAGATTATCTTGTTAATGGTAAGCAAGCTGCCGATACAAGTACGATACTAACTATATTATGTATCGCCAAATCTGATACCCCAACTCCACCTGCAGAGCCAATAAATATTAATGGTAAATTAGCTTGCGGTGATGGGACAGTAGAAGTGAGTAAGTAAATTGCAACCAAAATTATGCCAGAAATTGTCAAAGGCTTCATCATCTTAGCTTGCATCTTCATTCCCCTCGAAAGAATCTTATCCTTGCACAAGCAAAAGATATTCCGTCTCGGATGGGCAACCGATGCCACTTATTTTTTTACAGGTCACTTTATTGGCAGATCGGGCGCTATTGTTGTGAGTGTAATTTTGTCGCTGATGACTAATTTCCTCAACCCGGAATTGCAAAGCAAAGTAGCTTCTCAACCTGTGTGGTTGCAGTTGGCAGAAGCAGTTATCGTTTCAGATATGGCATATTATATTGCTCACAGACTATTGCATGAAGTACCCTGGCTTTGGCAATTTCATGCAGTCCATCACAGTATTGAACACATGGACTGGTTAGCGGCAGTGCGGGTGCATCCCTGCGAGCAACTCTTTACTCAGGTTTGCAAAATTATGCCTCTTTACTGGTTGGGATTTACTAAGGAGAGTTTGGTAGTTTATGCTCTTTATTCGGCCGCGATCGCTTTCTTAATTCATTCTAATATTCAATTAAAAATTGGCATTCTAAAATGGTTCGTAGCAACCCCACAATTTCATCACTGGCATCACAGTAAAATTCCCGGAATCAACACCAAAAACTTTGCTGTTCAGTTGCCACTGTTAGATTTGCTATTTGGCACTATGTATATGCCAGCGAAAAAAATGCCTCATAAATATGGAATCTCTGATTCTATACCTGCTGGATATGTCGGACAAATGTTCTATCCATTTTCAAGGATGATGAAAAATGCTAGATGAAAATGCAAAACCAGGTATTAATCGCTATTCTCGCCTTTTGCGAGTAATTATGGGTTTTGGCTTGACCAGTGTTGCTTCGGTGGGTGCAGTTGCCCTATTTCATCACATGGATATCCTAACTTTTATCGCCAGTTTAAATACGAAACAAGTAACTGTTGCCCAATTGCAGCAGGGTAAGTTGAAACCAGTGATTTTGATCGATGTGCGATCGCCCGAAGAATACACCGAAGATCGCATCGGCGAAAGTCCCCTTGTTCCCCTAATTGATATTGAGATGGGGTTCGGTGTCAAGCAGATTCAATCCATTGTAAAAGCTAGGGTTAAATCCGATCAACCTCAGCCCGTAATTGTACTTTATTGTGCCAGAGGAGGGCGCTCGGTGAAAGCATACAAACAGTTGGAAAAAGTCGCTCGCTATTCCCAAGAATCTGGAGGAAATGAGACTAATAAGATTAAGGATATTAGCCTGAATGTTGTTGTCCTTTCAGGCGGTATCAAAGCGTGGCGGCAAGCAGTGCCGGCTGCAAAAGATGCCCAGATATTAGCCCCAATTACTTTGCACAGCTTGATCGAGTCTCCCTCAGTCACCCTGCTTTCGGAATGAATTGGGGCAGTTGTGACCAAAGTGATTTCTCTCCAATCTCTATCAATAGAAAGGTGTATTGTGCTGACAGATTAGCTATCTTCAAGAAAAGTAGCCATTATCCTCAGCAATCTGCAACGGTTGGCTGTTTGGGCAGGCAGCACAATAATTAGAGTTAGCATAACTTGATTCCATGCAAAACACGATAGAGATACTTCCTTCTTCAGACTCGCGGACTCTTTCCAAAAAGCAACCCGTACTCCCAAATTATGAAGCAGCCGATCGGCAATTTGTCAATTTGCTAGAAGTCGAGGATTTAGACAAGACGGTGGCGGCAAAACCGTTACTTGTCAGCGATTTTGAAAGCGCGATCGCCTATGCAATTCAAGCAGCTTACCAACAGGAACCGGGCGATGAGGCCGCTCACCGCTTCTTGCAGCGCGTACTTTACCGTATCAACCGCCTCAACTTGTTTTGGTACGACGATTTGCGCCGCTACAACAACGAGCGATCGCACTATTTGCGTTCCGTGCGCGATCGCATTGAGGAACCTTGGCAGCAGTGGGAACTGGCGCAAATCGACGTTGCAGCGCTGCAAAAATTGCCGGATGTCAAGCAAGCCCTGCGCGATCGCGCGGCCGCCCATGTCGATCCTCCGCTAACTGAGCTCGATCGCTACCAGCGGGAACAGATGACTGAAGAGGGATACAAACACCTGCTGGCGATCGCCTCTTTCGACGGTTTAGTTGAAGCCAGCCGCCTTTCTCGCATCCTCGGCGGTGCCGGCAACGAAATTCAGTGTACCCTTACGCGAGTGCTGATGGAAGAATACGGCGGCGGTCGCCTCCCCCGCAAGCACTCGACCTTTTTTGCTCAAATGCTGGCTGAATTCGGGATGAGTACAGAACCAGAAGCGTACTTCGATTTAGTGCCTTGGGAAGTGCTCGCAAGCATTAATCACAACTTTCTGCTGACGGAACGCAAGCGCCATTTTCTGCGCTACAACGGCGGACTCACTTATTTTGAGGTGGCGGGGCCTGTCGCTTACCGCAATTATCTAGCCGCCGCCCAGCGTTTGGGCCTCTCGCAGGCTGCGATGGGTTATTGGGAACTGCACATCAAAGAAGATGAGCGTCACGGCCGCTGGATGTTAGATGAAGTGGCGATCCCGCTGGTTGATAGATACCCGCAGGACGCTTGGGAGCTGGTGTTGGGGTACGATCAGGAGAAGTCGATCGGCGATCGGGCTGGGGCTGCTGTGGTGCGATCGATCCAAGCCGCAGAACGGAATTAACGGCTATTTAGGGTGCATAAGTCTTGGATGCACCCTAGATCTTGCACCGTTCTCAATAAGCCTTTGAGGAACAGGCAAGATGCCTGTTCCACAAGAAATACACTCTTTGTGGAACAGGCATCTTGCCTGTTGCTGACAATCTTGCCTGTTGCTGACAATGGTGCAACATCTCAGAGGCACCGCTGTATTTTAAAATGCTGTCATTAACTGAATGAGCTCGATCGACAAATCTCTTTGCGACTTTTGGTGCTTCTTAAACAAAACTCCAGCCAGCAGATAGATATTTTCGGAATAAAAAGCCATTCCCTGTTCTCTGAGAGTGGCGATCGCACTTTTCACCTTCGGTTCCGAACTATAATAGCCAAAAGTTAAAGGTGCAATTTCAAAATTCGCAACCGAGTAGCCTCGATCCAAGGCATAATCGATCAAACCCACAGGATTAGAATAGCTAGAAACCATCAGCAAAACTTCATCGCAGCCCAAAGATAAAAGTTTCTTAGCAATTGTCGAACCATCACTCCCGCCGTGCAACAGCGGCTGGTAAATCTTATCATCCACCGCCGGCAAGTAAGGGGGATTTGAGATGACACAATCCGCCGACTCGTATAAAGGCGAATCAAAAAAAGAGCAATTGTTGACAGTATATTTTTCGCTCAGTTGATATTCCTTAATTTGAGACTGAGCAATTTTCCAAGCTACATTATTTAGCTCAAATCCCTGTATTGTCCCATCAAAATCACTTCTCAGCAAAGACTTAATAACTGGACTTCCCTCTCCTGAACCAAACTCTACGATAAGTCGAGAATTGTCACTAGCATTTAACACTAAACTTTCCAAGCAGTGCGCGTAAAAATCCGATTCTTCCGGGCAGTGGAATACCTGTTTCAGAGGATGGGATGAAGTGAGCATAAATTCTGTAACAAAGTTGACTATTTTAAAAGTATCGAATAACTAATATCCCAGCCATCTGTCGCAAGAGCTATTTTATCAAACTCTGCAATCTCTCTCTTCCTGTTTTATCTCGTGCGCTCGAATAACTATTACTGCCGACAGATTATCAAATTAACTAGATTAATCCGATTGACAGATTGCAATTATATAGCGATTGCTGGTGAGATAGTATCTAAGCAAATGATGGTAAATTTTTATATTGTCAGATATGACCTTTTTTAATTATTCAGTTCCGCCTCTGCGCCGGAAACAGATTAACATTGATGTTCAAGATTTAGAAGGGCTTTGGCAGGTTCAGTTTCCCCTTGGCAAAGACCGATTTTATTCACAATTTTATACTTGTCTCGATCGAACTTGCTTGCTGTGGAGCTTGCTGTTAATACCCATTTTCGGCACAGCACAATTTTTTTCTGTGAGTTGGATACTGCAAGCTGCTTTGTGGTCAGCGCTCAGCCTCGTAGGTACAGCAGCAATGGTAAGCATGACATACTCTTGGGTCAAAATAGAACGCCTGATTTGGGTGCTTTACGGTTGGGTAATACTAATGTTATTAGGATTGTTGCTGACCGATTTAGCAATTTTTCTCAGTTGGGGAAAACTGTTGGCGAATCTCTGTCCCCTGTGGTTGGGAATGAGCGGAATAGGGTATTTGGGGACTGGATTTGCAGTGCGATCGCGCGCGCTTTTAGCAGCAAGTTTATTACACCTGTTGGGGATTTTGATTTTGCCTTACACGGGCGGTTGGTATTTCCTATTTACGGGAACCGTAATGGTATTTAGCTTGCTCGTTTTAGCCGAGTTGCAATGGGATATGGGCCAGCCTCTTAACAGGCTGCATTAACGGGTGTACCGCCGCGATTCCCACAGCTATCAACCTCAAGCATTAACCACAACTGATGAGTACATTGCTAATTACTGATGATATCATGCCCGCTAGAATAAAGTCACTGCAATTGGTTGGTAGTGAGGACTCTTGGTTCTCCTCAAAATTTGAGGAATGAAGTCCTCACTAAACAACGGATAGGGGTTATGTTAGCGGACACGATATTACTGATGGCTGATAACTAATTGCCACCAGACTGTACAGATTTGCGGGTTTGGTTAGTATCGTCGCCCTTGTGATGCCACGTGCCACCTTCGCCTTGAACGTATTCAGATTTTACGCTGTTCCAAGCAACGCTAGTAGCACCATCGGCGCTCATTCCATCTTCACTAGCGCTCTTAAAAGCCGCCTGAAAAATTTGTTTCGCTCCTTGGGGGAGTTCTTGTGCTTCTGAAGGTAAGGTATCAAATTGTTGTTCTGGCATAATGACCTCTAATTATTAAACACAAATTAAATCTTATATACTAGAACCCACTCCTTTCCTCTCTCTAAAAGCCTGTTTTAAACCGCATTTTTTTCATACCGACGACAGATGTAATATTAATTTTTTTTTGAACGGCTTAGGCAATTGACTTGCCGTTGCGGGTTCAGCCGTGTTTGGGTAATTTCTTTTCTGAAACAGTCATTAATCTGATTTCGGCTTTTTCACTTGCGAATTTAGAAAAAGCGATGAACATTAGATAGCCAATTCTGGCAATAATTCGATACAGCATACTTGATGTCTGCTTGTAAAATGTGTTAGGAAATAAGCGCTATCTGGCATAGTTTGGGCTTTACTATATCAGAGTTTAGCCGATCGCACTCTCAAGCAATTCTGACGAGTGCGCCGCCGGTGGTTAATGTAATCTCGTGCGGGCTCGACTTGGATAGCCCTCAGTTCGCCTTCCTATTTTAGGCTAGTCAAAATCCAGTCCAAAGCCCTGCTGTTGCGCGGTCGCAGGTGTTTTGGCGAATCAAAACGGTCGATCGGGCGTTTTGAGATAATTTAGTTTCGGGGAAAGTTTGAGCGGTATTCTGTCAGCGCCCAAATTGCCAGCAGCAAGTTAAGGAAAAATAGCGCTCAAAAAATTTTTAAACTAACTCCTATGGCGTAGGCCCAACCCAAAATTGACGGTGAGAAAATCAATAATTTCTCTCTCAAAGCACCAGCCGCCGGAGAAAATTTATAGGAAGAACCGCGCGCTTGTCTCAGAAACCCGGTTGATGCGTATATGTCTCGTTACTCAACCCAAAATTTTTCAGATCGACCCGATTTTTATCCCCCGTACACAAATTTTGATTGAGCTAGTCTGCCGCTCAATCAAATTTCATCCACCACCTGAAATAAAAAGCCATTTGGTCAAATCTTCCTAAAGATGAATGGCGAACTTGAAGCATACGTAATAGCTTATAAACTGTTAACGCGGCGGTGTAATTACTCAGGTAAAAATAATCGAGGGAACGGGACTAAATTTGCTCCCTTACCTTCATTATTCCGCAGCGAAGGTTAGAAAATTTGCACGTTACGCTGTCAATTTGACCCTACGGTTTTGGCATCACAAGCGATCGCAAGACTCTATGTAAAAGCAAGCATTACCATGAAATCTTCTAAATTGTTGAAAGCTGTTTTAGCAAGCGTTTGTACTTTAGGTTTAGCAACGGTTTCCTTCCCAGTGCCTGCTTCTGCCCAGTCGGGCGGTGCTGGAGGCGGTGCAGGCGGCGGTGCAGGCGGTAGCGTCGGCAGTGGCACAAGCGGTACGACTGGCACAAGCGGTACGACTGGCACAAGCGGTACGACTGGCACAAGCGGTACGACTGATACCACAGGCGCCGGTACAAGCGGTACGACTGGTACGGGTACAAGCGGTACAAGCGGTACGACTGGCACTGGCACCAGCGGTACAACCGGTACGACTGGCACGGATACAACCGGTACAAGCGGTACGACTGGCACGGATACAACCGGTACAAGCGGTACGACTGGCACGGATACAACCGGTACAACCGATACCACAGGCACGGGCACAAGCGGTACAACCGATACCACAGGCACGGGCACAAGCGGTACAACCGATACCACAGGCACGGGTACAACGGGCACAACCGATACCACAGGCACGGGTACAAGCGGTACAGCCGATACGACAGGCACGGGCACAACGGGTACAAGTGGCACGGGTACAACCGGTACAACCGATACGACAGGCACGGGTACAACCGGTACAACCGGTACGACAGGCACTGGTACAACCGGTACAACCGGTACGACAGGCATCGGCACAACCGGTACAACCGGTACGACAGGCACCGGCACAACCGGTACAACCGGTACGACAGGCACGGGTACAACCGGTACAACCGGTACGACAGGCACTGGTACAACCGGTACAACCGGTACGACAGGCACTGGTACAACTGGTACAACCGGTACAACCGATACCACATCGACGCCGGCTGATACTAATTCTGGAGTTTTGAGTGCTCGGCGCGATAGCCCCAACAATTTCGGGTGGCTGGGTGCCTTGGGTGCCTTTGGTTTGATCAACTTGTTTCGGAAAGGCAGCACACCCTCCCATCGGTAGTTTTGGGCGATTCCCTACGGGATAGCTTCGCTTCACGTACTTTTGAAAACAACTTAGAGGCTTAGAAATTCATGACTTCACTCAATCGCAAAAGTTTGTTCAAAAAATTGGTAACAGTTGCCGGAATTGCCGGCGTTAGTTCCTTGATAGCTGTGCCGGGATTCGCAGAATTAAACCGCCAGACTCACGGCTTCAACCAGTCGGGCGATCGAGTTTTTGAGCTTGCTGATAGCGACTTAAACGATCCTAATTCTCCGGGACCTTCTGTTACAGATCCTAACAACAACAATCCTGGCGGTTCTCCCAACACTCCAAATAGCCCCACCAACAACACTCCCGGCCGTTCTCCCAACACTCCAAATAGCCCCACCAACAACACTCCCGGCCGTTCTCCAAATAGCCCCATCAACAACACTCCCAGCCGTTCTCCCAACACTCCAACAGGTGGCGAAACTTCGCCTAATTCTCTCAGCAGCCAAGACAGAAACTTTGTCATGCAAGCAGGTCAACTTGGTATGCTCGAAGTGGAGCTCGGCAGACTGGCAGTGCAGCGCGGTTCTAGTGCTGGTGTGAAACAATACGGGCAAGAAATGGTTGAGGAACACACCCAGGCTAATCAAGAACTGATGCAGGTAGCAATGCAAAAAGGCGTAAAACTGCCAACCGAAATGAGCAGCCAGAACACAGCTTTGATGGAGCGACTTTCGGGACTCTCCGGTACAAGTTTTGACACTGCTTACAAGCAGGCTATGATCGAGAGCCACAATCAGGCTATTGCTTTGTTTCAGGCTCAATCTCAACAGGGACAAGATCCCGACTTGAAGGCTTGGGCCACCCAGAAGTTGCCGAACCTTCAGGCGCACTTGCAAATGGTTAACCAAATGTTGGCAGATACCAGCCAGCCCCAATAGGAGGTAGAGGAGGTAGAGTGCGATCGCCTAAAAGCCAATCGCACTCTACCTTTGCCGATCGGAGAGGGAACAGCAATAGATTCTTTTAAACTTTTAAACTCTATAATTTTTGAGAACAATGGAAGATTTTCTCCGCAGCTTGTTGGGCAGCAATATTACAGCGACGTGGCTGTTATTAATCCTAGGGTTTTGCTGGATTGCTTACATACCCGGCCGCCTGAGAAATTAAAAATTATCCATTAAAACTTCAAAATTAATTAGGTAGGCGCAAATAAACCTTACCCTTGAACAGACTAAGTTATAGCGTGCCTCATAGGCTCAGATTTTCTACGATATTTCATGCCATATCTCCGGGGCACCCTACAACTTAGCCTAAATTAATCATTTTTTAACAGACAGGCGTACGATCGCCCGATCGCGGAAACAACCAAGTGCGATCGGGCGATTTATTCAAACTACACAAAATTAATTAGCCCTCAGTTTCCACAAAAACAGTCACAGCCGCCACAGCGATTAGCATTTCATCATTTTTATCATTCAGAGATGCGATCGCCCTTCCTGGCACAATCATGCCTCCTTGCTCCACAATCAGAGTTTTGCTGCCAAAAGGGAGCACCGCCAACACCTCCTGTTCCCGCACTTGTTCCGGGTAAGGAACAGCCACCTTAACCTCAACAATCATCTGATTGGGGTCAGTCAAACCTGCCACTTCCCAGACGCCTAGGAGAGCATTATGGGCGATCGCATTTCGTACAGCCCTTGCACAGGCTACAGTCGGTTCCTGCCCGTGCTGGTCTACCCCCATCCCCATTTCGATGATGAAACATTTACGTGCCATAGTTGCCCCTTGGTTGATTTTTGTTTGTAGTCGTTAGCGAAGCCCTCGAAGAGGATCGCACTCTTTCCCCAAACAATTATCAACCTAATAGACGGCTTTTGATATTATTTTATCAATCGATCTAACAACAAAAGAATAATACCAGTCTAAAAAAATCCAACTGTAAGCAAGCTTCAAACCCTTATCAAATCAGCCATTCTCAATCTCAAATCTCAAATGGTATAACTTATGGTAATATAACCAAATTCAGCTTTCCTAGCGGACTGCCAAACTCATCGCCAGCTTGAATCATGGATAGTTTTCTACCAATTGCCTACTTTCAAAACCAATTTCTCCCCTTTACCGACGCCAAAATTTCCATAGCCACCCACGCACTGCACTACGGAACCGGAGTCTTAGGCGGGTTGCGGGGAATTCCCGACCCCCAAAATGCCGATCGAATATTGCTATTTAGATTAGACCGCCACTGTCAAAGATTAAGTCAAAGTGCCAGCTTCCTTCACTGCGATTTACCAGCCAGCAAAATCCAACAAATAATCATTGATTTTGTCCAGAAAAACCAACCAACCAAATCATTTTATATCCGCCCTTTTATCTACACATCAAGTTTAGGAATTGCCCCGCGACTGCACAACGTAGAAACAGACTTTTTTGTCTACGGATTAGAACTTTCAGACTATTTACCCAAAGAAGGAGTCAACTGTAGAATTAGCTCTTGGTACCGCCAAGAAGACCGCAGTTTGCCCTTAAGAGGTAAAATTAGCGGCGCTTACATCACCTCAGCATTAGCTAAAACAGAAGCAGTAGAATCCGGCTTCGACGAAGCAATTATGATGAATTCTCAAGGAAAAGTCAGCGAAGCTTCAGGAATGAACATATTTGTCGCCAGAAACGGTAAATTAGTTACTCCCGGTTTCGAGCAAGATATTCTCGAAGGAATTACCAGAGACAGCGTTATAACTATCGCTAGAGACTTAGGAATTGAAGTCACAGAAAGACCAGTTGATAAATCAGAATTGTTGATTGCAGACGAGATTTTCCTCTGCGGAACCGCAGCCAAAATTACCCCTATTAAGCGAGTGGAAAACTATCACTTGCCCCAAAACCGACCCATCACCGAAAAGATTTTGGACAAACTGACGGAGATTATCGAAAATCGCGACAGCAATTATAAAGAATGGGTATTTCCGATTAATCTTAATTAACCGAAAATACCTGCGATCCTAGAAGCGAGTTCACTCGTTACCAGGCTCTGCCTGGTAACGCAGATCAGGAGGCTCTGCCTCCACATTTGATGGCAGGCATTCGAGGCAGAGCCTCTAGATAGCGGTTCTCAGCCACAACCTAACAGTTGTTGTGGAGCAGGCATCTTGCCTGCTTCCTGCTAGGAACTACCCGCACAAAACAGCCGCGTGATGGCGAATGTGCTCCTCCATAAAAGTAGCTATAAAATAATAGCTGTGATCGTAACCTTCCTGCATCCTTAAAGTTAGTGGCTGTCCCGCTTTTGCACAAGCCTCCGCAAACACTTCCGGCAACAACTGCCCGTCAGCAAGATACGAATCAGCAGTGCCGCAGTCAATCAGAATCGGGCGGTTGTATTGCGCCTCAAGCACCAATTCGCTAGCATCCCAAGCCCTCCAAATCTGTTGGTCGCTGCCGAGGTAGTTTGCAAAAGCTTTTTGTCCCCAAGGGCAGCGCATTGGCGCCGAAATAGGCGCAAAAGCGGAAACAGAAAGATAGCGAGATCCTTTTTTCAAAGCGCAAATTAAAGCCCCGTGTCCGCCCATAGAATGACCGAAAATTCCCTGTTTTTCCGGTATCGCCGGAAAATTTTCGGCGATTAAATTGGGCAATTCATCAACCACATAACTGTACATCCGATAGTGAGCATTCCAAGGTGCGGCTGTCGCATCAACATAAAAACCCGCACCACTTCCTAAATCCCAATCGTCATCTTCGCCAGGAATTCCAGTATTGCGCGGGCTAGTGTCGGGCGCAACCAGCATTAACCCGTATTTTGCCGCCAATTGTTGCGCCCCCGCTTTTGCCATAAAGTTTTCTTCCGTGGAGGTTAAACCTGATAGAAAATACAAAACTGGTACGGGTTGAGATAAAGCTTGCGGGGGCTGATAAACAGCGAATTTCATCTCGCTGTTGCAAGCAGAGGATTGATGACTGTAAAAGCCGAGTTGGCCACCGAAACTTTTCTGTTCTTTGTGCAGTTTTAGGGATTCTGATATCATATTAATTCTATTTCATTTGTGAAGGAAATTTTTTATTAACCGCAGAGGGCGCAGAGGACGCAGAGGCAGAGAGAAAAGAGAAGTTATGTAGGGTGTAGCCGTGTACCTTACGGCTAGAGATAGCGCGTAAAACCACTTTTTGTAAGTCCTGTCTTCCTTCTTCCCTCTTCCTCCTTCCTTCAAAAACTCAAAATGTCAACACTGTGCGAATTACTTCGCCTTTGTGCATTAAATCAAAGGCTTCATTGATTTTGTCGATCGGCATTACCCGAGATACCAAACTATCAATATCAATTTTACCGTCCATGTACCAATCAACAATCTTAGGAACATCAGTTCTGCCTTTTGCCCCCCCAAAAGCCGTCCCTTTCCAAACCCTACCAGTTACTAGCTGAAACGGGCGGGTGCTAATTTCTTGACCGGCTCCCGCTACCCCGACAATTACGCTCACGCCCCAACCTTTGTGGCAGCATTCTAAAGCTTGGCGCATCACATTAATGTTGCCGATACATTCAAAACTGTAATCAGCTCCGCCTTTGGTTAAATCTACCAAATAAGGCACTAAATCGCCTTCCACTTCGCGGGGATTGACAAAGTGAGTCATGCCGAATTTTTCCGCCATCTCTCGCTTGTCGGGATTCAAGTCTACGCCGACAATCATGTTAGCTCCCACCATGCGAGCCGCTTGAATGACATTCAAACCCACGCCGCCCAAACCAAAAACTACCACATTAGAACCAGGCTCTACTTTCGCAGTATTAATGACAGCGCCGATGCCAGTTGTAACGCCGCAGCCGATTAAACAAACTTTATCAAAAGGAGCATCTTCGCGAATTTTTGCTACTGCAATTTCCGGCAATACTGTATAATTAGCGAACGTAGAAGTTCCCATGTAATGGTAAAGTTTCTGCCCGTCTATGGAAAACCTGCTCGTGCCGTCGGGCATTACTCCCTGGCCTTGAGTCACGCGAATTGCTTGACAGAGATTGGTTTTTTTGCTCAAACAATATTCGCAGTTGCGGCATTCAGGAATGTAGAGAGGAATTACCCGATCGCCCACTTTGACACTCGTGACTCCCGCCCCAACTTCTGCGACAATCCCGGCTCCCTCGTGGCCTAAGATAGCAGGAAACAAGCCTTCAGGATCGGCACCGGAAAGAGTGTAAGCATCAGTGTGACAAACACCCGTGGCTTTAATTTCCACCAGCACCTCTCCAGCCCGCGGCCCATCCAGATCCACCGTTTCAATACTCAAAGGTTTGCCGGCACTGCGAGCAACTGCTGCTTTTACTTTCATGCTTTCTCCCTGCGATCGATTTGTCAATTCACCAGTCAATATGTATTGTATTACTTAATGTCAAACTTGGAGCAAATCTATGACAAAATTAATTGTAATTACCGGAGTCAGTCGCGGTCTAGGTCTTGCCATGACCGAAAAATTTATTGAATTGGGACATACAGTTGTGGGATGCGCCCGTTCTGCCGAAGCGGTGGAAAAACTCCAACAAAAATATAGTGCGCCCCAGCATTTTACTTGTTTGGATGTCACCAACGACGATCGAGTAAAAGCTTGGGCAACAGAAATTCTGGCAAAAAATGAGCCACCAGATTTGCTAATTAATAATGCAGGTATAGCTAATCATCTCGCGCCTCTTTGGAATGTCAGTAACGAAGAATTTTCCCAGGTAATTGATGTGAATATTAAAGGTACGGCTAATGTAATTCGTCACTTTGTCCCGGCAATGATGTCTCGAAAAAGCGGCACAATTGTCAACTTTAGTTCTGGTTGGGGAAGGTCAACTTCGCCGGAAGTCGCGCCCTATTGCGCTTCTAAGTGGGCAATAGAAGGACTTACGCGATCGCTCGCTCAAGAATTGCCCGCAGGTATGGCAGCAGTTCCTTTGAATCCGGGGATAATTCACACCGATATGCTGGACATTTGTTTCGGCGAAGATGCGGCCAATTACACATCAACCAAAGCATGGGTGCAAAAAGCAGTTCCTTTTTTACTAAAATTAAAACCTTCAGATAACGGAATGCCGCTTACTGTTCCTGGATAATACAGCAACCCCTACAGGATTTGCGAACATCTCTCTTTTCTTCTCCTCTGTGCCCTCTGCGCTCTCTGCGGTTCATTAAAAAAGATTCAAAAATGAAATAAAATTGCTATATTCCCAAATCAAAACTCTTTCCCCAAATAGCAACTGTGAACTTGCCGCTAACCTCCCCCTCGCAAACCGAAACCCGCAAAGCAGACCACCTGCGGATCTGCCTCGAAGAAGACGTACAATTTCGCGAAACTACCAGCGGCCTCGAACGCTACCGTTTTGAACACTGCTGTTTGCCAGAACTCGATCGCACTGAAATTGATTTAACCTCCACATTTATCGGCAAAAAACTAGCCGTTCCCCTGCTAATTTCCTCGATGACAGGCGGCACAGAATTAGCCCAGACAATCAATTATCGCCTTGCTGATGTCGCTCAAGAATACAAACTAGCAATGGGAGTCGGTTCCCAGCGAATCGTTGTAGAAAATCCTCAACTAGCTCCTACATTTGCAGTCCGTCGCCGCGCTCCCGATATTCTGTTATTTGCCAATATCGGAGCAGTTCAATTAAACTACAATTACGGTTTGGAAGAGTGCCAAAAAATTGTCGATATTTTAGAAGCAGACGCACTATTTTTGCACCTCAATCCGCTGCAAGAGTGCGTCCAAACCGAAGGTGATACTAACTTTAAAGGACTGCTAGATAAAATTGCCAAATTGTGCGCTAAATTACCAGTACCAGTTATTGCTAAAGAAGTCGGCAACGGTATTTCAGGAAAGATGGCAAAGAAATTGCTCGCTGCGGGGGTAGGTGCGATCGACATTGCCGGGGCCGGAGGCACTTCTTGGGCGAAAATAGAAGGAGAGCGAGCTAAAGATGGCAAGCAGCGCAGGTTGGGCGCAACCTTTGCCGACTGGGGAATACCAACAGCCGAGTGCATTGTCAGCACCCGCGCCGTAGCGCCGGATGTTCCTCTGATTGCCTCTGGAGGATTGCAGAATGGGTTGGATGCAGCGAAGGCGATCGCCCTGGGCGCGGATATTGCGGGACTGGCGCGGCCGTTTCTGCAAGCTGCAGCGGAATCGGAATCAGCCGCAGCCCTCCTAGCTGAGGCTTTAATTGCAGAAATCGCCACCGTCATGTTCTGTACGGGCTGCGGTAATTTGGATGAGTTAAAACATTCTGGGGTTTTGGAAAGGTTAAGATAAAAGAGAGTCAGCAGTCAAAAGTCATTAGTCAGCAGTCAAAAGTCATTAGCTAATAACTACGACAGGAAATAATTGTTTAGTCCTAGTTGCAGGAATTACCCATAATATCGTTTGCGCTGGCATCGGAATAATATTTTTTCGAGTGCAGTGCGAGCGACCAGCTCCCACGCTCGGTATTATTCCGTTCTAACCGGATTTGCTATAACTAATGACTAATGACTATTGACTATTGACTAATAACTAATTACCAATTATCTAATGAAAGATTTCCTAAAATATACCTGTGCAAGTTTACTGGGAACCTTCCTAGGACTGCTGCTGCTGGGCAGCATCGGATTGGGGGGACTGGTACTACTAATTGCTATGGCGGCATCGTCGTCTAAAGATTCGGGCCCGCAAGTTAAAGATAAGTCTGTATTGGTATTAGACCTTTCTTTAAATATCACCGACAGCAAACCGAGCCGTAGCACTAGCGCGGCGATTGAAGAAGTGCTTTCGGAAGATTCCGGCGATACAGTGACGCTGCGGACTGTTTTAGACACGATCGAATATGCGAAAAAAGACCCTAAAATCGTTGGCCTTTATCTTGAAGGCAGCTCAAATTCGAGCAACAGCGGGTTTGCCAATCTCAAAGAAGTTCGATCGGCCTTGCAGCGTTTCCGAGATGCCAAAAAACCCATTTTTGCTTACCAGATGGACTGGAATGAGCGAGATTATTACCTCGGTTCCGTTGCTAATACAATTGCCGTCAATCCTTACGGCGCTTTGGAAATCAACGGTTTTAGCAGTCAGGCAATGTTTTTGACTGGTGCTTTTGAAAAATACGGCGTGGGAGTGCAAGTGACTCGCGTCGGCAAATACAAGTCAGCCGTTGAGCCGTTTTTGCTCACAAAAATGAGTCCCGAAAATCGCCAGCAAACTCAAAAGTTGCTCGGAGATATGTGGGGAGACTACCTGAAAACTGTCGCTCCGAGCCGCAAAGTGACTGTTCCGCAACTGCAAGCGATTGCAGATAATGGCGGAACTTTAATGGCTGACGAAGCTCTCAAAAACAAGTTAGTTGATAAAGTTGTATACTTTGACGAAATATCGACCGAACTCAAAAAACTTACAGGAACCGATCGCGAAAACAAATCTTTCAAGCAAATTAGCTTGAAAAACTACGCCAAAGTTGCTGAGAATAAAAACTCAACTCGCGCTGACAAGAAAAACCAAATTGCTATACTTTACGCAGAGGGAGAGATTGTAGACGGCGAAGGGGGATCGACTCAAGTAGGAGGCGATCGCATCGCTCAATCAATGCGGAAAATCCGAGAAGATGACGACGTAAAAGCAGTGGTTTTGCGCGTCAACAGTCCCGGAGGCAGTGCGACGGCGGCCGAAGTAATTGCACGCGAAGTAATGCTGACGGGGAAAAAGAAACCAGTTATTGTTTCAATGGGCAATTTAGCAGCATCCGGCGGCTATTGGATTTCGATGGGTTCCAACCGCATTTTTGCCGAACCCAATACGATTACCGGTTCTATTGGCGTTTTTGGAATGCTGTTTAACGCCGAAAAGTTGGCTGCTAACAACGGCCTGACTTGGGACGTGGTGAAAACCGCCCGCTTTGCGGATACTAACACGGTTTCCCGTCCAAAAAATCCTCAAGAATTGGCGAATATTCAGAGGATAGTCGATCGCATTTACGATCGATTTATTACTAAAGTCGCCAACTCCCGCAAACTGCCGAAAAACAAGGTACAAGAAATTGCTCAAGGCAGAGTGTGGTCAGGTACGGCCGCGAAACAGTTGGGTTTGGTCGATGAAATTGGCGGGCTTGAAGATGCTGTCAGAGAGGCGGCGAAACAAGCTAAACTCGGCGACGATTGGAAGTTGGAAGAATATCCAAAACGCCGCACTTTGGAGGAGCGAATTTTGGAAAAAATTTCCGGCGTTCACGTTTTGAAACCAGCCACCAAACTCGACCCGCTAACGGCCGAATTTAAGAAAATGCAAGATGAATTGGCTGTGATCAAGTCGATGAATGACCCGCAGGGGGTTTATGTTCGCTTGCCTTTCAATTTGCGGATTGATTAATTAATATCAAGTCCGGGATGTTTACCCCTTTATTCTTCAGTCCCCCTCTGTGCGGACGAAAGTTTTGCTCTTGAACCGTTGCAAGCGCTGAGTCTGATAGGGGTTTTTAACCCGGATTTGGTAAAAGTAGGCTGACGCATCCTACAAACAACTGAAAAACCCGGTTTCTAGAAGAAACCGGGTTTATGAATACCCTAAAAGTCGATCGACTGGAAATTGGCAATATTTGTTATGCAGCACGCTGAGTTAACAATCCCCAGATGAAAAGTAGAACGATCGCACCTACAACTGCAAAAGCTATGCTGGGTAGAGTCAATGCTCCGAAGGATGCTCCCCCGCTCGTCCCCAGTAAGACTTGACCTAAATAACCTCCCACTAGGGCGCCCAAAATTCCTAAACCTGTTGTTGCCAGAAAGCCACCGCCTTGAGTTCCCGGATAAATGGCTTTGGCTAGCGCACCGGCAATCAGTCCTAAAACGATCCAAGCAATAATTCCCATTTCTTTTTCTCCTGAATACTTAAACTTTTCTTGTGCCTTGTCTTATGTTCTAAGAATAACAACCCCTATCCCGCTCTTACCTCTACCGCAGGGATGAACCGAAAGTGGTAGGATTTCTCATGAATCGTCCGAGTTTGAGGCTTTTTAATATCTCAAAAGAGTTAACCCGCTTTTTCTAGGGAACAAAGGTACTTATGCTCAAACCACAAGGAAATAGGAGAATTTTTTCTGGGACTGTTTGTGTTTTACTGGTAAAAAAATTACAATAATTTTGTGAAACGAGGAAAGTTTGCGCCCGATGGATCTCACTCTGTGCATGATTGTGAAGAATGAAGAGGCAACACTGTCGCGGACTTTGGACAGCGTTAAGGGTGTTGTTGACGAAATAGTGGTGGTGGATACGGGATCGGGCGATCGCACCCGTGAAATTGCCCGAGAATCCGGGGCGAGGGTTTATGACTTTGAATGGTGCGACGACTTCGCAGCGGCGCGCAACGAGTGTCTGAAGCACGCCCAGGGCGACTGGATTTTGGTATTAGATGCCGATGAGGTTTTGGTACCGGAGATTCTACCTCAGATTAAGCAGGCAATTGCGAGCGATCGGCTGCTGCTAATCAATCTCATCCGCCAAGAAATCGGTGCCTCTCAATCTCCCTATTCCCTAGTGTCGCGCTTGTTTCGCAATCGCCTCGATATCCGCTTTTCTCGCCCTTACCACGCAATGGTAGACGACAGCGTGGCTGAGATTTTGCAGAGGGAACCACAATGGAAAATAGCTTCTCTCCCCGATGTGGCGATTTGGCACTCTGGTTATCAAAAAGATGCGATCGCCGCAAAAAGTAAATTCCAAAAAGCTCAAGCAGCAATGGAACGCTATATAGCTTATTATCCCCACGATGCTTATGCTTGTAGCAAATTAGGTGCGCTGTATGTAGAAAGCGGGCAAATTGGGCGGGGAATTAATTTATTAACCAAAGGCTTGACTGCCGAGGGCATTGATGATTCTATTGTTTACGAGCTGAACTATCATTTGGGAATTGCTTATCGCCAGCAGCAGCAGTTTGCCAAAGCAAAAGAACACTATCAAGCGGCAATTAATACCAATGTGTTCCCGCCGCTCAAGTTGGGTGCTTACAATAATTTGGGCAATTTGTTTAAAGATGAAGGTGATTTGAAATCTGCTGAAAAAGCTTACAAAGCAGCTTTAAAAATTGACCCCAATTTTGCAGTAGGTCACTATAATTTAGGGCTGACGCTGAAAGCAGCCGGAAATTTAGCAGATGCGATCGCCTATTACCGACAAGCGATAAAAATCGATCCCGAACACGCGGAAGCTCATCAAAACTTGGCAGTAGCCTTGCTGAAAATTGGCAAAATGCCAGAAAGTTTAGCAGAATTTAAAAGAGCGATCGCCCTTCACGAACAGCGCCGCCCTTTTGAAGCAGAACGCCTGCGCCGGGGACTACAAGAAATGGGTTTACTTTAAACTTGCATATCTACTTTATCGTTACCCAATAATTCTTAGGGGCAATCCCCGATGGTTTCCCCTCGCTCCCCAAGGGGTAGGCAAAGAAAGGCACTACCCTACAAATTATGAAAATTACCAGCAAAATCAAGCAATTATCTCTACTTTGCCGCTATCCAAATCGTAGCGGCCCCCAACAACTTTAAGCTTGCCCGCTTTGACTGCTTCAGCTAAAATAGGCGACGAGGATTGTAACTTATTTACATTCATTTTCACATTAGCTCTGACTGCGTTATCCCAGGCATCGCCTGTTTGACCTTTGGTCGAATCAACTGCCGGTTTAATCGCCGCCACCAAAGTGCTAATGTGACCCGGCACAGCTTTGCCATCTAAAGCTGCTTTGACAGCACCGCAGCGTTCGTGACCCAGAATTACTAATAGTGGTACGCCTAATTCTAAGGTCGCATATTCTATATTTCCGAGAACCACATCGTCGAGAAAATTGCCAGCTATTCGGATATCAAATAAATCCCCCAATCCTTGGTCGAAAATAATTTCGGGAGCAACGCGCGAATCAGAACAAGCCAGGATGGTTGCAAACGGATGTTGACCCTTTGCTACTTCTACAATTCGCGATCGAGCTTGGTCGGGAAATGTCCGTTTTTGCTCCATGTAGCGTTGATTCCCCTCCATTAATTTCTTAAGAGCACTGCTAGGAGTAAGCTCAGAGATTGCCTCCGCCTTTGCTGCTTCGGCTTGTAAAAACGCAGGTGCAAAGCTTGCCGCCAGCATCCCTGCACCAGCCTTCAACATTAAATTACGTCTCGAAATCATGCCTTTTTTTCCGCTTTCAGTCATTGCTTATAACTCGGTTCCATTGTTGAAGTTTTTCTATTTTATAGCATAATATATACCACAAGCTAAGTCAGACTTCTTTGATTTTTCTTTACAAGGTACTCCGGCACAATGTAAACTTCAAAAAAGCGACCCATTTTTATTTCATTCATATTTTATTTAGTAAAGCCAACTGCGGTCATCCTTCTGCAGGCAGGGGATGCTAGAATGTATCTAAAACGACAATTATTTATCAATGGCTCGAAATGTCCTACGTCGCCAGCATTCATATCTATCCGGTCAAGTCCCTTGACGGCATAGCAGTCAGTCAAGCAACTATTCTAGCCAGCGGAGCTCTAGAAGGCGATCGCTCTTTTGCAATCTGCGATGCAGCAGGAGAATTGGTTAACACTAAGCACAACAGCGGAGTCCGTTTTCTACGCTTATCCTTTGATATCAAAAAGAGAATTGCCGGTCTGAAAATTCAAGGCACCGAACAAGAAATATTTTTTCATGTAGATAGAGAACGCCCGGGAATAGAATCTTGGTTGAGCAACTACTTCGGTTTCCCCGTCAAGTTAATTGAAAACTTGCTGACAGGTTTTCCCCACAATACCGCTGCACCAGGGCCAAGCATTATCAGTACCGAAACAATTGCCGAAGTTGCATCTTGGTTTCCGAGAGTTTGCGTTAACGAGATGCGCCATCGCTTGCGAGCTAATATTGAAATAGGAGATGTCCCGGCTTTTTGGGAAGACCAACTTTTCTCACAATCCGATGAAATTGTGAGGTTTAAAATAGGAACAGTAATATTTGAAGCTATTCATCCCGGTCAGCCCTGTATCCTATCTACGCGAAAGTATGGGGCGAAAGCAGGCGAACCCAATTTTAAAAATATACTAACAGCCAAGCAGAAGGAAATCATGCCTGACTTGGTAAAAAAAGGGCATTTAAATCACTTTAGTCGGCTGATAGTTAACACGCGACTCGCACCTCAAGCAGCCGAAAAAATATTACACATAGGAGACGAAGTTCACATTCTCAGCGTCAGCAACTCTCTATTGAATACCATTTCTGATTAGTTGTAGGTTACGAGTCTGATCAAGTCGGCGGCAACTCCAAAGAAAGTTGACCCAAAACACCAGTTCTAAAATCGTTTAACATCTGCCGCGCCGTTCGTTCGACATCTCCTTTATACTTGTCTTTTGCGACCTCGTGCAAATAATCTTCACCATTACTAGAGGCTGGATCTAATTTATACCTGGATTTGAAACCCGATAGTGATATCAACGTGTCATCAGCCGCTTGCAGCCCTCGGAGCAAATCTACCATCGCTGCTGCTACTACCTGATTGTCGTAAGCTGCTTCGCCAATATCTTCGCAAATAGCTAATTTTATGGCATTTTCTTGATTGTTAATTCGGGTTGGGATCACTCCAGGCGCGTCTAATAATTCAATTTCATCAGAAATGCGAATCCATCGGAGCGATTTAGTTACTCCAGCTCTGCGGGCACTGTCCACCACTCTCCGCCCTAACAGCCGATTAATTAGAGCAGATTTTCCCACATTGGGAAAGCCCATCACCACTGCACGGACTGGACGGGGCAGCATACCTCGATCGAACCTTCTTTTATTTAGCTGCACCCCAGCATTCTGCACGGCATCAGCCACAGCGTCTACTCCTTGACCGTGCTCGGCATTAGTAAAATACGCAGTTTCCCCCTGGGCCTCAAACCATGTTTCCCACGCCTCGCGCGATCGAGGCGTAATCATATCCATGCGGTTGATGACCAAGACTCGCGCCTTGCCGCCCACCCAGCTCGGCATTTGGGGGTGAAAAGTAGCCAATGGAATGCGGGCATCTCGGACTTCGAGCACCACATCTACCCGCTTTAGCTGTTCTTTTAATGCCCGTTCAGCTTTGGCAATGTGACCGGGGTACCATTGAATTTTCATTAGTTAGTTGACTGTTGACTGTTAACTGTTGACTATTGTTATTGTTATTGGTTAGTTGTTATTGGTTAGTTGACTGTTGACTGTTGTTATTGGTTAGTTGTTAGTTGTTAGTTCTTGAATGACAACCGTCAACTGCCAACAGTCAACTGCCAACAGTCAACTGTCAACTGACAACTGACTAAGGCACAATCAAAACTGCACAAGGAGACAGATTGATCACCCGATTGGTAACGCTGTCAGACGCCCCATCATCGGTTAAACCCATCCCCCGACAGCCCATCACAATCAAATCGGCCCCAATTTCGTCAGCCACATCGCAAATCGTGAAAGCAGGTTTGCCTTCCCGTTCGATGATTTCAGCTTCAATTCCCTGCTGGGAAAACATCGATTGGGCCTCAGAAAGAAGTTTGGCGACTGCTTCGGGGGAAGTCATCACCTCTCGCGCGGGGGCGTCGGCCTCCTCGGCTGGGGGCTCGACTACCGAGAGAATAACTAAGCGAGAGGCGTAGGTTTTCACGATATTGACCACCTTTTCGGCAGCTTCGCGGGCTTCTCGGCTTTGATCTACAGGAAATAAGACAGTCTTGAACATACTGCGCATCTCCGGGACGCGGACTCCGATAAAATGTTTACGTTGAGCCAATCAGTGCCGTTTGTTTCATCTTCCGTTTTTTGTACGGACGCGGTTGAATGCGTCCGAGGCCCAAGTGCAAGTGACCAGTGCCGCCATTTCAACGGAATTCGACAAAAACACACATATTAGGAGGTTAATCCTGTGACAAAAAAAACTGTAGCAAATTTATCGGCATCGGACTTATCGGGCAAACGGGTATTGGTGCGGGCGGACTTTAACGTGCCGCTCGACAACGGCAATATCACCGATGATACTCGCATCCGGGCGGCTCTGCCGACAATTCAAGATTTAGCGTCCAAGGGCGCTAAGGTGATTTTGTGCAGCCACTTCGGCCGTCCCAAGGGTGTGACGGAGAAGTTGCGCTTGACGCCGGTTGCGAAACGCCTGTCGGAATTGTTGGGCAAAGAGGTCAAAAAGACTGACGACTGCATCGGTGATGAAGTCGCTGCTACAGTCGCCGGGATGCAAGATGGCGATGTGCTGTTGCTGGAAAATGTCCGCTTCTACCCAGAGGAGGAGGCCAACGACCCGGAATTTGCTAAGAAGTTAGCTTCTGTGGCCGATTTGTATGTCAATGATGCTTTTGGTACGGCTCACCGGGCTCACGCTTCTACTGAGGGCGTTACTAAGTATCTGAGTCCTTCTGTGGCTGGGTTTTTGATGGAGAAGGAACTGCAATATCTCGGCAGTGCGATCGACAATCCTCAGCGTCCTTTAGCTGCTATAATCGGCGGTTCTAAGGTTTCCAGCAAGATTGGAGTCATCGAAAAACTGCTCGAAAAGTGCGACAAACTGCTGTTGGGCGGTGGCATGGTTTTCACCTTCTACAAAGCTCGCGGCTTGAACGTTGGCAAGTCTTTGGTGGAAGATGACAAGCTGGATCTGGCTAAGTCTTTGGAAGCTAAGGCGAAAGAACGGGGAGTTGCTTTTCTGTTACCTACTGATGTGGTAGTTGCTGACAAGTTTGCTGCTGATGCTAACACTCAAACTGTCTCTGTTGAAAGCATCCCCGACGGTTGGATGGGTTTGGATATCGGGCCGGATTCAGTAAAAACTTTCCAAGATGCTTTGGCCGATTGCAAAACGGTGATCTGGAACGGGCCTATGGGCGTGTTTGAGATGGAGAAGTTTGCTGTAGGAACTGAAGGTATCGCTCATTCTTTGGCTGGACTTACTAAAACTGGTACTACCACAATTATCGGTGGTGGTGACTCGGTGGCGGCTGTGGAACAGTTGAATTTAGGTGAACAAATGAGCCACATTTCCACTGGTGGCGGTGCTAGTTTGGAGCTGCTAGAAGGTAAGGAATTGCCTGGTGTTGCTGCTTTAGATGAAGCTTAATTAAGTTAAGTAGGGCGGGCTTTGCCCGCCTTGCTGGAATCTGGTCTAAATCCTTGGCTGCGAATAGGTTTTTTGGGGATTTACCGCAGAGGGCGCAGAGAACGCAGAGGAAGAGAAAAGAGAGAAGGATATGGGTTTAAAGTCTACAGTTTGCTAGTATAATTTGTTTGAAGTAGCAGTGAGGTTTGTTTGTGAAACTTAAAATCTTGGCAACTGTAACGGCAAGTTTAGCTTTGTTTGGGCTGGCAGCTCCCGTTAAGGCTCAAAATCCCGATCATGTTAGGCAATTGCTGGAAACTAAAGAGTGCGAAGGTTGTGACTTGAGAAATGCTGATTTGTTCAAGGCTAGCTTGTACAGAGCTAATTTAAGAGGAGCCGATTTAAGCGGAGCAAATCTCTATGAAGCTAATTTGCTAGAAGCGAATTTAAGTGATGCTAATTTGGCAAATGCTAACTTAGTTAATGCCGAGATGTACGGTGCTGAATTGAATGGTGCTAATCTGCGAAATGCGGATTTGTCTAATGCTTTTTTGGGGCGAGCGAATCTGACGAGTGCGGATTTGCGCGGTGCTAAACTTTTTAATGCGAATCTGGGGGAAGCTTATCTGCTGCAAGCTAATTTGTCGAATGCCGATTTGAGACGTTCGCTGTTGTTTAGAGTTAATTTGCATCGTGCAAACTTAAGCGGAGCCGATATGTCTTTCGCGGATGTGCGCGATACTAATTTGCAGAATGCTATTTTGTCAAATACTAGGCTTCCTGGGGCTCAATTGACCGGGACAAATATTGATGCGGCCAATAACGTGCGGCAGGCTGATTTGGAACGTGCCAACTTGCGAGGTACGAATTTGGGGCCAGGGGTTTGCGTTATAAATAATTTTCCTTATTGTGTTTTGAATGTGGAATAATCTGCTTGCTGAGTGCGTCAGCCTCCTTTTTTGGGCAGCTACGGGAGTTTTTGCTCCCGCCCAAAAACGGATACAAGTTTCCCACTGAAGTTGTGGAAAGATCAAAATTTTAGACTAAAGTTCTAGCTCCCAGATGAATCTGTGGAATAAATCTAAAATCTAAAATCTAAAATCTAAAATCGACTGACTGGCTGGCTGGCGCACCCTAAGTTGATATCCGAGCTAAGTTTGAGGTGGTTTGTATCCTCTTTCTAGGGCAAATCTCACAAGCTGGGCACGATTTTCTAACTGTAATTTACTGAAAATGCTGCCTAAATGAGCTTGCACAGTCCGGGGGCTAATAAACAGCCGATCGCTAATTTGTTTGTTAGTATAACCCTGGATAACCTCCCAAAAAACTCTTTCCTCGGCTGGTGTTAAAGGCAAAGGTGCAGGTGCTGGCAATACTGCCACCAATTGTGGTTCCACCGCCCTACCGCTAGAAGTTTGAAGCAGTCGGACAATCTCGGCGTGAATGCGGTGAGAGCGCTCTAACTGCGCCTTTACCTTAGCTAAGATTTCTTCAGACTGAAAAGGTTTTACCAGATAATCGTCAGCGCCGATCGAATGACCTTCAACTTTTGACTCCAACTCGCCTTGACCCGACAAAAATATAAAGGGAACTAACTGTCCCAAACGGGTAGTTCGCAAACGGCGACAAAACTCAAACCCGTCCATTTCCGGCATCATGACATCTGAAATTACCAAATCTGGGGGGGCATTTTCAAAAATCGAGAGCGCCTCAACCCCTGAATTAGCGCATTCCACCCGATATCCTTGACTTTCCAGGTACATTGCTAAGACTGTTTGACAGTCTGCTTCGTCGTCAACCACTAATATTCTTTCCATGACAGGCTTGCACCAATTCCAGTTGGACAGTTCTTGAAACTGCCAGTCCCAAAGTAGGAACTTAATTGAGTTTACCTCCTGCAACTTGATAAAGGCTCGCAATTTCAACACGCCACACTTTCTCAAATAGTCCAATTAGGGGCGCCGAGCGCATAAAAGGGGAAGCAGTAGAGCAATATGAGGAACAATCTCCTTCTTGGATTCGCCTATCATCAAAAGCTACAACTTTTTACGAGGAAGCGCCAACTTTTATGCAGAAAATAGAAGGTAAAAGAAATAATTTTACCCTATAAAACAGAAATCTTAGTGACACTTACACTATTCCTAGACCCGACATTGAAAGGTTTTTAGATTTTTCGGGTTCGGACACAGGTACAAAAGGGACAACGCGACCAGGTGCTGCTGCTGGGGGCGGCGCGAACAAACTCGGGTCGGCAACCAACATACTTTCAATTATTGCTGCTGGTTCGGGGCGACTGAACAGATACCCCTGCATGATATCGCACTGATGTTGTTTCAAAAAATCTAGTTCTGCTTCTGTTTCCACTCCCTCAGCAATTACAGTCATATTCAAACTGTGACCCAGTAAAATTACTGCTGTAGTAATAGCAGCATTTTGAGTATCTTCGTTGGCATTACGGACGAAAATTCGATCGATCTTTAAACTGTCAAAAGCAAATTGCTTAAGATATCCTAAAGTAGCGTAACCGGTACCGAAGTCGTCAATAGCAATCCGAATTCCTAGAGCTTTTAGTTGGTTTAAAGTAGCGCCTGCTACTGTCGCATTTTCCACCAAAGCGCTTTCGGTCATTTCTAATTCTAAATTAGCAGGCTCTAAACCTGTAGTTTCCAATATTTGGACGATTCGCGCCTTGAGTTCCGGGTCAGACAACTGCCGGGCCGACAAGTTTACTGATATTGTAAATGGCGAAAACCCCGCCGCCAGCCAACTAGCGGCTTGAGCGCAAGCTGAAAGCAGTACCCACTCGCCAATCTGAATAATTAAACCTGTTTCTTCTGCTAAGGGAATAAATTCGCAGGGAGAAATTATTCCTCGATCGGGATTTTGCCAGCGGACTAAAGCTTCGGCGCCGATAACTTGACCGGTAGCAATATTCACTTGTGGCTGATAGTATACCTGAAACTCACCTTGTGCCAAAGCGTGGCGCAACAAAGCTTCGAGAGCAAACTTTTCAGGAGAGAGGGTTGTAACCTTGGTGGAGTCGTTAACTAAATCTTTGAGTCTGGCTTCTGCTTGGTGAAGTGCGACTGTTAGCGGTTGAGTAATAGTTTGCCGTTTCAAGACGCGAGAAGCAATGGCCCCTAGCAATTCAGCCTTGGTAAACGGCTTTGTCAAGTAATCGTCTGCCCCCAATTCCATCCCCCGACGAAAATCGGTTTTGTCACTTTGAGCCGTGAGGAAAATAAATGGAATTGTTGCAGCCAGCGAGTTTTGCCGCAGAGTCCGCAACACGTCATAACCGTCGAGTTCCGGCATCTGCACGTCGCACAAAATTAAATCCGGTATCTCCGAAAGTGCCATCTGCACCCCAGCTCGACCGTTTTCCGCCGCAATGACCCGGTAGCTGTGAGATTCCAGGAGTTGCAGAAGAGTTTCCCGGATTAATTCGTCGTCTTCAATCACCAAAATTTTGAGCATGATACTTAGATAATAGATGGCACTATATATCTGAACCTGACTAACTCTAGCATACTCAAACTAGCAAATTAATAATTCAGCTAATTAGCCAATAAATGATTAGCCAAATGGCTGAATATTTCCCCTCGGTTCTTAAGTCACAATCAAAGAACTGCCCAAATTGGGAAGATTTCGATCTCTTTCAAGAGCAGAAAACTGCTGCGCCCGACTTGTTTGATAAATTTTTATTACAAAATACCCGATATTTATCATAAAAAAAAATTAGCCAACAGTTTCAGTGCGCCGATGGCCGAAATTCCTCAGACAATCACTTATATGATTTCCGGTTAATTGTTCATAATTAGTCCGTGTTTGTACTGACAAGTAGAGTATTCTCTCAATGGATGAATCAGGACGCAGTGTCCTGATTCATCCAAAAAAGGATACTTGATTTCAGAGAACAGTCGTAGAGAGATAAAAATTTTAGATTAAGGTTCAACCTGCCAGATTCATCTGTGAAGTGAATCTAAAATCTCAACTCTCAAATCGACTAACGGAGAACTTAATTATGGTTCTCTAACCGGAAATCATATTATCCGCGACCTTAATTCACAGGCTTAGTGGAATTCGCGCAAAACTTTTCATCTACAATTGCAGAATTGATACTGACAGCGTGCATGGATGATGACGGAATTATCAGGTCTTGCGGAACTACCACGGTCTTTTTACAAACCAGCTCGCTACTGCCTACAGAGGCAAAGTTCCAAGCATAAAATTCGGGAGTGCTGACTGTCGCATTGGCCGGATGTAAACCTAGTGCAGTCACTAATACTAATCCAAAAGTCACTAAAGCTACGATCGCGAATCTCAGCATATTCTTTGTTTGAACCCGACAACTTGTCTGATTGGTATTACCTTATTATTGCCTGGGTGGATAGAGAGCGTCAATAGCAGTTATTCCGCCGTCAGGTTCAACTCGTAAGCAATCGGCTCAGATGCTTGAGAAACTACCACAAATTCATAATAACCAGCATCATCCAGCAATCCAGACCAACTAAGCCCCTCTGCATCTTCCAGCAAAGCTCGCGCGCCCTTTGTCCGCCCCGGAGTATAAATTGACAGTAGAGTAGATTTGCGCGGTGCTTGCAAATTCACGCGCAAAGTTTGATTTTGAGCGAACCTGGCAATGTAAGCTTTCCCTTCTCCGGGTTTGAGATTGCCTGTGAGGCGTTTGCTCTTCGATAGGCGGTCAAATTCAACGCTTTCAAGAGTTGCTCCAGCTTGTAAGGCTTCGAGTTCGTCGGCGGTAATTGCTTGCCAAATTTGTCCGATCGGCAAACCAATGAGATTGCGATCGCGCGGCTGTTCTGGAAACCAATAAAAGAACCTCGCATCAGCCAAATCGTACAAAGCCCGACTGCTCAAATTCAGCTTGTTAACCTCAGTTTTCCAGCGATCGATATCTGTGGTGTCGTAACTGCCCAACCGCGCTCTAGCGTCGCTGCTGAGATTTTCCAGCTTGTCGAGCAACTCGTCGCCGATTTTTTGCCACCTTTCGCGCCACTGGCGATCTTCCTCGCCTTCTTTTAACAATCGTCCCCCCAATTCCGGGTATTTGGCATAAAAAGTCTCGTCCACAAGGTTGACGTAACCGCTATAGAATCGATCGTCAATTTTGAGCTTTACAAAGCGATCTTGCAAAGCATCTTCTTGCTGCTGCTTCGGGTTTGGAGGCTGGGGAACTTTCTGTACTTTTGATTGCAGATTTAACAAAGAATTGCCCGCAAACCAGCCAACTCCCCCCATAGTTGATAGCACCGCCACCACAAACAAAACCATTTTCCAAGCAGGCATTTTTTGCTGATTGCCAATAGCAGCAACTCGCACCGGAGTTCCCGGCAGTTTTGGCGCGGGGGCGGGCACGGGTATAGGCGAGAGATCCGGCGGCTGCGTGATCCCAAAATCCGGGGCTGGTGGCAAAGGCGGCTGTAAAGGCGGATTGCCGGAGAGAGCGAGCATTACCTCGCGAGCCGAGGAGTAACGCTGGCTCGGCTGTTGAGCAAGCATTTTATCCAGCACCAGGGACAAATTCGGAGACAGAGAACATTCCGCCCGCCAGTTCCAATTCAGCGTTTGGCTGTCGAGCAACTGATGCGGTTCCTTCCCAGTCAGCAACACCAAAACCGTGGCCGCCAAAGCGTACAAATCGCTGTGGGGAGAGACGATACCCATCTGCATCTGTTCGACGGGAGCATAGCCGAGCTTGCCGATGCGAGTCGCGGGGGCGAGAGTTCCGTTAGCCTCAGCGAAAAGAGACTCTACGGTGGCGGCGACTTGTTTTACTCCGCCGAAGTCGATGAGCACCGGCATTCCGTCAGAACTCCGCAGAATCAGGTTGTCCGGGGAGATGTCGCGGTGAATCACTCCCAAAGAGTGAATGTATTCGAGCAGGGGCAAAATCTGCAGCAGCAATTGATTGATTTCTGCTTCTATAAACCGCAAGCCCTGACGCTTGCGGGCGTCGAGCAGAAAGCGGTAAGTTTGACCGGGCACGTAGTCTTGGACGAGAAATAGGTAGCCTCTCTCGCTGATACTGACGCGGAAGAGTTCGCGAAAGCGCGGGATTTGATTGTGTTGCAGCTTGTAGAGCACTCCCGCTTCCCGCTCGAACAGTTCCTCGGATTTTTGTAAAGCGTAACTTCCATGTACTTGGGGCGCAAATTCTTTTAAAACGCAGGGTTCGTTAAATCGGTGGGCGTCTTCAGCTAGGTAGGTGCGTCCGAAGCCTCCGTGTCCCAATTCGCGGACGATGCGGTAGTGGTTGTTGAGAGTTATGCCGGGGTAGATGGGATTGTTCATTGGAACTTGCTGCGTCGGATTTTCACGCTTGACTGAGACTAGGAGTTTTGGGCGATCGCTGAATTAATCTTGCCATAGTGTGTCAGTGTTTATTAGTCGATCGGCTGCTTGGCTATCCCCTGTGGTTATTGTGAAAACAGCGGTTTCGTGCTATTGAAGTTTATCTACTGCGCCATATTTTCGATCGACCTCAAAGTGTGTTCAAATTTTTAGTGTCCAGCCCAATGTGCGATCGGGCGTTAGCGGTACTAATTGAATCTTGAGCGATCGAGGTGCAAAATCCCCATTTTAAGGAGCCAATCATGCAGCCAGAACAGCGTCAGCGAGCAATTGGGGCGTTTGAAGAGTTTTTGAGGGCGCCACTGGAGGAACGATTGCAACACCAGCAGAGTCGAGTTGCCGAATCCGGGGCGATCGCGCTTTTTCAAAAAGTCGCGGCCACAGTACCAGCTTACCAGACTTTCCTAGCTGCACTTAACATCAATCCCGCCTCAATTCAAACCTTTGAAGACTTCCAAAAATTGCCGCTAATTACCAAAGAGAATTATTTACGCTGTCACCCGCTACCTCAGTTGTGTCACCAGGGGAAATTAGAAACTTGCGATTTCATTGCTGTTTCATCTGGTTCGACAGGAAACCCGACATTTTGGCCGCGTTTTATCAGCGACGAGTTGCAAATTGCCGCTCGTTTTGAACAAATATTTCACGACAGTTTTTACGCCGACAATCGCTCAACTTTAGCTGTCATTTGCTTTGCGTTGGGAACTTGGGTAGGCGGAATGTACACGGCAAATTGCTGCCGCTATCTAGCGAGTAAGGGTTATCCGGTTACAGTTGTGACGCCTGGGAATAATAAGACTGAAATATTTCGAGTTGTGCAGGAACTTGGGGAGCATTTCGAGCAAGTAGTTTTGTTGGGATATCCGCCGTTTATCAAAGATGTGATTGATAGCGGAATTGCTGGGGGTGTGGAGTGGCAAAAATACCGAATTAAGATGGTGTTTGCGGGGGAAGTGTTTAGCGAAGAATGGCGGGGTTTGGTGAGCGATCGCACTAATTCTGACAATCTATATTACAACTCTGCGAGCCTTTACGGTACTGCCGATGCGGGCGTTTTGGGCAACGAGACACCGCTGAGCATTTGCATCCGTCGCTTTTTAGCAAACAATCCCGAAGCAGCACGCAATTTATTCGGGGAATCGCGGTTGCCAACGCTGGTACAGTACGATCCGAAAAGCCGCTTTTTTGAAGTGAATAATGACGGCACGCTATTATTTTCTGGCGACAACGGCATCCCGCTAATACGCTATCACATCTCGGATAACGGCGGTTTAATTTGTTACGAAGCAATGCTCAATTTTTTGGCAGAATGGGGATTTAACCCTGTGGCACGTTTACAGCAAGCAGCAGCTATGAAAGTTTCTAATTTCCCCAGAGGAATTCGCTGCTTGCCATTTGTCTATGTATTTGGGCGATCGCACTTTACCGTTTCCTACTTCGGTGCCAACATTTACCCGGAAAATGTCACCGTAGGTTTAGAAGTTCCCACCATTCGGGAATGGGTGACGGGAAAATTTGTACTGCAAGTCAAGGAAAATGCTGATCAAAATCGGTTTTTATCGGTGGTTGTGGAATTAGCAGCGGGGGTGGAGGGCGACGCGGAGATGCAGGAGGCGATCGCATCTTCAATTCTCGCGCAATTGCGACGGCTAAACAGCGAATTTGCTAATTACGTTCCGCCAGAATATCAGTTACCTGTGGTGACATTAACTGCGATGGGCGATGCGGAGTATTTTCCGATTGGGGTGAAGCACCGATACACGCGGCAGTAAGTAGTTTGAATTGATGAGCTATCAGTTTTCCAAAGTCTTATGTTATTCTATAATTAGGGTGATATTTGATGGTTCAGCTTAAAATATGCCAGCAAAAGACATCTACCACAATACTGTCAGAACAGCTCTAGAAAAAGACGGGTGGACGATAACAAACGATCCGCTACCCTTAAAAATTGGCAAACGTACTCTCAACGTCGATTTGGGTGCAGAAAAACTATTTGCTGCCGAAAAGCAAGGTCGCAAAATTGCTGTAGAAGTAAAAAGTTTCGTAAGTGCTTCACCCGTTCATGACTTAGAAGAAGCTGTTGGACAGTATATTGTCTATGAAGATATTCTAGAGCGCTCGGAACCTGAACGGATAATATATCTGGCAATCCGTGCAGAAGTTTATGCACAAATTTTTTCGGAACCTATCGGGCAGGTTTTGTTAGAAAAAAAGAGATTTAAATTAATAGTTTTTGATTCATTAAAGGAGACAGTTGTCAGATGGATAGACTAGATGAATATCGCGGATTTATTCAGAAAATTTTAGATAGTTATGCCCAGATTCCCTATCAATACGGAGAAATTAAAAGCAGCGTTATTGTTGACCGCGAACAAAACAATTTTTTACTGATGCACGAAGGCTGGCAAGGGCCTCAAAGAATTCACGATTGTATCGTTCATGTGGAAATTATCGACGGCAAAATCTGGATTCAACAAGATGGTATAGAAACGGGAATTACCGCAGAACTTGTAGAATTAGGAGTGCCTAAAGACCAGATAGTTTTAGGGTTTCATCCGTATCATGTTCGGCAACATACGGGATATGCGATCGCCTAAACGCGCTTACAATACAGAAACTTAGAATAAAAAGGACGATCGCTAAATTGTATTGGGATCAATATTTAATTCTCGCAGTTTCGCGGCCAGGCGATCGGCTCGTTGAGCTTCTTGTCCGGCTCGTTGAGCCTCTTCGTCGGCTCGTTGAGTCTCCCTTTCTGCAACCTCTTCAGGAGTAGGGACAAGCTCTCCTTCTGCTGTAAAGAAACGCAATTTTCCGCCACAAATTCCGAGACTCAAATCGAGCTGCTGACTCCGCAGATGCCCGAATTCGTTCGGTGCGATTGCTTCATATTCTCCGTCAACTAAATGAAACCCAGCTAATTCTAAAGTTTCTGGGTCAAACCAAAAGTAGTCGTGAGTGCGAAAAGTATCTTGATAGAGTTGTCTTTTAAAGTTTTTGTCTATATCCGCTGTTTTGGGAGACAGGATTTCAACGATAATATTGGGGTACTTTCCCTCTTCTTCCCAAACTACCCAGCTTTTACGAGTTTTTCGTTCTGTTCCGAGTACCACAAAAAAGTCTGGCCCTCGGAAGTCTTTCGATTTGAGTTGCTTGGGACTGTAATAAATGGTGAGGTTTCCAGCAGCATAAAAATTGTTTCTATCTCGCCACAGCCATTCTAGACAGTTGAGGAGTAGGATTATTTGTCGGAGATGCAGTTCTGTTTCCACGGGAGGTTCGTCACTGTATAAATCGCCGGGAGGAAAGATAAAGTTTTCCGGTATCTCTTGTTCTAGTATCTCTTGGGTAGTAGCTAATTCTGCGGTTGCGGACATGGCTGCTTGGTGAGGAGTAAGAGGTTGTGTGTCTATTTTAGCAAGCTTTTCATATCTCTGCCGAGGACTATTCTGAAAGCCCGATCGCGCTTTTTGCCCAAAAACGCGATCGAACACCCAATAATTAGTTGTTAACTATTAGCAAATACCCTTTTATCTGCTGTCAGCTTCTCTGAGAGCCTCCAGAATTTCCGGTCGTTTCATGCGCGCGTAGCCCCGCAGTTTCCTGTCTTTGCCGATCGCCTTCAACCGTCTCAGCGACAGACTTTCGTAGTCATCTTCTGGGGACGGAAACGGCAACTCTAACTGCAACTGCGGTAACTGAGGTTTCTGCTGTGCCTTCGACTGCTTCTTCGGCTGCGTTTTTGACTGCTTCTTCGGCGGTGCATCGGGCTGTCTTTCTGAGTGAGTCGCTGAGGCTCCCAGTTGGCGGCGGAGCGTTTCAATTTGATTTTTTAGGTCATTTTCTACCTTTTCAATGGTGTCGGAAACAAACTGATTAATTGTTTGGACTGTGTGTTCTAATTTTATTGACAGCAGTTTTTCCAGTTCATCCAACTGTCTCAAAGCACCTTCAATATTTACCTCAGAAATAACAGCCGATGTTGGCGGACGGTTGCTGCTCGATTGTTCAATTTTTTTAGCCATTTTATCTACCTTTTCATGAAATGCTTTTTCCACTTGTTCGAGCAAATGCTTAATCTGTTCTATTTGGTTACGCTCAAAGTTCTGCTCAGTTAGAGCTTTTACGTGCTTTTTTAGCAGATCTTCATTTTTTTTAACAGATTGTTCTATTTGTTTTGTTAGACTATCTACCTTTTTTTGAAATGATAGCTCAAATTGTTCGAGTAGAGTCTCTATTTGTGCTGTTTTATGAGTCGGTTGCGGAGCTAAATGTTCCATTTCTGCTTGAGCAACAGCGACCTCCTCGTCGGTCATTTCAAATACCCACGCCCACATTTGCTCGATGCCGAGTTCTTTAGCAACAATACACCAATCTGAGCCGCAGACCACTTCATATTCTTCTTCGTTGCTGTAAGCTTCGGTAGGGCGTACAATTAAAGGAATTAAGTTGCTGCCTTGCTCGATCAGACTTCTCCTGAGAGCTTCGCGGCGTTCGCGAGGAATTTCGCCCCGATGAGGCTCTGGTATGGCAATTTGGGAAGTGTAAATCTGAGTGTGACTAATTGGCTTAATCCGCAAATATTCAACTATTTGGTTTTGATCGGACGATCGATCCATCTTGTTACAAGTCCCCTTTTGTCATTAAAATCTGGTGTGTAGGTGTTTATGTATGTTTGCACTTTACAGCCTGCGTTTTAAGTGCTGCAAGACTAACCCAAGAACTCTAATTGTAAGGTGCGAGACAAACACCTTACCCAGACCGTGGTAAGTTAAAGGGTTTCTTGGGCTGAGTCTTCCAAGTCTGCGATCGAACTCGGTTATCTGGGGGAGATATGGCGTTGCTGCTGTACCTGTGCGGCTGGCTGTGCGGTGACAGCTCGGGCGATGGCGTCCCGCCCCGCAAGCTACGGCAAAAGTTACTGCAATTCCTAAAAAAAGCGACTGTGAAGAGTTTAACTGCCTACGGGACACCAAGCATACACTGCTTTACTCATCTTTACTTATTTTGGCGTCTGGGCGATCGGGCTGGCGTTGCGAGTTGCGGCAGGAGTTGCGAGTTATGAGTGTTTTTGCCACTTGTCAATTATTTTAATCATTGTTTTGTCGGTTAACCCATCAATACGTTTGACCGCACTTGTAAATGACACAAACGGCTGCACCTCTCGTTCTTTGATTATTCTTTTGATTACTGGAGACTTCAAGCCCGCATCTTGAAAATTCGCCAACATTTTAAATTCATCTAGGGTATTGAGTGCTTCCAACGCCGACATTGATTCGGAAGCTACGTTTTCAACTTCTGGTATCCTCTCTACCACCACTTGTTTTGCGGGTGGCGACTCTGATTTCAACTCATTAATTCTGTTTGCTAACCCAGCTTCAACTAACAGAGGTACTTGTTGTAAGATTCGGTTTTCAAGTTCTTGTATACTCTGGGATAAAACTTTTTGGTCGCGGGCGTACTCGGCTTTTAATTCATTAATTTGACTGGCAAACTGAGCTTCAATATTTGTTAGTCGCTGTTCTAAACTAGATGAATCTTGGGGAGTTTCATTTTCACATAAATTAGGGACTTCGACCAAAGAAACCGGGTTTTTTATTGAATCGGCAGGCTGCGACGAAGTATTTTCGTACAAAAACCCGGTTTCTGGGTTCTCAACTAAATTCTCAGTGATTGGGGTTTTTCTGAGGATTTCAAGTTGTTCGAGGAGAAGCTCTTCATTTTCTTCTTCCAGGATGAATGCTCCGATTGTCTCGCCTTTGAGAGGTTCTATTTCCTTGGCTCTCGTCGCCGCGTAGTATTCAAAGTCTCCGTCTACTATCTCGTAGGCATCCATACCGTTTCGGCGGACAATTATCGGATTAATCAATCCTCCTGAATCTAAAATTAGTCTCGCTAATTTCTCCAACTCAGGCTCGGCAAAATTGGAACGGGGAACTGTGGACGTAATTCTTTTCACTGCAACCAGTGACGGAAATAATTTTTTCATAAGTTTTTACTTACCTATTTTTTCCAAAACTTCTATTGCTAGCATTTCAAATTCTTGGGACGCGATGCAATCCGGCTTAAAGTCTAGCACTGAAATCGGATCGGCGATTTCCATATTTCCCACGATTTGAAATTGTTCTGCACACTTTGCCAAATCATCTCTTTCGTAAATTACGCTGTCCATGATTTCAAGGTCGTACCGTTTGGGAATTGCCTCCCTCCGCTTGGGCAAACTATACTGTACAAATTTAGTATTAGTTGAGATTTTGCAAGGGAGGACGCCTAAAATTGCGATCGGTTGTTTGCCGATTATTTTCCTGAATGCGTTAACTTTTTTGATAAAATCCTTGACATTAACCAATCCTTGATTGGCAAAAGGTTTTAAGTCAGAAGGAATAATTAAATAATCCGCCGTAATCAGGGCAACTCTGGCGTAAAAATTCAAAGAGGGCGGCGTATCGATCAGTACAATATCATATTTATCCTGTGCTACTGCTAGTTTCTGAATTAAAATCAGGCGACTGTAATCTAGTTGATTGAATTCGGTTTCTTCGTGCATCAAATTGATGTGGGAAGGAATCACATCAATTTCGGGATGGCAAAAACTTGACTTGCGAGCTACTTCTGCAATCGAGAAAAAGTCTTCTGATTGCAAAACTTGAAGAATATTATTATCTTTCAAATCATCTTGTTCTTCATCCTCAAATTTTACTAAACCTGTCGCAAAGGTTGTATTAGCCTGACTGTCTAAGTCTATCACCAAGACTCTCTTACCTTTCTTGCTCAGCGCTGCGGCTAAATTGACTACGGTTGTAGTTTTGCCAACGCCGCCTTTATTGTGGTAAACTGCAATGATTTTCATAGTATTTTGCCTTTTTTGGGGAACGGTTACATCGGATTTAACTTGAGGCTTAACGGGATTATTTTCAGGTATTTGTTCCGGTTCAGAGATTTGACTTGGCTCAGGTTCTGCGGTGGCGGGATTGTGGGGCTGTACTGGGACTTCGCTAACTAACTCAGGACTAACCAAATTAATTTTACTCTCTTCCAGTTTGAGATTATCGGGATTTTTTATAAATTTTAAACGATCTCTGCCAATTAAAGCGATAATTTCATCAATTCTATTTTCAAGGTCTTGTCCAGCACACTTAAAGACTAGCTGAATATCATCGGCAATTCTTTCGTAAATTCTAATTTCTTTACCGTTAGTTATGAGTCCGTAGCGGATGCTCAAACTTGTTAAATAGCGAGTGAGTTTTCGCAGGTGGCGGTCTAAATTTTCTTTCGGATGTTTAGCCTCCATAACTACACTCATCGGCGAGTCTGCATCGACAACTATGGGGATAACTTGGGTTGCAAATGAGAGGAAGTCTAGACGAATATTCCCAAATGCGATTTCTTGGTGCCAACTGTCGGGCGTATAGCCTAACTTTGGTAGCAGATAGCTGACAATCAGTTTGCTTTCTACTTCGCTTTCGTTGCGACAGTTATTGGGATTGAAAGTCATTCGATTTTAGATTTTAGATTTTAGATTTTAGATTGGTAATGACTGATTTAATCATGGTACGGATTGTGATCTTGAGAGTAGGGCGCGCATTTAAGTTGTATATTCAGGGCGGGCGGGACGCCCAACCCCTACTCCCCACAAGACTTTAATTTTTTTTGACAGGCAATTTAAATCCCGCAACAGATTAGGGCGCGCATTCCGCCCCTTACAAAGGCTACGGATTGTAATATCGAAAAACCCGGTTGTGTTTTACAAACCGGGTTTTTCTGGCATTTATCGCGTTTAAAACTTACTTTGTTTTAGCGTTAAATTCCTGCAATGTTTGATAGCCGCCAGCGGGATTGTACAAGTGACAGTTGTCGGCAATCCGCTTCATTAAAGACCAAGAAAATTCTGTTTCGTAGAGATGATCTTGCCAATTTTCCTTTAAGCTGCTGTGGGCGAGGCGCAAATTGTACCAGGGAATAGCAGTTGAAAGGTGGTGGGGAACGTGGACGTTAATGTCGTGGCACAGAAACTCTACCCAGCGGGGATAATCGCAGTGAACTGTTCCCGATAGTTGCGCTTGGGCTTCGTTCCATTCTTCGGGTTCTTGAAATGAAATGTCTGGTGCTGTGTGGTGAACGATCGTAAAAGTGCTCATCCAGAAATGGTAAACCAGCCAGGGCATCAACCAAAATTTGACAAATCCCCAAATGCCTGTGGTTGCAATTAAAATCGGGAATCCGATCGCAGCACCGATTAAAACGACAAAAACTGAAAACCGCACTTGCTCTTGTTTCTGTTGGCCTTTGAAGCGCCACCACATAAAGTGCACTTTTGCCCAGTGGGCGATCGAGCCGATCCACCACATTGGACCAAATATTAAACTATAAGCTATTTGTAAAGCCTTGGGCGCAGCAGCGTAGTCTGCTGCTGTCATCGGGTGCCAAGCATTATCCTCGCCAAGTTTGTTGGTGTGTTTGTGGTGATAATTGTGTCCGTGCCGCCATGCGTGAAACGGATAAATTAACGGCAGAAATGCGATATGTCCGACTAAATCGTTTACCCAGCGGCGGTTAGCAAATGACCGATGACCGCAGTCGTGACCGATCACAAAAAAACCGGTTAATCCGGTTCCTGTGAAAATCCACATTAGGGGTAGTAGAAACCAAGGAGAGACTGCTATGCCCCAGTAACCGACCGCAACTAAAAGAACGTTGACGATTACTTTTGTCCAAGCTTTGCGGGGGTTTTTGACGAATACTTCCCGCGGCAGGGTTTTGAGAATATCTTTGAGGCGCAGGTTGGAGGTGTCACTTGCGGATGTCAAATTTAGTGGTTTTTCGATCGATGCTGTCATAAATTGATTTCGATTCTCCGTATGCCATGACGATGGCTTAACAAAATTAGCGCATAAAAAAGCGCAGTAAAAGGTCAGCTCGTTGCCAGCAAGCAGCAGACGAGTTGAGCTGTAGGCAAGCGCGTTTTAGCAAATGCTAGCGATCGCTATCCGCAGTTAGGAATTTCTAGCACTTTTGGCAAAAAACACTGCGGGTAGCAAAACATTCGTTTTTATAACACAGGGCCAGGACAATTAGCATTAAGCGCTGTTGTCTGCTAATTGCTCTTGCTGCCAGAAATCGGGTCGAGAGCCGGCAAGCCAGCGAGCGACCGTTGCTGTTTGAGGCTTTGCACTTCCAGCAGCAAGGATTCGATTTCTGCTTGCAAGTGCAGGAACTTAACTTGCTGATCGGCTTGGTAGGGGCACTTCACCAAATCTACTTTGCGGGCAAAAGTGGTCGATAGGCTAGAAGAACTAGCCATTTCGGGATTGCTCGCGGTGACTTGAGGCCGGGAAAGAGTGGATGAATTATTTGACATTAGTAATTGAGTAGACATATCTACACATTCACACCATTAAGTTACTTTAACGTGAACCGATCGTATTAAACATCAAATTAACCGATCGAGCTAAAATTAGTGTAAATTCTTCGGCCATTGCCTAAAACCATTGACATCGTGACCCTGATTCTACCTGCTACTGACTCTGCTGCTAACTCTGCTGCCCGCGCCGCCGAGCCGAAACGCTACGGCTGGCCAGGCTTGATCGAAGCTTATCGCCCCTACCTGCCGGTGACGGAAACCACGCCGGTAGTGACGCTCCAAGAAGGCAATACTCCCCTGATTCCAGCACCTGCGATCGCCTCTCTCATCGGTAGAGACGTGCGCGTCCTGGTGAAATACGACGGACTCAACCCCACTGGTAGTTTCAAAGACCGGGGGATGACAATGGCGATTTCCAAGGCAAAGGAAGCTGGTGCCAAAGCAGTAATTTGCGCCAGTACCGGCAATACTTCGGCCGCCGCCGCCGCCTACGCCCGACGCGGGGGGATGCGAGCTTTCGTGTTGATTCCCGAAGGTTACGTGGCTTTGGGCAAGTTGGCGCAAGCTTTGCTTTACGGTGCGGAAGTCATTTCGATTGGGGGCAATTTCGATCGAGCCCTAGAAATTGTCCGCGAAATGGCTGTTAACTACCCTGTGACCTTGGTAAATTCGGTGAATCCTTACCGCTTGGAAGGTCAGAAAACCGGAGCTTTTGAAGTCGTTGACGCCTTGGGCGACGCCCCAGACTGGCTGTGCATTCCCGTAGGAAATGCGGGAAACATCACAGCATACTGGATGGGTTTTTGTCAATACCACCAAGCCAAAAAATGTTCGCGCTTGCCGCAGATGATGGGATTTCAAGCCGCCGGGGCTGCACCGTTGGTGACGGGAGAACCGGTGGCGCACCCGGACACCCTGGCGACGGCAATTCGGATTGGGAATCCGGCTAGCTGGAAACAGGCGATCGCAGCTTCCGAAGCCAGCCGCGGCGGTTTTGCCGCAGTCACCGACGCCGAAATTCTCGACGCTTACCGTTTGTTAGCATCGCAAGAAGGGATTTTCTGCGAACCGGCGAGTGCAGCTTCTGTGGCCGGCTTGCTGAAGGTAAAAGACCAAGTTCCGACTGGGGCGACGGTAGTTTGCGTGCTAACTGGTAACGGTTTGAAAGACCCGGATACCGCAATTAATCACAGCAACAATCAATTTAAAAGTGGCATTGCTCCGACTTTGGATGCAGTAGCTGGGGCGATGGGGTTTTAAAAGAAGGAAGAAGGAAGATCGAAACAGGCAAGATGCCTGTTCCACTCTTAGTTAAAATCTCTTGTGGGGTGGGCATCTTGCCCGCCCGTAAGCCCATCGAAACAGGCAAGATGCCTGTTCCACTCTTAGTTAAAATCTCTTGTGAGGTGGGCATCTTGCGCGCCCCTAAACGTATCAATAAACCCCTGTGAGATAACTTGTTCTTGCTCGACTCAGCGAGACACTTTTGTCATTATATTATGACTACCCCTACTGCAACCCTGTTAATTGCCTGTCCCGATCGCAAAGGGCTCGTCGCCTTACTTGCCAATTTTATCGCATCCCACAATGGCAATATCATTCACGCGGATCACCATACAGATTTTACCGCCGGATTATTTCTAAGCAGGCTAGAATGGCAATTAGACGGTTTTGACTTAACCACCGAACAAATAACACCTGCTTTTAGTGAAATAGCCAAGGACTTAGAAGCCAATTGGCAATTGCATTTCTCCCAAAAAATTCGACGGATCGCGATCTGGGTAAGCCGTCAAGATCACTGTTTATTAGACTTGATTTGGCGACAGCGAGCGCAAGAAATCAGAGGTGAAATTCCGCTGATAATCAGCAACCATCAAAATTTAAAGCCTCTTGCCGAACAATACGGTATCGACTTTGAGTATATTCCCATTACTAAAGACAATAAAGCTATTCAAGAAGCACAACAGTTAGAACTTATTAAAAAATATAATATCGATTTAGTAGTTTTGGCTAAATATATGCAAATCTTGAGTCAAGACTTTATCAGAAAATTTCCCAATGTGATTAATATTCACCATTCATTTTTACCCGCGTTTGTGGGTGCAAATCCTTACGAAAGAGCTTATGAAAGAGGGGTAAAAATTATCGGTGCAACAGCCCACTATGTTACACCAGATTTAGATGCGGGCCCGATTATCGAACAAGATGTTGTGCGCGTGAGTCACCGCGATGAAGTGTCTGATTTGGTTCGCAAAGGTAAAGATTTAGAAAGAGTGGTTTTAGCAAGGGCGGTGCGATATCATTTACAAAATCGTGTTTTAGTTTATGGCAATCGGACTGTGGTTTTTGCTTGAAAATTAGGCATCATATCAATCCTGGTTTGTTACTCCTTTAATCACTCGGCGAGTGATATCAATTCCGGTTGCACGAGCCAAGTGCAGCGAATCCCAAAGTTTGCTCAGCTTGACATTTTGCATGACTGGTGATGCGGTTAAGATTTTCCGTTGCCGTCTTGTTGCGATCGCCCTTGGCCCACTTTTCGCACAGAGCCACTAATACGACGAGGTTTCGGAACTTTACGTTTGTCTGCGGGCCATCCTTCACGCTGCTGGGAGCGATGGCCATCGGTTTCTTCGGTTTGATCGTGCAACAAGATGTTCCGGGTTGGATAAGGCAAATCGAGGCCGTTTTCCACATATAGCTTTTTTTTAATAGCACAAATTACCTTGTCGCGCGATCGCAGATCGTCAATTCGGCGCGGCGGAGCAATCCACCACCGAACGCGGATATTGACCGTACTTTCTCCTAGATCCATCGCCAGTACATCGGGTGCAGGAGCTTTCAAAACCTCCTTCAGGCTGTACAGTGCTTCCAGGATTAACTGCTTTGCCTGGTCAATATCGTCGCCGTAACCAATACTAATATCGTATTCCATGCGGCGTTTATCGAAAGCAGTATTCACTGTCACCGAATTCGTAAACAATTCGGCATTTGGAATGACAATCCGCCGACCATCATAAGTTTGGATTGTTGTAGCGCGAGTCTCAATATTTTCTACCGTTCCCTCAAAGTTTTTAAACACAATCTGGTCATCGATTCGGAACGGTTCCGTCAACAGAATTAGGATACCGGCTAAGAAGTTTTGCAAGATATCACGAAATGCAAAACCAATCGCCACCCCGCTAATTCCCAGCAGTTGCACCAAATCGCCAGCTTTTAATGTAGGAATTACAATCGAAAGAGAAATAAATAGACCAACTAGAACGATCGCACTCTGGGCTAACCGTCCTAACACCAGCCCCAAATTTCGAGCTTGGTGGTGGTGGCGGGTAAGTCGCCTGACCACTCTCTTAATTTGCCTCCCCACAAAGTAAAAAATTGCAAAGACAATTAAGGCCAGCACAATATTAGGCAGCATGATCATAAAGCTGTCGATCATGCTCTGAATCTTTTTCCAGACTATGGATATCTCTGCCTTCATGAAGTTTCCTCGCGCATCAGTCGTTGTCGATAGTAGTAAAATTTAGCTCGATTAAGTTCTATCTAAAGACTGTAGGTTGGTACGACGCGAGGCAGATTTTTTGGCAGTTTTCAAAATTTTGAATGCGGATTATAGGTTGGGATATAGTACAGTTACATCGATTAGTAAACCCTCTGTAGATGGGCAATAATAAAGAAGCGGATGAATTAATGCCTTCTAATTGCAGGAATAGCAAAAACAACGCATCGCTGACTAAATCCCACCTGCTAAGGGGACTCGCCATGCCGAAAATTCCTGAATTTTTAGCTCCTAATTCCCAAAGGGCGGTAAATCGAGTAACTGATTTTTAGAAGGTGGAAGCTGGGCGGGATTTTTGCCTGGGGCGGAAGTTTGGCGGATTTCCAGAGCAGTTTCGCCAGGATTTGCAGTGCGAGTAGGTACTATTTCTAAAGAATATACTGTCTCGGTTTTTGCAGGGGCAGGATTTTGGGCTTTGGTGAGCAAGTCAACGGCATCTCCGAGGGCGCTAGTTAAATTTTTGCTAGTTTCGGCATGACGGGCTTCTTCTTGTTTGAGGGCTTGAGTGAGTTGTTTAACTTGTTCGATCGCCCGATCGCGCTCTTCGAGAACTTCTGCTAACTTAGCTTTAAGTTCGCCTACTGTTTGCAGTTGTTCGACTTCCTGCTGGCGAGCAACTCCAGCATCGGCGCCTTCGGGCATAATGGGGGAAAAATTTTGTAATTGTTCTATTTGTGCTTCCAGAGAAGCGATGCTTTGCTGAGCTAATTTGGCATCATTCCGCCGCTGTTCGGCTTCGGTATTGTAGAGTTGGCGCCACTGAGCAGCACTTTCACCGGCCTCATCGCGATCGCGCGAAACTTCTGTTAACTGCTGTTGCAGCCGCTTGATTTCATCTAACCACTGTCTGACATCCTGATCCATAATATTGATTTTAGATTTTAGATTTTAGATTGGGGAATTGGGAATTGGCAATTGCGAGTGGATAATGGCTTAATTAATTAACGAGTTGTGTTACCTCTTCTTTCGCCCCGTTTCCTGTGCGCTATGAACATTTATTACTGGTTGCGCTACCTGATTTTAGCTTTGTTTAAGGCGCTTTTAAGGCTGTTTCGAGCTCTCAAACGGAAATGGGGTGGTTTTTGGCTGTTTTGTCGGTGTTTGACTTGGGGCACGCTCAAGGAAGTCGGGGGGAAGGCGGGAGAGCAGCGCTTGCCGGGGCTGTCTGCGGAAATGGCCTACAATTCAATGCTGGCGCTGTTTCCGGGGCTGTTGGCTATCTTATCTGCGATCGCTCTCTTTGAACCTTTGCAGTCAACACTTTATCAAATCGCCCGTCTTTTGGGCGAAATTATACCCGATGACGTGCGGAATTTGATTGGTGGCTTAATCAAAGAAATTCTGTTAACTCGCAGTAAAGGGCTGTTTTCGGTGAGCTTTCTTGGGGCGATTTGGGCATTTTCGGGAGTAATGAGCGCGGCGATGGCTGCACTCGATCGCATCCATGAAATCCCGAGCGAGCGAACTAGACCATTTTGGAAAGCCAAACTTATTTCTCTGGCGCTGAGTATCGGTACAATTATACTATTGATTTTGGCATCGGGAGTAGTATTTGTCAGCGACTTAATTGTCCAAGCTATTGCCCGCCAGAGTTGCCTGCTGGAGTCCGTCGCCAATTGCGATTTAAAAGATGTCCAAAATTGCTTGCTCCTCGCCGGCAATTGCCCTTTGGAGTCGCAACTGTTAGGTGCTTGGAGGCTGTGGCGGTGGCCGATTTCTTTGGGAATTGTATCACTGGCTTTTGCTTTTGTTTACCGCTACGGGCCTAGCCGCCGTCAACCAGATATTCCTATTGTGTCGGGAGCTGTTTTTGCTGCTATTTTGTGGGCGCTATTTTCAGCTTTATTTCGGTTTTATGTTTTGCATTTGGGCAATTACACTTGGACTTACGGCACAATCGGAAGTTTTATTGTGTTGCTGCTGTGGCTGGATATTTCTTCTTTGGTGATGCTGATCGGCGCTCAGTTGAATGTGACCGTGGGAAAGGCTATGAAACAACCAAAATTAAAATAATTTGTTAATTTTGAATTGTTAATTGTTATTTGCCGGATGCTGGCTTACCTACGGAGTAAAGTGCTGAGGATTCCCGCAACAAAAGACAGCAAAATCAGTATCCAAATGACACCACCGGGAATGAATGTCAAAAGGCCAACACCTCTGAGAATCCAAACTAGGAGGGTGAGGCCCAGGATAGTCAAAAAGATGCGGGTAGATAGTCGCATTTGAAATCTAGGAGAATTAGTCATGTTAAATGTTAAAGTTTTGTCTGGATCAATGATAGCTGTTTTATTGGCGATCTGCAGTTATCTCACCTTAATTTCCACTCCCGGTTCCACTGTTGCGCCTGGGGCTACAAATGTGCTGGGAGAAGTGGCAAATGCTGCTCAAAAAACACCTTCTGCAAATTTAACAATTTCCGATCGCACAATTGGAGCGGCGAAGGTGGGGATGACTTTAGGACAATTGAAAAAGGCTCTCGGTTCCACAGCACAGTTTAAGGTACAGTCTCCTTTTATGGTAGACTTTGATGCTGTGGCTGTCAGCCAGTCGGGAAAAGTGCAATATCGGATTATCTACGCTGCGGGTACAAAGCTAAAAGATACCGATGTCATTGAACTTTTGATGACTGAAAATGCTAATTATAAAACAGTTCAGGGCGTCGGGCCGGGAATGACTTTGAAACAAGCAGAGGCAATTTACGGTAAGGCTACTTTATCTTATAACGTAGATAATGAAATGAGAGAAGGGGTTGTATTTGCCAAGCAACCTACTAGAAAAATTATGTTTGTTCCCAAGGTTGATGGGAAGCAATTTGCAGGGGTTTATGGCGCTGGTCAAGGAGGGTTTTATCAGACTAATAAGTATCAAACCAATGCTCTAATTAAGTCCGTGATGGTGCGGAAGTGAATTAGTTAATAATACAGCGAGACGATCGCCCTTACTAAAAAAGAGCGATCGCCCCTATTGAATTAGTCAAAACAGCAGCAAAATAATTACAGTTGATCACCTGTTGGTGATGGAAGTGCTCGGTGAATTTCGCCACTAAAATCAAAAGGTAAATGAAAACCGCTAGCATATTATTTCTGTTTCAAAACCACCAAAGTAATATCATCCAAAAGCCTCTGAGTGCCAATATACCGCCGCACATCCTCGATTGCAGCTTCCAGAATTTTTAAGGCAGATAGATGGCGATTTTTCACGAACGCTTCCCGCAGTCTTTTTAATCCGTACTGCTTTTTATTAATATCGAAAGCTTCCGAAATTCCATCAGTATAAAGCACCACTACATCCCCAGGATTTAACTGCACTTCTGTTTGGTTAATAAAGTCGCCGATATCGTCTACTAAGCCAATAGGAAAGCCTAAATCCATCCTATCTATACACTCCAGCGTCCCATCAGCGCGCACCACGCACGATCGTTTCCTCGTGTTGTCCGCTTAATCTCAAGACGCCTCCAGCATAGTCTAAGATGGCTAACATCATGTTTCGATCGGATTCAATGCGCTGGAGATTGTCATCAAGAGTCTGGTTGAGGACATCCAAAAACTTCACCGTATCTGTTTCATTTATTTTATGACGTACATTTTTAGGCATTCGGGTTTCATAGTTTCACTGTAACCAGGCGTGGCACTCATAATCATCGATAAATTGACGGCGACATTTGACACAAATGTGGTTCTGTTTTCCTTTTTTCTTACCGTTTTTACGGAGATGGGTTGATTTGCACTCAGGACATTGCATGGTGATTCCTTCTATTCATACTCTAATTATGCAACGCCGAAGTTCCCTTACTGCTGTCTTGAACTCTGTAATGTTGATGGGTAATTAACTTTTTCGCTAATAGCCGTTTACCTGTGTACTCTAATTATCAGATTGTTCCCATGAAATAGGGGAGAAAATCTCAGACTCAGACCCACTCTACAACACAAACTAGAATCATCGTGCAAACTCATAGGCAATATTTGTGATGCGGCCGCGCCAGTAGGGCAATAGCGAGCCATCAGGCAGTTGCCACGCCACCTCACCGGAGAGCGGAATCCGCATACCGTCTCGCAATTCGTAGTCCCAGAAGCGACCTTGCCAGGGCGCAAACACCAGTCCCCCGTTAACTGTACGGGCGCGGACCTCGGCGCGGATAGTGGCGATTAGCCCTGCTTCATCAAAGCGGAAATCCAGGGAAACAGCGGTGTCGCCATCCTGTAGCGTTGCTCTGGCGGAAGAATTGTCGATCGCCTCCCAGCGAACACCCTGACTCGGCAGCAGTCTCGTGGGATACCAAGCCGCCTCCGCGAAAAAGCGCATCAGTTCCCCTTGTGCCGCTTCTGGAGTGCCGCGGATATCCGCCAGAGTCACCAGGCCCAGCAGCGCCGCATGGAGGATGCCTTCGCCAGAAATGTAGGCATCGTGAACAAACGCATTGATACCGGGGATCATGGCAATTCGCCCGTCCCAATCAAAGCCAGGGCGTTGAGTAATTACCAGTTGAGTTGAGTTGAATGCGCTCCATTTTTCTGCGGATTCGCTCATGTTAAACGTGCCTTGGTGGGAAACCCGCGCTGTTGCAATTAGCGGTTGTCCCTCCTTCAGCACCGCACGAAAGTAGCGCTGCACTGGCTGGGGTAAATCGGCGATTTCCCGCGCATCAAATGTGAGAGGTTTAATCGGCGATCGCGCAGATTCCAGATTTGCTCGCAGTTCCTGGGTACCGAGATGCCAGCGGTATGTTCCAAGGGCGATCGCCCCAACAATGCCAACTACCAGCGCGAGGATGATTAGTACGATCGGCGATCGCCACATGGTGATTCCTCTGGATACCTAAAAACAAGTTAATCAAATGCGAGTCTTAAACCCATCGACCCACTACAACTCTGAGCGTTCCATCTGCCAAAGTTTCCTCTTCTTCAACATGAAAACCCTCTGACTGCACCGCCGCCATCAAACTTTTGCGCGCGTATTTCTGACTAATTGAATTGACAAAATCCTGCTGGTTAATTCGAGCGCCCCAAAAATCCGCCACCAATTCATAATCCTCTCCGCTGCGACGAAAACCCAAATCGTAACCATTGGATTGCCGAATCACGTACTCGGCATTAGTTTTGTCGCCCCGATAACCCCGTACCTGCACATTGCACTCTACTTGATAACCCAACTCTTCCAACACTTGATGTAGCAGTTCGCCGTTTTTGATCTGAACCTTGATCGTTGTGAAGTGTGACATATCACTTTCGGATTTTTGTGTGAAACGCTAATTTGATTATAATACTATAAACTGCACCAGTCAATAAGTTAGAAGTTGCGCTCTTAAAAGAGGTTTGAGCGTCACCGAAAGCAGCCAGGGTACAAGCCCCCGGATTCATCTGTGCAGAAATTAACAACATAGTATCCGATTACAATTACCCCCCATTTATCCGTGAGTTCGCTTTTCTCAATCCTCCCATTATTCAATTTAAAATCTAAAATCTAAAATCCTATGATCGCCGACAATTCTAACCAACCCAGAGAATATGATGCCGTCCTCGGCGGCCAAAGTCAAATCCCGATCGCCGGCGCAGTTTTGGGAGGCATCGCCGGGGTCAAGCAGCGCTTCAACAGTCCTAGTATCGAGTCGCGGATTGCCGCTGTTAAAGATGCTCCTAAATACGGAGGCGCTGGTTTAAATTTAGCAATTGAGGCGCTGCTTGACCCCGCAGCAGAAGTGCAGCGAGTTGCTTATTTAATTTTGCGATCGAGGACAGACCCTCTAGTGCGCCAAGCTTTAAAAGAATTCTTGCCTTACAAGCTTTTTGACTGCATCCGCACTGTCAAAACTGGCACAAATCTGGCGATTAGTCCCGGAGGTGATCGCACGGCGAGTTTGCACGGGAAAATAATTAGAATTTGCGATGTAGAGACAGGAGAAATACTCTATACTGTTGACAAGTATCCCCGCGCTCAAGAAACTTTTGTGCTTTGCCAAGAAAGTGAAGTGTTTGTGAGGAGTAGAAATACTCCGAAACACCGCGCCATCGAAATTTGGCAGGGAGGAGAATTGCAGCATACTTCCCTCGGACATGAAGCGGAAATTAGCGCAATTGTCGTCAGTCCCGACAGTCAAGTTATCGCCAGCGGTTCGGCAGATACTACTATCAAAATTTGGAATTTAGAGACGGGAAAGTTAATCTGTACTTTTGGCAATCTTTTAACTTGGGGAGCTCATAAAGCAGGAATTGTTAGTCTTGCTTTTAGCCCGATCGCACAAACTCTCGCTAGCAGCAGTTCTGATGGTACAATTAAACTGTGGAACCTCCGCAGCAGAGAATGCTCCCAAACAATTAAGGGTTATGCGAATTGTCTGGCTTTCAGTCCAGACGGGCAGACTTTGGCTACTGGCGGCTGGGACAGAAATATTCAACTGCGGCAGCTATCGAATCCAGATACTTCAATCACTTTAGCAGGGCATTTTAACTCGATAAATGCGATCGCCTTTAGTCCCGACGGACGCACTGTTGTCAGTGCTAGTGCGGATGGTAATATCAAATTTTGGAATGCCAGTACCGGCGAACATATTCACACTCTCAGCGGACATCAAAACTCTGTTACTTGTCTTACTTTTAGCAGCGATGGTGCAACTATTATCAGCGGCAGTTTAGATAAAACTGTCAAAATTTGGGGAGTTAATTGAAGGAAGAAGGAAGTTCGGCAACGGATTCTGTAACGGATGTAGCGGATGGAAGAAATAGAGAATAGGGCATAGGGAATAGGGCATAGGGAATAGGGCATAGGGAATAGGGCATAGGGAATAGGGAAGAAGGCAGAAGGCAGAAAGAAGAGGGAATCGACCTCATGATTTTCCCAAATTAAGTACCTCCTAACCATTCAGCCGCTGCCTATATTTCAATTGTCCCGATTCCCTCTTCCTCGGTGCGTGAATCTACGCAAACAAATATAATAAATTTACAATCCCAGTTCTTGTGCAAGCCTAGGATTGCGGAACTTCTTTTTGCCCTACTACAAATAGTTACCGTAAAAATACCGATTAGCAGGCATTATTCAGCTTATTATCAATTTGTAAACTGTCGCCCGCAAGCCTGAGCGAGCCGCAATTTCTGAATCCTTTAAAGTAGCTTTAATATATCGCATCTGGGTCGGATGAGTATTCCTGCTAATTGTAATATTTGACTTAAAAAGTTTATGCTTAAAAGATAGGCTGGGGTTAAATATACAGTGCGCCCTAGAGTAACCATGTCACACTGCAACCAATCCATCTGTCGTTCCCGCAATCTCGCAGAAATGTGCGATAGTGCTGCCAGTTGGCAGCAAAAAGCCGATCGACTAACGGTAGAATTAAACACCACCCAGGATCTGCTTCACGCAGAAATCGATCGGCTCAAACAAGCCAACGAAACCTTTCACGCCGCTGTCAGTTGTGCCCCAATTTTCCTGTGGGCAACAGACAGAGAAGGCAAGTTAACCCTTGCAGCAGGGAAAGGATTAGAAAATTTGGGACTCAAACCAAGTGCAACTGTCGGGCGATCGATTTGTGAAGTTTACAGCAGCCAGCCAGATATCTTAGAAAATATTGCCGAGGTATTAGCAGGAAACGATCGCACTTGGAACATCCGAGAGAGGCATTTTATTCACGAAATTCGATCGACAGCGCTGCGAGATGGAAATGGCGAAGTTGTCGGGGCAGTGGCTGTTTCTACTGAAATTACCGAGCGCGAGCAGTTGATCGCAACTCTGGAAACGGCAAATCAAGAATTAGAACAGAGACTGCAGCAGCAGACTGCATTCTTCAATGCAGCACTTGCCGAAAGCGAAAAAAAGTACCGCAACCTCGTAGAAACCTCCCAAGAATTGATTTGGTCGATCGATATTGAAGGCCTCTTGACTTTTGTCAATTCTGCCGCCAAACGCATCTATGGTTACGAACCGCCAGAAATGATCGGACGCCGCTTCACCGATTTTTTAGTTCCTGAGCAAGAAAGTAGACCAAGAGAAATATTTGCCCAACTTTTAGCGAGAACCAAAATTCACCCACAAACCGCTAATTCTCCTTACGAAACAGTACACATTCGTAAAGACGGTACTCCCGTCCACCTGCGCGTCAACAGCATCGTCAACCAAGCTGAAAACGGCGCTATTTTAGGCTTGTGCGGAACGGCGACAGATATTAGTGATCACAAGCGATCGGAAAAAGCACTCCAAGAAGCTACAGACCAACTTCGCGCCGTTTTGGATGCCGTACCCGGACTGATTTCTTGGATTAGTTCAGATTTGCGGTATATTGGAGTCAACCAGCACTTAGCAACCTCATTCAACTTATCTCCTGAAAGCTTTGTCGGTCAAGAAATCAACTTTCTCGACAAAGGCTCGACTTTCGGAGAACTGATCCGAATTTTTTTTGACAGTTCATCTCAGCAAACCTGCCAAGAAATAGAAATAGAAATTAACGGTTTCGTCCGCAACTATTTGATAGTAGCTCAGAAATATCATCAGGGAACCGCAGCAGTTTCTGTAGGAATAGACATTACCGACCGCAAGCGTGCAGAAGCTCTAAAAAACCAATTGATCGGCTCGCTGCAAGAATCAGAACACAAATTTCGTAGCCTTTATGAAGCCACCAGCGACGCAGTAATGTTGCTTGACGAAAAGGAGTTTTTTGACTGCAACCCCGCCACCTTAAAAATATTTTGCTGTAGCAACACAAAACAATTTTACGGCAAGAAACTGAGCGACTTTTCCCCACAATTTCAGCCTAGCGGACAAGACTCATCCAGTCTAGCAATACAGAGAATATCGACAGCAATGCAAACAGGTAGCTGTCGTTTTGACTGGGTACACAAACGACTCGACGGTTCAGAATTCCCCGCTGAAGTGCTGTTAAATGCAATGGAAATTAACGGACGAAAAGTAATTCAAGCAGTAGTGCGGGATATTACAGATCGCAAGCGCGACGAAGATGGCATCAAAGCATCCCTTGCAGAAAAAGAAGTTCTCCTCAAAGAAATTCACCACCGCGTCAAAAACAACCTCCAAGTTATTTCCAGTTTGCTCAAACTTCAGTCCCGCTACATCCAAGACAGCCACGTTAGTGAAATGTTAAAAGAAAGTCAAAACCGAGTCAGATCAATGGCCCTGGTTCACGAACAATTGTATCAATCCAAAGACTTGTCAAACATTGACTTTGCTGAATACATCCAAAATCTCGCCCACAATTTATTCCAAGCTTATGAAAATCATGCAGAAGGCGTCAACTTGCAAACAAATATTGCGCCGTGTTCTCTCAATATTGATACGGCAGTTCCTTGCGGCTTAATTATCAACGAGCTTGTGACAAATGCCCTCAAATATGCCTTTAAAGGACAAGTTAAAGGTAAAATTAACATAGATTTCACGTTAGATAATAACAGAGTTTGCGTGCTAACCGTGAGCGACAGCGGAATTGGTTTTCCTCAAGACTTAGATTATCGCAAAGCCCGAACATTGGGTTTGCGACTGGTCGTGTCTTTAGTCAAGCAAATCCGGGGGGAAATAGAACTTTTAGAAACTGCGGGCACGACTTTTAGAATAACCTTTTGTCAACCCAAATTGCACTCTGAGGAGAAAAAATAGTGTCCAACAAAAAAATTCTGATAGTTGAAGACGAGAGCATCATTGCGGAAGACATTTCCGACAGTTTGATATCTCTAGGATATAGAATAACTGGCATGGTCTATTCGGGAGAAGAAGCGATTGAATCGGCAGCCAATTTGCGCCCGGATTTAGTTTTAATGGATGTTAACCTGCAAGGCGAAATCGACGGCATTACAGCAGCCGAAGAAATTCGCTTGCGCTTTCAAATTCCAGTAGTTTATCTGACAGCTTATGCCGATGAAACTACTTTGCGACGAGTCAATAGTACAAAACCGTTCGGCTATATTGTCAAGCCATTTGAAGAAAAAAACTTGCACACAACTATTCAACTGGCACTCTACCGACATCAGTATGACAGCTTGACCAACCTGCCGAATCGTTCATTTTTGCGAGAAAAGTTAAGTCGAGTATTAGATGGTCAAAAAGAATTGTCAGGAGTCATTCCAGTTGTCACGCTTAGCTTAGATAAAATCAACCGCATTAACAGTACCTGGGGACACGATATCGGCGACTCAGTGCTTTGCAGCATCGCCCAGCGGCTAACTAACTGCATGGACAACATTAATATTGTTGCTCGTTTGGAAGCGGCAGAATTCGCGCTGATTCTCAAACCAGTTGCAGAAAAACAGGATGTGGCTAAGATTGCTCAAAACATTTTAGATATTGTATCCCAAGGTATGATTGTCAAAGATTGCGAAGTCTCTGTCACTGCTAGTATGGGGATCTGCTTGTATCCCGGAGACGGCACCGACGGAGATGAAATGCTGAAAAATGCTTATATAGCAATGTATCAATCTCAGCAAAAAGGCGGCAATACTTATCATTTTTATACTGCGAAAAATGCTAATTTTTTTATCAATACACTTCTTCAAGAAACTTGCTTGCGCCATGCTTTAAAAAGCTCCCAATTTGAAGTATACTATCAGCCTCAAATAGAAATTAAAACAGGTAAAATGATTGGTGCTGAAGCTTTGGTGCGCTGGAATCATCCAGAACGGGGGCGAGTTTCCCCTGGGGAATTTATTCCAATGGCTGAAGAAATGGGCTTGATTGCACCGTTGGGCGAATGGGTATTAGAGACTGTTTGCAGGCAAACTAAAACATGGCAAAGAGCAGGTTTGCCACTCCTGCGAGTGGCAGTTAACGTGTCAGCCCGTCAATTCGAGCGCAAAAATTTCACGGAAAGAGTCAGGCAGATATTGACAGAAACAGATCTCGATCCCAAGAGTTTGGAATTAGAACTGACGGAAAGTCTGGTTTTGCAAGACGAAATTGCAGCAGCTAAAGCTTTTAGGGTGTGGAAAGATCAGGGAATTAGGATAGCAATTGATGATTTTGGAACGGGATATTCTTCTTTGAGTTATCCAAAACGCTTTCCGTTTGATGCGATCAAAATAGACAAGAGTTTTATTCGCGACATTGCAGACGATCGCCAAAATGCAGCGATAACAATAGCGATTATTCAAATGGCACACTGCATGAACATGACGGTGGTGGCTGAGGGGGTAGAAAATCAGCAGGAACTTGATTTTTTGTGCGAACACGAATGTGACGAAATTCAAGGCTATCTTTTCAGTCAGGCTTTGCCAAGGGCTGAGTTTGAAGCGCTGCTGAAAAGCGATAAGTGCTGGGATTTATCCTGGAGGAAGAAGGAAGTTCGGCAACGGATTCGGTAAGGGAAGAAGGAAGAAGGAAGAAGGAAGAAGGAAGAAGGAAGTTCGGCAACGGATTCGCTCGACGGATGTAACGGATGTCAGGAAGAAGGAAGAGGGAAGGGTGTCAGCTAATTAATAACATCCTCATTGTCTTAGTTGTTGCTAGACAAGAGAATAATGGGGAAGTGGTAGTTGGTAATTGGTAATTGGTAATTTTGCCGAAAGACTAATGACTTATGACTAATTTAAAAAAATACGATCGATCGCCCAACCAACTTCCCAGCCACAGCCCGAAACCCGAAGTAGCCACCAACAGGATAACCGTGTAAAGCCCGCTGCTAGCGTGGATCAACCTTTCTGCGGCTACCATCCGCGCCACAACTCCTGCAATAATCCCGATCGCAGCCCAAGCCCCATAAACAGTCTTAGACCCGGCGATAGCAAAGGCTTGGACGATCGCCTCCAATCCCGCCCCAGCCAAAGCCCCAGCCCACGCCCCAATCCCCAGCCCGATCGCACCTCCGATCCCGACGGGGCCGCCCGAATGCCCACCTACTTCCGCCGCCAGCCCGCACATCAAGCCAACAACCGCCCAACAGACGGCCGCCACCAACACCTTGACCCAATTCCCAGAACCAGTTCCAGCCATCAATCCCACCACTGTCAGCACTCCCGCGACAGCCAAAACAGCAGCCACAGCCCGCGACTCGGCCTCGGAACTGGCGATCGCCCCCAAACCAGCCCCAACGGCGCCCCAAGCAGCCCCTGTTCTCATTCCTCCCGCCTGAAAACCGGCGATCGACCCCCCCACCGCCCCAGCCAAAACTAAGGCCGCCAGCCACACTTTAGGCGTTGCTGAACCCTCCGCCAGCAAAATCGCGGCCCACAGCCAATCTGCACCGCAGATTAAAGCCCACATCCACAGCGGGGCGGCTGATACCGTCAAAATCCAACCGGTCAAAGCGTAACTCGCCACGGCGATTGCCAGGGGCCACCAAGGGAAGCTTGAATAGTGTTGAGATGGCCGCACTTCCCTCGGCGGGCTTGGCGGTTTTGAGTATTGAGTTGAAAATTCTGTTTTCCTTCTCGAGGTAAGCTTTCGATAGTTTTGAGATGGCCGTGCTTCCCTCGCAACGCTTCGCCCTGGTTGCTTTCTGCCCCGCGACGCTTGACGATTGTTAGTGGTAAATCGTTTCTTGCTTGATGCGTTTTTTTGAGTGAGAAATTTTTGGGAGGCGGCTTTTGGGCGGGTTTGACGGCGCTGGGAACCACGCCTGGCGGCTGATTTTCCAGAACGCCTTCTCAGCGGCTTTTCCGGCGCAGGGGGCGGTGGCTGCTGAAACTGTTTTTCGATCGACCTCGATTCAGGCTGACTCAGAAACGACAGCAACTGCTGGTAAGCTTCATTAATTTCTGTTAATCGTTGTTGAGCTTTTTGTTGCAGGCGGTCGTTGTTGGCAAACCGATCGGGATGCCACACAAACGCTAAATCCCTGTAAGCGCGCTTAATTTCTTCTAAGGAAGTTCCAGGCTCAATTTCGAGGATTTCGTAGCATCGATTAATGTCAGCCATAGGCTTCGGGCAGGTTTTTGTAAATTCGCGTGAAGCGAAGCTATCCCGTAGGGAATCATACTTAACATCTTCTACTATTCTCAGCCAAGCTGCACAGTAAGCCGCTCCCCGCTCAAGTGTCAAGCGTCCTCAAGTCTGCGGGCCATCCTTCCGGTCGATCAATGCAGGGGGACAACTGAGTACAATGAGAAAATCCTTTCGTGCGATCGGTATTTGTGTCTGTGTCGGCAAATCAAGCTCCCATCTTCATCCTAGTTGACGGTCACTCCCTGGCCTTTCGCTCCTACTTCGCCTTTGCCAAAAGTCGAGACGGAGGCTTGCGAACGACAACAGGCATTCCCACCAGCGTCTGTTTTGGCTTTCTGAAGTCGCTGCTGGAAGTAATGGCGGCCCACGACCCCCAGTACATGGCGATCGCCTTTGACCTCGCCACACCCACTTTTCGCCACGAAGCAGACGACACCTACAAAGCCGGTCGAGCTGAAACACCGGAGGATTTTAAGCCGGATATCAAAAACCTGCAAGAATTGCTCACCTATTTGAATTTACTTGCAATAACTGCTCCCGGCTACGAGGCGGACGATGTTTTGGGAACTTTGGCAAACAAAGCCAGCGCGGCGGGTTATCAGGTCAAAATCCTGACGGGCGATCGAGATTTGTTTCAATTAGTAGCAACCGAAAAACAAATCAGCGTATTATATTTGAGTACCGATGAACTCAGGCGATCGGGCAAAGGCAAATCCCAAGAATACGGCCCGGAAGAAGTCAAAGCCAAACTCGGTATTTTGCCCCAACAAGTAATAGATTACAAAGCTTTGTGCGGCGACAAATCCGATAATATTCCCGGAGTTAAAGGCATCGGCGACAAAACCGCCCTGCAATTGCTGGAAGCTTACAATTCCCTTGATGGAATTTATGCAGCCATCGACGAGATTAAAGGAGCAACTAAGAAAAAGCTAGAAGAAGGCAAAGAAGCTGCTTACCATTCTCAACGCATGGCGACAATTGTCCAAGACGTGCCATTAGAAATAAACTTAGAAGATTGCCAGCTTATAGGTTTTGACGAATCAGCCTTGATTCCCATGCTGGAAAAATTGGAATTTAAAACTTTTTTAAGCAAAGTAAAGCAAATTCAAAAGCGTTTTGGTGGTGTAGAAGAACCATTGGCAAAGGGCGAACCTGATGCCCACCCCACAATCAATTCAATGGACAGTGGAACATGCATCTTGCCTGTTGCCGACAGTGGAACAGGCATCTTGCCTGTTGCAAAGGGCGGGCAAGATGCCCACCCCACAATAGATAAGTCACCTGCAACTTCTGAAAGTTCAGAAGACGACGCATTGTGGTTTTTTAGTCCCGCAGAAACCCTAGCCGCCCAGCAGGAAAACAAACTGCCAATTAAACCCCGAATAATTCAAACAACCGAACAGTTAAACGAATTAGTCGAACTGCTGCAAACTTTCACCGACAAAGCCTCACCCGTGGCGTGGGATACCGAAACCACCGCCATCGAAGCGCGAGACGCCGAATTAGTCGGAATTGGCTGCTGTTGGGGAATCGGTGAAGAGGATCTCGCTTACATTCCCACGGGACACAAAACGGGCACAAACTTGGACAAAGCCACAGTTTTAAATGCTTTGCGTCCGATTTTGGAAAGCGAGAATTATCCCAAGGCGCTGCAAAATGCTAAGTTTGATCGATCGATCCTGCGGTGTCAAGGAATTAAACTAGCAGGAGTCGTTTTCGACACCATGCTAGCCAGTTACGTACTCAATCCCGAAAAAAATCACAGTCTCAGCGAACTGTCAAGGGAATACTTAGGCATTGTTGCCAAAACATACAATGAATTAGTGCCGAAAAACAAAACAATTGCTGACATCAGTATTGTAAAAGTAGCCGACTACTGCGGCATGGATGTTTACACTACATTTCAGTTAGTAGGTAAACTTAGAGCAAAATTGGATGAAGCTGATGAAGCTAACTTTCCCGGAAAGTCTCTGCATCGGTTGCTGCTGGAAGTAGAACAGCCCCTAGAACCCGTTTTAGCAGAAATGGAATATTGCGGAATTCGCATTGATTCAGCATATCTGCAAGAACTATCGCAACAGCTAGAAAAGAGCTTAAAGGAAATAGAAGAAAAAACTTATCAAGCAGCGGGGAGAAAGTTTAATTTAGGTTCCCCGAAACAACTCAGCGAAATATTGTTAGAAAAAATCCCGGATGAGTTTCAGAAAAAGTCTCGCAAAACTAAGACAGGATACTCTACAGACGCCGCTGTATTGGATAAATTGCAAGGAGACCACCCGATTGTAGACGATTTATTAGAACACCGAACATTATCCAAGTTGAAATCAACTTATGTCGATGCTTTGCCGCAGTTAGTGCGTGCGGATACCGGGCGAGTGCATACAGATTTCAACCAAACTGCAACGGGTACGGGAAGGCTTTCTTCTTCTAATCCAAACTTACAAAATATTCCCATTCGTACCGAGTTTTCGCGGCAAATTCGCAAGGCTTTTTTACCGGAGGAAGGTTGGCTGATGGTGTCGGCTGACTATTCTCAAATTGAACTGCGAATTTTAGCTCATTTGAGTCAAGAACCTGTGTTAATAGAAGCTTACCAAAATAACCGAGATGTGCATACCGTGACGGCTCAACTGCTGTTTGAAAAAGAGGAAGTAACGCCGGACGAAAGACGGTTTGGCAAAACGATTAATTTTGGGGTAATTTACGGTATGGGGGCGATCAAGTTTGGTCGTTCGATGGGCAAAACTTCCGCAGACGGTAAAAAGTTTATTGAACGATTTAACCAGCGTTACAGTAAAGTTTTTGAATATTTGGAGAAAGTAAAAAAAGAGGCGATCGCCCTCGGATACGTTACCACAATTCTAGGTCGCCGCCGCTATTTAAAATTCGAGAGCGAAAGCCTCCTAGACTTAAAAGGCCGCAATCCCCAAGACATTCACTCCGATAGACTTAAATCTGTCAGCAGAGATGACGCCCAATCTTTGCGGGCCGCAGCCAACGCTCCCATTCAAGGCTCTAGTGCTGATATCATTAAACTTGCCATGATTGAAGTACACAAAATTTTGCAAAACTATCAGGCGCGGCTGCTGCTGCAAGTTCACGACGAATTAATCTTTGAAGTACCTCCCGATGAATGGGAAGAATTGCAGCCGAAAATTAGAACTGCGATGGAAAATGCTCTGCCACTTAGCGTACCGCTGATAGTTGACATCCACGCTGGGCAAAATTGGATGGAAACAAAATAAAACAGAGAAATATGAGCAAAACAAAAATCGCCATTTTCCCAAAAATAAAAACCTTAAGTGCTGTTGCTCTGCTATTGCTACTATTCGGGTGTCCCCAAAAGTTAGCGCCCAACAACTATGCTGTCAAGCGAGTCAGCGACGGCGACACCCTTGTCGCTAGCGATGCCGCCGGGAAAGATATAAAAGTGCGTTTTGCCTGTGTAGATGCACCGGAAGTCGCGCACACCAATGCTGAGAAAAATAGCAAAGCAGCAGCCAAAAAAAATCAATTTAAGTGGGGAAATCTAGCGCACCAAAGAATGCAGCAGCTAGTCAAACAAGGGGGCGGTCGCGTTGTTTTGACCGTCACCGATACTGACCGCTATGGCCGCAAAGTTAGCGAAGTTCGGTTGCCAAATGGTACATTTGCCCAAGAAGTTTTGATCCGCGAAGGATTAGCAATGGTTTACCGTCCTTATTTGAAAAACTGTCCGAGTGCAAGTATTCTGGAACAAGCGGAAGCCGAAGCTAAGAAAAATCGCCGCGGCGTTTGGGGAGATTCTAAGTTTGTTCCCGCGTGGAAATTTCGGAACAGTGATAAATGATGGGAAGAAGGAACTTCGACTTCGCGATCGGGTAAAAATAAGGAAAATGGTAGGAGTACGAGCTAACTCTTGCCTTCGGAGTTTTGTTAGTCTCGTATAGCCACAAGTTTCAACCGATTTGTATATTGACAGGGACCAGATTATGTTGTTGGGGTGGAATCTGGGAACCTGTATCAGACATTTACAGTCTTGGACTCACTCCGGTTTTGTTAAACCCCGTCTATACTATAAATCTTAGGTTTAGCTGCTCCGCATCGGCCCAGCAAGCGGGTTTCTAGATACCGATGCCGATCGTCCTAATTTAGTAGAATACAATCAGGACGAGGTTCTGCTCCTACGGTGTGCAATCTGTGGAGTTTCGGCGATAGCTGACGCCAGATTCATCTAAAACCAGACATGAGTTCGATCGCACTTTTCTCCGAGCTGTTTTTTCGGAAAAGTCAACAAATGTGATAGGCTCCAGATAAACTAATAGACTGCTGACAAAAGCGGTCTATTGCACTCACCCAAAATTAACTTTAAGGGACATCAATGAATTTCAAACATCTGGTTATTTCCGGCCTTGCGCTGATCCTCGGTACTGCAATTGTAGGAAATGCGATTGCTCAAGAACTGACCGAAAACCAAAAAACGGTTATTTGTCGCTTGAAAACAGAAGTTGACCAGCGGAAAGGCAACGGTCAAAAATTAGTATTTGTGCCGTTGCTGGGCCAAGTTCGCAAGCAAGTTTCATCTCCTTTTAGAGCAACGCTGCATCCTAATGTGGAGTATGTTTTTGTTGGCACTTGCGACGGAAATTGTCAGGATTTAAACTTATCTCTCAAGGATGAAAGCGGTAAGGAAATCGCTGCGAGTCAAAAAACAGGCGAACTGGCGTCAATCTCTTTTACTCCCCCATCCCAAGGTCAATATCAAATCACTGCTAAGCCTGGGGAATGCACGACGGCAGAGGGTTGCAGTTACGGCCTGGGAATCTTCGTCCCTGCCTCTGCTAGCGTACCTAATGCTTCAAGAATTCCTGCGGAGATAGCACAATTTCGACTTTGCCAGTAGGAGAACAGCGATAGAGTTGTGGGTTGCGAGTAGAGTAGAGTTTTCAATCAGAAATCTAACTCATAACTTGCAACTTATAACTCGCGACTTATATCGCAACCACCAAAACGGTGAGGACGTTCTTAATTACTGAAACCATGCCTTTGACTGGTTCTTCCTTCTGGCTTTTTTTTACTCTGAGCGACTTGCCCCCTCGTATCGCCGAAGGGAAGCTAGCCGAAGGCAGCCGAAGAGCCTTATTCCTTCTGCTATAATTTCTGACGCATAACTGCTCCAAACTGTCAAGCCGATCGAGCTGTGGAACCCTGCAAAGGCCCAATAACTGCCGAAAGCTGGCTTGAAGCCAGAACTTTATTTACCCTCCGGCAGGCATCAATTAGAATATAGATGGTGCCTCTCAAAGGTGACGAGTACATTGCCCATGTCTTTAACCTTAGCTTTGAAAAATCAACTGCAGAACCGTCCTCAAATAGGGTTGAAAAGTCTGTTGGGCCGCTTGGGTATCAGGCAGAAAATCGGCTGCGGATACGCCTTGGTCATTAGTATTGCCGTTTTGGGTGCTGTGGCGGGACGGGGAGTAGAATCCTATCATAAACAGCAAGTTAGAGAAAAACTAGCGATCGACCGAGATAAAGCGGAAATCCTGACAAACCTCAACAACACGGTGCAGGAAGTCAGAATTCAGCAGCAAGAGCTCGCGAGTCTGACGGCCAAACCGCAAATTTTCGATCGCCAACGCTCGGAATTCCTGACTCGCGTTGCTCAGATGAGCGGCATCCTCGAACAACTGCAAACCCCGTCGCAGACAAAGAATCCCGAGATTGCCAAAGACTACCAACAGCTTCAACAGTTCGCTCAAGTCAACGGCAAAACCGTAGAATCATACTTTCAACAAGTACAAAAATTGTTGGCTGCTGCGAAATTATCTGCTTTGAATCCGAAGCAGCAGCAGGCTTTGGGGCAGAACTTGAACAATTTTGTGGCAGGCGAAACTGCTTTTAAACTCAAACAGTTTTCCGAAGATTCAGCCCAACTGGCCGGCAACTTTCGCGATAAAGCAGATGAGGCATTTAGAACCTACGAGGAAGCCGAAAAACTTGGAACTCTGATTCTGGTTGGCTCTCTAGCAGTATCCGCTGGTCTGGCAGCCGTACTTGCAGCATACACCAGCCGGGCGATCGCCCGCCCCTTAGAAGCCACCACCCTCATCGCCCAGCGAGTTACCGAAGAATCAAACTTTGATTTGCAAGTACCCGTCACTACTTCCGACGAAGTGGGAATGCTGGCAGTTTCGCTCAACGAACTCATTCAGCGCGTAGCAGAATATACAGAAGACTTGCACGAAGCAAAAGTAGCAGCCGAAGCTGCCAACCGCTCCAAAAGTGCATTTCTCGCCAACATGAGCCACGAACTCCGCACCCCCCTCAATGCCATCATCAACTACAGCGAAATGCTGCAAGAAGATGCTCAAGATTCGGGTTCAGAAGACTTTCTCCCGGACTTAGAAAAAATTCAAACCGCAGGCAAACACCTGCTGGATATGATTAGCGACATCCTCGACATTTCCAAAATAGAAGCAGGTCACGTCACCCTTTATTTGGAAAACTTCGACGTGGCAACCATGATTGAAGAAGTGATGACTACGGCTCAACCGCTAGTAGAAAAAAAAGGCAATGCTTTAGCACTGAAAACAAAAGGCGAACTCGGCACAATGTACGCCGACCAACCGAAAGTGCGACAAATTCTCCTCAATTTGCTCAGCAATGCTGCCAAGTTTACCGAAAAAGGCGTCATTACTATCGGCGTCGAAAGAATGAAAATTGAAAAATCAAGACCGGTGAAACCAAATAAAAATAATGATTTTCAATCGGGTTCAAACTATACTTCTCAAGTTTTAATGTTTAGAGTCAGCGACACCGGCATCGGCATGACAAACGAGCAATTAGAGCAGATATTTAAACCTTTTACCCAAGCTGATGCTTCGACTACTCGCAAGTACGGAGGCACTGGTTTGGGATTGACAATTAGCCAGCGTTTGTGTCAAATTCTCGGCGGCGAAATTAGCGTCGAAAGCGAAGACGGTAAAGGTTCAACTTTTATTGTCAGTCTCCCGGAACGGGTGATAATGCAGGGATGAAGTGAGGCAAAATATGGATTTTGACACGGATACACGGATTAATTATTGAGCATTCCTCAATAGTCAGGAGGCAGATGTTCAAGGAAAAAGAAACACCGAGGAAGGAAGAGGGAAATTTTAAAATGTATTGATATATCAATTATCAAAATAAAGAATAATTAACAACCCGGACTGACGCACAGACTCTATTTGTAGGTGAACGCTGCACATCTTACATATAGGGGTTCTGCGTAAGTTTTGATAATTCCCAGGTCAAAACCTGGGAATATAGCAAGCCTACAGAACAAAGCCTTGTACAACAGTAGTTTTCAAGACTCCTTCAAAAGTGCGTTCTGTCTTGTCCACCAGGACAACGACATTGCGCCCGTTCGGAGACAAACGAACTTCTCGGATTGAATAAGAGAACACCCAATCTTGAAAATTGTTCAGCGATCCGAGGACACGCTGCCGACCGTTATGATTAATTACAAGACGCATTGCCGCGCTTTCTTTGCCAGGAGGAGTAGTTTTTTGCCGCTGTTCCAGGCGAATTTGTAAAGGCTTTGCGGTATTGACTTTGACGGCGACTGTCTCGCTTCCATTGGCTCCGGGAGTACGAGAAATAATGTTCAGTTTAGTTCCAGCTTGAGGAGGAGTTAACTTCAAAGTTTGCCTGTTATTCCAACTTTTTTTAAGCAAGTCATCTTCTGCCATTTTAGTGCTTTTATTGGAGTCTGGCTCGCCATATTTAGTTTGGATACACCCATTTTTGATGCAGGAATTTGCAGCAACTTGGACAATTTGCAATTTTGCTTTGGGAATTCCCGCTCCTGTATCTCTGGAACTTTCTAGATACAAGTAGTAATTGCTGTCGGCGGAAAAACCAGACATCCGGTGTGCGGCACGCCAGGTACTTGCCAAAGCTTCAGGGGCTAGTGCGATCGCGGCACTTGCTATAATACCTAACGAAATTAAAGGTAAAATTTTCATAGCTATATTTTCTAGGTGTGAGAGTTATAGCTGCTGTTATTGATGCGTAAAACAATAACGCTTTGGGTTTAGCTATAGGACTGTGACGCTTATCAAGTCCTCTCTCCTATTTACATGAGTGTTTCTCAATTTTCCGCACGAGACTGTTTAAGAATGTGCAGTTTTTTTAAGTGGCACTAGAAAGCATTTTTAATGTGAGAGTTGCTTTTATCCAAGAGTGCAACTTTTAGGGGCGACAGTTTGCTTTTGGCTGCCAGAGACTGCGACAAAGGACGGAAATACCTATCTACAGATAGGGGAACACCGATCCGATCGCCCTCCGCAACTCCCTACAATGACAATTGTACGGGCGATCGAGCAATTGCCTCTACAGCAGTCATCATTTTCTATTCAGGGAATTAAAATTTATGCAACCGAATAATCCAAACCAATTTACAGAAAAAGCCTGGGAAGCCCTCGCGCGCACCCCCGAAATCGTCAAAGCAGGTCAGCAGCAGCAGCTAGAAAGCGAACACTTGATGAAAGCTTTGCTGGAACAAGAATCTGGGCTCGCTAGCAGCTTATTTAACAAAGCGGGAGTTTCTGTAGCAAAATTGCGCGATCGCACTGATGAGTTTATCAGTCGTCAGCCGAAAATTACTGGAAGCGGCGGCAACGTTTATCTCGGTCGTTCTCTCGACACTTTGCTCGATCGCGCCGAAACTTATCGCAAAGACTACGGCGATGAATTTATTTCGATCGAGCATTTGATACTAGGTTACGTTAAGGACGATCGTTTTGGCAAAAATCTACTACAAGAATTTAAACTAGATGAAGCCAAGCTCAAAGATATCATTACCCAAGTCCGGGGGAAGAACAAAGTGACCGATCAAAATCCAGAAGGCAAATACGAAGCGCTGGAAAAATACGGCCGAGATTTGACTGAAGCCGCGCGTCAAGGCAAACTCGATCCGGTAATCGGACGGGATGACGAAATCCGCCGCACGATACAAATTTTGAGCCGTCGCACCAAAAATAATCCGGTATTGATTGGGGAACCGGGAGTCGGCAAAACTGCGATCGCCGAAGGACTCGCCCAGCGAATTATCACCGGAGATGTGCCACAATCTCTCAAAGACAGACAATTAATTAGCCTAGATATGGGCGCGTTAATTGCAGGTGCAAAATTCCGGGGAGAATTTGAAGAACGCTTGAAAGCGGTGCTCAAAGAAGTTACCGACAGCAACGGCAAAGTCATCTTATTTATCGATGAAATTCATACCGTTGTCGGTGCGGGTGCAACTCAAGGCTCGATGGATGCCGGTAACTTACTTAAACCCATGTTAGCGAGGGGAGAATTGCGCTGTATCGGCGCTACAACTCTCGACGAATACCGCAAGTACCTCGAAAAAGATGCGGCACTAGAACGCCGTTTTCAACAAGTTTATGTTGACCAACCGACAGTTGAAGATACTGTCTCGATTTTGCGGGGCTTGAAAGAACGGTACGAAGTTCACCACGGCGTTAAAATTTCTGACAGCGCCCTAGTGGCGGCGGCTACTTTGTCTACTCGATATATTAGCGATCGCTTCCTTCCAGACAAAGCCATTGACTTAGTGGACGAAGCAGCGGCTAAACTCAAAATGGAGATTACCTCCAAGCCGGAAGAACTAGACGAAATCGACCGCAGGATTTTGCAGCTAGAAATGGAAAGACTGTCGCTGCAAAAAGAAAGTAACTCTGCTTCGATAGAACGTTTGGAAAGACTGGAAAAAGACTTAGCCAACCTCAAGGAACAGCAAAACGGTTTGAATGCTCAATGGCAATCGGAAAAAGGTGTCATCGGCAGCATTCAAAAGATTAAAGAACAGATTGATAAGGTCAATATTGAAATTCAGCAAGCTGAGTTAAAATATGACCTAAACCGCGCTGCTGAGTTGAAATACGGCACGTTAACTCAGTTGCAAAAACAACTGCAAGAAGCGGAAACTCAACTGACAGCAACTCAAACCACAGGTCAAACTCTGCTGCGGGAAGAAGTTACAGAAGGTGACATTGCGGAGATTATTTCCAAGTGGACGGGAATTCCGATCAGCAAGTTGGTTGAATCGGAAATGCAGAAACTTCTGCACTTGGAAGATGAACTGCACAAGCGGGTAATTGGACAGGATGAAGCGGTGACTGCGGTTGCAGATGCAATTCAGCGATCGCGCGCCGGTTTAGCCGATCCCAATCGTCCGGTTGCCAGTTTTATCTTCCTCGGCCCCACGGGTGTTGGTAAAACTGAATTAGCCAAAGCATTAGCGGCTTATCTGTTCGACACGGAAGAAGCGATCGTGCGAATAGATATGTCGGAATACATGGAGAAACACGCGGTTTCGCGGTTAATTGGTGCGCCTCCGGGATATGTTGGCTACGATGAAGGCGGACAATTAACTGAGGCTGTGCGCCGCCGTCCTTACTCCGTGATTCTATTCGATGAAATTGAGAAAGCGCACCCGGATGTATTCAACATCATGCTGCAAATTCTGGATGACGGCCGCGTCACGGATGCTCAAGGTCACACGGTAGACTTTAAGAATTCTGTGATTATTATGACATCGAATGTCGGCTCTCAATACATCTTAGATGTGGCGGGAGATAACGAACAAATGCGGAGTCGGGTGATGGAAGCGATGCGGGGAACTTTCCGCCCGGAATTCCTGAACCGGATTGATGAGATGATTATCTTCCACGGTTTGAGTAAGGCAGAACTGCGGCAGATTGTGCTGTTGCAAGTTAAGCGCTTGGAAAAACGGTTAGCGGATCGCAAAATGTCTCTGAAATTGTCGGAATCGGCGATCGATTTCTTAGCAGAAATTGGTTACGATCCGGTTTACGGTGCGCGGCCATTGAAGCGGGGAATTCAACGCGAGTTGGAAACGCAAATAGCGAAGGGTATTTTGCGGGGAGATTTTGCTGACGGCGATACCATTTTTGTGGATATCGAGAATGAAAGGTTGGCGTTTAAGCGGCTGCCGGCACAGTTGGTGACTGCGAAATAATTTGAGTAGGGTGGGCTGCGGCCCACCTTATTTTTTTGAGGCGATGGTTCTTTTTTTGACCGCAGATGTAGGCGGATGGACGCGGATGGACGCGGATGGGATGGCGGGCGATCGTTCTTAAGGGCGATCGCTTGTGGCTTTGATGGCGATTTTTGTGAAGAGTTTTGGGGTTCCTACTTGATAATATTGGTCGAGTGCTCTTCCGAATCTATAGTCGTCTAGATGTTCAGGTAGTATTCCCTTTCCTATTAGATTCCTATTAGATGTGATCTTGATTTTTTTACAAAAAATTGCTCGAATATGTATAATGGCGCTTAAAAATCCTAGTCCATTTAAAATCATTGCTTTCATGACTTGTCCTGGGCTGAGAATTTCTTGGGTTGTTATTCTTACTATGAAAGTTGACTTCTTCTACTAATTCCCTCTTGTCTATTATGCCTGCTACTATTCCTAGAAGGTCTAAATTTAGGACTTTTTTGGGTTCTTTGGGCTCATTCATGGTTTTTTCCTCTTTGACCCGCGATGAGTTCATTTTAACTCAAAAAGCCTGAAGTTATTGGTCAGCAATCACTTCAGGCTTAAATTTTTCAAATTTATAACCATCAATTCTGTTTAAAGACCTGCGGAATGTGGGATAAAACAATATCTCCTTTTTTAGCTTCACTAAATTGGCTCTCCATCTTCAAGGGTGTAAATATCAGGTTCGTCGTGCAGGAATGGAAATGCTCCTCCGCTTTGGGCTAACTGGATTATTTCCACAGTAGAAGGATAGGGGATGTTATTAAATTGTTTGACTTTTATTAGCAATTGCTCCTTTTCTGAGAGTGTCTGGATGATTTGTACTAAGGATTCAATTAGTTTTGTGTTCATAGCTGAAAATATCTGGGGATATTTTATTTTACTTCAACAAGGCAACATTCGATGATTATAACAAAACAACTAAGAGCGTGAAGCGAAGCTATCCCGTAGGGAATCGCCCGATCCAGTAAAATTCGGAGATAGCACAGATTTACTCCTCGAAGTCCACCTGCTTAACCAGCTCTAAAGGTATATCTAGCGCTTCTGCAATTTGCTCGTCGCTCAAGCCAAACTGCCGTAATTTATCAATTGTTTCAATCTTAGTTTTTATTTGGGTTTCCTCCTGCAAGTCGCCAGTTTCCGGCTGACTTTTATCTGGGGTAGGAGTAGACGGAGTAGGACAATTATTGACGTAGCTAATTCTGTTATTTTGAAAATTATTATTTTTACCAAGAGTTATATTCTGATTTATCTGTCTTTCTATAACGGATTCAAGATTACTTTTTTTAACAGATTCGCCAAACACTTCAGATAACATTTGTAAAAGTTCGTGACTAGCCTTTTTAACGTGCTGGAAACTATAACCATAACTTTCTGCAACATCAGCATATCTTTGACGCTTCAGTATGCCTGCGATAATCCTCCGCTGCAAGTTATTTAGACGTTTACCTGTGTTGGTATAGACAGCTTCATCGACAAATTGCAATATCTGAGGACTATCCATAGGTGGGATGGTGAGATAGGTATGGTTACTATACCAAACTTTTTCCCACTTTTTCCCACTTTTTTTGGCTTCGCGTCGGATTTTTAGGAAGTTCCAACTTTTTCCAACTTTTTTTCCTTTACAGGGTTAGTGCGATCGGTCTAGTATGAACAAAAAATCACGAGGTGTTTTATGGGAAAAGATCGAGTTTGGCCAAGAACTTGGAATACCTACTCTGAATTGCCTGGGTATCAAGTTAAATTTAACGTTGATACATCATCAGGTCTTGTAATAGGTTTCCTGGTAGCACCTACCAGTGAGTCTGATCCAGATGACAACCATGTTCATTATTGGTATGATAACCAATCACGGCAATCTGGCTACCAAATGAAGAGTGGAGGTAGGCATTTTGCTTCGAGTTTTTCTGATTATGTGATCCAGGATATAGGGCAAAAACTGCCTGATCTCTTGATGAAATAGATGGCTACTTTTTGTTGCAAATATAAGCTTGACAGCGATCTTTAGTTCTAAATATTTTTATACTAAAAATACATATCTAATGGAGAAATATCAAATGTCAATAAATGACTATGATTGGCAAAAAATTGACACATTTGATGAAAAAGTTGAATGGCAAAAATCCCTGGCGAGGGAAGTTTATAGTATCTGTATTCCTTTTACTGTCCATTTTGGGGAAAAACATGAAAAGGAGACAGATGAATTAGATTTAACTACGTATAATTACCAGGATGATATTGTTCAAATTTCTTACAAGTATAAATTGTACGATGATGGGCGGGAATTAAGTTCAACCGAAATTAACCTAGTACCTCTTCACACCCGAGTTTTCTCCGTAATATATGTTTGGGGACAGAATCGTTATATTATCGATTGCTTTCGCGTAGGTTCTTGGCTCAATCATATGGAGTCTTTGAGGTTAAGACTTGAACCAATTAAGAAAGCCGAAGAAGAAAAAAGGAAGCAAGAGGAAGCAAGGAGATTCGGTAGGCTAGAGTGAATTACTCAAAAGCACGCTCTCCTTTCTTATTCGTCGCTCATCAAGACTTTTTCTCCCGCCAAATCGCCTCACTCTCGGCCTCTAAACCCGACAATAAATCAGTCAAACCCACATTTTCATTTTCCATAATCGTTGCAATCCGATCGATTAGTTGGGAAACTTGAGGTTGTTTGGGAGCAAGCACAATCAGATTGCCTATTTGCAGTAGCACCAGCATATCTCCCCGATCGACTTTGAGAGCATCTTGTAATAACTGGGGAATAGTAATTTCCCCTCCCTGTCCCAGAACAATAGGGAATTGTTGAATCTCTACATCCGTTTCTTGTGAAGTTATTGTCACGACGTTAACCTCAGCCTTTAGTGTTAAGTTTTTAAGAGTCTTTATTATAGGAATTTTTTGGCATTTTTTGTCCAAATCCCCTGGAAGTTGCAATTACTGCGTTGACCTGCTACCGTTAACATAGACGCATCGTAGGAAAACAAGCGATGACACTAACAGAATTACTCCCTACCATTAGACAACTGTCTGCGATCGAGAAACGAGAGTTAATCCGCATTCTAATGGCGGAAGAGGATATCAGTGATGAACGGGCGTGGCAGGCTCAATTTGAAGCTACAACAGACGCTCAGTGGGATAGTCTAGCTGAGATAGTACGTCAGGAAATCGCTGCTGATATAATACTTTAAGTTCTAAGTATTAGGCTTAAGATCGATCGCCCTAACCAGAAAACCCAAGTGCGATCGCCCGCAACTACCAAATAGTTTCAACATTAGGAATATCATACCGCCGCGCGATCGCATCTTAGTTGCGATCGCGCGGCAATTGCTCGATCGCCTGAATGATGCAACTATCAGTCAAACAACCGGACTCACTATTGAGGATGTGCGGAATTTGCGATCTGCTCGAAATTAGAGCCAAGTTATCCACCTGCTTTCAGCCACCCAAAAACCTGCTCTACTGTCAAATCTAATGTTAAAAAACTTGGCACGGGCAACCGATCTTGTCCCGTTAACTCAACTGGTTCTCGTCCGGGAATAAATGCTAAAATAAACCGTTCCTCTGGATCGATTAACCATCCGAGCTGAGTCCCGTATTTCAAACAGTGTAAAATATTACTAATCACCTTAGTTGCTTTCTGGTCTGGGGATAAAATTTCTACTGTCCAGTCGGGATGAATTTCAAAGGAATTCGGAACTTCGCCATCCGCTTCAAAAGTGATTCTATCCCAAGCAAATACTGTAGCATCAGGTACAATAGAACGCCCGCCAAAAGTACAGCGCAATTCGGGAAAAGCAAGAGCAATTCGTTCTGCTTCCGCAACTAGATTAACAGCGTTGCAAAACTTGAGTTGCAAACGAGAATGTTTGCCTTGAGGCATACTCTTTTGGTGAATGCGTCCGTTAATAAATTCACTCGCAGGTTGAGTTTCTGGTAGTTTGAGGAAAGCTTCGAGAGTGAGAGAAATGGGAAGTGCTGCTGTCATCGCTTTGAATTCGGTGTCATTGCCACTCTGCCATAATTTTATCATTAACTCTATTCTGTGTTTGTAGATCGATCGACCTCACCCTCACCCTCATCCTCCAAAATCTCACCCAAATAGCGCTGCACAAACTCCCGCGCTGCATCTATATCGAGCAACTTTAACGCCACAACCATCTTCACAAGCGTGTCTCCAGTTGGATCTATCAACTCATTAAACCAACGATAGACAACAGAACTTCGCACACCCATTGCGATCGCCAATTTGTTTTGGCTAATGCCATAGGTGTTCAGCACATCTCTCAGAACTTGACCAGCTTTTCCCATGCACCCCATGATGCCAAGGGATGCCCCAACCGTAAATGACTACACATATGTAGTTATTGCAGTATGATAGAGGTAACTACACATATGTAGTTATTGGTAGATTTTGAAGATGAGGACTTCCCAATGGCTAAAGACTTTCCAATCGAACCGCCCAACGACCTCCAAATCCAACAAGACCCAACTCCCACGGACGATCGAGAAAACCGGGAACCCGTGCGTATCATGGTTGTTGGCTCCCGCCAAGGCATAACCGCCGTAGTAAATTGGCTGGTGCGACTAGGTTTTGCCCAAATGGCAGACTGGAGCGACTTGCAGCGTGCACCGAATACGGGCCAGTGGATGCGCGTGCTGACAAAATGGTTGCAGAAGAATTGAGGCTACTGACGAGTAGGGCGATCGCATTTCATAAACCTGATGTTTGGGAATCGTGCGATCGCCCGTCAAGTTTGATCGACCTTCCGATACAATCAAGACAGCGAACGTTGAGGTTGCCATGACATTAGTAGTTGTAGCTGAACCTGCACCCCTAGAAACTAATGCTGACGGTGTGGTGCGAGTGGGTAAAACTCGCGTGACTTTAGATACCGTCATTGCAGTCTTTAAGCAGGGAAGTACAGCAGAGGAAATAGTTTATCGTTATCCGTCACTCCGGTTGGCTGATGTGTATGCCACCATAGGTTTTTACCTCAATCACCAGCAGGAAGTCGAAACATATTTGCAGCTTCGACAGCAACAGGCACAAGAGATTCGCAAGACGAATGAAGCAAAGTTTGACCCGCAGGGATTGCGCGACAGATTAATGGCCCGCAAACAAGAGCGATCGGCATGAAATTCCTAGCGGATGAAAACTTTGACAATACAATTGTTAGAGGTTTGATGCGTCGCAAACCAGATATTGATATTGTTCGCGTCCAAGATGTGGGCTTATCCGGTGAAGATGACCCAATAGTGCTGGAATGGGCAGCCCAAGAAAATCGAATTTTGCTGACTTATGATGTGGCTACGATTACGCGCTATGCCTATGAACGTATGGCCGCAGGTAAGCCAATGTCAGGAGTTGTTGAAGTTACCTTCGATGCACCAATTGGTAGGGTAATTGATGATATTCTGATACTTTTGGAGTGCAGCCTTGAGGGAGAATTGGCAGGACAAATTCAGTATCTCCCTTTATGATGAGTTGTAACGGTATAATTTAGCTTTGACGCACCTTAAACTCGCTCGCCCTAATTCAAAAACTAATATCGCTCTCATTCCATCACATCATCTGTTGCAGGTTCACCCGGATAAAAAGCCTCGCTAAAAATGTCTTCCAACACATACGGACAATTCTCTGGAAAAGTTTTTCGCGGCAGATTTGTTTCTCCAGAAGCTAATGCCATTCCTTTGATGTAAGCTGTCTGGAGAGCTTCTTGTAGGTAAGGTTTGAGACTTGGATTCTCTTTGAGTAACTCTAATAAATCGATACGCTGGATGCAAATTGTATTCACCCAACTGCGACTTCTTTTTGATACTTGATATTCCCATTTAAGCAAATGTCCAATCAAAATACTCAAGCGATTTCTTAATTCGGCGCGTTGTTGTTTTCCCAATGACTCAATCTCCTCGATTAAATTAGGTAGGTCAATTTGACTCCATTCTCGATGTTTGAGGAGTTTTGCTTGTTCTTGAGTCCAAGCATAAAAATCTGTTTCATAAAGACTTTGTATTAAAATTCCCGGTATTTGTCCACTTTGTGGTGTTTGCATAAAAATATCAAAATTTAGTGTTCTTTCCTTAAGTATACTTAACAGCTTCATTATCCGGCTGATTTCTTAGTCTCGCGTTGCGAGTAATTTGTTTTTGTAGGGGCAATCCTCCCCTGGTTGCCCCGGTTTAAACTTCATAAAGAGGGTGAATTTCCCAAAAAACCCTACCTCAAAAACAACTTATAAGCCGGATTTTGACTCTCATCCCCATACTGATAGCCCAGCGTATCCAAAAAAGCCTGCCACTCCTGCATCTCATCCGGCGGCACCTGAATTCCCACCACAATTCGCCCGTAATCAGCCCCGTTATTTCGATAGTGAAAAACGCTGATATTCCAGTTAGGACTCATCGAACCGACAAACTTCATCAACGCACCGGGACGTTCGGGAAATTCAAAGCGATAAAACAATTCATGATTCGCTAGCATCGAACGCCCGCCCACCATATGCCGCACGTGCAACTTCGTTAATTCATCATCAGTTAAATCCAAAGTTTTGAAGCCACAATCTTCAAAACTTGCGGCTATCTTCACGGCATCGGCACGGTTTTGAATTTGTACACCGATAAATATATGTGCCTCTTTCTCATCCGCAATTCGATAGCTAAATTCAGTTAAATTGCGTTTTCCCAGACATTCGCAAAACCTGCGGAGACTTCCCGGCTGTTCGGGAATTGTGACTGCAAAAATGGCTTCGCGGCGTTCGCCAAACTCGGCTCTTTCTGCTACAAAACGCAGCCGATCGAAATTCATGTTCGCGCCGCAAGCCACAGCAATTAACGTTTCTCCTGCGATTTGTTCCCGTTCGACGTAAGCTTTCGCACCTGCGATCGCCAAAGCGCCTGCAGGTTCTAAGATCGATCGCGTATCTTCAAAAACATCCTTAATCGCCGCGCAAACATCATCCGTATGCACCAAAATAATCTCATCCACATACTCCTGACACAACCGAAAAGTTTCCTCCCCCACTTCCCGCACAGCAACGCCGTCAGCAAATAAACCCACCTGCGACAAACGCACCCGTTTACCGGCTTTCAGCGATTGATTCATGGCATCGGAATCCACCGGTTCGACGCCAATAATCTTAATTTCCGGCCGCAACCGCTTGACATAGGCCGCAATTCCCGAAATCAATCCACCGCCACCAATTGCCACAAAAATCGCGTGAATTGGTTTTTGATGTTGCCGCAGAATTTCCATGCCGATCGTACCCTGTCCAGCAATCACGTAGGGGTCATCAAAAGGGTGAATAAAAGTCATACCTTTTTCGGCCTCTAATTGGCGCGCAAAGGCGTAGGCATCATCGTAAGCGTCCCCATGCAAGACTACCTCTCCACCACGCGCTATCACCGCATTTACCTTCACCTGCGGCGTCGTTACGGGCATGACTATGATGGCGCGAGTTCCCAGGTGGCGGGCGGCGAGGGCGACTCCTTGGGCGTGGTTGCCGGCGGAAGCTGCAATCACACCTTGTGCTAGCAAATCCGGCGACAGTTGCGCCATTTTGTTGTACGCACCCCGCAGCTTGAAGGAAAACACCGACTGCATATCCTCTCGCTTCAGCAAAAGTTTATTGTTGAGCCGTGCTGATAGATTCGGGGCGCATTCTAGGGCTGTTTCTTGAGCAACATCGTAGACGCGGGCGGTGAGGATTTGTACCAGGTAATCGCAAAGCATGGGGTTAGCAGGTTGGTTGATGCCGGATGGTGGGATAATTGTACGGCACTTGTGTTAGTATTTTGCGGGGAATTGGCGATCGGGCGATCGCAGTTAACGAAAGATTCAGTCAACTTGGTTTGATTTAGTTACATAAATAGTCAATCCTATTCTGGCGTCCCGATCGAACTTTAGCCCTACTTCTTCCTCCGAGGTTATTTCCACATGATTGTGGGAAATATCATTAACCTTAATGCTCTCAATTTTAGCAGAGTAGCAGTAGGACAATTCATCATTAAATAAAACTAGAAAAACACGTTCTTCTACAGTTAATGTAACTTCTTTAACTTTGGCTACGCCTGCTTGTGGCTTTTTGAACCACTCAGTAATTTTTCCAATCTCCCTTACCAGCCCTCGATCGATCTGGCGTAAAATTATATTGTAGGTGACTAAATCAGCGAGGGATTTACATAAAGCCTCAACAAAATCAGCTAAATCCAACAGTTCTTGAATTCCTAATATCTCGTCTGCAGAGCCGTGTGCTGCTTTATTTCGATAGTCAACCAGTTGTTTTAGTTCTCCTTCAGCAGAGTTTTGACTGCCGCGAACTTCCTCGACAAAATATTTAACTTCTTTGTGGTTAATTATCCATTTCCATGCCTCATCAATTCCCGCATTTTTCAAAACTGTTTCTAGCACTTCCTTCCGTAAATTTTGCTCGTGCAATAGAAAGGCTTCAGGAAGTAACTCGTATTTTCCATTCTCAGTAATTCCACAGGATAATCCTTGCACTACTTTCTCAACTGAAAGGTGTTGAAACCTATTCTTTTTGATGTCAATCAATAAACGCCCTATACCCTCTCGATGGGTATTTTGGATTTTTTCTCCCAAAGCTGAATAACGTGGAACCAACTCCGGCATAAGTCGCAACCAATCCGAAATTAAATCCTCAACGAAGCGCTCGTAAATAGCATACAATCGGGTTACTACAGCACAGCGATCGTAAATTTCCCACTCCTTTTCGCTAGGAATTACCTCTATTAAGGCGGCAAATTCAGGATTTTCTTCCAACTGCTGTTGATTTAAACTGTCTCGAGATACGATTCTTCTAAGTCGATCGTTAGTCTTGATTATCGCACGAACAGTTGAAATTTTGACACTAGCTTTCTCGATCAGCTCCTCAAACATCGCAAGTTATTCTCCGATAACTTGCGAAAGCATTTCGTCAAATATTCCGAGCCGCTGCTGAATCTCCGCCTTGGTTGTTCCATCTCCTGTCAAAAAATGAGATTCTGGTTTGTTAAAGAGGTCTTTTGTTGCTTCAATAATTTTATTTCTTTGAGAATAAAATTTATAATCATCAAGTAAACGCTTGTTAAAGCCAAGCATAGTCACATCATAATAGGAGCGATTGGATTGTTCAGACCAAGTTTGAGATTGAGGATCGAATGGTTTAAATAAATGCTTTCCGTAAACTCGATATGCTAAGGTAAGAGTTTCTATAAAAGTATCTTCCAAAAAAATAATATCGTGCGTGGTAAAGTTTAAACTTTTCATCATATATAAGTCTAAAAAATCTGCCAATTTTAGTTGAGAATGTTCTATATGTCTTAAGGCAAAAAAACGCAAAACTAATTCAGCATCCTCCATATTTGCATAAATGCTATTTGTTTCTAATTCTCTAATTTTATCGTCTTTTGGAATTCCCCAAGCTTCAGCAAATATTGGATTCCGCGCTAATTTTAGCAACAGTTCATTGAACTTACCAGGATATAAAATATTTCTCCTTTCCTGATGGCTGAAGTTTAATCTGGCAGCATTTAGACGTTCAAAAGTTTTTTGTTTGAGGAACTTGTCCGCTTCCGGATTGGAGGTTTGTTCGGCAAGAATAACGATCGATGATATGGAACGGCGATCGAGATTAGCTCTAATTTTTAGAGGAAGTCTGTTGTAGGTATGTCCGTTTAATTCCGGTAAAATTTCTAGCCCAGTCAGTTTAAGTTTGTTTTCATAAAACTCCTGAATAGCGAATATTCGTTGCTGACCGTCCAAGACTTCATGAGGTTTGAAATCTTGTTTATACAGAATTATTGAAGGGACGGGAATATTGAGAATAAATGACTCAATTAATCTCGATTTCATCGTGGCATCCCAACGCGCCCTCCTTTGGTAAAATGACCGCATTTCTATATAACCCGACATCTTTAATGATTCGACAAGGCGGGGAAGTTTTTCACGATCAATCTCGGTAATTATGGATGTTTCTTGAAAGTGGTAGTGCTGATTTGTCCATCGCTCTGACATTTTATTGGGTGTGTTTGCTGGCGAACTCTTCCACATCTTTTTTTCAAATGGTGCGAGCTGCATTTCCGTAGTCTCCCTAAGCACAACTTGTTAATAATTATAGCATTTTCAGGATTAGCCGATCGCCTCAAATCTAGCAAACTAGCGATCGCCAACTATCTCCACAGAATATCGATCGCCCTTACCAGATAGCAAAATCCGATTTTATGGCAAAATTAGCCTAGACTGAAATATGAAAGCTAGCGATCGGGCAAGCTGTAGCGAATGTTGCCCTCGCCCGACAAACTGGTTTTAACCTCAAGGGTATTCTACTAACCTGCGTTCCAGCTCGATTGGCACAAGAAATAATATCAAATCTGGCTTAAATACCCTCTTTATTTGTTAGTTCCTCGCTCGCTCAGACGCAACTTCGTTACGTAGCGATTTCAATTACCGAGTCGGATCGAGGGTTTTTAACGCGGATTTGATATAATTAGATTCTGCGTGAGTCCTGACTTCGTTTTTGCCGATTACCCCGATTATAAAATCCGGTTTGTGAGCGTATTAGTCCGTAATCCTTGATTTAGTATGTAAATTCATGAACGTACAAATTACAGATTTGCGTGCTGGCGACGAGCCAAAAATTCAACAGGTAGCTAAATTAATAGTTGAAGGTTTTAAAGAGCATTGGCCCGATGCTTGGCCAGATCTAAATTCTGCTTTGCAAGAAGTGCAAGAATCTTTGGGAGCCGATCGCATCAGTCGAATTGCTGTCGGCGACACCAATCAAGTTTTGGGATGGATTGGCGGGATTAAACAGTATGACGGTAATGTTTGGGAACTGCACCCGCTGGTAGTGAGAACAGAATTTCGCGGACAAGGAATTGGTGGATCGCTCGTAGCTGATTTGGCAGCAGAAGCTAAAAACCGGGGAGGGCTCGTGCTGTGGGTGGGCACCGACGACGAAGACAATCAAACCACTCTTTCAGGCATCAATCTTTATCCTAACGTTTGGGAACACGTCGCCAAAATTAGAAATTTGCGCGGTCATCCCTACGAATTTTATCAAAAAATGGGTTTTGCGATCGTGGGAGTGATGCCCGACGCCAACGGAATTGGCAAGCCAGATATTTTCATGGCAAAGCGGTTGTAAAGTTTAATATAGGTTCTAAATTTACTGACCGGTGGCTTGCCAATCCAACACTTAGCAAAATTAGTTGGTGAAAGTTTCCCAGAAAATCGGTCTAGTCGGGACGTGCGAACCCCGTTCGAGGGTCGCTAATAAACAAACCCAGAACTAACGAATCCATCACCGTATCCCAGACAGGAGTCAAACGCTGTGCATCGTCAACCCAGTAATCAAAAGTAATCAAACACTGAACATTAGAACCCAATCCAATACAGATTCGCGAAAAAGCTTCCCGCTGTTCTGGAGGGTCGATAAACTTAAATTCAGTCCAAACAACGCGGGCAGTTTGCCGCTTCAATTGGATAATTTCCCCAAAAGCGATCGGATTCCGCGTATCATCTTCAACCACCTTCTGTAATAGCGGCACCAGCGGAAAATCTGCCCAGTTACCAGGTGGTAGCAAATTAAACGAAACCTCCAAACGACAATCATCATCCGGCGGCTTTTTATCCGTAAACCGGAACGAATTAGTATCCGGTTCAAAATGCCAATCTTCCGGGACATCAAAGCGGACTGCACCTCTTCCTGCTACAAAAATTCGAGTTCCAGGCTTTGACTTCCAATTGTGGTCTTCTTTGAGCTCTAGGGTTTCCTTGAGCCATTCTTGATTTTTGCGCTTAGACATAAACAGAACACCAAATTGCTGCTAATGTGTAGTTTTAGATCTTGCAAACACATTTTAACTCTATTTTGCTCGCCCTTTGCTCAAATATAACAATCCTTACAAAAATTATGAATTCCTCTCTTCTCTATTCCTCTGTGTTCTCTGCGCCTCTGCGGTAAAAAATAATTTTTTTCACAATTGGCTAACTTTTATTTTTCACTCTTGGGAATCACATACCTAATTCCGCCTTTATTCCCAGCCGCATCGCCCTTATAACGCGGGATCACATGAATAGCCGCGTGAGTGCGACTTTGACCAGCCTGTTTATTAATATTTATTCCCACATTAAACCCGTCAGGATGAAACTCTTTACTTAACATTTTTTGCACCTTATTAGCCATAAACCAGCAAGCCGATTGCTCTCGAAACGGAAGTTCAAAATAATTAGCAACGTGACGCTTGGGAATGATTAAAACATGACCTTTGCTGGCTGGATAACCGTCAAACATCGCATAAGCTGTTGCTGATTCAGTTAGCAAAATTAGGTTTTTATACGGATTGCAGAATATGCAGTTATTAGTAGAATTCCTTTGATGGTTGTAATGCACGTATTTGTAAATTTCGCAATACTCATCTAGGTGAACTGGCTTAAATGGAAGTTTGACAATGCACTGATATGTAGGTTTTTTGTGCACGTAATGTTCTCGAAAGCCTTCTTTTTTGATATCCCTTCTCACCGCAAAATACGCATTCCCTCCCGGTTTCAACAGGTGCGACACTTCCATCAGGACATTAGCTTGTTCTTCAGGAAACAAAACATTCAAAACATAAAAGCAAATGATTGTGTCGAATTTATCTTCGGGGAATTCCGGGAAATAATAAGGGTCATAACCCGTAATATCGAAGCCTTTTTGCTGCAACAATCTAACATCACTGCCGAAGCCACACCCAAAATCTAAGACTTTCCCTTGCAGCAAGTTTTTATCCAATAAAAATCTTGCCGGAAATGACAGATAAATTCTTTCGATTGCCGTCAGGTGGCTAAATTTATTTTGTTGCTTTTTCATGGCGGCATAAATTTGATTTAAATCGATATTCTTCCGTCCGCGCACCATCCGGACGAGAGTTTGTTTAGTACCGATTTCAAGATCCGAATGTTATCTAAAAATTTTACCATTATTGCAGTTTGGCGATCGCCCCTTTTTCCACCAACACCTTACCAGTCACCAAATCCCGCACCGTCGCCAACAAAACCCGCTTCTCATCCACCTCAAAACTCACCGAAACCCTGTCAATTCCCAATACCCCAGGCGGGTTCAAATGGGCCACACAAACCTGCTGGTGGTGGCTTTCCAGAGAGCGAAAATCCGTTTGTTTGTTGAGCAAACTGCTCGTCATTTGCCCTTTTTCGTTAAAAATAACCTCCGCTTGCGATACCTCCGCAACTTCCCCAATATCTAACCGAATTTCCCTTTGCCCTTCAATTGCCACTTGCAGCGTCAACTCTTCGGAACTTTGACAGGGATACTTCATTTCCTTGCTAAATATCGGCGAATAAGCATAAGCTTTAGTATAAGGTTCCCAAAGGCGTATTGCATAGCTGTGGCGCAAATAATCGTCAACACTCGCTAATTGTGTCAAGGCTAAAGCACCGTGCGCCACTGCTTCAAAAGGCTTGTCTCTTTGGACTTTTTGCCGCCCAAAATACGAAACCACTAAATTAGATACAGCCGGGATTAAAGAAGTTCCTCCTACCAGCAAAACCTGTTCGATATCTGCTTTGCCGATACCTTTTCCCTGTGCAATACTCAGAACTTCATCTAAACTTTCCCGCAACTGTTCTAACAACTGTCTAGATTCCAGAATTTCCTCAAGCTTGTCTCGGTTTAGCTGCAAGTCGTAAGACATAAAATTTTCATCGTCAAACCAGCTTTCCTTCGCCTCATTAACTTGAGAAACTTGAATTTTTAATTTTTCCGCTATTTCTAATAAATTTTGCCAGCCAACTGGGCCGACTTCTGCCCGCGACGAACCAATTTGCCGCAAATAATCTTCCACAATCCAGATGTCAATATCTTCGCCGCCGACATAAGCATCGGATTTTGCCAATACTTCGCCACGCACCCCCCCCAGCCCCCCCAAGCTTCGGGGGGGTAAGTGGGGGGTTACAGCAGTACGAACTAAACTTAAATCTAAAGTTCCGCCGCCAAAATCAACTACTAAAACTAGAGAACCGGGGCGTTTTACTGCATATCCTAGGGCGGCGGCTGTGGATTCATCTATTACCTGAACTTCCGCAACTCCCAAACTTTGTCCTAAGTCGCGAAACCAATCTAGATATCGCTCAAATGCTCCAACGGGGACTGTAAAAATTACTTTTTTTGGCTGTATATTTTGTAAATATAATTGTTTCCAAATAGTTTTGATAAACTGTTCTGCTACTGATTCTGCTGTGTAGGTTTCGCCGTCGATATTGCGGGGTGGTGGCTGAAAGTCGGCAGCTAAATTGCGTTTAAAAGCTTTGAAAAAGCGGTCGGGCTGGGCTTGCCCCAAACGCTGCGATCGCACTTTTTCTCCCAACACCAACTCTCCGGAATTTTTCACAAACACTAAAGTCGGCACTACAGATACTTCTCGCACATCTCCGCTCGAATTATTCGTTTTAAAAATGCGGGACATCTCGCCCAGTCTTAAAGTTTCTGGGGTTTTCGTATCCGGGTTAAGAATGCAGACAACTGTGTTGCTGGTACCGAAGTCAATGGCAACTGTAGTCATGTTGATTTAAAATTTTAAATTTAATTTTTCATTCCCGCTGGAAGGGTGCGACTAACTTTAGCAGGAGTAAGAATTCGCTCTCCCTCCCGATAGCCGACAAACCGAATATAAACTAATTCTCCTTCGGTTATATCCTCAACATCCGGCTGGTGCAACTGCGGATTGTAAGCAGTTTGTTCCCACGCAGAACCGATTGTTTGAAAATCCCAGCTTGACAAGAGATTTTCTAAGGGAGTAAACAAAGCGGAGAGATTTTTGGCGGGCATATCCGGCTTGGCTTCTGCCATTTTGCGGGCGGCGGGATAGTTGGTTAACAAAGTTTGCAACTGTTCAAAGGTAGCGCGGCGGAAATCGGCAGTTAGTTGAGCTTTTTGCTGCTGCAATTCCGATCGCAACCGGAAACACTGCTGCCTCAATTCTTCTATTTCGGTGGGATCAGTTGTGATTGTAGCCGACATTGGCAGCGCGCTCAAAGTGCGATCGAACTCTTGAAAATTTAAATTCAGCACTGTTGCCAGCCGCCTCAGTTGGTCTAGGGTGAGTTTTCCCACGTCTCCCTGCCGCACTAAGCGCACCGCAAAGCGACTTAAGCCTGCTTTTTCGCCTAAATCTTGCCAATCGAGAATGTCTAGCTGATTCATGCGTTCCCGCAGAATTGTATCGTACTTAAATTCGATCGCATCTCCCGCCTCAGATGCAGCATAAAGGTAGACTAAAATGAGAAAAATGCCCCCGACAGCCAGCGCGAAGCTGAAGGCAGGAACTGTTGTTACATCAACTGTTGCACCGAGGAGCTCAAACATCTTTAACTCTTCTAAACTTGTTTTAAAGTCTGCGTTGGTTCAACTATCAAGTTTTCTTCGCCTTGGTAGTATTCTGGCAGCAAGTCTTGAGATTCTACTTTTCCGAGAGCTTTTTCAATTCCGGCTGTGGTTTCGGTGCAACTCGAACCGGTGGCGTTGAGGACGGTTTCGGTAATTTTGCCGTCTTTGCCGATGCGGTATTCTATTTGGCGGTATTCTGCCATAATTCTGCCTCTTAGTTTAATGCTTGAGTGTTGACTGCTGACTGTTGAGTTATATTATAGATTCTATTTACCAATTATTCTAATGAATTTTTGTAGCGACAATGCAACCGGGGTTTCGCCGGAGATTATGGCGGCGATTGCAGCGGCTAATTGCGGTGCTGTGATGTCTTACGGAGATGATGAATATACACAGCGTTTGCAAGTTAAATTTTCGGATTTGTTCGAGACATCGGTGACTGTTTTTCCGGTAGCAACTGGTTCTGCTGCTAATGCTCTGGCCCTTGCGGTTGTTACTCCTCCTTACGGGGCTGTTTACTGTCACGCGGAATCTCATATTAATCTGGATGAATGCGGCGCGCCGGAGTTTTTTACAGGCGGTGCAAAGTTAGTGACAGTAACAGGAAACCATGCTAAAATAGAGGCAGAGACTTTAGGAAAAATACTCGATCGCGCTGGTGCAGGTGTCGTCCATCACGTACAACCCGCAGCCGTCAGCATCACTCAAGCAACGGAAGCCGGCACAGTCTATAATCCAGCGGAAATTTGCCACATTTCGGAAGTAGTTCGCGCTCACAATTTGCACCTGCACATGGATGGAGCTCGCTTTGCAAATGCTGTCGCCAGTTTGGGCTGTTCTCCGGCGGATGTCACTTGGCGCGCCGGTGTAGATATTCTCTCGTTTGGAGCGACAAAAAACGGCGCAATGGCTGCGGAAGCTGTGGTTTTTTTTAATCAAGAATTAGCAAAGACTTTCCCTTTTTACCGCAAGCGTAGCGGGCATCTTTTCTCGAAAATGCGGTTTTTGTCGGCGCAGTTGGAAGCGTATATAACGGATGATTTGTGGCTGAAGAATGCGGCTCATGCAAATAATATGGCAGCCAAATTAGCGGCAGGTTTGGCGGGAGTTGAGGGAGCGAAGTTTTTCCATCGGGTTGAAGCCAACGAGATTTTTATTCAACTTCCCGAATCTGTAATTACAGCGGTTTTAGCTGAGGGTTTTCTGTTTTATCGGTGGGATGAATGTACTGTTAGACTGGTAACGGCTTTTAATACTCTGGAAGCGGATGTTATTGCTTTGGTGGAAGCGGTTAAACGACATCAATGATTAAAATGTAGATACTGTCTTGACCTGTCAAGAGGTAGCGATCAAATAACTGGGGTCGAAAGGTTTTTGGGACTTTAAAATCCCAAAAGCCAAATGCACCAACTTCCTCATCAAAGCACCAATCACCTGCATTTTGACCTTTCCACGACCCAATAATCGCTCAGTCATGGCTTTGAGCAAAGGATTACAACGCATCGCCACCACCGCAGGCATATACAAGGCCTTTCGCAATCTGACATTTCCCGTACAAGACAAACGAGTTTTGCCATGCACAGAAGTTCCTGAACTACGCTCACAGTTCGTCAAACCTGCATAAGCGGCGAGTTGACGAGCATTTTTGTAATCTTCAATTCGACCAACTTCAGCTAACAATACAGCGGCAGTTTGTTCTCCAATTCCCGGAATCGAAGTCAATAGCTGGCGCTGCTGTTTTAAATGTGGATGTTGGTCAAAATGCTCGCTAATCATTTTTTTGATTTCTGCTTGTTGTTCTTTGATGTACTCCAAATGAGCTTTCGTAAGTTTAGCTACAGTTTCCGTAGCTGTTTCTAAACGATTCTCTTCCTGTTGATACATAAGAGTCAAAGATTCTAGTCGTCGCAGTAAAGCTTGTAATTCCTTGACTTCAAACGGGGTTGGCTTCCAGAATGACGGTTTAATCGCTGCACAAAATCGAGCAATTAATGCTGCATCTACCGAGTCGGTTTTAGTACGCAAAAGTTCGCTTTTAGCAAACCCTTTAATCCGAGCCGGATTAACCACACTTACCTGGTAGCCTGCTTCATACAGAAATTCAGCTAGGGCGTCTCCATAAATACTGGTGGCTTCCATACAAGCATGAAGTTCTTCGACACCTTGTTTTTTGAGCCACTTATTCAAGCTCTCAAATCCTTCGGTATTATTCGTGAACTTTTTGGGTTTTGAGCCACGTTCTTCTTTCAGTAAAACGACATGAAAGTCTTTTTTACTGATATCTATGCCTAAAACTGTGGGTGTCATTGTTTGCTCCCGATGTACTCCTATCTATGAAAGAACCTGACAGGCATTTAACTAACCTTGTGAATGCAGGCTGTCTCGTTTTAACGAGCACCTAAGATACTGTCCAGTTTTTTTATATGCGCCTGTCATCAGTAATGGGAGCTTATCTACGCAACAGACTTGTAATAGTCTAAGGGGCGGGCCAACTTCACCGATTTCTGATGTCCTATCAGAACACTTTCTACTGTCACGTGTACCTTAAGGAAGAAACTTTAATGGTTTCTTTATCTTGACTCGTGTTACGATTCAATTACAACCATGTCTACGGTTCGATTAAAACCGTGTCTGCGGTTCTATAGCCTGCGGTCTACGGTTTGAGCGCCTGACTCTTTTAAGATACAAGGGGCGGGTTTTACAAATAATACCGGCCAGCTATGAACAATCTAAGAAACCCGCCCCCACCTAACAAATAATCCACATCAACCTTGATTTATATTAAATGCAAAAATAGGCGCGGCATTTCTCGTTGGGTGGGGGCGGGTTTGAGAGATTGTGTGTTATTTACAATTATTGTTTGTGAACCCGCCCCTACATTTTAAATGCGAAAAATAGGCGCGGGATTTCTCGTTTGATGGGGGCAGGCTTGAGAGATTGTTGGTTATTTATAATTATTGTGCGTGAAACCCGCGCCTACAATTTAATAGGTTCAGGAATAGGTTCTGCAACTGCGGCTAGTTCGGGTTCAACTTCTTCGAGGTGTGCTTCTAAAAGCGCCAAATTTCTCATGTTTGATTTATAAAAAGCATCGAAGATATCTCCTACTAAAGGTACTGAACCAACCACGGCTTCTAGACCGATATTGTAAATCATTTTCCCTAGAGTTTTTTGGGGAATGTTGAATCGAGTGGCTAAATAAATTAGGTAGGCGGAAAACGCGGTATCTACGATATCCCCAGCACCCGGAACTAAACCGATAATGGGGTCTAAACCAATGCGAAATTTAGTGCCGGGGATGCCAATGGCGGTATCCATCAGGCGGCTGAGTTTGCGGATGCGGTTGAGGGTGGCGAGACGCTCTATGTTGTTCATATTATTATTGTTGAACTAGGTTGAAAATTTGAAATCTGTCGGAAGACGGAAAAAAACATCTAGAAACCGCTCATTTTCCATCTTCGCTAATATGCTGAATTCCCCATTCGTGCATGGCATTAATAATCGGTTTGAGACTTTCGCCCAAAGGCGTTAGAGAATATTCAACTTTTGGCGGCACTTGCAGGTAAATTTCCCGGTGCACGATCGCGTCTGATTCCATTTCCCGCAGTTGCTGCGTCAGCATCTTCTGAGTAATGCCGTTGACAGCTCGTTGCAGTTCGTTAAAGCGCTTCACTCCTTGAAACAACTCCCGCAGAATCAAGACTTTCCAGCGCCCGCCAATCACCTCTAGAGTGCGTTCTACAGGGCAATTTGCTCGATCGACCTTTGCTTCTTGGACTTGCATAGTATCTTTTTGGTAAGTACCGCACTTTTAAGTGCGTACTTACCATAATAGCTTGACTATGTTTAAAATAAAAACATCAAAGAAATACCCGATAAATTTCACTGAGGATTGAGAAAATGATTACCGTTAGAAAAAGTGAAGCAAGAGGACACGCTAATCATGGTTGGCTGGACAGTTACCACACATTTTCTTTTGCCGGCTATTACGATCCAAATTATATGAATTTTCGCTCTTTGCGCGTAATTAATGAGGATGTCGTTAGCCCCGGCAGAGGTTTCGGCACTCACGGACACAGCGACATGGAAATCATTACTTATGTATTAGAAGGAGCATTAGAACACAAGGACAGTTTGGGTACTGGTGCAGTGATTAAACCCGGTGAAGTACAGCGGATGAGTGCAGGTACGGGTATCCAGCACAGCGAGTTCAATAACTCGCAAACAGACCCAGTTCATTTGCTGCAAATCTGGCTGTTACCCGATACAAAAGGCTTGCAGCCGAGTTACGAGCAACGGGAGTTTCCCCTAGCAGAAAGGCACGGAAAACTGCGTTTAGTGGCGGCACGAGATGCGAGAGATGGTGCTGTGAAAGTGCATCAAGATGTTGATTTGTATGCGGCTGTTTTGGATAAAGACTCGCGGGTTTCTCATACTTTGCAGCCGAATCGCCACGCTTGGGTGCAAGTTGCTCGCGGCTCGGTTTTCCTCAACGGTTTGCCTTTGAACAATGGCGACGCGGCGGCGGTTAGCGGCGAGTCTGAATTGGCGATTGAAGCTACGGAAGATGCTGAATTTTTGCTGTTTGATTTGGCATAGAATTACACAAGAAATCCCCGGCTTCTCCAAGAAGTCGGGGATTTAAGTCGCTGACATCTCACAGCTCAAATTAATGTCAAGAATTAACAGAAATATTCTTTTTAGGTCGTCCGCCTTTCTTGCCATTTTTCCGGGCTGCTGCCGATTTAGAGCTTGAAATTGCCTGTCCTCCCTTCCTACCTAATTCAGCCATCCAAGATTTTGTGCCAAAAATACCTGCTACAAGTTCGGGAATGCCAAAATCAACATCTAAGCTTTCCCAGTGTACGCTGCTGCCAGAAGGAGGCAGCCAAACATCAGCCAACTGTTCTGGTGAAGCACCTTCTAAGCCTTGTGCCAGCTTTGGAGGAAAACAAAAAATAGCGCCGTTTTTCAGTTTGATAACTATTAAATCTTCAGACTGATTATATTGCACGGATTCGGCACGCGGTTCTGTAGCCTCAGCGGTTTTCCATGCTTGCTTAGCTTGGGCTATTTGCTCTCGGAGATTTTCCTCGGTTAATTCTTTGTCCCAGCTCTTAACTGCCATGTATTCCTCTTTTGTGACTTTCGACATTAAATATTCTCAAACTCTTGTCCCGTATGGATTCTGTCTTTCGTTACCGGAAAGACAGAATCTCTCATCAATTTAAGGCGGAACTACTGATTTTACAGTAGCTTCAGATTGGTAAACAAATTTTATTTTTTCCATAATCATTGATGTATTTCTTGCCATTTGCTTAACAACATTTCTTGATTATCGGCTACTAATCTAAGAGCGCTCACTAAATCTTTATCCTTTATTCGATCGTGTGCGTAAACTAAGCTAGGAGCTTGTTTTTCAGTGCCAATATTAATTTTGATTTCCATCTGGTTCTTATCATTTTTTCTACCTTTGAAGATGTGCACGTGAGCTGGAATATGGTCGTTAGTATAAATATATATAAATAGATTGTTCTGGCGGTCTTCAAGAACTTTGGGCATGAGACGCTGTTCTCCAACGTTAGGGTTTGCAGGACTTATGCACAGCCTGCCTGTAGTAGGGGCAATCGCCCCCGTTGTTGCCCCTATTTTTTGGATTGTGGCATAAGCCCTAATTGAATAATAACCCAAGCGTTAGGTTTTGTCAAGTGACGCATTCTACTAATACTTGTGCGTAGGGTGCGTCAGCGCGAAGCTAAAAATCTGGTAAAAAATCATCAATCCTGACGCACCTTTTGTTGTTGCCTGGGATTGTCTTAAGCGGACTGTGAAGAACATGATACTTAATCATGGGTTACTACTTAGGAAATAAGTAAATAGAAGGAAGAAAGTAAATTTTATTTGTGGTATTTTTGCTAAAGTTAAGCGTTTAGGATAATTTTTTATGCAACAAAACCCGATCGCCAGAAAGCATCTTGTTTGGAGCCTGCTCACTGGTTTAGCAGTCGGCGCGATCGCAGGCGCACCCCTCGGCTGGATGGCTAATGGGTATTATTCCGATCAGCGTTTGGCTCAAATTCTGATTTGCCGAGAAAAGAATAGAGATCAGCCAGTGGCTATTGTTGAGGCTAGGTGCGGTTCCCGATTCTAAATTTTTCTGCTAGCCAGAGGGCTGTGTCAAATATTTTTAGGCTTGTGCAAATGTCGAAAGTTCGATCGTCGCGCAGGCGTTTTGGCGTTCTCAACCGTCAATATGCCACAAACCGGAAAAGTTATGCGTCAGTGGATATGTGGGTATGTTAAATTTACACAATAATGAATTACAGCAGAACAATTCCGGCTATTTTGAGTGCTACGATCGCCCTGAGTTCGATCGCCCTCATCCCACTGACATCACCTCAAATTGCCCTCGCATTAACCGCCGACAAAGTTAAAACCGTTGCCCAACAAATTACTGTTCGCATCCAGGGGCCAAAAGGCGGTTCAGGAGTAATTTTAGAGAAACAAGGCAGCACATACTATATTCTCACAAACTGGCACGTTATCGATAAAGCCGGCGATTACGAGGTCGTAACTCCCGACGGCAAAGCTCACTCTGTATACTATAGCCTCGTGCGGCGAGTGCCAGGAATGGATTTAGCCGTCGTGCCCTTCAGCAGCACTCAAAGCTACCCCCTGGCTCAATTAGCCAATTCCGCAGCAACTAAGGGAAACAAGGCTTATGTGGCCGGCTGGCCGATATCCGGCGGTTCTCTCAGACAGCCGATTTTCATCGCCACGGAAGGTCAGCTAACCGGCCGCCAAACTCCCTGGAACGGTTATACTTTGGTATACAACAACTTAGTGAGAGCGGGAATGAGCGGCGGGCCGGTACTCGATGATGCAGGCCGAGTTGTCGCAATTAACGGCATTGTCAGGTTAGAGGAAAACTCTGATAAAATCGTGGCGGCGGGAATAGAAATTAATACTTTCATGAAATGGCGATCGACTATTTCGCTGCCAGCAGTTCCCCAATCTCCTACTGCCGGAAACCCAAAAACTCCGGCGAATAATGCGCCCCGCACGCCCGCAAGTGCGATCGCCTTTGCTGCCACAAATACCCTCAAAGGGCCTTCGGAAGTTGTCAGTTCCCTTGCCCTAGCTTCCGCTTATTTTACTACAGGAAATAGCAACGGCACTATCTCAGTTTGGAATTTTCCCAGCGGGCAATTAAAAACTACCCTGCAAGGTCACACGGAAGCAGTAAACGCATTGGCCGCGAGTGCGGACTCCAAGGTGTTAGCTAGCGGCAGCGACGACAAAACTGTGAAAATTTGGAATTTAGAAACTGGCGCGGTTGTACGCACTTTGAGCGGGCATTCAAATGCAGTTTCGAGCGTTGCCGTTAGTCCCGACGGTCAATTTGTAGCCAGCGGTAGTTGGGACAAAACGATTAAGATTTGGAACCCGAAAACAGGAGAGTTGCTGCGGACTTTGACCGGGCATTCTGGGTTGGTGAATGCTGTTGCAATTAGTCCCGACAACAAAACTTTAGCTAGCGGCAGCAAAGATGGTTCAATTAGGTTGTGGAATTTAGCTACAGGTCAAGCAATTCGCACAATTAGTGGCAAAAACTTGTCTGTTTTGTCGCTAGCTTTTACTCCCGACGGCAAAAGTTTAGCGGCGGGAAACAGCAATGGCACTGTTGGGTTATGGAATGCGGGAAACGGACAGTTAATTCGGCGTTTAAGCGGGCATACTGACGGGGTTTGGTCGGTGGCTTTCAGTCGGGATGGCACTACGCTGGTTACTGGGAGTTGGGATAAGAGTGTGAGACTTTGGGATGTGCGATCGGGCGAATTGAGAGGTAATTTGAGCGGTCATGCTGGCTACGTTAGCGCTGTGGCGATTAGCAGCGACGGTAAGACTATTGTTAGTGCGGGTTGGTTGGGGGAAATTAAGATTTGGAAAAGGAGTTGAGATTTTTTTGATTTAACCGCAGAGGGCGCAGAGGGCGCAGAGGAAGAGTAGAGAGAACAGGGTTTGCATTTGATTGAGTGGTGTTATACGATCGAGATATTTGGGAGAAAAAAATGAGTGGACTAAAGACTAAATTGCCAACTGATATCTGGGTAGTAGCAACATGGGAAGAATTCATCGCGATGGCAGATGACCCAGCTTACAGTAAAGCCAAATGCTATTACCGCAACGGACAAATGAGGATTGAAACTATGTCAGTAGGGCCTGATCATGCTAGAGACAATGGAAGTATTTTTTTAGGAGTGAGTCTGTTCTGTATTGCGAAAGCTATCCCTTTAAATGGTTTGGATAACTGTAGCTACCGTAAAACAGGAGTCCGAGAGTGTCAGCCCGACGTATCTTACTATATTGGAGAAAGAGCGCCATTAGCACCTAAAGGAACTTCGATCGCAAGTCTTGACGTTACCCCACCGCCAGATTTAGTCATAGAAGTTGCTGACTCAACTTTGGCTGATGATATTGGTGAAAAACGGTTGCTTTACGAAGAGTTAAAAGTCGCTGAATATTGGGTAGTAGACGTGCAGAAATCTCAAATTATTGCCTTTGCTATTATTGCTGATAATGGCAGTCGGCGGCTTGTTCAATCGGAAGTTTTGCCGGGATTAACTATTGCTGTCTTGGAAGAGGCTTTGCGGCGGAGTCGCACTGAAGATCAAGCACAGGTAGGGGCTTGGTTGTTGGCTCAATTTCAGCAGTAATCCAAATAGAAAGCGATCGCCCTCTCTGCAAAAAAGCGCGATTGTCCAACCTACTTTATCTTAACTCCCCAAGCTAAACTACTAAATCTTCGATCGAGAATTTCAATAAGTCGCACAGGGCTTTCATCTGTGCTGGGTATAGCTTGGGGACGTGTCTGTCGGTTTCCCAGTTGATGACTGTGGATTCCACCACATTACACGCTCTTGCCACTTGTATTCGAGTCAAACCTAGACTTTCACGTCTTTCTCTTAGCTTTTGCCCCAGCGTCATTATCTATCCCGTACTTAGTTCAGTTGATTATATTTATTCAGTTGACTATATGTAGTTGAGGTCTTAGTCTATAGACAGACACAAAGTCTAACAAAAGTCAAAAGCCAGTCCGCGCCCTAGACAAGCATTGAACTGGCTTTGGCTCCAACACTGAATGGAGACAAACTTAATTATGCCCTACAAACAGCGCCTTAACAGGTGGTTGGTTGTTCGCCTGCTTCCCAATATGCAGCGAATCACTCTAGCCCACTTTTTCAGACATTCCGATGCTGACGGCTATCTGCGGATCGTCGGGCAGTTAATCCCCAAGGCTCAATTTGTGATTGTTTTTAATGCCGATATCAACCTAGAAACAGCGTCTAAGAACATCGAAGGCAGCTAGTTGAGGGTTCGGTTAGGCACGGACTCTACTGGTAGGGTGCGTCGGTTGGTAGCGATTCGATGTACATCGGCTACTCATTTCCGGACTCCGCACCCTGCTACCTAGCATTTTGCTTCAAAGTCCGATCGACCCTTATGATAGATTTGGTTCTTGCCAGACTACACTGGAAGACAAAATCAAATTAAAAATTTCGCCATAAATTCGATCGACCCGCCGATCGGGCGGGACTCTCAAATTCGTGGAACAGGCGTCCCGCCTGTGGTTGGCAAAGTAAATCTAAAATCTAAAACCTAAAATCGCGTGACTTCTGACAAATGATTGAAGTAGAACACTTAAGCAAAACTTACGGTTCGACCGCAGCGATCGCGGACGTGTCTTTTTCGGTCGAATCAGGAGAAATTCTCGGTTTTTTGGGGCCAAACGGCGCGGGCAAAACCACAACGATGCGGATTTTGTCGGGATATTTGCCGGCATCCAGCGGTACGGCCCGCATCGCCGGCATGGATGTTCACGAAGACTCGATGGCCGTCAGACAGCGCATCGGCTATCTGCCGGAAAACCCGCCACTGTATCCAGAAATGACTGTGGAAGGGTTTCTGTTTTTTGTCGCCCGGATCAAGCAAGTACCTGCGGGCGATCGCGCGCGACGAGTTACCTCCGCGATCGAACGCTGCGGCCTGGTTGATAAACGCAAAGTTTTAATCCGCAAGCTTTCTAAAGGATTTCGCCAGCGCGTAGGTATCGCGCAGGCGATCGTCCACGATCCGCCAGTGATTATCCTAGACGAACCAACCGTCGGCCTCGACCCCCGACAAATCATCGAAGTCCGCAATTTAATCAAAAGTCTTGGCGGCCAGCACACAATCATCCTTTCCACGCACATTCTGCCGGAAGTCAGCATGACTTGTAACCGCGTCACCATCATCAATCGCGGAAAAATCGTCGCTGCGGGTAGTCCCGAAAATTTGATGGGAGAGTTGGCCGCCGGAGAGGGCTACGAACTCGAAGTTGAAGGCGAGGGGGATTTGGTAAACAGTCTGCTGTTGCCTTCTTTGGAAAACTTGCGGGGAGTTCGATCGGTGGAATTGATTCCAAGCAATCAATTTTTAGTGGGTCGCTACCGCCTGCGGGCATTGTGCGAACCGGACATAGAACCCGGACGAGAAATTGCCACAGCTATCCTCGCCTCTGGATTCGGACTCTGCGAAATGCGCCGCAATCGGGCTAGTTTGGAAGATGTGTTTTTAAGGCTGACAGCGGCTGAAAAGAAACCGGAAAATCTGGTGCACAGCGAACCGGAGGTCGATCAAAATCTGCAAGAAGCGGCAACAACTCAAGAGTCGATCGCGGATTATCATCAATCCGAATCGCAACCGATTGTCGAAAATCGGCAAGTTTCAGATAGGCAAGAGTCTCTCTATGATTCTCATTCAGCATCAGAACCAGTTGCAGAAACCGTAGAGTTGAGAGAACATCCTCAACCAGCATCAGAACCAGTTGCAGAAACCGTAGAGTTGAGAGAACATCCTCAACCAGCATCAGAACCAGTTGCAGAAACCGTAGAGTTGAGAGAACATCCTCAACCAGCATCAGAACCAGTTGCAGAAACCGTAGAGTTGAGAGAACATCCTCAACCAGCATCAGAACCAGTTGCAGAAACCGTAGAGTTGAGAGAACATCCTCAACCAGCATCAGAACCAGTTCCAGAAACCGTAGAGTTGAGAGAACATCCTCAACCAGAATCAGAACCAGTTCCAGAAACCGTACAGCCGATAAAAGGGAAGCATCTCAGTTTGGGTGTCACAGGAACCAGATCATCTTACTCGCTACAGATATCTAAACAAGCAAGCAGGATGCTCACTTTTGTAAAAAATGTTTTTTATAAAAGGGAGATACTCCCGATAGAACCTACTCCACCAGCCCCAGTTGTCGAAAATCTAGAAGTTTCACAAACCGTAGAGTCGATCGAACCTTCTCCACCAGAATCCGAACCAGTTGTCGAAACCGTAGAGTCGATCGAGCATCCTCAACCAGAACCGGTAGTCGAAAATCTAGAAGTTTCAGAAACCGTAGAGTCGATCGAGCATCCTCAACCAGAACCGATAGTCGAAAATCTAGAAGTTTCAGAAACTCTAGAGTCGATCGAGCATCCTCAACCAGAACCGGTAGTCGAAAATCTAGAAGTTTCAGAAACCGTAGAGTCGATAGAACATCCTCAACCAGAACCGATAGTCGAAAATCTGCAAGTTTCAGACACAGTAGAGTCGATCGAACATCATCAACCAGAACCGATAGTCGAAAATCTGCAAGTTTCAGACACAGTAGAGTCGATCGAACATCATCAACCAGAACCAATAGTCGAAAATCTGCAAGTTTCAGAAACAGTAGAGTCGATCGAGCATCCTCAACCAGAACCGATAGTCGAAAATCTGCAAGTTTCAGAAACAGTAGAGTCGATCGAGCATCCTCAGTCAGAATCTGAACCAGTTGTAGAAACAGTAGAGTCGATCGAGCATCCTCAGTCAGAATCTGAACCAGTTGTAGAAACAGTAGAGTCGATCGAGCATCCTCAACCAGAACCGATAGTCGAAAATCTGCAAGTTGTAGAAACCGTAGAGTCGATAGAACATCCTCAACCAGAACCGATAGTCGAAAGGCAAGAGTCGATCGACTATTCTCAACGAGAATCCGAACCAATTACAGAAACAGCAGAGGAAATAAGCGATTTAGAACCAGGAATGCAACCAGTGGCAGATTTTCTGGAAACTGTAGAAAGACAAGAGTCGATAGAACATCCTCAACCAGAACCGGTTGTCGAAAATCTGCTCATTGTCGAAACAGTAGAGTCGATAGAACATCCTCAACCAGAACCGGTTGTCGAAAATCTAGAAGTTTCAGAAACGGTAGAGTCGCTAGAACATCCTCAACCAGAACCGGTTGTCGAAAATCTACTTATTGTAGAAACAGTAGAGTCGATCGAGCATTCTCAACCAGAATCCGAACCGATTTTCGATTCACCAAAGTCGATCGAGCCTTCTCAACCAGAACCGATTGTCGAAAATCTAGAAGTTTCAGAAACGGTAGAGTCGCTAGAACATCCTCAACCAGAACCGGTTGTCGAAAATCTACTTATTGTAGAAACAGTAGAGTCGCTCAAGCATTCTCAACCAGAATCCGAACCGATTTTCGATTCACCAAAGTCGATCGAGCCTTCTCAACCAGCAGCGGTTGTCGAAAATCTCGAAGTTTCAGAAACACCAAAGTCGATCGAACGTTCTCAACCAGAACCCGAACCGATTTTAGATTCACCAAAGTCGAGCGAGCATTCTCAACCAGAATCCCAACAAGTTGTAAAAAATCGGCCACTTAAAAAAAAGCCACAACCGAGTAGCGATTCTCGGATCGAACAGTCGCCTATGACCAAAAAGCGGCAAATAGAAAGGAAGCAAAAGGATAGCAACGACAGCGAAACACCACCTGCAGGCAACTCAGAATAAACCAATTACCAATGACCAATTACCCCTTCCCAATTCCTCAAGGTTAGTAATGATTAGTAATATTATCGCCATTTACCGCAAAGAACTACAAAGCTATTTTGCATCGCCATTAGCCTATGCCATCGCAGCAGTCTTTTGGCTAATCACCGGCTACTTTTTAATAGCCATCCTCCTCGCCCCCGACGGGTTAATTCCTCAAATCGGCCAGCGAGACCAAATGGGAATTACCGAACCTCCCATTGACGTAGCCTACGAATTCCTGCAACTCTTTCTGCGAATTATGGGTTCCCTTTCGTTGTTCGTACTACCCGCACTCTCAATGGGGCTTTACGCTGAAGAACGCAAACGGGGAACCTTAGAACTATTAGCCACATCGCCCTTAACAAACTGGGCAGTTGCTACCGGCAAACTCCTCGGCGTTTTAACATTTTATACCACCATGTTGCTGCCCCTGCTGTTCTGCGAGGCGATCGCCCTCAGTTCCTCAACCCCGCCCGTACCCCCCGGAGTTCTTCTGCTAGGACACGGTGGCTTAATCTTACTAGCAGCAGGAGTATTGTCCCTCGGAATGTTTATTTCCTCCCTCACCGACAGCACAATTTTATCAGCCATCCTCACCTTCACTCTAGTATTATTTCTCTGGGTGATCGATGCAGTCGCCGTCAGTATCGGTGGCCCCTTCGGAACGGCATTAGGACATTTGTCGCTCCTAACAAATTACACCAATCTTGTCAAGGGAGTTTTCGATACCAGCAGTTTAATTATGTTTGCCAGTTACATCATTTTAGGAGTATTTCTGACCGCCCAATCCATCGATGCGCTGCGATATCAGCGTTCCTAAAAGCATCATGGAAGGCTTCGGGGAATAAAGAGGAAAGAGTGGGAAAGTAGGAGATTTGGATACTTGCACATTAAAGGAAACACCACCAATTCCCAATGCCCAATTCCCCATTCCCAATGCCCCATTCCCAATCCCCAATTCCCCATTCCCCATCCCCAATTAATGTTAGTTATTCCACTAATTTCTTGAAATAATGAGATTTATCAATCCAAAAATCGACTTTGCGTTCAAAAAAATATTCGGTTCCAACGACAGCAAAGACATCCTGATTAATTTTTTAAACGCTATCCTTTATGAAGCCCAGCCGGTCATCGAAGACTTAGAAATAATCGACTCCCAACCAGAACCTCCAACTCTGGCAACCCAAGACACACACCTAGATGTCAAAGCCACAATTAACGGCGGCAGAATCGCCCTAGTTGAAATTCAACTGATCAACGTGCCTTCCTTTGGAAACAGAGTTTTGTACAACGCTGCCAAAAGCTACAGCCAGCAATTAACAGGAAAAGAACGCTACGAAAGACTAAAAACAGTAATTTCATTGAAAATTGCCGACTTTGAAATGTTTGAAAATCAGCCGGAATTTATGTCAAAGTTTGTTTTCCAAGAAAAAGAGCAACAGTTTGAGTGTCCAGATACTGAAATAGAATTAGTATTTATCGAACTGCCCAAATTTAGCAAGGAATTAGCAGAATTAGAAACAGCCGCAGATCAATGGATTTACTTTCTCGAAAATACCAGCACTCTGCAGACAGTACCAGAAACACTCAGTGCAGTTCCCGAAATTCAGAAAGCTTTTAGAATTGCCAGCGAGGAAAACTTCACTCAGGAAGAATTAAATGAATTGCAGAAGCAAGAACTGTGGATTCAAGACCAGCAGATTGCCATAGATGTAGCCAGAGAACAGGTGACAAAAACTGCTCAACTATCGTTAATATTGCGTCAGCTAGTGAAGCGTTTAGGCACAATACAACCGGAAACCGAAAACTGCATCCGTCAATTAGGGATACAGGAATTAGAAGCACTAGGAGATGCCGTGCTGGATTTCAACAAGCCGTCAGATTTAACAGCATGGTTGCAGGCTAATGCGATATAGAATAAGCTGTTGCGGGATTTAAATTGTATGTCAAAAAACAATAAAACAATGAGTGGGGTGGGCGGACGCCCGCCCAGAATATGCAATTTAAATGCGCGAGAGCTTAACATCCTCGACCCGGAAATTTTTCCCTCAATATTTACCCTATGAAAATTAGCAAAACAAATTGGAAATATGTTTTTTTGCTGGGCCCCCTGCTCATCGCAGCGGGGGTAACAGCAGCACTTGTATCTGGAGTATGGGACCCCCTGACAGTCGGTTTAGTTATTGCCGGAGCAGTGACGATCGCACTTTGGCTGCTATATTTGAGTTACGAACAAAGCTTTTGGGGGCAGCGTTCCACTCAAGCCAGCACTAACGCCCTGATTGCTACCCTCGCCGTCTTTGTGATTCTCGGAGTAATTAACTTCATAGCCGTTCGCTATCCCGTCCGCATCGACTTAACCGAAAGCCAACAATTTACCCTCGCCCCGCAGACTCAACAAATACTGCGAAACCTGCAACAAACAGTCAAAGTTTGGGTATTTGACCCCATCCAAAACCCCCAAATTAAAGAATTGCTGCAAAGCTACAAACGCGAGGGAGGCGAAAAATTCCAATTCGAGTTTGTTGACCCGCAGGCCCAACCTGGAAAAGCGCGGGAATTTAGCATTACCAGCATCGGAGAAGTTTACCTGCAATCCGGCGACAAAAAACAAGTTCTGCAAAAAGGTGGCACTGCTTTTGGTAGCGACCCAAATCAAGGTCTTTCAGAGATAAAACTGACCAATGCCTTAGAAGAAATCCTGAGCACTCGCGTTGCTACAGTTTACTTTTTGCAAGGCAAAGGAGCCCGCCCGATAAAAGAAGGTCAAGGCGGAATTCAGCAAGCTGAAAAAGCTTTGAAAGATAAATACTACAACGCCCAAACGCTGAATTTGACCGAACGCAAAGAAGTGCCAGAAGATGCAGATGCTTTAATCATTCCTGGGCAGGACAAACCGTTTTCCGATACAGAAATTAAAGCACTAAGAGCTTATCTCGATCGCGGCGGCAGTTTATTGTTAATGGTAGACCCGGCAATTGATACGGGATTGGACAAATTTCTGCAAGAATGGGGCGTCAAACTAGACGCCCGTTTGGCCATCGATGCTTCGGGCACTGGTCAAAGATTTGGTCTGGGCCCCACGGTTCCGACAGTCAGGCGCTACGGCGAACATCCGATTACTCAAAGTTTTGGCACCGGCATTTCATTTTATCCGTTTGCGCGTGCTTTGGAAATTTCTCCAGTAGAAGGGATAGAGGAAAAACCTCTGATTTGGACGAGTCAGGAAAGTTGGGCGGAAAGTGATTTGACGACGAGGAAATTGGAGTTCGATCAGAAGACCGATCGACAAGGCCCGCTATTATTAGGTGTAGCTTTAGTTCGATCGTCCACTGACAGCACTCCCTTAAAGCCCTCACCTTCACCAACACCAACTTCGCCCTCGCCTTCACCTCAAGCATCACCGGCAACGCCATCGCCTTCACCCCAAGCATCGCCGACAGATTTCCCATCGCCGACAGATTCACCATCACCGACAGATTCCCCATCGCCGACAGATTCACCATCGCCGACAACTTCGCCATCACCGACAGATTCACCATCGCCGACAACTTCGCCATCACCGACAGATTCACCATCGCCGACAACTTCGCCATCACCTACCGACTCGCCATCGCCGACAACTTCGCCATCACCGACAACTTCGCCATCACCGGCAACTTCGCCATCGCCGACCGACTCGCCATCGCCGACAACTTCGCCATCGCCGACAACTTCGCCAACAGCTTCCCCAATCAGCTATTCAGTGATTGTCTCGCAAGAAGCTACGCCTCCAGCATTACCGACGACTTCGCCAACACCGGCAGCATCTCCCACAGCATCTCCCACAGCATCTCCCACAGAACCTGCAGAAAGTTCGCCAACACCAACACCCGCAGCATCTCCCACAGCATCTCCCAGTCCAACCGCAACTCCTTCCGCGCCTTCAACTCCTAGAAAAACATCGCGAATGGTAGTAATTGGCACATCTCAATTTGTGACTAACGGTTGGTTTGACCAACAACTCAATAGCGACGTGTTTCTCAATTCAGTCAGTTGGTTGAGTAAACCAGACCAGCAAAGCTTTTCTATCAGTCCGAAAAAAGCTACCAACCGCCGTATTAACATGACGGCCATTCAAGTAGGATTGCTGGTGTTAGCTTGGCTAATGTGGCCTTTACTCGGACTGGGAATTGGCGGCGCTATCTGGTGGAAGAGAAGATAAGTTAGTTGACGGTTGACTGTTGACTGTTGACTGTTGTCAGTTGACAGTTGTCATTTGTTAATCCTTTGCTGTGGCTAATAACAAATAACCCATAACATTAATCAACAGTCAACAGTTAACAATGCCCAATGCCCAATGCCCAATGCCCAATGCCCAATGTCCAATGCCCAATTCGCTGTTACTATGAAATTGCAGAAAAATACATTAGTATTGATAGCCGTCGCGTTGAGCATGACTGGGCTGGTTGCTTTGTTCGAGATGCAAGTGTCTCCGAAACAGGAAGCCGCTAAGGAAGAAAAACAGAAAATTTTTGCTTTTAACTCCGATCGCATACAATTCTTTACAGTCAAAACTCCCGAAAAAATATTGACTTTTGAACGAGTTTATGCTACAAAAGGAGGCAAGTCTAGCTGGGAAATGAAATTGCCAGTGCAAGCACACGCGAGTCAGGCATCGGTGGATTTTTTGCTAGACAGGCTGGCAACAGGAAAGAGCGATCGCACGATTAATACTACTGCTGCTCAACTGCCAGAATTCGGTCTCGACCAACCCCAAGCTACAGTCACAGTAAAACTGGACAACCAGGAAACTCACCGCCTAGTTTTAGGCAAAACAGACTTTAGCGGCCGCTTCTTGTACGCTCAAGCCAATCCGCCGGAAGCGCCCCCTCAAAATTCAGCCGAAAATTTGCCCGTGCTGCTAGTGCCTTTTGACTTTAAAAATGCCGTCCAGCGACCTTTGTCAGAGTGGAAAAAAGCAGAAGAACCCAAAACAGAGAAACCGCAAAAACCCTCTCCCACGCCAAGTCCAGAGAATCAATAGATGGTCGATCGATCTGAGATGTTGCACCATTCTCAATAAGCGTTCTATGAACAGGCTTTCCGGCCTGTTCCACCAAGAGTGAATTTTCTAGTGGAACAGGGATCTTGCCTGTTGCTGACAATGGTGCGCTCTGGGATAGAATTTAAAGAACAAATCCCAAAACCTGTTACATCCAACATTCCTCACCTAAAATACAGAAAAGTCTAAACTTAAACTGTATTTAAGTGGCGTGCATTACCCCCAGGAAAGGGCGAATATGTTTCAGACAGCACTCAACCAAGGTACGACAGCAACGGATACAGCGCTTGACGTTGAACTCCGCAAGGTCTTTAAGGTATTTAACGGCGAAACCGCAGTCCGCGGAGTTGACCTCAACATCCGCCAAGGAGAATTTTTTAGCATCCTCGGGCCTAGCGGCTGCGGCAAGACTACGACCCTGCGGTTAATCGCTGGGTTCGAGACTCCCTCGGCGGGCGAATTGATGATTCGCGGCCAGTCGATGACCAACACTCCAGCTTACCGCCGTCCGGTAAATACTGTGTTTCAAAGCTATGCTTTGTTCGGACACATGAATGTCTGGGATAACATCGCTTTTGGATTGCGGATCAAAAAGCTGGGGAAAGGAGAAATTGAAGAACGGGTACGGGAAGTTTTGCAATTGGTGAAAATGGAATCTTTCGCCAACAGGTTTCCCGGTCAAATGTCGGGCGGCCAGCAGCAGCGGGTGGCTTTGGCGAGAGCTCTGGTAAATCGACCGGCGGTTTTGCTGCTGGACGAACCCTTGGGTGCTCTGGATTTGAAGTTGCGGAAGCAGATGCAGTTGGAACTGTCGAATTTGCATCAAGAATTGGGTTTGACTTTTGTGATGGTGACTCACGACCAAGAAGAGGCGATGAGTCTGTCTGACCGGATTGCGGTGATGCACGAGGGGAGGATCGAGCAAATTGGCTCTCCTGAAGAAATTTATGAGTGCCCGCAGACGGCTTTTGTGGCGGATTTTATTGGCGATACGAATTTGTTTGCGGGTACGGTAGAATCGATCGACCGATCGACTATCACAGTTCGCACATCAGCCAATCTGAAAATAGTCGTTCAGCAGTCGGATATGTGGAGTGGTGTCACAGGCGACTCTGTTGTGGTCAGCGTTCGGCCGGAAAAAGTATATTTGAATCTCTACCAGCCGGAAGTGTCGGTCAACTGTTTTGAAGGGCGGCTCAAAAATACTATGTACATGGGCACGCACGTTCATTACGTCGTTGAGTTGGCGTCGGGCGATAAAATTACTGTACGCCAGCCAAATACCGGCGGTTCTTTCCCAGACCCGCACACGCCGATTTACGCTTATTGGGGAACTACTGATTGTCTCGCTTTGACCGATCGAGCATAATTGGGAAACGAAGGAAGTTCGGCAACGGATTCGCTTTCGGAGGATGTAACGGATGTAACGGATATCAAGAAGAAGGAAGAAGGAAGAAGGAAGAGGGGGAGAAGGGGAGAATTCCCCCATTACCAATTATTCCTTATTACAAATTCTCAAATCTAAAATCGAATTTCCCAATCCCCAATTCCCCAATCTAAAATCTAAAATCTAAAATCTAAAATCTAACTGTGCCTCCGACTAACTTACCAATTTCCAGGATTTTCCCGGCTAATTCTACACGCCGTCAGTTCCTAAAAAATTCGGCGGCGACAATTTCCGGGTTAGCTCTTTCGAGTTGTGGCTGGCGACTTGCAGACGTACAATCTGCTCCTCCCGTCAAAGGTTCGGCAGACCAACTTTTTATCTATACTTGGGCAGGCTATACCGATGAAGCTTTGCTCGATCGCTTTGCCGAAAAAACCGGCATTCGCGTGGTTGCAGATGTATTTGACTCCAATGAGGCGATGCTGGCTAGAGTTCAAGCTGGCGGTGGCCGGGCCTACAGCATCATTTACCCGTCTGACTACATGGTGATTCAGATGACGGAACTGGGGCTGTTAACCCCGTTAGACCACTCGATTTTGGGCGGACTCGATCGGCTCAAAAAACAGTTCCAAAACCCTGTTTATGACCCAGGAAACCGCTACAGCGTGCCTTTGAGTTGGGGAACCACAGGCTTAATTTACAACAGCGAACAACTCAAAGAAGAGCCAGAAGATTGGGACTATTTGTGGCAGCATAAACAGGAGTTAGCAAAGCGAATGACGCTGGCAAATGATGTTCGAGAAGTGATGGGTGCTGCGCTGCGGATGTTGGGCTATTCTCTCAATTCTACGAACGCAGACCAAGTGAAACAAGCTTACGAAAAGTTGGTGGAACTCAAACCGGCGATCGCATCTTTTACCACTGATGCTTGGCGGCCGCAAATGCTGACGGGGGATTTGAAGGTAGCTATGTGTTATTCTTCTGATGCTAATGAGGTAATTCCAGATAATGACAAATTGCGCTATGTTGTGCCAAAAAGCGGTTCTTCTCTGTGGACTGACACTTTAGTAATTCCTAAAGGTGCTCCCAATCCAGAAGCAGCTTATAAGTGGATTAACTTTATGCTGCAAGCCGATGTCGCTGCTTCTTTAGTAGAACGGCTCAGTTTCTCAACTCCTTCGGAAGATGCTTTTAGTTTGCTGACGCCGGAAGTCCGCGAAAATGAAATTCTTTTCCCTTCTGAGGCTACTTTGAAAAATTGCGAAGGTGTGGCTCCGGTAGGAAAATTTATAGACGTGTACGATCGCTATTGGACTAAATTAACCAGCGGCTAATCATCAAACGGAGGGCGGGTTCTACAGGCAATCTCTAGTTATAACCCAATATTTACATCAACCCGCCCCCGTACAGCCGATCGCCCACTCTATCCGTATTATATCCGCGTTAATCCGCGTTCATCAGCGGTTAAAAACTCAAAAAAATTGATCTATGGCTGTTTCAACTAGAACTCCCCCTCCTATTCCTCCCAATTCTTCTTTGAAGGCTGAAACTGTTTCCCCGTGGTCTGCTTGGGCTGGGCCACTAACATTGCTCGGCCCTTCGGGCTTGTTGCTGCTTTTATTATTAGTCATACCAACTTTGGTGATTTTTCAGCTTAGTTTGGTGCCGAATATTAAGCCAGGAGATTTGGTGAATCCTTCGGGAATCGGCAATTACCTGCGAGTGTTTGAGCCGCTGAATTTACAGGTGATGGGTCGATCGCTCTTTTTCGCAACGGGGACTACTATTCTGTGTTTGCTGCTGGGATTTCCCGTCGCTTACTGGATCGCCCTCAATGTCTCGAAAAAGTGGCGGAATTTAACTTTGTTAGGGTTTGTGTTGCCGCTGTGGACTTCTTCGCTGTTGCGATCTTATGCTTGGATTACAATTCTGCGTCCTACGGGGGTTCTCAACTCGGTGCTGGCACTTGTAGGCATTCCTCCTCTAGAATTGCTTAATCAAAGTTCCGCAGTTTTAATCGGCATGGCTTACAGTTATTTGCCTTATATAGTGACCATTCTCTACGCTTCATTGGAAAAGTTAGACCGCAGGTTGCTAGAAGCATCTCAGGATTTGGGTGCGAATCCAGTGGAAACTTTCTGGAAAGTGACAGTACCTCAGACGATGCCGGGAATTGCTGCGGGTTCTTTGCTAGTATTTATTAGCAGTTTGGGCGATTTTGTCGATCCGGAGTTGCTCGGTGGAGCTTCGAGTATGACGGCGGCTCGTTTGATTTACAATCAGTTTTTGGGGGCCACTCAAAATTGGGGGCTGGGTTCTGCTCTGAGTATGGTGTTAATCTTTGCAGTGAGTATCGGAATTGCCCTCTTGCTCAAATATGGCGATCGTAATGCAGTTTAGGATGTTTAAGGAAGAAGGAAGAAGGAAGTTCGGCAACGAGCAATGTACGGGATGTAACTGATGTCAGTTCGATGGAAGAAGGAAGAAAACAATCCTAATCTATTACCAATTAACAATTACCAATTACCGATTACCGAGAAATGGAAAAGACAGCCGAAAATCCACAGGAGGAAATACAAGCCGATATGTACTTAAAACCTAAATTTAAGATTTCTTGGCAGGTAATATTTGCCGTTTTGATGTTTTTTTATATGTACCTGCCCATCCTGGTACTCACATTTTACAGCTTTAACAAATCGCGTTTTAGCGCCGGCTGGGAAGGATTTACTTTAGATTGGTACGTTAAATTATTTAGCGATACGCGGATTTTAGTTGCCCTGAGAAACAGCTTAACAGTGGCTGTTTGTGCAGTTGCAATCTCGGCTGTACTCGGCACTTTGATGGCAGTTGGTTTAGCCCGCTACCGCTTTCCTGGCAAGAGTTTATATCAGGGAGTCTCCTACTTGCCGATTATTATTCCAGATATTGCTACCGCAGTTGCTACTCTGGTATTTTTAGCAGCGCTGGCTATTCCTCTGAGTTTGTGGACAATTGTCGCCGCTCACATTGTGTTTTGTCTGGCTTACATCGCCCTAGCTGTTTCTACTAGATTGGCCGATTTAAACCCGTATTTAGAAGAGGCTGCCTTGGATTTGGGTGCCACGCCTGTTGAAGCTTTTATTCAGGTTTTGCTCCCTCAATTAATACCCGGAATTGTTTCGGGTTGTCTGCTGTCTTTTGTTCTCAGCATGGACGATTTTTTGATTGCGAGTTTTACCGCAGGTAGCGGGACTACAACTCTGCCGATGGAAATTTTTAGCCGGATTCGGACTGGGGTAAAACCTGATATTAATGCTCTCAGCGTGCTGTTGATAGTAGGTTCGGGAGGATTGGCGTTTTTAGCGGAATATTTGCGCGGCCGGGGCGAGCAAAAACGGACTCATTAGTCATTGGTCATTAGTCATTGGTTATTACTCACCAAAAAACCCGGTTTCTTTGAGGAACCGGGTTTCTGAGGCGGTAAGGTACGCAGTTAAAACCCTACAGAGGTTCTGCGTCTAGGACTAAATGGCTGCTACTTTGCTGCTGGTAATTTCACCTTAGTAGCCAAACCTAGTGCTTCCAAGACTTGAATTGTCATCCAAGTGAAGTCTATTTCCCACCAATTCATACCGTGACGCGCAGAGTATTGAAAAGCGTGGTGGTTGTTGTGCCAGCCTTCGCCGTAAGTCAACAGTGCAACCCACCAACAGTTAGTAGAACTATCTTCCGTTTCGTAAGTGCGGTAGCCAAATTTGTGAGTGGCGCTGTTAACAAACCAAGTGCAATGATATACCGCAACTAAGCGGACAAAAATTACCCAAACTACAAAAGGCCAGCCTGCTGCTAAGTAAAGCAACACGCCAAATGCGATTTGAATGGGGAGAAAGTAGTTTTGCAAAAACTGGTAAAAGGGGTCGCTCGAAATGTCTTTTGTGCAGCGAGAAATTTCAGCGTGAGCTGGACCTTTATATAGCATCCAGCCGATGTGACTCCACCAAAAACCCTTTTGGGCATTGTGAGGGTCGAGCGCATTTTGGTCAGAGTTGGTGTGGTGCAATCGGTGCAGCCCAACCCAATCAATTATTCCCCCTTGACAGGCAAGGGCTCCGCAAAATGCTAGAAAGTATTCTACGAATTTTGGTGTCTGAAAACTGCGGTGGGTGAGCATTCGATGCCATCCGAGAGTTATTCCCAAACCGCCGGTTATCCAGTGCATGAATACTGTTAAACCAACTGCTGTCCAATTGAAGTTACTGGGTAGCAGTGCGAATAAAGCGCCGATATGAAGTCCTGCTAAACTAATAACGTGCTTCCAATTGTATTGGAGTTTTTCTTGCGTTGCAATTGTCATTCTCTTTTTGATTTCTGATGAGATGCCGAGCTGAATTCACGCATACAAGTTTTGATTGAGGTAGTGAACTGTTTTGTTGAACACTTGCCCAAACTAATAAATAATGAATGAATGATAGATTTTGGATTAGAATTGAAAAAATTTACCGTTTTGTCTTAACAATAAAAATTTTGGATGCTAAACAAAATTTTTTGTTCCCAAATCTATTATAACTGATTCTGGTTTTGGTTGGGTCGATCGCACCAGGGGATTCGATCTCTGTTCAACCCAACCTATACCGATCGCAAAAACAAGATTAGCCATTGGTCACAAGCCATTAGTCCAGAACTGATGAGCGACAACCAATGACTAATTGCCGATCGCTATTTTTCTGCTAATTTCACTTTGGTTGCCAAACCCAGCGATTGCAGCAATTGAATTGTCATCCAGGTGAAGTCGATTTCCCACCATTGGAGACCGTGGCGAGCCGAGTATTGAAAGGCGTGGTGGTTGTTGTGCCAGCCTTCGCCGTAGGTGAGCAGAGCCACCCACCAACAGTTGGTCGAGCTATCGCCCGACTCGTAGGTGCGGTAGCCGAATTTGTGGGTAGCGCTGTTAACCAGCCAAGTGCAGTGGAACACCACCACGATCCGCATAAACACGCCCCAAACCACGAAAGACCAGCCGCCTAATAAATAAAGCAACACACCGAAGACAACTTGGATGGGGATAAAATATGCTTGGAGAAACTTGTATACTGGGTCGTCGCCGATGTCTTTAGTAAAGCGGGGGATTTCAACTCTGATCGGGAGATCCGACAGCATCCAGCCCATGTGGCTCCACCAGAAGCCTTGATTGGAATCGTGGGGATCTGTTTCGGTGTCGGAATGTATGTGGTGTAACCGGTGCATTCCTACCCAGTCGATCGGGCCACCTTCACAGGAAAGGGTACCGCAAATAACTAGAAAATACTCTAGCCATTTCGGTGTTTGAAAACTGCGGTGGGTGACGAGGCGGTGATATCCGAGAGTAATTCCTAAACCACCTGTTACCCAATGCAGGAATACTGCTAGCCCGACCGCAGACCAGCTAAAATTACTCGGCAGCAAAGCAAATAAAGCACCGATGTGCAGAAAGGCCATAAAGCCTACGACAGGCCAATCAGGAGAAGTTTTTTTGGAAGTTGCAATCGTCATGAATATATTATGTTTACAAACTAGGGGCCGCATCTACGCCATAATGAACAGCGCGCACGCAAAGGGTGAGCGAGGTATAGATGAATAGCGTTTCACGGCTACAGGAAGCAGAACAGGCACTCTTTCAGATTTTTTCTGGTATTGACACTACAGTCAAGCAAAATCTTCAACGAGTCTTAAAAGCTTTTCGCAGCCACCGGGTTGGAGTCCACCATTTTGCAGGGGTTACGGGTTACGGCCACGATGATTTGGGTCGGGAGACTTTGGACGGCGTGTTTGCCGAAGTGGTAGGGGCAGAGGCGGCGGCTGTCCGGGTACAGTTTGTTTCGGGTACTCACGCGATCGCCTGTGCTCTTTTTGGCATCCTACGTCCTGGTGATGAAATGTTGGCAGTGGCTGGTTCTCCCTACGATACTTTAGAAGAAGTGATCGGCTTGCGGGGGCAAGGTCAAGGTTCACTGCTTGAGTTTGGCATTAGTTACCGTGAGTTGCCTCTAACTGGGGAAGGAAGTTTGGATTGGCAGGCACTGAGCTCTACTATTTCAGCAAAGACTCGCCTGGTTTTTATCCAGCGCTCTTGCGGCTATTCTTGGCGGTCGAGTTTGTCTATTTCTGAGATTGAAAAAATCGTCGCCGTAGTCAAACATCAGAATCCTAACACAATTTGCTTTGTTGATAATTGTTACGGGGAGTTTGTTGATGATTGCGAACCTACTGCTGTGGGTGCCGATCTGATGGCTGGTTCTTTAATCAAAAATCCGGGGGGTACGATCGTCCCTGCGGGCGGTTACGTCGCCGGGAGGGCTGATTTAGTGGAGGCGGCAACTTGTCGCTTGACGGCGCCGGGAATCGGCAGCAGCGGCGGCGCAACTTTTGATTTGAATCGGTTGCTGTTTCAGGGTTTGTTTATGGCTCCCGGTTGTGTGGGGGAGGCGATGAAGGGAAATCATTTGACGGCTTATGTTTTTTATAAGTTGGGTTATCGAGTGAATCCTATGCCTTTGGCTAGAAGACGAGATGTGATTCAGGCGATCGAATTCGGTTCTGCTGATAAGTTAATTGCTTTTTGTCGGGCTGTTCAGCAAAATTCCCCCGTCGGTTCCTATTTAGATCCGGTGCCGGCTCCGATGCACGGGTATGAAAGTCAGTTAGTGATGGCTGGGGGTACTTTTATTGATGGGAGTACGTCGGAGTTTTCGGCTGACGGGCCTCTGCGGGAGCCTTACGTGGCTTTTTGTCAGGGGGGGACTCATTGGACTCATGTATCTATCGCTCTTGAAACTGCGATCGAGGCTGTGGGCCCAGCAAATAAAGTGACTAATCACTAATTACCAGAGGCGGATTTGTTGCCAAACGGCCGTCTTCCATGTAGATAATTCGATCGGCAATATCGAGAATGCGATTATCGTGCGTTACTAGCAAAATCGTGCAGCCTTGTTCTTTTGCTAGTTTTTGCATAATTTCTACGACATCTCGCCCGGATTTTTTGTCTAAAGCGGCGGTTGGTTCGTCCGCTAAAACTATTTTAGGGCGGCTAACTAACGCGCGGGCGATCGCAACTCTTTGTTTTTGCCCTCCCGACAAATTTTCGGGGTAATAATTAGCCCGCTCTCCTAAACCCACTGCTTCTAACATAGCTATTGACAAAGCATCCATATTCTGATTTAGCATTTCTGTGTGCAGTTCCAAAGACATTCGCACGTTTTGCTTGGCTGTCAAGAATGTCATCAAGTTATGTGCTTGAAAAATATAGCCAATTTGCTTTCTGAGTTTAGTTAACTGAGTTTTGCTAGCTCCGTGTATTTCTTGCCCAAGAATTTTGAGACTGCCTTCTTGAGCCGAACGCAGCCCACCTAACATTGTCAATAAAGTTGTTTTGCCGGAACCAGAGGGCCCCGTCATAATGACTATTTCTCCGGGGTTGATGTCGAGATTTATGTCAAATAAGGCTTGTTTTTTGAGAGAGCCTTGACCGAAGTAATGGTTGAGGTTTTGGACTGAAATTACTGGTTCGGTTGCGGTAGTTGGGTTAGCGGGAAAATTTAGGGTTTGCATGGTGATTTTTGGGAGTTTTTTTGACCGCAGATGCAGGCAGATTGACGCTGATGGACGCAGATTAGAAGATGTCTGCAGGGTCGGCTGATTGGAGTTTGCGGAGGGCGAGGGCGCCGGAACCGGTACACATCACGATCGTCAAACTTAACACTACAACCGCTCGATTTGTGGTCATCGCAATTGGCAGTAAAGTGGCAGATTGTGCTAGCGAATACAGCCCGTTGGCTAAAACAATTCCCGGCATAAAACCTAATACAGCTAATAGCAGAGCTTCCTGAATTAAGACTCCGACTAAATAGCGATCGCTATATCCCATTGCTTTTAAAGTCGCATATTCCGCTAAGTGATCGGAAACGTCCGAGTAAAGAATTTGGTAAACAATAATCAGACCAACAACGAATCCGATAATTGTACCGAATCCGAAAATAAAGCCGATCGGAGTAGCATTTGCCCAATAAGCTTTTTCAATTTCTGCAAATTCTGCTAGGGTTAAAACTTTGACATCATCGGGCAATATAGCTTTGAGCATTGACTGGGTTTTTTTGATATCGGCATCGGGTTGTAGGTTGATTAAGCCGACATCAACTTGATCGGGTGTGCGATCGGGAAATAAGTTCATGAATGTAGAATCGCTGGCAATGACATTGCCGTCAGCCACGAAGGAAGTACCGAGAGTAAAGACTCCTCCTACTTGAATATTGCGTTTATTGAGTTCAGTTTCGAGGGTAGATTGTTTGTGAAAAATATTGGCAATTTCGCCGTATTCAGGTCGAGAAGATTGGTCAAACAACACATGATTAAACATTTGAATTTGAGGCAATTTTTGATTGACATCAGGCAAATTAAATGTTATGTTGCCGGGGTCGATTCCAAAAATTAAAATCGATCGAGTAGTGCGGGTTGTGGGATTTCGCCACTCTCCCATACCAATATATAAGGAAGTAACGGATTTTACTCCTTCTACTCCTTGTGCTTGGTAAAGTCGCTCTCGGTTGAAGTCTTTTACCGCAGCAAAAGTTTCAAATTGAGGATTGATTAAAACTAAATCTGTCTGTAAACTTTGGTGTGGCTTAACGGCAGAATCGAATAGTGCATCTTGAAACCCCAGTTGCACAAAAATCAGAATATCTGCAAAGGCAATTCCTGCTATAGCAACAGCGAGGCGGGTTTTTTCTCTCGTTACTTGCAACCAGGCAAGGGGTGTTTTGCGAAACATAAATTTGGGGAATTGGGAATTGGGAATTGGGAATTGGGAATTTATTGTTGGTTATTTAAAGCTGTTTCTTCAAGTTTGCGTTGTCGCATTAGGAGAAATAAAGGCAAACCCAGGGATACACCAACCAGTAAAGTGGCAATATAAATCCACAAGTTTTTCATTCTCAGACGCGAACCTTCGCTAAATACAAAAAACAAAAAAACCACGGCAGAGACGATTACATCCATCCCAAAAAAGCCGGATATTTGATTTGCAAACAATTGTCCGAAGAAAGCGTTAATATTCAACCCTTTTTCTAAGAGAAACGGGACAAACTGGGAATACGGTAAAGCAGTGCCCAGAATACAGAGAACTAAGTATGCAATTTGAAGCATTGGGAAACCTCCAGGTTGTTAATTTTAAATCGCTATATTTTCGAGTTTACTCAGCATTACTGAGCGCTTTAATATCAGATTGCATAATTAAGTTAATGTTGCGAGAAATCTTGTCAATTTCCCAATCCCACCACCGAATTTCTAATAGTTGTGCAACTTCAGCATCGCTGAAACGCTGTCTGATTGAATGTGCGGGGTTTCCACCTACAACTGTGTAAGCGGGAACATCTTTTACTACAACTGCTTTGGCGGCAACGATTGCACCGTCGCCGATTTTGACTCCCGGCATAATCACCGATTCATAGCCGATCCAAACGTCATTGCCGATCGCAGTATCGCCTTTACTTGGCAGTTCGATTAATAGATTCATGGCTGTTTCCCAACCATTCCCAAAGACGGGAAAAGGATAGGTAGAAATGCCGTCTAATTTGTGATTTGCACCGCTCATAATGAATTTGACGTTAGTGGCGATCGCACAAAATTTACCAATAATTAATTTGTCACTGCCGTAATTGTAAAGTACATTTTTCTCAAAGTTTTCTGGCTCTATTGGATCGTCATAATATGAGTAATCGCCGACGATAATATTGGGGGATTTTATGAAGTTTTTGATAAAGCAAACCCTGCGCTGGTCTGCCATCGGATAAGGTCGGTTTGGGTTGGGGCCAAATTCTGCCATAACTTTCAATCCTCCAAGGTTTTTAGTAAAGACTTTAGTTTTGTTTAATTGCTACTTGTACCTGCAAATTGGTCAATCCCGCAACTTGTTTGCTAGCTTCAGGATTCAGGTGAATTTTTACTTCCACTACTCGGCTGTCCAAGTTTTCTCCCGGTTGATTGCTAAACACATTTTGTTTGCTTACTTTTAACGCAATCTCTTTGACAGTTCCCTGCAACTCTCCTGAGAATGCTTGGCTAATAACCGCTGCTTTTTGTCCTAGCTTAATTTTGCTGATGTCGGTTTGATAAATTTCCGCAACGACTACCATTTGGTCAGTTTTTCCTAAGTCTATAATGCCGTCATCGCTTATTTTTTCACCAGCGCGAGTATGAATTTTCAGAATTTTTCCAGCATTTGGCGCGCGGATGGAAGCTTGATTTAACTCGGTTTGGGCGCGCTTCACTTGGGCGATCGCACTTTCGATCTCAGCTTCGGCTGCTTGCACGTCCACGGGGCGCACTTCGGCTATTTTGTCAAGAGTTGATTTCGCTTCTTCTAGTTGTTCGATGCCAGTTTCTTGAATGCGTTTGAGTGTTGCTTGAGCTTCGTTAAGCTGCTGGATTGATGTACTGTTAATGCGAGTTAGGTTTGCTTCTGCTTCGTTAATTTGCTGTTTGGCTGTATTGTTAATGCGATCGAGGTTTGCTTGCGCTTCTTCAAGTTGCTGCTTTGCCGTATTATTAATTCGGCTGAGATTAGCTTGTGCTTCTTTAATTTCCTGGCGACTTGTTTCTAATGCCAGCCGCTTAGTATCTCTTACGGATTGAGAAATTGCACCTTCACCCGCGAGTTGCTGATGTCGGAAATCTTCAGCTTTAGCATTATTAAACTCGGCTTGCAATTTGTCGATCGCTGCTATTTGTGCAGTTTTTTCTCCTTGCCATTGTGCCGCTATTCGGCTAATTGTTGCCTGTTGTGCTTTCCTCTCCCCTTGCCACTGGGCCGTGATTCGGCTGATAGTTGCCTGCTGTGCGGTTCTGTCGCCTTGCCATTGTGCTTGCAGGCGATCGACTGTTGCTTGTTGTGCAGTTTTGTTGCCTTGCAGTTCCGCTTCTAGCTTGGCAATTGTGGCAGATTGTGCGGCAAGTTCTCCAGACTTTGCACCAGCTTTTACTTGTGCTAAACGGGATCGAGCAACTTTGACTTTCTCTTGAGTTTCATCTAAAACAGATTGCAGCCGATCGCGCGCATCCAAAATAGCGATTAGTTGTCCTGCTTTGACTCGATCGCCCTCTTTGACTAAAAGCTGGGAAATGCGATCGCCATCTAAACTCTGCGATACTCCCAAGCGAACCACTTCTCCTTGCGGTTCCAATCTTCCCAATGCCGTTATTTTCCTCGGTGGTGGTATTTCCGCACGCAAAGGTTCAGTATTTTTAGCCAACGGTGCAAACTGAGAAATCCCATAAAAAGCTGTACCGCTGGTAATGATGCTGGCAGCAATTGCCATTCCGATTACTAATCTATTTTTAGGTTCTATCCAAGCTTGAAAATTCATACTTGTCCTCTACTTGCAGCTATTTTTGTCTAAATAAGCGAGCAACATCTCTTTTAATAAAGTCCATTGTTCTGCAACAGATATTCTTTCACCTTGATAAAACCTTCTTACCAGCAAACCGTCACCATAACAGATGATAAATCTAGCGATTGCTGGATCTGAGATACCTAAGTAGCAACTGACTGCCTCTTCGTAACGCTTTCCCGATTCCTGAAGTGCTTGATTGCTGTCAATCTCTTGACGAGTTTTTTGTTGGCAAAACTCAAATGTCATTAACAGACTTTTCAGGATGTAATCTTCATTTTTGCTGAAGTAATCCATCAGTTTTTCAACTTTTTCTGCTAAAGTTGGCGGATTTCCCAGTTCGGCAATTGCTTCTTCTTTTGTATCTTCATAGCTCAAGTATTCAATTAACTGCTCGAACAAACTTTCTTTACTCGGGAAGTAGTGATAAAGGGTTCCTGTAGAAACTCCGATTTCTGACCCAATTTCCCGCATAGTTACTGATGAGTAACCTTTTTCGGCAAATATGTCAAAGCATTTGTTTAGTAGTTCTTTACGGTATCGATCGCGGTCAACTATTTTTGGCATGGGTGAATAGATTTTAGATTTTAGATTATCTAAAGTCTAAAATTTATTGGTCTGATAATTCTATATCGAACGTGCGATATAGTATCAATCACTACAAAATTGATTTTTTGGGTCAGCGGGCAGGATTGATATATATCGAACAGTCGTTATATTTAATAGAACACAGAGTAGTAGAGTTTGTCAAGGGCTAGGGAAGAATTTTTTGGTCGATCGCCCTGCAAGAAATGAGACAAAATGGTAAAAGCCAACATCCATCCGTGTTGCGAAGCGGTTAAAAATCCCAAATTAATATTAAAGAAGCGATCGCAGTGAGATAATTTATGAGAGTACGAACCTACGAAATCGGTGATACCCAACAAATTGTAAAACTGTTTTACGACACGGTACACGAAGTAAACATCCGCGATTACACAAAAGCACAAGTAGATGCTTGGGCACAAGCAGATATCGATATTGAAAGTTGGACTAAAAGTTTAAGCAGTAAATTTACTTTCGTAGCAGAAGAGGGTGAGAAAATTGCAGGTTTTGGGGAATTAGAAGCAAGCGGCCATATCGATCGCTTTTACTGTCATCAAGATTTTCAAAGACAAGGAGTTGGCAGGCTAATTTTAAAACAAATTGAGTCACAAGCCAAAGACTTAGGAATTAACAAGTTATTTACCGAAGCCAGCATTACAGCTCGATCTTTTTTTGAAAGCCAGGGATTTATTGTGATTAGAAAACAAGAAGTAGAACGCAGAGGACAAAAATTCATCAACTTTGCGATGGAAAAAAATATATAAACAACGATTTGTGTAAAATTAGATCGAAGAGTTTTACTCAGGAGTTGCGATGGTGACGGAAGCTACAAATGTGCTGGGCGGAAAGTTAGAGACTTGCTGCACTTCGCCCATGACGGGGTATTATCGGGACGGCAAATGCAATACAGGTGGTGGCGACTTTGGGGCTCACACTGTTTGTGCTCAACTGACAGAAGAGTTTTTGCAATTCACAAAGTCGAATGGAAATGATTTGAGCACTCCGGTTCCCGAATTTAACTTTCCCGGTTTGAAGCCTGGGGATTGCTGGTGCTTGTGTGCGTCTCGGTGGAAGGAAGCAATGGATGCGGGAGTTGCGCCGCCTGTGGTTTTGGCTGCGACTCACGCCTTGACTTTGGAATACGTTTCTTTGGATGAATTGAAGCAGCACGCTGCTGATTTCTAGGAAGGGAGGTGCGATGGGGTTCTTATACAAACTGTAGGGTGCGTCAATTGGTGTTATTTTTTCAATAGTTCAGGCGTTCTTCACTGACGTATCCTACAAGTTTACTCCAATCAGTTAAGATAGGTTTAGAGGTGAGGTATAACGAGTGTCAGCTAAGGATCTATTTCATAATGCTGTGAAGCGAGGTCTTGAAAAATCTGAGTGGGTGGTTACTCACGATCCTCTCAGGCTAGAATTTGCTGAGAATGAGAGAGTCGAAATCGATTTGGGAGCTGAACGACTCATCGGTGCGGAAAAATCAGGAAAAAAAATTGCAGTAGAAGTCAAGAGTTTTTTAAGCGCTTCAGCTCTCTCTGATTTTCATACCGCGTTGGGACAATTTTTAAATTACCGTTTAGTCTTAGAAAAGCTCCAACCCGATCGCACTTTATATTTGGCAGTTCCCATCGCAACTTACGAATCTTTTTTCAGTCGGGAGTTACCTCAAGCGTCGGTTAGACAACATCAAGTCAAGCTTATTGTGTATAACCCAGTTCAGGAGGCAATAGTCACATGGATCGACTAGAGCATTACCGTCAGTGCATTCAAAAACTCCTAATTGAAGACAGCAAGATAGCACCAATTAACGGAGAAATTGAGGTAGAAACAATTTTTGATCGAGAAAACGATCGCTATCTAGCCATCGATTTAGGATGGGACGGACACCGCCGCGTGTATAACTGTGTGTTTCATTTGGATATTAAAAATGGCAAAATCTGGATTCAGCGAAATCAAACTGACAGGCAGATTGCTGATGAATTGGTAGAAATGGGAGTACCAAAAGAGGATATTGTGCTAGGAATTCAGCCACCATATGCGCGTGAATATACAGGATTTGGAGTTGCATAGTAATACAAAATGTGGTTTGATTCGCGACTGAAATATTTAAGTGCGAGCGGGTGTAATTCTACTAAATTTTTAGGGTTCAGTTTGTGGTTCCCACTGACATATAGACTCTGGTTTGAGAGGGCAAGTTTTGGGAGGTATCGGATTTCCGCTGAGCATGATTTCAGTCAGGTTAGTCAAGGATTCTAGGGTTTTGATGTCGCTGATTTGATTGTTGTAGAGGGAGAGATACGTGAAACTCGAAACTTTCTGATTAGCCGCATCGCACTCAGTAGTCCCTGCTTCCTTCAACAGCACATCAACAGTATGTTTAACTTCAGGAGTCAAAGAAGCGCGATCGCGACACCAATCAGCAAATGTTCGTCTACTGTTTCCCGATCGCGTTTCTGCAGCCTTGCCAGACAGTCCATTTCCAGATAATGCTAGAAGCACACAACAAGTAAGTGCGATCGACTTTTGTAACTTCATGTGTTTCTCTACAACTATGAGTGTCATAATCTTTTACCTCTAATTTTTCCCACTGTATAAAACAAAGACACAGCCTTACCGTGTCCCTGCAAAACATCTATTAAAAACTTTCTGAATCACGTCACTCAGGCAACTTATACTAATTAATAGGTGCGCCACTTGGCCTGATATTCTCTGCCGAGCGATGATATTTCCCTGAGCCGCACTACACAACTAATTAATATCAACTCCCACCAAATCGGCCACAACTTTTTCCAATCCAGCTATCACCTTCGCCGTCCGTTCCCAGTCAACCTTATCGGGTGTATCTTGCGCCGTGTGATAGTAAGGATAGCGATAGGGAGCAGTATCTGTCACCATCAGCCCTGGATAACCATGTTGCCAAAAAGACCATTGATCGGACCAACCAACACCAGGAATGCCACCCGGAATTGCTGCACCTTCCGAAGGAAATTCAGCATGGCGGCGGAAAGATGCGATCGCCTCTCTAACCAGTTTACTTGAGGATGTATTGCCAATAAATCCGATAAAATTCCCCGATGTAGGATAAAAAAGGTTTAATGGTGCTGGATATTTCTGACTGTTTTTGGCATCTGAGTAATAACCAATTGTTTCTAAACTGAGCATCGAAACAATTTTTTCATTACGATCTCTGCATCTTTTGGCATAAACCAAACTCCCCATATCAGCAGTCCAGAAAAAAGGCGGTTCCTCATTCACAAACTCAACAAAACGCACAGTCTTTTCAGGCTTTTTACCTGCAAACATTCTCGCTAAAGCCAGCACTCCCGCCGCCCCAGTTGCGTTATCATTTGCCCCTGGACTCCCCACCACAGAATCATAATGTGCCCCAATTACAACTATTTCATCTGCCTTTTTTCCCCCTGGCATCTGCACTTCTATGTTATAATAAAATTTATCATCAATTTTATATCCTTGTCGTTCAACTTTATAGCCAGCAGCTTGAAAAGATGCTTCGAGAAAGTCAGCAGCTTCTCCAAGTTTTTTATATTGTATAAAGTTGCGCTCTCCGATTTCACCAGAGAGCTTTTCCACATCGCGCTGTAAAGCATCTCGGAGCGAGATTTCCTGTGCTGTTAAAGGAGGAATTGTCCCGCTGTAGCTTTTCCCTGGCATTGCAATCATACTCAACCATATACCACTAATCAGACTAATTAAGATTGTACTAAGGATAGCTAGTCTAGTTAACGTTCCGCGATTCCATAATCCGATTGTTCCCAAGTGCATTTGTTTTCTATCTTTTGCTATCCTTGAGTATTAGAGTGCGTCAGTTAGCGTTATTTTTTCAAGAATCCCACAAATCCTGACTGACGCACCCTACAAGTTTACACATCTGGCAACTTATACTGCCCGACAATCCGCTTAGCATATTCCGGCACATGACCCTCTAATTTCTCCGGGTAATTCCGCTTCACGTACAGATAATTGCGAGTGAAATGAGAATCAATTGAAAAACGGGCATATTCCAAACCCTTCGGCCCAATTCTCTCAATAAAAACTCCCATTAACTTCGCCGCCCACATCGGCAAAGTCACCCCTTTTTCATAAGCCGGAATGCTTTGCTGAACCGCCTCTTTTCGGTTTCCCTGAGACATCACGGGCTGAGTATTTAGCTGATCCGTTACCAAATCTAACATTTCTTGCCCGGTGTCATTTCGCACCACAATCCACTGCCACCCAAAGGGTGCTCCCATGTAGCCCACAACTAAATCTGCTAAAGAATTCACATAATCAAAACAGCTCAAACAAGAAGGAGCAAAAACATCTTTCAATTCCTTAGTATTCAGCCCGAAAAACGGCACTTTTTCTTCCGAACCATCTTCGTGTTTGAAGTGAACGTTAAAGTCTTGCATAAACTCGTAAGAAACCACCGTTTCAGGAGAGCGGCTAGTCGTGTCTAGGAATTTCTGCAAGCCTGCACGGCTGACATTATCTACACAGGGAGTTCCTAAAACGTAGAGCTTTTCTAAACCGAGTTTTTTCTCGACTGTTCGCAAAGCTTGAATTTGACAGCCGACACCAATTACTAACAGCCGCTTCATCCCAGATTGTTCGATTTGTTCTAATACTGAAAGGTTGGGAGAGAGAGTTGGTTTGTTGACTTTTGCTGCCAGAATTTCTTCGCGATTTCTAGCAATAATCGGCATCGGTTGAAAGCGGTCTTCTTTAGTATTTTGGACGCAAACAACGCCTTCTACAATTCCTTTTTCGAGCATTTCAATGGCAATTGTGCTGACGATTCCCGTCCACTGAGCGCCCTCGATCGGCTCTTTTTTCCGAGCAGCCATCATATTTTGACTGACTCCGAAATACCAATCGTCGGGATTGTCGAGATTGCGCGATCGCCCGTGAATCTCTTCTTCTAATTCCGCGATGTGCTGTGTTAAGAAAGCACAAGATTCCTTGACATAATGGATGTAATATGTATCGCACAAACCGCACTCGCTGCAAAGTTCTTTAGCGGGGCGGCGGCTACCCGGTTTGAGGGCTTTGGATTTTTGGTGCTTAGTAGAATCTGTTGCGGTCATCTAAATTACTTATTTTATGCAGATATGGCTTTTGTTAGGATATCACAGCAATTTCCGTTGATTTACCTCCTTTATTCTTTCTTTCAGTCCTCGCAGGCGGACGCAAGCTTGTGCGGGAGAAAATTCGGTTCGCCCGAAATTGGCGGTTTTCAAAGCTTAAAAAATATTAGTCAGGACTTACCTAGCTTGCGCTAGAAACCCAGTTTCTTGCTGAATACGTCGCTGTTAAACCTAAGATTTATGGTAAAAACCGGGTTTCTTTGTGTAGTTTTGGTAAAAAAAATTCGGTTTCAGAGGATCGCCGTGCGTCTAGGAGTGTTTGTATAAGTCCTATTAGTATCAATCCGGATCTAGCGGGCGATCGCGCGAATACATTGCCAAATAAAGCTATAAAAAAATGGTAAAAATGTTTGTGACAACAGCCGTCGCGGGCATCATGATGAATCTCGCAATTTCGAGCTTAGGATTTGCTGCTTTAGTGCGCCCTGTCCCCACTATGAATCAAACTGTTGTGACTCTAGAAAGAATGCTCAGCGCGACACAAAAGCCGGCGGCGCTGAACTATTCGCGCCTAGGGATTGGCGGCGTTCGGTTGGGGATGCCTGTAGAAGAGGCAAAACGTAAGTTGGGAAAACCGCAGCGCGACGAAACTAAACCTGCTGGGCCTGGCATCGGCGGCAAGATTCGCACGCTAACCTACTCAGGATTGACGGTAGCAGCATGGGAGGGCAAAGTTTATTTAGTTTCTACTACCAATCCCAAGTTTCTGACAATTGATGGTGTGAAGCTAGGAGATAACAGCCAAAAAGTCGTTAAAACTTACGGTTACGGGTCGCAATCTGTTAAAAGTGGAGTGACTCGCTTGACTTACAGCAATGACCAAAAGGCTTCTAATTTGATTGTGGAAATTAAGGGCGATCGCGTGCAAAAAATTATTGTGAGCACGCAGCTCAACTGAAATATTAAACAACTGTGCAAAAGTCCAGGTTGACAAGTTTGTAATAAGGACTTTATTCCTTATTTATTAGGATTTTGAGCCTTTCTGTGAGTTGACTGGAGGGCTTTTTCCTCATGTGCGATCGCCCGCGTCTCCTTAATCCTCTTCATCATCATCCGACAATTGTGCCATTTGCTCAGCAATTAGTGTCTGAAAATCCTCTCCGCAGTGAACGTTGAGATGGATTGCAGCACTCAGGAACTCTGCTAGAATTTCAGCTTTTTGTCGATCGCTCAAATCAGGTAACTGAAGCTGATGGATTAAAGTAATCACATTTTGACACTCTGTACCCAATTCATCAATTAACGTTCTCAGTGTATAATTAGTTACATAAATTGTCCGATCGCTAACTTGCATCTTTATTTACCCAATCGTTTTAAAGCTTGCTGAATTCCTTTCTCAAAAGCTCGAATTTCACTTTCCCAATGCCGGATTAAGCCTTCATCGGGAAAATCCTTCTCATATTCCAGTCTAATCTTTTCTCCATGTTCTGCAATCCGCTTGTTCAACGAACGAAGAGCTTTTTTGTGATTTTTATTCCCCATAGAGTCTCACACCCATAAAAAAAGTAGAGATGCGATCGATCGCATCTCTACAAAAATTCTAAATAAGGTGCACATTGTGCACCCTACCAATTAGCTGTTCTGGGGAACAGGAGCACTCGGTGCTCCAGAAAAAGTCGGCGCTGGTACAGAATTACTCGGTGCACCAGTCTTAGCCCGCTTCTTGATCAAGATTGGCTTGACGCTGTTTTCTCCACCAATCGGGGGATCTTCTTGTTGAGCGTAATCCGCGCCCATCCAAGCAGGACGACTTTGATCGAAAGCCATTTGCAAAGCAGCAGCGGCGATCGCGTGGGAGTCGTACTCCTCGGATAACTGAGACACCAGAGGCAAGAAAGATGCCATGCGTTCGCCAGCCAAAGCTTCACGAACTTTACCTTGCATCTTTTCCAACTGACGTGCTTCAATTTGCGCGCGTGTCGGAATGTTTCGTACCGTCAAGCTCGATCGAACGTGGCGTTCAATCAAGCGCAGTTTGCGGCGATCGACCGGTTGAATCAGCGTAATCGCCGTTCCTTCGCGACCAGCCCGGCCCGTGCGTCCGATCCGGTGAACGTAGCTTTCCACACTGTCGGGCAAATCGTAGTTAATCACGTGAGTCAAGTGATCCACGTCCAAACCCCGCGCCGCAATATCAGTCGCCACTACCCAGCGCACCTGACATTGGCGGAACCGATGCAACAAACGTTCCCGCTGTGCCTGATTCAAATTACCGTGATACTCGTCAACGCTGTGACCTGCTGCTTGCAGTTGGCTGGTGAGTTCTGCCGCCGACTGCCGAGTCCGCACAAAAATCAGTGCAGATTCCGGGTCTTCCATTTCTAGGATTGGCTGTAGGGCTCTTGCCTTCGACCAGCCACGGGGAATCATGTACACGCCTTGGCTGATGCGCTTGGGCGTTGCTTTTGGCTGTTCTACGGTGACGTTGACTGGGTTACGCAAATGCCGCGCCACCAATTTCCGAATGGAAGGTTCCATCGTCGCCGAGAAAAATGCCGTTTGACGTTCTTTGGGTGCAGCATCCAAGATTTTTTCCACATCTTGGATAAAGCCCATGCTCAGCATTTCGTCAGCTTCATCCAAAACCAGCCACTTTACCTTGTCTAGTTTCAGGCTGCCGCGGCTGAGCATATCCAGTATGCGTCCGGGTGTACCGACAACGACGTGAACGCCGCGCTTCAAACGCTGCATTTGACGATCGATCGATTGACCGCCGTACACTGTCAGAACTTGCAGAGAGCGACCCACTTTTACCGGGCCGTCGCTGCTGATGCCGCTCAAATCGCGGATGGCTTCAGTTACTTGCATCGCCAATTCGCGAGTCGGCGTCAGCACCAGTGCTTGCACCGCAGTCACATCTAAATCAATCCGCTCCAAGATGGGCAACGAGAATGCTGCCGTTTTGCCTGTCCCTGTTTGGGCTTGACCCACAACGTCGCGACCTGCTAACAGGTGCGGAATTGCTTGTACTTGGATGGGAGTAGGTTCTGTAAAGCCTAGTGTTTCCAGATGGAGAACGAGTTCTTCCGAAAGACCTAAGCCTTCAAACAATAAATTCATTAATGCTCCTAATAACGAGTCTTAGCCTTCTAAGTTGCCCAACTCGGATGCGGATTTCTGCTCTAGGGCAGGAACTCATAAGAGTTCTTTATGGTGCTGCGCCTGCGCGCACCTTCTTAAATAGCAATCGAGTATAGGGCAGCTCCGTCGATGGTGACTAAATTTACCAATTCGACAGCCGTCTTTGATTTTGTGACATCACCGATACCAACCGCCAGGGGTCGGGTTATAGGCTTCCAACATTCTTAAAGCAGGACATTGGACTTCCTTTGAGGTACTTGCAAGCTTTCCCTCTTAGGCATTTTATAGTGAGGATCATGACCAGCCCCACTTCACTACATAGTAGTAACAGGTTGTTTGGTTCAGGCGCTATCCCGCAATCCGTCGCCTGCGGGATTGAGCGGGGGATGGGGCGACCGTTACCGCCTATCCATCTCAACACTCTTTCGGGATACCGTTGTGGTGTAGGGCGGACGGCGAAGCAATCTCAAATTATCCCCGCTTATTTCTGGCTTGTTATCATCATAACTCTTTACATTCAGAAACAAAACATTAAATTCGTTAAAATTTTCCGATGTTCTGTAGAGATTACCGCACCCCGACGGGGAGGGTCGATTGCCAGAGAGGGGCTAAAAAAGTTTAGAACCCCTTTGCTACATATCTTTGCACAATTGTGTACTAACCGTTACTTTTGTTGCACAATCCGCTAATCATTTTTGGCTCGTGTCCGGTTTTTGTTCGCCGCACCGTCTCAGGCAACAGTTCCAGCAATACTTACACTTGACCGTAGAGGTCGTAGACATCTGCACCAGTAATTTTCACAGATACGATTGAACCCAGCCGCGCTTCTCCTGTCACATAGACGAGTCCATCTACTTCTGGGGAAAACCGAGCGGATCTACCAATCAACTCGCCTGTCTCTGGTTGTTCTTGTTCTATCAGGACATCAACTACCTGACCGACAGACTCTTGATTCTTCTTCAATGATATAGGTTGTTGTGCCGCCATTACCGAATTGCGCCGCATTTCCATTATTTCTGCTGGTATTTGCTGGGGCAAGCTGAAGGCTGGGGTTCCTTCTTCTGGCGAAAATACAAAAACTCCTACGTGATCAAATTCATGGCGCTTGACAAATTCCAGCAAGTGTGCTGCGTGTTCGTCGGTTTCGCCGGGGAAGCCAACAATAAAAGTTGTCCGCATCACGGCGCCGGGAAGTGCTGCCTTGAGCCGATCGACTATGGCATCATTGATCCCAGCTTGAAAAGGCCGATTCATCGCCCGCAGAATTTCCGGGTGCGAGTGTTGCAGGGGTAAATCCAAATACGGCAAAACGTTGGGCGTTTCGCGGATGGCTGCGACAACTTGCGGAGTCAAACCTGTAGGATAGGCGTAGTGCATGCGAATCCAAGGTACATCTACTTCACCCAAAGCGCGCAGTAGTTCGGCTAGTTTCGGTTCGCCATAAATATCTTTGCCGTAGTTGGTGGTAATTTGAGAAATTAAGATAATTTCCTTTACCCCTTCGGAGGCTAATTGCTTAGCTTCGGCGACGATAGATTCGATCGTGCGCGACCTTTGATTTCCGCGCAAGTGCGGGATAATGCAAAATGCACAGCGATAGTCGCAGCCTTCTGCTATTCGCAGATACGCGACACCTTCCGATGTCGTGCGGTAGCGGGGAGTAGTTTCGTCAGCGATGTAAGTAGGTTCTGAGGAGACGAGGGAAACTCGATCGCCCTTTTCCACCTGCTGCATAACATTGACTATTTTGTGATAGTCGCCAGTGCCGACAATTGCGACTGCTTCGGGCAATTCGTCCAGCAATTCCTGCTGAAAATGCTGTGCCATGCAGCCGGTGATGACTACTTTTTTATTAGCTTCGGCCAATTCTACCAAGGTGCGGACCGACTCTTCTCGCGCAGCTTGGATAAAACTGCAAGTATTGACTACAACATAATCAGCTAATTCTTCATTAGAATCGACTTGATAGCCCGCTTGAGCCAGCAAGCCGATCATGTGTTCGGTATCGATGCGATTTTTTTCGCAGCCGAGGTGAGTAAATGCGATCGTTGGCTTCGTTGCCATGCAGTAATAGTTAGTGTTGCGCTATTTCTAAGAACATTTTATGATATCACACTCATTGCCAATTGGCAAGATACTGGTCTAATTTGTCGATCGGCTGCGACCAGTGGAATTTTGACCTTGCGGGCGGGCCTAATCACCACCCCACAAGAGTCTTAAGATTTTTCCCGATGCAAATCTTGATGTTTTTTAGCTAAAAAATACTGCTAGCCCAACTTACGAGGGGATTTGATCCGACGATACATCCGGGGCGATCGCCAGATTTGCTTCGCCCGAAAGCACTTGAGCAGCAGACCCAGTAGTTAATCGATGATCGTAAGAGTGTGTTCCCAAACCCTTAACTTGGCGCATCAAAGTGCCCATTTCCAAAGCACTCATCGCATAATTCCAGCCCAAATTGCTTTTAATTCCAGCCCTTTCCAAAGCTTGCTGCATCGTGTCAGTCGTCACCACCCCAAAAATCACCGGCACCCCTGTCTGAAAAGCAGCAGCAGCAATTCCCTTAGCAACCTCACCAGCCACAAAATCGAAATGAGGAGTTTGGCCCCGAATTACCGCACCCAGACAAATTACCGCATCGTAGCGGTGAGAAAGAGCAGCTTGGCGCGCCACCAAAGGAATCTCAAAACTTCCCGGAACCCAAAAAAAGTCCACCTGAGAGCCATGAGGATTAATATCAACCCCGTGGCGTTTCAAACAATCTTGACATCCCTCCAAAAGTTTGTTAACCACCAAATCGTTAAAACGACCGATGACAATCGCAAATCGCAAAGATTCGGTGTGAGTAAAAGTTCCCTCGAAAACAGTCATAGTGCTCTACTTTAGATTTTAGGTTTTAGATTTTAGATTTTTGTTTGTGAGAAGGCAAAAGTCAGAAAGCTGCGGCATCTCATGTGAATCTCAAGTGCAAAAACATACAGGGTCGCGCGGTCTGGAAAATTCCTAGCTTCTGCCGAATGCCTTTCAATCGCTGGTGAATGCCTTCATCCTTCTATCTTTTACCTTCTTGATTCGATAGAGTTGGGTGAAATTAAACGACTAAAAAGTTCAATACACCCACTGCAATAACCAGCAAAAACCAGAGACCCGACCCGACATAAATCAGGGATTTAGACTGATTCCAGTTTTGGGGAGAGGCATAAGCAACTGGCACGCCAACGACCATCACAAAAGACAGCAGTACCAGACCCAGTAAAACCACTTGAAACAGAATTGATAACATCTTTTCTCCTTTCGATATAACCGTGCGTTGATCGGAAATAGTTTCCCAGAACCGAAAAAAATCTTCCAAATTCTAGTTTTTGACAGTTTCCCGATACTTGATCGAGAAATTGTCGGTTGATTGATACGAAAGAACCAGTGCAAATTCGGGCGTTGCGCGAACAGGCGTCAGCGGCTCTTAAGATTTTTATCAATTTTATCATTGTTCGCTACAGCACAGAAAACTGGAAAGGTTAACTTAAAGCCCGATCGACACATCCGGTTTCAGAGGGCGAGAAATTGCTACTGTTTGAGTTAGAGATGCGGGATTTTCGGCTATGGACTTAGTTTTGTGCCACACAACAGCAGATTTTGACGCCTTGGGGGCGGCGGTGGGACTTTGCGTGCTGCGCCCCGGTAGCAGGATCGTATTGACGGGTGGGTGTCATCCGACAGTGCGGGATTTTTTGGCGCTACACCGCGACGAGTACCCACTGATTGAACGCCGATCGGTCAATCCCCAACAAATTCGATCGATTACTATAGTTGATGCCTCCGGGCGCGATCGTTTGGGAAAAGCCGCCGAGTGGCTGGATTTGCCACAAGTAAGGGAAATTGCTATTTTCGACCACCACCTAGAGGCGCATTCAGACATCCCCGCTACTGTTACGCAGATCGAAGCAGTCGGAGCCAGCACAACATTAATTGTCGAAAAGCTCAAAAATCAAGCAGAAAACAGCGACATACCCTTCCGCCTTCTGCCTTCGGAAGCAACAGTAATGGCCCTCGGCATCCACGTCGATACAGGTTCCCTTACCTTTGAGGGCGCAACTGCGCGAGATGCAATAGCTTTGGCCTGGTTGATGGAACAGGGAGCGAGTTTGGGGGTAATAGCTGAATATGTAGAACCCGGTTTGTCTCCTCAATTGCAAGATTTGCTGAGAGAAGCGCTGAATAATTTGCGATCGGAAACTTTGCACGGTTACAGCGTAGCCTGGGTGCTGCTATCTACTGAAGCTTATGTTCCGGGACTTTCTTCGCTGGCTTCTCGCTTGCTCGATTTAACTGAAACCGATGCTCTGCTGTTAGGTAATGTTTATAAATTGGGCGAAAACGAAAACAACCGCAACATCGATTCCGAATCCCCACTTTCCAATCGATTAACTATTATCGGTCGATCGCGCATCGAAGGAACAAACCTCAGCGAATTGTTCAAACCCTTCGGTGGCGGAGGCCACGCCCGCGCCGCTTCCCTCGCCACCCGCGATGTTGATCCCCTGCTGACTTTAAATCAGTTAGCTGACGAACTCAAAACTCAAATTCCCCACCCTCCGACAGCGCGGGAGTTAATGTCGTCTCCAGTGCGGAGTATTCGCCCGGAAACATCGGTAGGGGAAGCTCACCGTATCCTCCTACGTTACGGACATTCGGGGCTTTCTGTGGTCGATGCGGGCGATCGACTCGCCGGCATTATCTCGCGCCGCGACATTGACATTGCCCTGCACCACGGTTTCAGTCACGCCCCCGTCAAGGGTTACATGAGTCCGCAGTTAAAAACGATCGCCCCAGATACCTTGCTGCCGGAAATTGAATCTTTAATGGTGACATACGATATCGGGCGCTTGCCAGTATTGGAAAACGGTCAACTGGTGGGAATTGTTACCCGGACTGATGTGTTGCGGGAATTGCACCAGCAAAAAGCGCGAGACAGGGGAAGCAATGCAGAATTGTCTTATTGTGCCGTGCCCGAATCGGTTGAGCAGTTGTTGCGATCGCGCATCAGTCCCGAATTATGGCAATTATTGTCGATCGCCGCCAATATTGCCCAAAACCGCGGCTGGCAACTTTATATTGTGGGTGGAGCAGTCCGGGATTTACTCTTAGCCACGGATGATACAGTGGCGCTAACAGATATTGATTTGGTTGTGGATGGAAAGTGCGGTTCCGACGATTCCGGTGCTGGTGTCGAGTTGGCTGCATCGCTGCAAAAACTTTACCCAGATTCGCGTTTGGACGTTCACGGTCAATTTCAAACCGCCGCGCTTTTGTGGCACAAAGACTCTGCTTTCGGCTCGCTGTGGGTGGATATTGCTACGGCTCGCACTGAATTTTATCCTTATCCGGCTGCAAATCCTGAAGTTGAAGCGAGTTCAATTCGCCAAGATTTGTACCGCAGGGATTTTACAATTAATGCGCTGGCTGTGCGGTTGGGTGCTCCTCGCAGCGGCGAATTGTTAGATTTTTTTTGCGGTTTGCTGGACTTGGAATCGAAGCAAATTCGAGTTTTGCACGCTAATAGTTTTATCGAAGATCCGACGCGAATTTATCGCGCTGTGCGGTTTGCGGTGCGGTTGGGGTTTGAAATTGAGCCGCAGACGGAAGGATACATCCGCAACGCTTTGGCCAGCGGGATTTATTACAGAATTCAGGGGGAAAACGGCCGAGCTCCGGCTTTGGAAACTCGGCTCAAAAGCGAATTGAAATACATTTTGCAAGCCCCGTACTGGAAAGTTGCTTTGCAAATGCTGGGAGATTTGCAGGCTTTGCGCTGTATTCATCCTAGTTTGGAGTTGGATAGGGAGTTGTGGCGGCAACTGCGTTTGCTCGATCGGTGTTTGCAAGGAAGGAAGAAGGAAGAAGGAAGAAGGAAGAAGGAAGAAGGAAGTTCGGCAACGGATTCTGTAACGGATGTAACGGATGTAACGGATGTCAGGAAGAAGGAAGAAGGAAGAAGGAAGAAGGAAGAAGGAAGAGATAATTCCCTATTCCCCATTCCCCATTCCCCATTTCCAATTCCCCATTCCCCATTCCCCATTATCAATATTCCCGATTGGCAGATGCGGCTGGAAGTTTTGATAGCTTATTTAGCGCCGGAATATCGCGGCAAGGTGGCTGCAAATCTTCAGTTACCTGCTGACAGTATTAAGCGGTTGGAAGTTTTGGAAGCGGGAAAGAAGCAGTTAGCAGAGAATTTGCCTAAGTGCGAGTTGCCGAGTCAATTGGTGTTGCTGTTGAGGAATTATGAATTGCCGGTGTTAATTGCGATCGCCCTACAAAGTCCGCGAAGTGCACGCCGCCAAATTTGGGAATATCTTACCAGGTGGGCGAATGTTGAGCCGCCTTTAAATGGCAACGATTTGAAGGCTTTGGGTTATAAGCCGGGGCCTGGGTTTAAACGAATGTTGGATGATTTGTTGGCGGCGAGGTTGGATGGCGATTTGGGCGATCGGGCTGCTGCTATCTCTTTCTTAGCACAACGTTATCCTCAAGCTTAGTAAGGTGCGTCAGCAGGGCGTTATTTTTTCTCTACTTGATTAGCTAATTGCTGACGCACTCTACTAAATTTTTAGTTTTAAATCCCAAACAGGCTAACCAGGCGATCGCACATTATTGATATTTGTAGAATTAAGGTGAAAAAACAGCGCGCTCCTGGTTTAATCGCAATTCTCCTTGCAAACTCACTGGATTTTATAAATGTCAGCATTTTCCATTTTAATTTCATAAAACCGCTGATCCGTCAACTAAAAACCTCAATCTTTACAAAAATTTTGTGATCGTAAAGATTCGATAAAGCTACGAGGGGTTATACCCCCTATGAGTTATAGTGACATACATATAGATGCACCCTGATGGCTTTCCCGTTCCACAAGAGCGGGATTTTTATTGGAAAAATATTGTATTAAGTTTTAATACACCTGGTAGAGATAGAATTGGTGGAACATTTGCCTAAAACGATCGCCAGATGCAAAAATAGCACAGCTAAAGCAAAAATGATGGTTCCGAGCGATCGAACATCCGCCTTAACTCTGCGAAATAACCCAAAGGCGGTAAGTAGGTCGGCGGGAAAATCCATAAGTATGTAACAAAATATTAAGTCGGGTGACTGGACTTGAATTTAATACGTTGTGTAGGGTAATCTCCTCTTTTTCCTCTAACTTCTA
>NZ_JAMPLN010000013.1:0-164398 GCF_040004035.1 Microcoleus vaginatus FACHB-2002 | reverse complement strand
TTTTAGTGCATTAAAGAGAGCTATAATGTATTCGCATTCTGCCACATCTCTTGATGAGATTATTCGCGCTTATTGTGCAAGTTAGTGTCTCATTTTTATTTGAAATAACTATATATCTCAACATTAGAATCAGCAAATTGATTATCTGTTTTACTGTCTTTTTTGCCTTGATAATTAGATTCTACCAGGAGCTGCATAGAGCTTTTATAGGTAGGTTTGTCTGTCAATGCTTTTGCAGTGGCAGCAGCCAATACAATAAACAAGACACTTAGCAACCAAAAGCGCCTGCGGATTAAAACTGCAAACAGTTCTCCATATCCCGCTTCTGTTTCAGCAATTGAGTTGATATTGTTTTCAGTCACTTCTACGCCTCGGTCATAAACCTATTAAACAAAATATATTTATGGCTGATGATCCCCGCAAACTTCCTCAATCACACCCTCTACTTTTAAAAAAAAAACTTCTTCGGAAAAGTTATCGATCGCATGCTCTCGGATTTTTTCGTAATCCCATACAATCTTACTGGACTCAACTAATGCTGTGTGAATCGCTTCCGGTGTCTGTAGATTGAAAAAGACCCCCGTCTTACCTGGGATCTGAGTATCTAATACACCACCCTTACCATAAGAAATTACGGGCGTCCCACTCGCATTGGCTTCCACTGGAACTAAGCCATAATCTTCCAAAGCCGCCACAATAACACCACGAGCTTTAGACATCAACTGACAACGTTCTGTATCGCTGACATGACCTAGAAATTTGATATTTTTTAAAGCTCTGGACTCCAGACGCTCTCGATCGGGGCCATCACCCGTGATCAATAATGGCCATCCCAGCCAATTGAATGCTTCAATAATCACATCGATACGTTTGTAACCAAGAAGACGAGCTGAGGCTAAATAAAAATCATCTTTATCTTTACCAAAGATAAATTTATTGATGTCCATGGGATAGTTAATAACAAGTGATTGCTTGCCATAAAATTGCTGGATACGACTGGCAACTGTGCTGGAATTAGCAATGTAAAAGTCAGGCTCTTGAGCTGAATCTAGATCTGCTTTCCTCATTTTCTGAAAGATCGGTTCGAGCATACCAGAAAGATTTCGATAGGTAGCATAGTCTCGCAGATATGTGGTGGTATCCCACAAAAAACGGGTGACATTGTGGCAGAAACAAATATGTTTGGCTCCTGGTCTTTTTCGCACAGCTTTAGCAAAGCTCGTGGTACTGCTGATAATCAAATCGTAGTCTTGTAGATCCAAGGCTCGAAAGGCTGAAAAATAAAATGGAGCCATTAGCCTAAAATTCTTACTTGCCCCTGGCACTTTCTGAAGTACAGTTGTACGAACTTCACGTTCGCCTAGATCAATAGTTTGTTTAGGTTCGTACACAGACGTGAATATATCGGCATTGGGGTAGCGTGTACACAGCAATTCAAATACGCGCTCTGCCCCACCGGGTTGTGTTAAGTAATCATGGACTAGTGCAATTTTCATACTACTCTCTCTATGTTAGATCATCCGACATCGACGATGCCGTTGTAAAAATACTTCTTCTTTCACCCTTCCTAAATCGCGTTATCAATTCAACCAGATAACGGAAGCACCAAGGTAAATCGCACCGAGAAAGTTGGTTACACCTAGACAAACGTATCGTAATCCCCCGATACTGCTTCACTTGAAATTATCAGTTTTTTTATTCCCTTGAGGAGCCTTCTAGAAGTCACGATCGTCAGCACGAGGGTTACATCGCTTGCGCCCCAGCGAAATTACTGATATCTTGCCTTGTACCTAGAGCTAATTACTTACGTATTTATCAGTATGATACCCCCGATCGGCAATCACTGTGTCGTTGATCACGTTAGACAGAAGTTTTTCAGATCTATCTAACAATACTTCGGACAGTTTTTGATGGCCAGCGTAGAATAAGGGTTGCAAGGCTCTAAGGCCAGTTCGCTACCAACGGAAAATCTAGGGTTTCAGACTACGAACTAAAAACAGTCCGGACTACTGATCTAAGGTAGCCGACTTGTCGAGAGTGTTAAGTGAAAACTCAGGGATTACCGAACCCATCTATAATAACATGAATCTTGTTATTGCTGAATGCTGATATATCCAGGCTGACTTTTTACCCGATCGCTCCAAGTTTGAATTGCTGGAAATCTGGTTAAATCAAATCCACCTTCGTCGGCAACGTGAGTGTAAGCAAATAAACCGATGTCAGCAATGGTATAGCGATCGCCTACAAAAAAAGCATGGTTTGCTAAATGCTGTTCCATCACTCCCAAAGCAGCATAACCCGGTGCTTGTTTTTGTTGAAGTGCTTCCTTGTATTCCTCAGCTTTACCTGTCAAATACCAAAAGCGAGAAGTCGCAATAAAAGGTTCATGGCTGTATTGTTCAAAGAATAACCACTGCATGACTTGGGCGCGTTCAAATTTATCACTAGGGAAAAACTCTGTTCCTTCACTCAAATAAAACATAATTGCATTTGATTCAAATAGAAACTCACCCGCTTCTATTTCTAAAACAGGAATACGCCCGTTAGGATTTTTCATTAAAAACTCAGGAGTTCGAGTTTCTCCTTTGAGAATGTCTATCTCTATCCTCGTGAAGGGAATATTAAGCTGAGTTAAAAGCAAGCGAATTTTGTAGCAATTACCAGAAGTAGAATATTCGTAAAGTTTCAACATAAGTATTTTTTATACCTCTCTAAAATTAGCGCCGCGCGCTGGTTGCTGGCTATTTGGATAGGTGTTTGACTGGTTATGTAGAGCCCCTTACCTGCGTTTGTTACTGGGACGTAAATCGAAGAGTATCCAGTGCAAATCCTCTACCCATCCCGGCAAAACCTGGGAGATCACAACGGAATACACTTAAACGCGATCGCCTTTAAGCGTATTCATCCCGATGGTAGTGCGATCGTCTCGACTTTTGGGAGTTTACCGATCGATCGAGTGCTTCAGCAGACATACTCTAAATCTGAGAGAGGTTTCGCCGGAAAAACCCTCCCAAAGACAGTTTTAAATTATCCCACACAGAGGTTAACATCAGGCGGTTAAATTCATTCAAGCATCTAAGCATGACATCTTCTACTATTGACAATCTAACTGAACAGCAATGGCATCAGCAATCTGCTGCCGATGCTGCGAAATATCTGAGGACAGATTTAGAAGCAGGATTGTCAGAAGCAGAGGTGTCTGAACGTCAGAAAGTTTATGGTTTCAATGAAATCAAAGGGAAAGCAGGGAAAAGCCCCATCATCCGTTTCCTGATGGAATTCAACCAACCCTTGATTTATATTCTGCTGGTTGCTGGCATCGTCACCCTGCTGCTAAAGGACTGGGTGGATGCGGGGGTGATTCTGGGGGTGATGTTGATTAACGCCGTGATTGGCTTTATCCAAGAATCGAAAGCCGAAAATGCGATCGCCGCCCTAGCCAAATCTGTCACCACCGAAGCCACCATGATTCGAGATGGGCAAAAGGTGCGGCTCAACTCCCGCGAACTGGTTCCTGGCGATTTGGTGTTACTGACATCCGGTGACAAAGTGCCTGCTGACGTGCGGTTAGTTAATGTGCGCGACTTGCAGGTGAGTGAATCTGCATTGACAGGGGAATCCGTTCCCGTCCAAAAAGCAACCGAACCCCTAGCCGGTGAAACGGTTTTAGCCGATCGCAGCAACATGGCCTATGCCGGAAGCTTGGTGACATTTGGGCAGGCAAAAGGAATTGTGGTAGCCATCGCCAACCAGACCGAGACTGGGCGAATTTCGCAACTGATGGATCAAAGCACTGCGCTGGAAACACCACTTACTCGGAAGATTGAGCAATTTAGTAAGAGTCTGCTGTACGTCATTCTAGGGTTGTCAGCATTCATGTTTGCTGTGGTGATGGGCAAAGGAGGAACCTGGACAGACGGGTTTAAGACGGCAGTAGCCCTAGCCGTGAGTGCCATTCCCGAAGGACTCCCAGCCGTGGTGACAGTGACGCTAGCGCTGGGGGTGGAGCGGATGGCCAAGCAACACGCGATTATCCGCAAACTGCCCGCCGTCGAAACCCTCGGTAGTACGACGGTAATCTGTTCGGATAAAACAGGCACTCTCACCGAAAATCAGATGACCGTCCAAGCTATCTATGCTGGGGGGAGTTCCTACACAGTTAGTGGGGTGGGCTACCTAGAGTCAGGCTCGATTTTACAAAACGATCGCCCCGTAGAGGTAAGTCAATTCCCCATATTGCAGGAATGCTTGCAGTGTGGCTTATTGTGCAACGACTCTCACCTCCAAGAACAAGAGGGGCAGTTATCTGTAGCAGGCGATCCCACCGAAGGGGCACTGATTGTCTCGGCGCAAAAGGCAGGGTTGACACTGCAAGAACTAGAGCAGGAACAACCGCGACTAGATACAATTCCTTTTGAGTCGCAGTTTCAATATATGGCAACCTTGCATCAGTCAAGAGAACTAGCTGATGGCCACACGATTTATGTTAAAGGTTCGGCAGAGTCAATTCTCAAGCAATGCCATCACCAAATTGATGCAGATGGTCAAAACATCGACTTAAATCGAGAGGAAATCGAGCAAGTTGTCGATCGCATGGCATCCCAAGGTTTACGGGTACTGGCATTTGCTAAGAAAGAAATCTCTGCCCAAAAGCAGGGGATCGATCGCGAAGATATTGAGGACGATCTAGTCTTTCTCGGACTCCAAGGCATGATAGACCCACCCAGAGCCGAAGCGATCGCCGCCGTGCGTACCTGTCAGTCTGTGGGAATTCAAGTCAAGATGATTACGGGCGATCATGCCCTAACTGCCGCCGCGATCGCCCGTAAAATGGGACTCAGCAAAGAAGAAGATGCCCTAGTGTTCACTGGGAAGCAACTCGCAGAAATGGACGATCGAGAACTGGCGAATGCCGTTGAAGCTAGTAATGTGTTTGCGCGGGTTGCTCCTGAACAGAAACTGCGACTGGTGGAAGCTTTGCAGTCGAAGGGCGAAATTGTTGCCATGACTGGAGATGGGGTCAATGATGCCCCTGCACTGAAGCAGGCGGATATTGGCATAGCGATGGGGATTACAGGCACGGAAGTTGCCAAAGAAGCAGCGGATATGGTGTTGACCGATGATAACTTTGCCTCCATTGAAGCCGCGGTAGAACAAGGACGCACCGTTTATGGCAACCTGCTGAAAACCATTGGGTTTATCCTACCCGTCAACGGTGGAGAAGCGCTGACCATAGTGGTGGGAATCTTGGCTGGTACCACCTTGCCAATTTTGCCCGTGCAGATTCTCTGGGTGAATATGGTGAGTTCCGTCGCCCTTAGTGCCACTCTAGCGTTTGAGCCAAAATCTGCTGACACCATGCAGCGATCGCCCCGCCGTCCCAATGAACCCCTATTAACGAAAAAATTGCTGTGGCGCATCCTAATTATTTCCATCTTCAATCTCATTGCTGTACTTGGCATTTTTGAATGGGCTTCACAAGCCACAGGTAATATCAATTTGGCTCGGACAATGGCAGTCCATACGCTGGTTTCCGCAGAAACCTTTTACTTATTGAGTATTAGCCAATGTATTCCATCTCTGTTTGCGTATTTAAAAGATCGCACTCAAGAAATTGCTTTTATTCCTGCGATCGGTGTGGCTTGTGTGTTTATATTTCAAGTTTTCTTTAGCCAGTTGACTTTCATAAACCCGCTATTTGCTACCCAACCGCTTAGTTTTATCCAAGCTCTCATTTGTATCGGTGCAGGGCTTCCAGTCATTGTGCCTGCTCTGTTTTTAAAGCGGTTTGCTCCTCTTGCTTAAAGTGATAGCAATCGTCACTCTAATTGGAGCGGCTGGCATTAATGCGTTTGAGTGCGAATTTTCTAATGGTAGTGCTGGCATTAATGACTATGGCACTGCCCTGTGGTGGACGGGAATGTTGATGACTACGATCGCCTCTGATTACTTTCCGAAAACAGCCCAAGGGCAGGTGCTTTGTTTTTTCCTCGCGTTGTGTGCGATCGCGATATGTGGTTATTTGACAGCAACGCTGGCCACATTTTTTGTGAGTCAGGATGCTGAGAGCGATCGAGGAGAAATAGTGGCTACACAATCAATTCAAGCTGTGGAAACAGAAATTACTGCACTGCCAAGGTTCAAGCCTGCTTGACGAAAAGGTTTAGACCTGTGAATTGCTGACCTTGGATTTGAGCATGAAGTCGATCGCTCTCGATGCGATACTACAGAAACGATGATGTCTGTCCAATTATAGATAACCTTTTAATCTAAACTCTTCCAACAGAGAGATGATATTTAAAATTTTGAATTTTACTATAAAACTACCATTTATAAACTCAAATAAAAACCCTTAAAAGGATGGCCAAACAAGCTGAATAAATTCATGATAGGGAATCAAATAAAACTTGAGCTAGGATAAATGCCAGATTTAACTGTTCAATAATAATGTTGACAGCTTTTCTATATCCCAATGGCTAATTTTCTAGGATTTTGAGCCACTGTGGATAATTAAATCAATGTCATCTCCAGTCCTGACTTGCATTTAATTCGAGTTTTTTATGATCCTTGACCTCTAAAGCTTGTAGTATCATTCCCAAAAAGGCCCGCAGTATTGAATGTTAACCTGGTTCTATTTATTACCTTGACACGAGAAACTCATGGAAAGCACATTGTTCGATCGCACATTCCGGGACAGCGAAGGCAAAATTGTTATAGCTCAGATGCCCAATCTACCACTGAGTGTCGGGATTGTAGCTACTTTATTAACGCTCATTGTTACAACAGGTCAAATTAATTTAGGGTTGCAGCTAGTAGCCTTTGGCTCTTTGTTTACTTGGGCTTGGGAAGAATTATTTCAAGGCGTTAATTACTTTCGTAGAGCATTAGGTCTGATTGTGCTGGTCGGTCTGATTGCATCTAAAATTTTATAAGAAAGTAGACATCAATCAAATCAATAAGGTAGATATAGCAATCCTCGCATTATTTGTGAATTTCTTACTTTCTCCCCGCGAGTTCAGGAATAATTGGGGTGGGGTAAAAAAAATACGACTCCTGCAAGGATTGCTATACCACTTCTGACTAACATGAGGTATCGTTCGTAAGTTGTAGGTGTAGGTAATTGTTAATCAATAACGGCTAACCTATCACTTGCATACCCCACTTTTTTTGATAAGCGCCATATATATTTTTATTCTGTAGGTTGGGTTTCGTTCCTCGACTTAATTTACTACTGAATAATTTGGCAGAATTATTGGAAGCCTCCAAAATATCACTAAAGGAAACTCGTAATTCGTAATTAGTAATTCATTTCGTAATTCGTAAGCGGTGGTGCAAGCAGCCTGATGGGAATGCAGGCGTTGAGAAGAGAAAAATTTGGACAAACCTATGCAGAAAGGGTGATTTTAATTGTGCGGTCGCTTGCTATACCTTAAGCACCTTAAGCGTGTAACTATCTACCTTTGAGTAGGCCACTTCGGTCACGGAAACGTCGATGATCGTAAGGGAACGAGTTGTCGAGCAAGGGTTGATTAAACCGATCGACACGATGCTGTATGCAGGGAAAATGGCGCTAATCGCACCATTCCCATAAGACAGCTATTAGAAAAGGATAGACACATGAAAGTTCAGCTCAACACTGATGCCAACATCGAAGGCAACGAGGCGCTGTCTCAACAGGTCGAAGCCATAATTAACAACACCTTAGATCGCTTCAGTCAGCATATTACACGGGTGGAAGTCCACCTTAGCGATGAGAACAGCAGCGAGAAGTTTGGCGCTAATGATAAACGCTGTTTGATCGAAGTCCGTCTCGCTAACCATCAGCCAATCGCAGTCAGCGATCAAGGCCAGATATTGCAGCAGTCCATCAGCGGTGCTGCCGAGAAAATGAAAAAGTTGCTAGACACTACTATCGGAAAGTTGCGCGATCGCTAAGCGACGAACCTTGACCACATCGCTGGGGCAAACTCTGACCGTCAGGGAGGTTTCTCTCCGAAATTTCTCAGGACAAATCAGAAAACAGCAAATGTCCCAGAAATGACCTTCAAGCCTGTCCTACCGCTGATAAAAGCTTGAAAGAAAAATTTAACAGAGGTACACCATGAATTTATTAGGCCTTGATGAATTAACAACTTTAGCCACAGAATCAAACTCAACCTGTATTTCCATATACACGCCAATGGAGCGTTTAGGAGCCGAAACCCAACAAAATCCAATTCGGTTCAAGAATCGGGTGCGGCAAGCCGAAGAACAATTGCTGGCGATGGGAATGAGTGAACAGGATGCCAAAGAGTTGCTGCAACCGGTTCACGAGCTAGATACCTATGAATTCTGGCAGCATCAAAGCGATGGACTAGCAATTCTGCTATCTCCCAATCACTTCCGCTACTACTGCTTGCCGATCGCCTTCCCAGAATTAACGGTAGTCACCGAGCGCTTCCACCTCAAACCATTGCTGCAACTGTTGTCTGGAGATGGGCAGTTTTATATTCTGGCACTAAGCCAAAATCAAGTTCGATTGTTTCAGGGAACTCGTTATCACGTCAACGAGGTTGAGTTGACTGATGTACCCACCAGCATTGCAGAAGCATTGCAGTATGACGATCCAGAACAAAGCCTGCAGTTTCATACGGCCAGCTCACAAGGCAGCAGTGGTGGCGATGGTTCTGCCATATTTCATGGACAGGGAGGCGGTAACGATGACCAAAAAGATCGACTGCTGCGTTACTTCCGCCAAGTTAGCAAGGGGCTAGAATCCTTCTTAAAAAACGACCAAGCGCCGCTAATTTTGGCAGGGGTTGATTATCTCTTGCCAATTTATCAGCAGGCAAACACCTACGCTCACCTAGTGCCCGACGGCATCACAGGCAATCCAGAAATGTTGAAACCGGAGGAACTGCATACTCAGGCGTGGCAGATTGTACAGCCTTATTTTGAGCAAGCAAAAGAAGCAACGATCGCCCGCTACGAGGAACTACAAGCCACCGAAAAAACTAAAATTGCTAGCACGATCGAACAGGTTGTGCCTGCTGCCTATTTCCAGCGCGTTGAATCGTTGTTTGTTCCCGTTGGCGAGCAAGTTTGGGGCGTGTTTGATCCGGAGGCGAATTCGGTTCAGATTCACGCTCAACATCAGGCAGGAGACGAAGATTTGCTGGATTTAGCAGCACTGCATACCCTGACCAATGGTGGTAATGTTTACGCCGTAGAGCCGGGAAATGTTCCTCAAGACAAGGCGATCGCAGCCGTTTTTCGCTACTGATGTCATACCGCCTTGTTGTGGCAAACACTGTCTTTAATGCTGGCTGAGAGAAAAACTCTCCCCTACAGGCTCTACAATTCGTCTCTTTAGGTAGAGGACATGGGTGTGTCTTTTATTTAATACTGCGGATGAGGAACGGTGGAGAGGTTGACAGGCTGTAATGGACAATCCAAAAATTAACACCAATCGGATGTGGGAACACCTGAACAATGCTCGACTCATTCGCTACCTGCTACTCTTTGCGCTGGGCTGGGCGATCGTGCAGGTGTTGGCATATTTTGAAACGGTTCTGATTGTTTTTATTTTTGCAGCTATTCTCGCCTTTCTGCTGAACTACCCAGTCAAATTTGTATCTCGTTTCATCCCTCGTTGGGTAGCGGTAGTGCTGGTGTTTTTACTTGCCTTGTTGATTATAGGTGGGTTAATGGCAACGCTAGGATTAGCAATAATTTCCCAAGCACAGCAGTTATTGGCACAGGCTCCTCAATTTTTAGAGTCGGCGATCGCACTGTTGGAAACAATCCAATCGTTTCTGCAAAAGCGCAATATTACGGTCGATTTCAGCACCTTTGAGACACAACTACGCGAACAAGCCCTCGGCATCATTGGCATGGGTTTTTCCACACTGCAAAATGTGTTATTCAACTTGCTAGATGTGATTGTGATTGCGGTGGTTGGCTTCTTTATGCTGCTAGATGGTAGACGACTATGGAATCTGATAGTCAGGCTCTTTCCAACCGGCTTACGTCATGATTTGACCAGGGCAATTCAAAAGAATTTTCTGGGTTTCTTTTGGGGTCGGTTGCTGTTATCAATCTTCTTCGGCATCTCTACCTTTCTGGTGTTTATTTTGCTGGATATTCCCTATGCACTGGTCATGGCGGCAGTCGCAGGCGCATTTGACCTGATTCCCGGTATTGGCGCAACGATTGGGATTAGCCTCATCTGCCTGGTTATTCTGCCTCAAGGAATTATGCTGAGTTTGAAAGTTTTAGTGGGTTGCATTGTCTTACAGCAGGTTGAAGAAAACTTACTCATGCCCCGTATTATGCAAGGCTCCATTAATATAAATCCAGTCATTATGTTCTTTGCGCTATTAGTGGGGGCGCGAGTCGCTGGATTGGTCGGAGTTTTTCTGTCGATCCCGATCGCGGGCGTGGTGATCGGTCTCCTGGATATTGATGAAATGCGTGGGGAAAATACAGAACAACCTTCTGGTTGATGTTGAAGCTAGTTGGCTTGAGGTTTCGGTTAAGATATTTTGTTTTAAATCTCTGGGAGAGCAATTATGAAAGGTTTAAAGGGAAAAAACGCACTCATTACTGGAGCGAGTTCAGGCATTGGGCAGGCGATCGCCATTCGTCTCGCTCAAGAAGGTTGCAACATTGCCGTTAACTATCGCAAAAGCCTAGAAGAGGCAGAAGATACTGAAGAAATGGCGATGCAAAAAGCCTGTGGCGAGGCAGCAGAATGCGGGGTTGAAACGCTGCTGATTCAAGGTGATGTTTCTAAAGAAGATGACATCGTGCAAATGGTGAATCAGGTTGTCGAGCAGTTCGGTCATATCGATATCCTGATTAATAATGCTGGGATTCAAACAGAAAGCGCCTCACATGAAGTTCCAACGGATGAATTCGATCGCGTGATTGCAGTCAATTTACGGGGCGCATATTTGTGTGCGCGGGAAACCATTAAGCACCTATTGAGTGAGCAACGCCCTGGCGTGATTATCAATATTTCGAGTGTGCATGAAATCATCCCCCGCCCGACGTATATCAGCTATTCCATCAGCAAAGGCGGCATGGGAAATCTGACTAAAACCCTAGCGTTGGAATACGCAAACCGAGGCATCCGCGTCAATGCTATTGCGCCCGGTGCAACAATTACACCGATTAATGAAAGCTGGACGGACGATCCAGAACAAAAGGCAGTAGTGGAAAGCCATATCCCAATGGGACGGGCAGGCACATCGGAGGAAATGGCAGCATCTGTTGCCTTTCTCGTATCAGATGAAGCGGCTTACATTACGGGACAAACGCTCTATATTGATGGTGGATTGACCCTCTATGCTGACTTTCGCGAATCTTGGTCTGCCTAAATTAACTTGGAAAAACTATTTGGAGGAAATAGGCGATCGCTGTCATTTTACCTAAAAACGGATTTGTTTGGGCGATCGCTTTCTTTACTCACCGGATACTAGACTAAACCGCACTAAGGTGTCATGCAGATATGATTGAACGTGGCAGCCCGGAAGGCATTGCGGAGGAGTTAGACCGCCAAGATGTCAAGTAGTGGTATCTTGCTGCTGTGAAGGCGATCGAGCAGGCCTAACCTCTCACTTTAGAATAATTAAAGCAGGTATTCCCACTTCATAAACTTGGAATACGTTGTAGCTGGTTTGGATTTGCCGTTGTTATCAAATGTGCAACACGACCCAATTAATACAATGTTGTCAAGTCCCGTTCGTTGGCATGATTAATATCAAATCCGGTAGCATCGTCGGGCGTAAAATCGAGTCAACAGTCAACAATCACGAACCGTGCAACCGTAATTTATATAATTCATCTGCGTTAATCTGTGTTTATCTGCCTGTATCTGCGGTTAAAAAAAGAGAATGTATTAACCGCCGATGACAAGGGATTGACGCTGATTCACGCAGAGGTCGAGAATAGAGATATAAATAATTCGGATGCTAACAGATTTATTGGATATAAGCCCCTTAGAACAAGTCTATTTACCTTGACATTGGAGAGTTAAAAGTATGAGCGATAAACATAGCCAAAATGATCCATCATTGAATCCATTTCCGCTCAAAAATCTTGACGATTTGATTCGTCCTTTTATTGTTCCACCAAAGCAGCCAATTATGGTGCCATCAGAGCCCCGAATTTCTCTGATCAAAGACTATGACCCAGCTTACAAAGCCAATCATCTAAAGAAATCGAAAGCTAAAAGTCAATTAAAGGAAGGTATTAAAGCTTTAGCAGAATATCAAGATATTCTGTATGCCCAAAAAACCCATGCTGTACTAATCATTTTTCAAGCAATGGATGCGGCGGGTAAAGACAGTACGATCAAACACGTAATGTCAGGAATCAATCCCCAAGGATGTCAAGTGCATAGCTTTAAAGCGCCATCGACAGAAGAGTTAAATCATGACTATTTATGGCGTTGTTCCAAAGCCCTACCAGAACGAGGACGGATTGGAATTTTCAATCGCTCTTATTATGAAGAAATCTTGGTAACACGAGTTCATCCAGAAATCCTAGAGCAGCGACCAATTCCACCTAGTTTAATCGACAAGGATATTTGGGAGCGACGCTTTGAAGAAATCAACAACTTCGAGAAGCGATTAGTCAATAACGGGACGATCATCCTCAAGTTTTTTCTCAATGTGTCTAAGGAAGAGCAGCGAAAACGTTTTTTAGAACGGATCAACCGTCCTGAAAAAAACTGGAAATTTTCTGTTAATGATGCTAAAGATCGTACTTTTTGGGATGAGTACATCGCTGTCTATGAAGATATGTTTAATCACACCAGTACGGACTACGCTCCTTGGTACATTATCCCAGCCGATCGCAAATGGTTCACTCGTCTTGTAGTAGCTGGCATCATTTACACTCAGTTGAAGGAACTGAACCTTAATTATCCCAGTGTCAGCGAAGAAAAGCGTCAAGAACTTTTGCAAGCAAAGCTAATTCTTGAGAGCGAGTAATTAAGGTAACGATGAAATCGGGTTAGCCATAATATCTCACTTGAGAACGATTAAAGCAGGTAAATTTAGACGAAAAGAAGGATAAAAACAGCTCTTTTATCAATCCATAACTTCTTCTGACTCACTTTACAATTCAAGGCTCGGCTTTTGTAACTGAGCCAAAATCCGCTTTGAGGAGATTTAGCCTTAACAGTCTTTTATTTTTACCTGTTACTTTAGTGTTAGGAATTGACCACGAAATCTCTACTTTCGTGGCTGGTGGATTGGATGACGGTGCAGAAATTACCTACAGCCAAAAGCCCAATTATAGTAACATTAAGCAGGTTTTTTAGGCGGTTAGCGAGGGCGAGCTCAAGATTTAGTCTAGTGTGCTGGCGAGCGCCCAAGAAGAGGCACTTTGGTGCTCGTTTGCGTGCGTTGATTTGGGTAGGCAATCGCATGATCCACAAGTTGCAGAATAAATTACCAAGGAGTCTCAATGCACATTAGTTCGCAAAACCATCGCCACTTATGAGGAACTAAAAGATATGAGCGCAAAGTTGAGTTGAGAAGAATTATCGCAAGGCGATCGTAAAGTTGTATTTCGAGCGCGGCCTTGAGAAAATTTTCTCACACAACCTTTCTTTACAACGGCCCAGTTTACGGTTTTGACAGGTAAAATAGTATAATTATAAGATACCTTAGAAGGATGCGATCGCATCCTAAATGAGGAGTTTTCGGATACACCCAAAAAATCCCTCTAGATGATCAGCTCAATTGACGAAGCCGTAAAAACAGAAACTATCCGCCTTAAAAAGGGGGAAGAATTAATTTTCCTTTTTAACGGGGACTCTGGGGGATCTAAATTCCGAAACCTGGAAAAAAAATCATGACTTCTATGCAATCAGAAAGGCCGTCAGAAATGCAGCTTAAAGTTGTCTTACCCACCAAAATCCTAATCAAAACAACTGCGCTCAAAGTAATTGCGGAAGCAGAAAATGTAAGATAGTGGCATTTTACATTGGCTGGGTTGTTGCCTTTTGGGTATTTGTGCAAGGGCTAACAATGCACCCAATGCTACAAGCATTGCGCGAGATTCCGACTTTGAACCAACCCGACACTTGAATGATTAAACTTTGCTATGACAAAAACAATTAATCCGCTTTATCTAGCCTCCGAACTGGCTTTAAATAATGGCGATGGCTTAGGGCAAATAAGCTCTATTTTGGTAGCAGGAGTGGTGACTGCATTAGCGGGAATTGCGCTCTTTTCAATCTTAAACTTACCGTTAAGTTGGTTCGCTCCACAATTATTAAACCAAACTTATATTCGTGTAGTGGTTGGCTCAAAAAACCTAGTTTTGGTGTTACTAACTCTCTCAGCAATGGAAGTAATGTTACTTCTAGTCCCTCAAAGTAAATCGCTTAGTTTAATCGAGTTTTGCCTGAGTAGTGGCATCACTATACTTAGCGGCTGGATGCTGTCAAGACTATTTAGAGAATTTTTTAACACCACCATTTTAGGAGTAACTTTTGAGTCAAACCCCAAAGTTAAAGGCGAGTCAATCTTCTTAATTCGGTATTTTGGAGACTTTGCGATCGCTGTAACGTTAATTTTAGTTTTTTGTATTAGCCATAACATTAACGTTGTCGGCATACTTGCCAGTTTGGGGATTGGAGGTATTGCCATTGCCTTTGCCGCTCAAAAGACTCTAGAGCAATTTTTGGGGGGGATTGTCTTAACCCTCGATCGTCCGTTTACTGTTGGTGACTATATCGGCTTATCCGATGGGCCTACGGGTAAGCAAGGTACTTTTGGTAGAGTAGAAAGTATCGGCTTAAGATCAACCAAAATTCGCACTTCTGGTAAAGGCACGCTCACAATTATTCCGAATAATGCGCTTACCCAAGCTACCATTGAAAATTTTTCAGGTGCAAAGAAAGTCATGTCTGTAATGATACTTGAGTTTCTTAAATCAATATCTGCCGATGAGCAAGCATTGATCCGCCAAATTGTGATGGACTGTACTATGGATATTTTTGGTTTAGATTGGCGTAGTACAGAGGTTTCTTTTAGTGAAAATCAGGCTCAAGTTTCCTTTTTTATTCTGGGTTCTAATGAGTTATCGATGGAACTAAGACGACAATTACTGGATTTGGCTACCCAAAAAATTACCAAGCAACTTCAAAAACATGATATTTCTTTTATCCTTAACCAACCAACGATTTATGTGGATTCCCCAATTTCTATCTAAACAAGTAATTAGGCGAGCAATTAAACTGACTAGCTTATTTTTAGTGGGTTGTTTGTTGGTGTTTACTCCCATGAGTTTTGCTCAAAATCCTGCTCAAAATTTTAGTCAGGGTTTGGTTAATGGCAGTGCTCCGGTGGTTGTTGATGGGATTCCCCTTTTTAATTTGCAACCTTTGGAGCGATTTACAGCAAAGGAGCGCACCCAATTTGCTAATAATATTCTCAAGGAGGCGATCGCTACTGATCAACCCATAACTTTTGATGTGCAGAATGATGATAGTACCAGCGCTACTTCTATTTCCTTAAATAATAACTACCTTCTCACCGTTACAGCAAATGATGTTCTGCCAGGGTTTTCTCGAACTCAACAAGCTAATCAATGGCGGGCTATTCTAGAAACAGCGATCGCCAAAGCTAAAAAAGAACGCACTCCCAAATATCTTTGGCAGAGAAGTCTATGGATTTTGAGCGTAATCGCAGCCCTGATCGTAGTGCGGCTTTTTTTGGGACTAGCAACCAGAATATTTAAGTTTCAAACTGGAATTTTCAGCAAGATTTTTTTTAGTTTTAGCTGGGGTGCGATCGCCATAGTCACTTCCGAATGGTTTCCCCTCTTACGCAGTATACGCTATCAGTTTCTTTCCCCATTTTCTCAACCCGATTGGCTGATATTTTTTGGAGCAGTAGGAGGTTCTTTTGTATTGAGCCACTACGCTACAGATTTAGTAAAATTAGCGCTTAAAAAACTAGCTCCCCCTGCCCTAGAAACTATCTATATAGAAATTGTTCAACCGAGCGATCGCCTTTTGGAATTTGCAGTTTTCAGTATTTGTATCAGTTGGTCTGTGAGCTTATTAGAACCATTAGTACCAGTCGTTTATAATCTCCTAAAGCCGATTATCAATCTATTTTTAATTGGAAGCTTATATTGGTTATCAGTAAAACTAAGTAGCCGCTACCTGCGTACCTACGGATTCAAGTTGGGCGGCAGATTTAGCCCTAGTCGTGATGATGCCATTCTAGTGTTTGAGACCATTATTCATATCTTGATCTTTATTGGAGCTTTAGTTGCCTTTGCCAGCAGCCTCAACTTTGACTTGATTGGATTGGTGGCAAGTTTGGGGTTGGTGGGTTTAGCCGTCGCCTTTGCTGCTCAAAAAATTCTCGAACAACTGATTGCGACTTTAGTTCTATATCTTGATCGTCCTTTTGTTGCTGGTGACTACATCCGCTTACCAGGTGGAGAATTAGGGAAAGTAGAAAGTATTGGTTTGCGCTCAACCAAAATCCGCTCCCTTGGTACTGGCACAATTATTGTGATGCCCAATTCCATCCTTGTAAGTGTAGAAATTGAAAACGTTACTCTTGCCAAAAAAATCATGGTATTATTTTATATGGACTTTGCTAGTGTTTTAGGGGAACGAGAATATGCCCTAGTGCAACAAGTGATCATGGAAAAAACCGCTTACCTATCAGGGATTGATACTAACAGCACAAATATCTCTCAGGCTGATGGAACAGGAAAAAGATTAAGGGTTAGTTTTGCAATTTTAGGTTCTCAAGATAATGCGATTGAAGTGCGTAAACGTCTACTAGAGTTGGCAAGGGCTAAAATTGCAAAATCACTCTCGATTCATGGGATTGTCTTTACGATGGAAGACCCTACAGTTTATGTGCAGTCCCCGATTACAATCTGATTATTGTTTTGGAGTGTTCAACTTAAAGCAACTGTTTTCAGGGGTGGTGAATCTCAATAAATCCCCAATTCCGAAGTAGTTCCTGGCGGCGTTTCAAATAACTCCTGAGCATCATACACTTGCTGACTAAATTGCTGAAAATCTTGCTCACAGAGTTTCAATGGCTCGATCGCTGAAACGTAACCAGACGCATCAAACAGAGCGCGATCGCGAATTTTAGGCAACCACGTGAGTTGGGGTAAGGCGAGAAACTGCTCAAATTGATGAAGAGGTTTCATCAAAAACCCTCCTTTTTTATAAATTTGGACTGGCTACAATAGGTAAGTTAAGTAAATCCTTCTTGCTGGTTGCTTCTTGCTTCTTCTTTCTTCCTTCTACTTATGACGACATTCCACTAGAATGACAGGAATAGGACTGGTTTCTAAGACGGCTTGAGAAACCGAACCTACTAGCACTTCTTCCCAAGGTTGATGCCCTCGTTTCCCGATCACAATATCTGTTACTTGCCGAGCTTGCGCCACGCGGACAATCTCTTCAGTCACAGTGCCAGAAAGACTCAGGAACTCATAGCGAATATCTGATAAGATTCGTTGTGCTTGTTCTTGTAATTGGGCGATCGCCTTTTTATCTCCCAGATTATCCACATACAAAACAATCACATCCCCATCACTGCGCCGAGCTAAGTCTGCGGCCTTAGTTAAAACATCTGTTGTTAGGGGGGAAGCGTCTACTGCTGCGAGAAAAACTGGACGACCGGAAATAGCTACTTTTGTCGGGTCAACTTCGCCTTTTTCTAATAGTTTGGGAGCAAAGGTAGGAATTGCCCAAGCACCCAAGGGAGCCGTTACTAAAATTGAGAGGGCTGCGATCGCCAAAATCGTCTCACCACCAGCAATCCCCTGAGCTAGAGGAATTGCCCCAATTGCCGCCTGTACCGTTGCCTTAGCGGAATTTCCTGCTAGCAGAAACAGCCGTTCTTTCCCAGTCCAATTACTACCCAAGGTGGAAAGATACCAACCGAGCGATCGCCCAATCAGAGTCCCGATCGCCAACACCAACAAACCAACCAGCAAGGTATTGCCTAATACATTAAGTTGAATACTGGCTCCCAGCAGCACAAACAAAATAATTTCCGCGATCGTCCACAAACTATCAAAGCCACCCCGCAATCTTCGTGCTAAAGGCGCATCCAACTCAATCAAGAAAAACCCCGCCGCCATGACAGCTAAATACCCAGAGAAAACCGGAATATGTTCGGCTGATACTACCAGCCCTAGGGCAAAGCCAGCAGCGACTAGGGAGTCCTGAACCGCAGTTTGAGTCCAGTTTTGCTTGACTAATAGTGACACCAAAATTCGAGCAGTTACCCATCCCAAAAGCACCCCCAAGGTAATTTGGATGAAGATTTGAAATGGCAGCAATTGCAGAGGGCTGAGGGTGATTCCTCCCAGTAAGGTAATGGCTGTAGCTTTCCCTTGGGACAGAAAAGCTAGCAGTAGGCTAAACACCAGCAACAGCAATACATCTGACAAGGCACTTCCCGTCAGAATCGCATCGGGAATTCCTTTTTTTACTCCCCAACCTAGACTTTTTAACCGCAGCATTCCGGGAACAATTACTGCTGGAGATTCCGCGCCAATGATGCAGCCTAGCAGTAGCCCCGTCAAAAAATCAAACTGAAGTAGCCACATCGCAGCGACAGCAATGGCGATGGCCTCGCAAGCAGCAGGCAGAAAGCCTAATCGCAGCGCCACGGTTCCCTGTTGGGATAGCTTTTCGCGATCGAGTCCTAACCCCGCCTTCATCAAAATCACCATCACGGCAATGGTGCGAAGGGAATTCGCTGCGCCCAAAACCTCTGGGCTAATGACATTCCCCAGTTGCGGGCCTAATAAAATGCCCACCAGCACCATACCTACGAGTGCTGGAGCTTTCAGCCGTCGAGCAATCTGCCCGACAAAAAAGCCCATTAATAAAATCCAGATCATACTTTCTAACATCACGCCACCTTGAAGCTGAATGGAGGAACGTGACTTGTAGGGGAAAGATCGATCGAGGCATCTGCACCATCCTACCCTTCCGCCACAAGTCGGAACAGTAGGAGCCATCAGCCTTTTAAACGTTATGAAGATTATTAATAACGAAGGGCGGTTTCGGCGAGCTCCATCGCCATCATTACTTTTATAGCACTATTGTTATTAATAGCTGTTATAACCAGCCTGAGTATACGAGCGCGATCGCCCCATCTGCCTACGAGATGGCTAGTCTGCGTTTTCACCAGACCAATATCGATCGCCAGATTGCGGATTTGCTGAGCAGCACTTTTAGCTGAGTTGTCCCAATATCTTATGAGTTATCAGCGATTTTTCCCCTATTCAAATAACCTCCTGTTCGCTACGTTTTTACGAATTTACAAGGGCCACATTTTGCCGACTCTCGCTCGATCGCCTCGCAGCATCTGCCACCTTCAAAGCGTACAAGCTACTAGCCTTATCCACGTACAGAGGCGTACCGTTTGACAAATATTCCAACACCATATCGGTGTCTTTGGCAAACAAACCGCGTCGCGTTCCTACTTTGAGGTTGCGCCGATTTTCTCCCTGAATTAATTGACCGGATTCGGGAGTAAAAACCAGCGTTCCTGCTTCTCCGTAGATGGTGAAAATGTTTTCCGACTGCCAAAAAGTCTCTCCTTTTCCATAAACAGCTTCAGCGACAAGGCCATTGGCAAAGCGCAACTGTGCGTTGCACAAACAAGCTTTGTAGAAATCCGGCTGACTGTCCCAAAATTGAGCTTGACAGTTAACGCTTGCCACTTCCCCGAACAAATCAGTAAATCGGTGCAGTCGCGAAATGGCGCCAACTAACGGAAACCCAAAGAGGGAATGTTGATAAGTCCACCGCTGTGGCGCTGGATGTTGAGGAGTAATAGTAATGTAGCGGGCGTAAAAAACTTTACCGATTAAGGGCAAAGATTCTTTGATTGCTTGGTGCAAACCGCCTAACAGTTCGATGTGTTCGATGTGGAGGAGTTTTTGCTTTTGGGTGGCAAGTTCGATCGCCCTTTCTGCTTCAGATACGTCTAAAGATAGAGGATATTCCACCACAACGTGCTTGTCATTTTCTAGCGCCGCCAGGACGATCGCCCCGTGATCGCGGTTCACCGTACAGACAATTACCAAATCCAAATCGTCTCTTTCTACCAGCTTGCGCCAGGAAACCGCAGCTTCTGCCCCGAACCCTTGACAAAATGCTGCGGTTTTCTCCGGGGAGTGGCCCGCAACTGCTACCAAGTTCGATCGCCCATCAGCTTGAATTGTTTCGGCCCTCAACTTAGCGGCAAAACCAGTACCCACAATCCCCACGCGAATTGGAGAATTAACCGAAAAACCAAAGCGAGTATCAATATTAGTCATGGGATGTGAGATTTAAGATTTTAGATAGTTACAGACTTGCGGTGCAGGGGTTTAGGGTTCTATCGCCCCGATTTTAAGCTGTGGTTGTGGTGCGATTTATTTGATCGAGCCTTCAACACCCAAGTCTTGATGCGATCTAACTATACATTTCACCGCCGACAGGGACTTGCCTTGCAGCAAGTTTTGCTGAAACTCGATCGACACACCGCATACCAACAACCCGGTTTTTGTGCTGTAGGGCTCAAAACAGGATTTTTCCTAGAAACCGGATTATTTAGCGCAAGTCTTGCGGCAACAGTATCACAAGGCTGAATCCAAGATAGGTATAAGTAATAAAGATGAAATTAGAAAAAGTTATAACTAATCCCATTCAAATGTTTTGTAAATAAGTGTGTCAACCTCCCTTCTATCCCCTACTATCATAGAGGGAACGAACCTAAGACCTAACCTCAAAGCTAATAGAGCCTTGAAGGTTGCATTAGGAAAAATTATCAATCTTGTTGAATTTTTGAGAGGATTAGTGCATGGCGACTTACAAAGTTACCCTCATCAGCGAAGCCGAAGGAATTAACCAGACCATTGACGTTGATGACGATACTTACATTCTTGATGCTGCTGAAGAAGCAGGACTCGACCTCCCCTACTCTTGCCGCGCTGGAGCTTGCTCCACCTGCGCCGGCAAAATCACCAAAGGCGAAATTGACCAATCCGACCAATCTTTCTTGGACGACGACCAAATTGAGGCCGGATTTGTCCTCACCTGCGTCGCCTATCCCAAGTCTGACTGTACGATCGAAACTCACCAAGAAGAATCGCTCTACTAAGAAAGGACGCTCTGCGTGATATCCTCAGAAACCCGGTTTCTCGTTTCCAGAATTAAGCTGAAATACGGCAATTATGTTAAGAAACCGGGTTTCTGTGTCTAATACTGCAACAAAGCCGCCAGCAGTCTGTCACTCCCAGCTATGAATTCATAGCTGTTTGAGCAGATAGCTGACCAAATAATTTTAGATTTTAGATGGCAGATTTTAGATTAACTGTGAAACCAATCTAGAATCCCAAGTCTAAAATCTAAAAGTTTTACGGCTAATATTTAGTCCGCAAAGGCGGACTTTGTTTGTGTAGTGGCGATGATTTAAATCGCCGACTCTTAGGCCGACTCCGATCGACTATTCACGCCAAAATGTAATGTTATCGCTGAGCGGCACAACTTGAGCGCCAGGAAAATAAAAGCCCAGAATTTGAGATCCATTCCAGCCCAAATTAGCCAAATTGTAAGAACCAGTCTGACTCATTCCCACTCCGTGGCCGAAACCGCCTCCGACAAAAGCATAACCATTGAGAGTTTTGTCGGGATTGTAAATTGGTTCTAGGTAAAAAAGCGTGCTAATCGGCGGGTAAAAAGCATTGCGAATCTCGTCTTTGTCGATATTGATGGGGCCCAAGTCAGTTTGAACCTTCATTTGCAAAACTCGACCTGCAGGCGACCTTTCCACCACTTCTACCTGAGTGACAGTTTTCAAATTAGCCAGCGGGTGCTGTTTCTTCTGAAGATACTGTTTGAGAAATCCACCAATCGCTGTCAAAGAAGCGGGTTCGCGCCACCGAAAAGTGTCTTCTTTTTCTTCATTAAACCCTTTTTCCAAACTGATAAAGCGGCGGAAATTGTTTTCGTCAGACAAACTCTGCTTGGACAAATCCCACACCTTATTAGGGGAATCGACGATCGATCGCAAATATGGACGTTCCGCGCCCTGCCACACATCGTTAAAAGAGGCTGTCACGCCGCCGCTAGACGCGGAATAGAGGGCGTCTACTAGCTGATTTTCGTAAGTTAGCACCAAACCGCTCGTTTGGGCGATCGCCTTATCACTTTGCGGGTAAACTTCCGTCAAACCCTTATAAACTTGACAGTTAACATCAGCGCACAACTCATAATTATCCACAGCAAACCGGCGCAAATTTCTCAGGGCGTAGGTTCTCGCTAAAATAGTTTGAGCGACAATCGCAGCGTAAGGCGAAAAAGCCCCAATTTCGTGAGGAACAACACCCCGCAAATAAGTTTCGGTCAGCACTTTATTCACCAAAGTATAAGTGCCGTAAGCATTTTTTTGCAGGTGCAAACTGCCCCCATAACGGTGAGTTTCTTGAATTGCTTTTTCTGGTTCAGTAGCTGTCGCCTCTTGGGTGGTTTGTTGCAATACCTCAATCACATTTTTCCCGGCCGTGACATCCAACTCATTGCGGTTGAAACGAAAGCCGTTTAAAACCCAAAATGCCTGGGGTATTTGTTTAAAAACTTTGGAATCCAAAAAAGCTGTTGTGTTCCCTTGAGCTTGCAAACTTTGCAACAGCCAGCGCCGCACCAAAGGAGAGTTGTAAATATCTCTTTTTGCCCAAACTTGCCAGCGAAAAGGTTGAGCAATTTCTACCTCAATTCCCTGGGCGCGCCACTGATTGGCGCTATCTTCTGCACTCTCGAAACTGCGGTGGGAGCTCAGAACAACTCGTTCTTCTACTAATGGCGCTTCCAGTGGTTTCGGGGCTATTTCTAGCTTGATGCTGGCAGCCGTTTTGGTTTCTATGCCTTGAGGAGTTTTGTAACTTAATGTTAAGCTGTCGCCCGGTAATGCTTTCAACGTCAGTTTGTCGGTTGCTTTGGTGCCAAACCGCTGCACTACGCCGATTTTGATGGGTCTATTTTGGGGAGTTTGGGCGTATGCCGCAGCGCTGAAAAAGGGCAACAGGCACAATGCGGTGAAAACAGTGCTAGATATGCAGCTAAACCATTTGTAATTGGGAGTTGGAGGTGCTTGAGCGAACACGGTTATCTGTCTCGCGATAGTTGAAGATGGGGGGTTTTTGATTGTACGTTAGCACATTTGGCGGCTGCTAGAGCGGGATTCGGGAAGATAAGGTGGTTTGGTTGCCAGAATTCTGTTAAGTAAGTAGGTGCAAATAAACTTTACACCGAGCAAATTTTATCCCGGACGCACCCTAGACCTAAATTTAAAATCTGAAATCGTTATGCCATTACGCACCCTACAAGCTTGTGTATTTTCGAGCCTGACATAGTTACTGGTGTTTCCAATATTGGTAGGCGGCATAGGCCAAGGTGACAGCGCCGGTGACGATGGCTGCTTCATCGACCTCAAATTGCGGGTGATGGAGGGGATAGTTCGGTTTGTCAGTCAGTCCCACTCCTAAGCGAAACATGGTTCCCGGTGCGTGTTCTAAGTACATCGAAAAATCTTCCGCGCCGAGGGATGGTTCTGGTAAAATTTGGACGCGCGATCGACCTAAAGCTTCTAAAGCCGCACTTTCGACTAATTGCGTGAGTTTTGGGTCGTTTTGGACTCCGGGCACGCCGCGCTTGTAGGTGAGTTCGTACTTAGCGCCGTAAGTCGCGCAAACGCTAGAAACAATTTGTTCGATCCAAGCCGGCAGGTTTTCGTGGGTTTCCGGATGGAGCGATCGCACGGTTCCCAATAATTTTACTCGATCGGCAATCACGTTCGGCGCTCGGCCGCCGTTAATTTGCCCGATCGTCAAAACCAGTGGCCTCAAAGGATTTTGCGTGCGGCTAATTGCCTGCTGCAAGGTGGTAATTATCTGAGAAGCAATCCAAATTGCGTCGATCGCCTCGTGGGGACGCGCACCGTGGCCGGATTCGCCCATCACAATCAATTCTATGTCATCTGCCGCCGCCGTCAGTGCCCCGTGGCGGATACCGATGCAACCGCCGGGAATCGTCGGAAAAACGTGCACTCCGAGGATGCCGTCAACATCTTGCATCGCCCCATCTTTAATCATCCATTGAGCACCTTGGGCAATCTCTTCCGCCGGCTGAAACAAGAAGCGGACGTGACCGGGCAATTTTTCCTCTAGCTGAGACAATATCATGGCTGCGCCCAAACCGACGGTGGTGTGGATGTCGTGGCCGCAGGCGTGCATGACTCCCTCGTTGCGGGAGGCAAAATCTAAGTTAGTGCGTTCTTGAATCGGCAAAGCGTCCATATCGGTGCGAATTGCCAGCCACCGGGACTCGCTGCTGTTGCCTTTGAGTTCGCCGATCACTCCTGTTTTGCCGATTCCTTCGATGGCGCGGACTCCGCTGGAAGCGAGAACTCCGGCTACGTAGGCGGCGGTTTGATATTCTTGGCCGCTGAGTTCGGGGTGGGAGTGGATGTGGCGGCGAATTTCGATTAAGCGGGGTGCTAGGGTGGCGGCTACTTCTTTGATGCGGGAAAGCATGAATTTAGTTGGGGAGTGCGGTACAAGTTGTAGTCAACTAGGGTAACGCATATGTTTGGGGGTGAACAGGGTTATAAGGCGCAAATGTGCGATCGGGCTTTTAGATGGCAATGTTATTTCGTTTGTGAATAAGATTTTTTTTTCTAACCGCAGAGGGCGCAGAGGACGCAGAGAAAAGAGAGAAAAGAGAGTTAGGTAGAAACCCGGAAGAAACGTCTATATTCTAGATTCAAAGGCTGACTTTTAGTTGATAATCTCTGGTCGTGATATCATCAAAAAGTAATTTTATTAATTTTTTTCCTATGATTAGCTTTGGCTTCTGGAATGTAATTATTTTAATTACAATCGCTTTTTTTCTCAAATTTAATTGGCGATTAGATAGCGAAAAAACAGCATGGCAAGATTCTTTGTTTTTAAAACATCCTTCGATCCAAAGGTTGACTCAGTTTTTTAGTCAACCTATCGTTAACTTTATTTTGCAAGCAGTTATTGTATTAGTTCTCACCCGATTTCTCAGTTATACCGGTTGGTTGGTTTATAATCTGACTACTCGGCCCGATCCGCCTTACTGGGATTTTAAGTGGTTTTATGTAGCGAGTAGATTAGCCCATCAGCATTTGAGTCCCTTTAATGTGGAGGTGTTTAACATCGGTTTCTGTAGCATCACAAAAGTGTGTGGGTTTATTCCATCTTTTGTTTATCCACCTAATATCATTCCTCCGCTGTGGTTCTTGGGCTATTTCCCCATGAAGACTGCATTCACTATCTGGACTTGGCTGCATCTTATTGCCACAGGTTTTGTTTTATGGGGAGCGAATATCTTGTTGGTGTCGTACTCACGAGCTTTTCGGACTATTTGTAGTATATCAGTTGCATTCCTCTACGGTTTTGTCTTCGATCTTCAAGTTGGCAATGTGGCAACTTTTATTGCGGTTCTGCTGTTATGGATGTTTATTTATGCTAGAAAAAATCAGGAGGTAATTGCCGGAGTTTTATTAGGAGTTGCCCTTTTTAAACCAACTTTAGTTATATTGTTTATTCCTTATTTTTTAATCAAAAAACGGTTTCAGCTAGTTTTTATATCTATAGTCACGGTAACTTTTTTGGCAGTTATAGGTCTAGCTGTAACGGGCAATTCTTTAACAGGATTTATACAGGATGCGACTCGTGGATTTCCACTCTGGCTCAATGATCCATCGAATAATGCTTATATTTCTATGAGTCGCCTTGATTTAAGGGTTATGGGGCCGAGATTTTTCCCCGATAGTCCCTTCGTGGCGAAGCTATTTTCTGACTTGATTGTTCTGCTGCTAGTTGGTTTAGTGAGTTGGTATTTTTACAAAAAACAATCTCGCAATGCTTGGTCAAAAAAGGTTGACTTATCTGAAATGGTGCTAATTTCTACTTTGAGTATTGCTATCAACTATTCACAGCCCACCAGTTCTGTGATGTTAGCACCGGCGGTGGTTTTTTTGCTGAATGATTTATGCTTTCAGATTAAAAATTGTGCCTTCTCTAGGCAAAGAATGTCGGTTTGGTTATTGGGGGTTGGCTGTGTCATGGTGCAAACCGCTGTGATTCATGGCGGGCTGTTGGTGTTTCTAGGAAAGCGGTGGAACTGGAAGGGGGGGGAATTGCCTTATTTGTTTAAAGTAACTATTTTTTCACTACCGAGTTATGCGATTTTAGGCCTTACGTTAAGTGTTTTAGTCTTAGCGATTACCTCTCTTTCGTTTGCTGATTTGGGGGATTCCCAAACCGATAGACAGCATTGTTAATCTACCAAAATCAGTCTTGCTCGTTGCTGTCGCTTTTCTGTTGCTGCGATCGATCGTCGCTTTGAATTCTCCCCTCAGATTTAGCCTCATCTACTGCTTCTTGAATTAATGTCAACACCATATTCGAGACCGGCCGATAATGCGATTTGGCTAACCGCTCTAGGTCTGCTTTAAGTTCTTCTGGAAGATATACAACTATTCTGGGGAGTTTTGCTGGCAAGGCTGTTATTTGTGCTTTTACTGCCCTATTGTACCTTACCGCGTCACCGTCCAAAACAAAGTACACGGCAGGACACGCAGGCAGTTGAGAGCGATCGCGCGCAGTGGTAGTTGCTAGTTTAATCGTCTTTGGATTCATTAAACTTGCCTTCCTTCTGCGCTCTTTCGAGTCCTTCTTCCACCAGAAGTAATGCCATTTGGGAAATCGAACGACGCTCAATACTCGCCAGTTTTTCTAACTTCTCCTTAATTTCGGGTGGCGGGTAAAAGGCAACTCTAGGAGATTTTGCAGGACTCACATTGTTTGGGGGTAGCGTGTTCACCATGTCATTTTAGCTGACTGCAAATTTTTTAGATATTTTTTAAGCCAAAGTAGCACACCACAATCTAGTTTATGCTATAGTAGTCTAAACACCCAAAAACCAAACCCCCACCGCTCAGACTCACGATCGTTCGGTGGGGGCTTGAACTCCCATATTTAGGAGGAAACTCTATGATATCACCGCCAAAGTCAGTTCCCGAACTGCTCCGGGAAGAAATTCCTGACGTACCTCAAGGTAAACAACCGATTCGTTTGCTGTTGTGTGGCGTTCCCAAAGCGGTAGACAGCATCGTTAATCTGTTGCACGTTTTAGGTTTTGCAGAAGTTGGGGAATGGAGCCCGCCTCTACCATCGCCGATAGCGGGTGAGGTAATTCGGATTTTAACCCGTTACTGGAAAGAGTAATCTTTGAGGGCGATCGCACGAATTGAAAAAGTGCGATCGTCTCCAACAGACTAGCTTCAAACTACCGCCCCAATAAACCAACCGAAACCAGCTAACGACCCAGTTCACCCACCGCTAGTATCTTTGCATATTCACAGATACCTTCTATTCGGCCAGTGTGCAACGGGATTGCCAGGCGTTACTCGTACAAAAATACAGCATGGAATTTGTCAATTTTTTCTTACTACCAACCTAAATAACCTGCACTCGATTATCATCGATAAATTCCATGTTTAAGAATTCGTCTTCTGAGCAAATAGTAAAATCAAGTTTAATCCCCTCTCCTTGAAAAGACTTGTTGATATTATCTTTTATCAGTTCAATGCCACTTTTCGCATCATTGTCAGGATAAACCAAGATTATATCTATGTCATCAAATACGTTTTGCCTAAGATAAGAACCGAAAAGATAAACTTTACAATTACAGTTAAGGATTTGACTTGTGTTCAATACAGATGAGAATCTACTTATCCTGCTTGCTTTATCCTCCTTAAGCAGATAGTTCAAGAATTTTTCTCCTTTGTAAGGAACCGCCCCCATGAATTCCTTGAGCATAAAAAGACCAATATTACTTTTGACGCACTGTTTTTTAGCACTTTTAGAGTAAGTAGAGTAAGGATAAGAGCAAATAATAGCGTCTATGTTTGGATCAATTGATTGAATTTTTTCAAGCGTATATTCAGTAAAGTAATAGGTAGCGGTCACAAATACTTTTAGTTCCCTTCCCTCAGCCAAAAATACTTTAAATATTGCAGCGTTCCAAGCTTCCATTCTTTTTATAAACGAATGATTTGTCAAAAATTTATCTATATATAGCGAGATCGTATTTTGCCTGTATTCTATTTCCTGATTTTCTATGATTTCTAAATTTTGCGTTTTTATTCCTAATTTACTTTTTACAAAATAGTCGAACTCTAGAGGAAATAGCTTGTAATCATTTATCTTATCTTCAAAAAGACAATTTTCCTTAAAAGAATTCGCATGAATTTTATAGGTGAGCATTTGCCTATAAAGCTCCCAAGGATATGCAAAGTTGCTCTTATTGTTTTCAATTAAATCAATAATTGTTTGATTGTTGGGTAAAATTGTATCCAGGCATCTTCTCTTCCATATTATTTTCGCATCACCCGAAACTCCTTCTATTGCCTGCTTGGAAAATGGCCCATATTCCTCAAATATTAACTTATTTTCTTCTAAAAGGTCATTTACTATTCTCAAAATATGGTTTTCATTCTTGATTACTGGAGTCTTAAACAGTGCTTGAATTCTACTAGAGTGTTTATCCTTCCATTGGGAGATTTCTGCGACTGAATATCTATCTTCAAGCTCATCTATGGTCTTATGGCAATCAAGACAAAGCATAATTAAGTTCGATATACCCTTCTTGTCTATATAATCAGCCAGTGCGTGTTCGGATCGCGGCCCAGTATTTCCTGCCCCAATAATGTGAGCACAATTAGCTAGGCTGACAGATTCGCCCTCTATATCGCGAAACAGGTACTTATTGCAATTAGGGTTTTGACAATAGCCTCCGCACTGAGACCATAATTTCCGTTGCGTATTAGTTGGTATTGATTCCCTAGCCATGTTTTTAGTTGATATTGGTTTCCTAGCCATTTATAGTATTTGCTGTATTTATTTCTAATAGTGTCCACTCGCGATCGTCTCGACAACCTTGCAAAAGTTCCATCTAAGTAAATCGGTTCAGAAAAATACTTTCATCATTAATTATTGCTTCCAGGGATTGGCGTACTACACCTGTCCTGTCGCGGAAAACGCTGATCCAGACTGATGTATCAATCAGAAACATTTCGGTTTTCCCGCAAAGCTTTGTAGTCGTAGTCACTCGAAAATTGAATTTGTCCGCTTAAATCGAGTAAATTCCGCTTTTTACGGGTGCGAATTAATTCTTGCAAAGCAAAGTCAATCAGTTCTTTTTCTGTTTTGAAATTGGTTAAGCGAAAGGCTTCTTTAACCAATTCTTCGTTAAGTTCAACGGTGGTTGTCATGGTTAATGGTTGATTTCATTCTCTCATTCATTATGGCATAGCCACACCCAACCCTTAACCTAACCCAACTTCCCCAACTCACCGAAACCAACCTCAACCAAACTCTCTAACTCCTCTGCATCAACGACCCCAAACTCAAAGTACCCAGATTCCCGACTTCTCAAAGAAGTCAGGAATTTACAAATCGTTAAATTGTCAAGGCGTTTTATACCCTTATGACTTGGGCGTATAAGTCGATCGCACTTGCAACTCCTTCAACTGCTTCTCATCCACCCCAGCCGGCGCATTCGTCAGCAAACAACCCGCCTGCTGCGTCTTCGGAAACGCAAGGACATCTATGATAATTATAGTGTTTTTAGTCTAAAGACGTGCCATGTAATTATGGCATTAACTGAATCTCTCAATAAACATATCGGGAGTAACAATTTCGACTCCTTGAAAAGGAGTTAATACCAATAAATCCAAATCACCCGTAACAATTACATTGGCATTACCACTAACAGCCAACTCTAAAAACTTATTATCTTTTTCATCTCGACAAACAGTGATGTTTTCTCTAATAGAAACTAATTGGGATGAACTGATAAATTTTAGTAAAAATAACTGCCGATCTTCCAAAGAAAGATACTTGTTAAACTTTTTACGATTCAAAACTTGCTCTAATTCATTTAAAGTCGTTTCAGAATATAAAATGATTCCTTGTGTTTCTGCCAACTCAATCGCCCGAAATGGGACGGACGTTTTAAACAGTAAAGCACTGATTAAAACATTCGTATCAATGACAAATCTATTCGTCATTATTATCTGCTAAAATGTCTTGTAAAATTTCAGGCGTTAAGCCTCGCTGCATAGCCCGATCGGAAATTTCTGCCATCACCTGCGTTAAAGTTTTATTGTGTAAATTTTGTCTAAAAAACAATTGAATAATCGAACTTAACTCTTGCTGAGTCTTAGGACTAGCTTCTTCAAAAGCTGTCTTAATATTTTCATCAACTTGAATCATAATTATTGCCATAGCCGTTAAAAAAAAGTGTTAATACGAAAACTTTTTTTGTTCTAACTCTATTTTATCACACATCTTGCACCATTCTCAAGAACAGGCAAGATGCCTGTTCCACAACAGATGAATTTTCTTGTGGGGTGGGCTTCTAGCCCGCCCTGAAAGGATTATGGAGAATGGTCAAGGTATTCTACATACTTATGACTTGGGCGTATAAGTCGATCGCACTTGCAACTCCTTCAACTGCTTCTCATCCACACCTGACGGCGCATTCGTCAGCAAACAACCCGCCTGCTGCGTCTTCGGAAACGCCATCACATCGCGAATCGATTCTTCACCAGCCAACAGCATCACCAAGCGATCCAAACCGTAAGCAATGCCTCCGTGGGGCGGAGTTCCATACTCAAACGCATCCAACAAAAAGCCAAACTTATTGTAAGCTTCCTCAGTCGATAAGCTAATCGCCTCAAACACCTTTTCCTGAACTTCCCGCTGATAAATCCGCAGAGAACCGCCGCCGACTTCTGTACCGTTTAACACCAAATCGTAAGCTTGAGCTCTCGCAGTTTTCAAATCATTAATATCGTCAGGATGCGGCGCAGTAAACGGGTGGTGTAATGCTTCCAAACGCTTCTCATCAGCGTTCCATTCAAACATCGGGAAATCTGTCACCCACAGCAGATTCATCTTGTCTTTATCAATCAATCCCAATTCGTTACCCACGAACAAACGCAATCTATCCAAAGTCTTATTGACAGTTATCGCGTCAGCCGCAGCAAATAACAACAAATGACCTGGTTGCGCGCCCGTGCGATCGAGCAATTCCTGTTTTTGCGCTTCCGTCAAATTATCCTTAATTGCGCCGATCGTATCAATTTCGCCATTATCCCGCACGCGAATGTAAGCCAATCCCTTCGCACCGGCTTCGCTGGCTTCCCTAAACAAATCGCCACCCGGTTTAATCCGCACGTTAGAAATCGCATCATTTCCGCCCGGAATCGGCAAAATCTTCACAATTCCGCCCGCAGCAACCGCCCCGGAAAATACCTTAAATCCCGAATCTTTCATCAAATCGGAAACATCGACTAATTCCATACCGAAGCGAGTGTCTGGTTTGTCGCTACCATAGCGATCCATTGCTTCCGCGTAAGTCAAACGCGGGAAAGGACAAGGCAATTCAACGCCTTTGACAGTTTGGAAAATATGGCAAACTAAACCTTCATTTAAGGCAATTACTTCTTCCACAGACATGAAACTCATTTCCATGTCCAATTGCGTAAATTCTGGCTGTCTGTCGGCGCGCAAATCTTCATCGCGGAAACAGCGGGCAATTTGATAATATCTGTCAAAACCAGACACCATCAACAATTGTTTGAACAACTGCGGCGACTGCGGCAAAGCATACCATGCACCGGGATTGACGCGGCTGGGAACTAAATAATCTCTCGCACCTTCGGGAGTCGCCCGAGTTAAAATCGGCGTTTCAATTTCCATGAAACCTTCGACATCTTCCAGGTGGCGGCGTATGGCTTTGACAACTTGGTGGCGAAGCTGCAAGTTGCGACTCATACGATCGCGCCGCAAGTCCAAATAGCGATATTTCAGCCGCAAATCTTCCCGGACGCTTTCATTTTCCGCCGTCGCCACCTGAAACGGTAACTGTTTGCGAACCGCATTTAACAACTCAATTTCGTCAGCGTAAATTTCTACTTCACCCGTAGGCAATTTCGGGTTGAGGGAATCTTCGGGGCGACCGGTGACTCGCCCGGTAATTTTAACCACGTATTCGCTGCGTAAAGCCTCAGCCCCGTGATAGGAATCGGGGGTGCGTTCAGGATCGCTGACAATTTGCACAATACCCGATCGATCGCGCACATCCAGAAAAATCACCCCGCCATGATCGCGGCGGCGATCCACCCAGCCGTAAAGGGTGACAGTCTCTCCAATGTGTTCGCTTCGCAGTTCGCCGCAGTAGTAACTTCTCATAATTGGGGGTTGTGGACTAAAAATAAAGCTTTTTAATTATGCAGTATGCCTGAAACTTCTGCGGAATGCAAATGCACGGATGATTTTTAAGCAGAGGCGCATCTCAATTTTACAGTCAATGCTGATGAAATTATTGTGGGGTGGGCGTCCCGCCCGCCCCACAAATACAATGTTCTACGAATCCCCGCGATCGCTGTGAGACTTGTCAAAAAACGCCGTCAGCGCGTTCCATGCAGACTTAGCCGCATCCGTCAAGCGAGTGCCGATCGACTCAATTTGCTTCACAATAACGTGCCAATTCTTTTCAGCTTCCGTCTGAATGTGGTCAACAGCTTGTTCAATGCGATCGCGTTCGATCAATTTATTTTGTTCCACCGCTTCTCGCGCTTGTCGCACTGCTTTCAAATAAGCTTCGCGACTGACTTCGCCGGCATCTTGCACCTGCGCTTGCGCCCGCGTTTTAATCGCATCTACCACTAGCCAATTTTTCTCAGTTTCTTGTTTAATCAGCCTGACTGCTTCTGTGAATCTCTCGTGGGCGAGATCCTTATTTTCTTCGATGGCCCCGGAGGCCTTATTGACAGCTTTTAAATAAGCTTCGCGGGTGAGTTCGCCCGCTGCTTGCACTTCGGCGGTGGCGCGTTTTTTAATTGCTTCAAACAGCGCCGCAGTTTCTGCGATCGCCTCATCAGTCGCGTCGGGCATCTCTTGTTTGACGAGCTCCGTCGTTTCGAGAGTTGCCTCTAAAACTGGTTCCTCGGTTACTTTTGGATCTGTCATATCAATCTTCTCCTGTGGTAGTAAACATTTTCAACAAATCTCACAGTCCCTGGATGCAGACTTTGTAGGTGTAGCGCCAGATGGAATTGTGGTCTTTTATACCGACTTCGTACGTGTAGCGCCAGAACGAATTCTGGCATTTAATAAGAACTAGGCAATTTTTGTTCCAGCTTTATCAACTTTTGTATCCGCGCTTACCTAGTTGGAATGACCTCAGTTCTATTACATTATATCTACCAAAGTTGCTCTCGTGTGTAAGATACCGCCAACTTGCAGGTACGGTTTAGCGCACTTAAATTTGTGATAAGTCTCTCTACCTAAAAAAACACACACCAATCAACTTGGTTTCTCACCACAATAAAACTGGCAAATTTAATAGTTTCAATTTTCCAACTGCAAATCTTCGCTCTCCTCCGTATATAACAAGTGGTGACATCTTTGAGCGTGCAGTAAAGATTGAGGAAATTCGTACTGAGATAAGAGGATCTCTTCGAGCGCCACTTTCATTTGATTGGCGCAGATATGTGGCGGCACTTTGCCCATTCCCGTACCCATGCCGGGAATAGCGATAGTTCCAATGATATGTTTGACTGGCGTTCCATCTGGGACTGAGCCAAATTTAACGAGAGTCAAAATAGCGCGGGTTGCTAGATAAACATTTACTGTTTCTCTTAAAACTGTGGGAACGCGCATAATTGGTGCTGCTATTAAATAGGGAATTTCAGCATGGTCTGTGTCTACAATTTCTGCCATTCCTACTAATAGTTCACCGTGATGTCGAGCCTGAATTAGTTTTTGCAAGCGTTCAAGAACCTGCCCTCCAAAATATTCCGAAATTTCTAAATCTAAGCCGTCATCCATGAAACCAAAACTATTCCCCGGACTAACAATAGCATCGCATTTCACATCAAATATTGAACCGTGATGTATCTTTACATTTTCCATACTGCCGCAAGTGCTTTCCCACGCTCTAACTAAGCCATCGTCTAAGGTAGCCAGCACAATTTGCATAAATACTCTCTCTTAATTTTAATTGCGAACAACTAGAGCGATCGCCAATTTAATCCTACAATACTTTACATAAGTCGGCTGAATTTAAAATCCATCTCGATTTCAACTAGCAAATGTTCAATAGCTACGACATTTTTTGATCGCACACACCCTTAACCTAATACAGAGAGAGCTTTTAACCCGGTGGGTACTCTGTCAGGTTTAGGTGTGATGATGTGTACTACATGGTGTTTTCCGGCTGAGGGGCTAAAGTCTGCAAGCTGTTTCCCTCTCTTGTTTTCAGTTTACTCTTTTTCGGTTGAACTCACGTTTAATAAATAATGCTTATGGCGCTCCAATATCCTTGTTCTCAAAAGAACGGTTGAGGATTTAAACAGCGTTTGGTGCGTTTATGCTCGTACATGAGTTTGTCAGCCTTGGCCAGCAATTGTTCTAATAAAAATTCATTGTTTAAATCCCCAAACTCCACACCAAGACTCATGGATATATAAGCTCGCTCGGACTGTAGATTAAAGCGATCTATATTTTCTTGCAACCTAGCATAGAAATTAATAGATGAATCACCCGAAAAATTAGGAATAAATAAAGCAAATTCATCTCCTCCCAGTCGAGCCACAATATCCGCCTCACGGAAGGTTTGCTTCAAGATTTGAGCTGCGTCAACGATTACTCGGTCTCCCATTTCGTGTCCTAAAGTATCGTTAATCTTTTTCAAACCATCTAAGTCAGCGAACAAAATAAAATAGGATGTTTGCGTGCGTCGAGCAATTTTTAGTTGTTGATTTGCTAGTAAAAAGAAGCCTCGCCGGTTATATAATCCAGTTAATTCATCGGTCACGGATAGCTGCCTTACTTCTGCTTCTGCCCTCAGACGTTCCTGGATTTCGTGTTCTAAACGTTGATTTTGTTCGAGCAGTTGTTGGCGTTGGTGTTGGATGAGTAATTGATTTTTTACTCGCATCAGCACTTCCTGCTCTTGAAAGGGTTTGGTAATATAGTCTACACAACCCAGTTCAAAGGCTCGTACCTTGTTTTCCAGTTGTTCAAGCGCACTGATAAAAATAACTGGTATCTGAGCACTGGCTTCCGATGCTTTTAACTTTTGGCAGACTTCGTACCCATTCATCTCCGGCATATTGATGTCAAGTAAAATCAGAGCAGGTGGGTCGCGATGAATACCTTGGAGTGCCATCCTGCCGTTGAGGGCTTTTCGCACAATATAGCCCTGTGACTCTAGAATTTTGGCTAACAAGCGCAAATTGTCTGGCGTATCATCCACGATGAGAATATTCGTTTGGGCCGCAAGTTTGAATAAAGCTGTCATGGTCTTATTCCTAAATCTGGGTGAGAGTTGCGATCGCTTCAAGCTGAAAGTTATCAACCAAAGATGTCATTGCCGCGATGAAATCTTGTTTCTCCTTGGGAATTTGAGCAATAAGTTCATAAAGCTTATTATCACTAAGATCTAGTGCTGCTTCATGAACTTCTGCAATCCACTTGGTTGGCATCGTTTTCAAGTCTGGAGTAAATATCTTTGGTGGGGAAGCTGATGAGTCTGGCCCAACTTTTTCGGCGTAGCAGTAATGGACGCCCAAGTGATGAGCTATTTTGTTGAAAATTGTGTCTTCAGTAAACGGCTTGGCAATGTAGTCATCGCAACCGACTTGCAGGCTGGCGATACGATCGTCTTCAAAAGCATAGGCAGTGAGAGCAATGATGCGTGTAATTTGTCTTTTGTCCTGTGACATTTGCCCTGAGTTATCTGCTGATGACTCATGACTCATGACTAATGACTGTTGTGCTCGAATCTGTCTCGTCGCTTCATAACCATCCATGACAGGCATTTGAATGTCCATCAAAATCAGGTCAGGGTGCCATGTTTGCCAACGAGCGATCGCCTCTACCCCATTTTCCACCGCACACACATCAAACCCAACTGATTCCAGCAGCGTCACCAGCAGTTGCCGATTTTCTGGAACGTCTTCTACTACTAGAATTCGGTAGATAGGTTGCCCAGGTTCGATCCCGATAATCCGATCGCTAATTTCAGGTTCCTCTAAATCAAGCGACTCTGGTAGTTCCAAAACAACTTGGCAGGTAAAAGTCGAGCCTAGATTCAGGGTGCTTCGCACGGTGATATCGCCTCCCATCAGACGCGCAAACTGACGACTGATAGACAGTCCTAAACCTGTTCCTCGATCGTGACGACCGCGATTGGTTTGCATGAAAGCGTCAAAAATTGATTCTAAATCTGAGGGAGAAATGCCAGCTCCGGTATCCTCAACTTCGAGACACAGGGTAATAGTTGGTTTAATATCGGGTGGATTAGTGGCGCGATCGCAATTTGTACCGGCTGGCATATCCTCTGATGAAAAAGCTCGTCCGCGCAGCACGATCGTTCCTGTTGTGGTAAATTTGATCGCATTCCCCAGCAGATTAATCAAGATTTGGCGAAGTTTTGCTTGATCGCCACAGACATAACGGGGGACAGTAGCATCCCACTCGCTACTCAGATGTAACCCTTTCTCAGGCGCTTTGATGGTGAACATCTCGTTAATAGAACCCAGCATTCGATGCAGATTAAAACAGCTTTTACTCAGTACCAATTGCCCTGCTTCAATCCTAGACATTTGCAAAACATCGTCGATCAGTGTCAGCAGGTGTTCTCCACTACGGGTAATGATCCCTAAATGCTCTTGAAATTCTTCTGGAATATAGGGGCTGCGGTTCATAAGCTGGGTAAATCCCAGAATGGCGTTGAGTGGCGTTCTGAGCTCGTGGCTCATGTTGGCAAGGAACTGGCTTTTGGCACGGTTGGCTATAGCTGCCCTTTCTGCAGCGTGTTCTAGGGCAGCTTGCGAAAATTCTAACACCGCCAGCATGAGGATATGTCTCATTTCGGCAGCAGCTTCTAACTCTGCAATCTGCCACGGATAAGACATCTCCCGCACTGTCTCTTGCCACAGTCCAAAGGATTTGCGCGGACACAGGTGCATTTTTCCAATTTCGTCGATCGACACAGCATCCTGTGGATTACCTGCCCAGTTTATGGTTTGAATTTGTTCGGGTCGGAACCAAAGGATATGGTATGACTTTTGTATGGCGTAGCATAAGAATATTGAGATTGCTAAAACACCGCTAGCTCGCTCTTTGAATTGCGTCGCTTGGGGATACAACTGAGACAAAGAAGCTGTTGCAAACACTCGTTCTTTGTTCTGTTCCAGCAACCATTGCAGGAGTTCGTCAACCTCAGCTTCAGATGGTGTTTGACCCACCAATGTCAGACGACCATCGAGCATAATTGCAGCTCCCTGAGCATGAACTAAATCTAGCAATTGAGAAGCATTTTCGGTCAATACCTGTTCGATAAAATTAGAATCTCGCCGGAACGCCTGCTGAAGTTGATCCTGAATAGTTTTCGCTTGCGATCGGTAAACGTTCAATTCTCGCTCTTGCTGATGTACCAGTTCGATCGAGGCAAATTGTCCTAAAAATTCACAGGTTTTGCGAGTTTCGTAATCTACCAATCGCGGGCTGTAATGGTGACAGGCAATTAATCCCCAGAGGCGTCGATCGTCAATTAACGAAATCGTCAGTGTCCCAGCAACTCCCATATTCTGCAAATATTCAATGTGGTAGGGAGATACTCCCCTTAACACACAAGCACTTAGATCCTGGGGTGTATCGCTTACGGGATGGTTGGTAGGAATTAGGCGGGCCGGAGTGTAATTGATATTGGGAATTTGGCGTATCCAATTGCGGTAAAACAATTTGCGGGCGGGTACGGGAATATCGATCGCCGGGTAATGCAATCCCAGGTAGCTTTCTAGATAGCTTTCTTTCTCTTCAGCAATCACCACCCCATGCTCATCTGCTTCAAAACGATAGATCATCACGCGATCGAACCCGGTCAGGGCTTTCACTTCTTTAGCAATGGTTTGAGCTAAATCCGAAATATTGATCGCACTGCGAAAGTTGAGGATAACTGTTTGCAGACGCTGATAAAAATCTATTGAATGATTATTTTCAATAGTCAATTGGGGTTCGAGCTCCAGAATCAACTCATCTTTTAGTTGATGCAGTGTGCTTCTAAATGTTTGAATCTTCCCGTCTTTTAGAGGGATTTTTAGATCGAAAGTATTATGAATGTTGAGTTCTTCTTGATTTAGATGCCTGACTATTTCTTGTACTTGCTCGTGACCCAATAAAGCTGGCAATGGCTGACCTAGCAATTCTTGGGCAGAGATGCCAAAAAACTGTTCTACATTTTCGCTAGCTTGTAAAATATTGAGGCTGTTTCCTTGCATCAATAAAACGATTCCGTGGGGCTGAATATGACCGGGAGCATACACGGATTCTTCACTGCATTCCTCTAAACTTGTTAAAGTTAAAGGAGTGATTTGGGAAAATTGGGAAATTTTATGAGGCATTTTAGAGCAGTAATTTTCAATAAAAATTAAGGAGGCTTTGATCGAGAATTACCAATAACTAGATTGTATTCTTGTTGGCTGTTCCTAATTCCCTAGTCCTAATCAAACGTTTAACTGCACAACAGCTTATAAATCCAATGGAGGAATTCCACTTGGGAAATTACCTTGAATTAGATTAATGATTTTCTCAAATTGATACTGGTTGGCGAGTTCCGTCAGATGAGTACCGAATTGAGCGAGTTCTGAGGAAAGTTGAGCTACCAGTTCAATTATCGCAACATCATCCCCACATAAAGCAGCATCTTCCAACTCAACCACCCATACTTTTGGTAATGTTGCCAGAAGCATTGGATCGAGGGAATCTGAAACGGAAGAGGCAACAGAACAGAGGTAAGAAGGAAAACAATCTGTTCCCCGTTCCCCTTTTTCTGTTTCCTCTTCCTGATATACATACTCTAACCCCAGGTATTCCGCCATCTTAAGAAATAGGGTCTGTTCCCGGAACGGCTTGCTGATGTAGTCGTTGCAGCCAGCAGCCAAGGCGAGGGCGCGATCGCTCTGGGAAGCCTGGGCCGTAAGTGCAATAATGATACTGTTCTGTCCGTCTTCCATTGCCCGAATTTGCTTCGTAGCCTCGTATCCATCTAACACGGGCATCCGAATGTCCATCCAGGTTAGGTCTGGTTGCCATTGTTGCCAAATCTGCACAGCTTGCTGTCCGTTGGTAGCTTCTTTTACCTCTAATCCTAATTGTGTCAGTAATCTGACCATTAGCAAGCGATTTTCTGCTTGATCGTCAACCACCAAAATGCGATGATCCCCTTGACTGGGAGCCAGCCCAATCACGAGGCGATTATTCTCTTCGGGTGTAACATTAACTCCACTGATGGGGCTGACGGGAAGGGTAAAGGTGAAGGTACTCCCCTGTCCCACAGTGCTGCTGACAGAAATTTTTCCGCCCATGAGTTCCAACAATTTGCGGCTAATGGTGAGACCTAGCCCAGTACCGCCGGTCGATCGCTTCCCAGCTTGAGCTTGCACAAACGCATCGAAGATAGTATTGAGTTCGATCGGTGCAATGCCTAAACCTGTGTCAGCGACTACAAACTGGAGAATCGGCCGAGTTGTGCTTAATGCCACTCTACCGGAAGCCTCAATGCTGACTTGCAAAGTAATGCTTCCCCGATCGGTAAATTTGATGGCATTACTCAGCAGATTGAGCAAAACCTGGCGCAGTTTTTGAGCATCGACCAGCATAAATTGGGGAACTTCTGGCGCAATCTCGAAACAAAGGTTAAGTCCTTTAGAAGTTGCTCGTTCCGCCAACATATTTCGCAGGGAATGCAGCAGCGCAATTAAGTCCAATCCGCTTTGTTCAACTGTGCAGTGTCCCGATTCAATTTTGGAAAGATCCAGCACATCGTTAATCAAACTCAAGAGGTGATCTCCACTGCGTCGAATTGTTTGCAGGTCTTGTTTTTGGTTGGGAGTTAGGGATGGGTCATGGGTCATCACTTGGGCAAATCCTAGAATTACGTTGAGAGGAGTGCGTAATTCGTGGCTCATATTGGCTAGGAAGGTACTTTTTGCCAAGTTCGCTGCTTCTGCTGCTTCCATTGCGTGCTGGAGTGCCAGTTCTTTTTGTTTGCGATCGCTGATGTCTTTGTGCGTTCCAATCATCCGTAAAGGCTTACCATCTTCATCGTAGGCAACGACTTTCCCGTAGTTAGCGATCCACTTCCACTCACCTGACTTGCAACGCACACGATAGTCAAAGGCATATTTGAGAGAGCTATCTTGCAAGTTACTATTGAGAGCCTCAAAAACCCATAATTTATCATCAGGGTGAATCATCTGTTCCCAGACGTTCACATCAATCACCAACTCACCGGGCTTGTAGCCCAGCATCTCCTGGTAGTAGGAATTAATGTAAATTTCTCCAGTTTCAATTTTCCAATCCCATAGTCCATCTCCAGAGGCTTCTAGTGCCAGCATTAAGCGTTCCTCACTGCGTTGTAAAGCGGTTTCCACTTGATGTTGTCGTGTCACATCGATCGCCACACCACCTACTAGCATTTGCCCAGATAAGTCGGGGATGAGAAATTTGTAAACCAGAAACTCACCCAGGGTTCCATCTCGACGGGACGCAATCTCAATCGTTTCAATTAGCTCGTTGGTTTGAGCAACCTTTTGGATATTGTCTAGAAATTGTTGGGCGATGGCGACGGGGTAAAGTTCAAAAATCGATTTTCCAATCAGATCCTCAGTGGGTAACTCGAAGGTATTAAGATAAGTCTGGCTGGCATAGAGCATTACACCATTTCCATCGGTAATCCAGGCAGGGGCAGGGCTGTGATTCATGAAGGCTTGGAAGCGAGTTTCACTCTCTCGGAGTGCCTGTTCTGCTTGTTGGCGTTCCGCTTCGTTCCGTTTGCGATCGCTAATATCCCGGCAAATACAGAAGTGCATCATCTGACCTTCTAATTCCACCCGGCTCCAGCTAATTTCCACGTCATATTCCGAACCATCCTTACGCCGATGTCGCGTCTCAAACAGAGGAAGATTTTTCTCTTTTGTTAAGATAACTTGTAGTTCTTCCTTCGTCCATTGAGCATCCCAATCAAAGACATTAAGATTCATGGTTTCTTCCAGGGTGTAGCCCAGCATCCGCGCAAAACTCGGGCTAAAATCGACTATTTTTCCGAGCCGATCCATGACAACAACACCGTCCAGGGAAGTGTTGAAGAAGGCTTTACTTCGCCGAAGTTCCTGTTCGAGCGCAACTTCGGCTTTTTTGCGATCGCTAATATCTTTCATGAAGCAGTAATGCCCCATAAATTGGTGCTGTTCGTCGTAAGTTGAAATCATCACCAATTGCTTATAAAAAACCGAACCGTCTTTACGAACCCCTCTGGTTTCAACTTCAACTCTGCCCTCTTGCACCATCAGCCCATAGGCTGCAACCAATTTTTTCAACTCATCTGGATCTACGGTTTTTTCCCAGGACATCCCGATCATTTCTTCTGGCTGATAGCCTGTCACGTCAGAATATGCTTTATTGACATAGAGGTAACGTCCTTGAGTGTCTATTCGGGAAATGCCGGACAGCGCATTTTTCATCACCTCACTCATTTCTCTAACCTCTGCTTCTGCTTGTTTGCGATCGGTGATATCTTCTGAAAAACAAAGTAGGTACTGAGGCTGATGCTGCTGGTCGTAAATGGGAATCTTCACCGTATGCAGCCAACGTTTTCCCAGACAATGACTGTCAATGACTTCTTCTAGAATATCCTCAGTCTTACCTTTGTCAAAGGCTTCTCTATCCTTTTGGTCAAAAAAGATAGCCTGTTCGGTTGGAAAAAAATCATAGCCACTTTTGCCGATCGCTTGTTCGGCTGAAATGCCAAATAACCGTTCGCTGGTTTTATTCCAAAACTGAAATACGCCAAATTGTTTAGGCTCTGCGTCCTTAACAAAAACCGCCACCGGTAAATTATCCAGCAGTGCTTGTAAGAAATTGCGAGTGTTTTGGATGTCCTGCTCTACTTTTTTGCTTTTACTAACATCAATAAACGTAACTACAACTTGTGTGATTTGACCGTTTTGAGCGAACTCCGGGTAGGCATTCACTAATACCCAAACACAACTATCAATTTCTTTTTTAATTCCTAAAACATAATTTTTGAGGGAACTTCTACTGGATAAAACCTGATTTACCGGATATTCCTCTAGGGGCATAACGCTGCCATCTTCCCGCACAAAATGCCAGGCCGGAGATATCGCAGTTTTTCCCAGCATTTGATCCATTGAAAGCCCTAGTAATTCACAGGCCGTTTCATTACATAATTGGATGCTGGTATCTGTCGCATGAATCACAAAACCTGCATTTAAGTTATCGATCAATTGCCGATATCTGGCTTCGCTTACCAGTAAAGCAACTTCAGCTTGCTTGCGCTCCGTAATGTCGGTGTGAGAGCCAGCCATCCGAATTACGTTACCTGCATCATCCCAAAGTGCCTGACCGCGATCCAAAATCCATTTGTAGGAACCATCTTTGCAGCGAATGCGATGTTCTGTGATATAAAAAGGAGTTTTCTTGGCAAAATGATCTTGAACGGCTTGCATCACCCATCCCAAATCATCGGGATGTACCAGATTAGCCCATTCGTCTACAATGTTTTGGATTTCATGGTCTTCATAGCCCAGCATTTCCTTCCAGCGACTAGAAAAGAAGACCTCATTGGTTTGAACATTCCAATCCCAAATGCCGTCATTATTCCCGCGTACAGACAGTTCCCAGCGTTCTTCACTTTGACGTAGTGCTGCTTCTGCTTGTTTGCGGTCAGCAATATTCCGAGCAATCTTTGAGGCTCCAATTATATTCCCTGCTTGGTCTTTAATGGGGGAGACACTCATCGAGACATCGATTAATGTTCCATCTTTCCTCAGCCTCTTTGTATCGTAGTGTTTGATACGTTCTCCTCGCTGGATTTTGGTGAGAATTTCGTTTTCCTCATCTTGATAGTCTGCGGGAATCAGTTTTCTCCCTGATTGCCCTACTATTTCGGCCGCTGTATAGCCAAAAATTGTTTCGGCTCCTACATTCCAACTTGTAACTACACCCTCTAAATCTTTGCTGAGAATGGCATCTTCCGAAGATTCAACGATCGCAGCTAGTTGAGCGATCGCAATTTCTGCCTGTTGTCGCTGGTGAATTTCCCATTGCAACTGGCGATTGGCTTTTTTGAATTTATCGACTTTGCAATAACTAACTTGTGCGAGATACATGACCCACATAAGCAGCCCAACTAAAACTAAGCCACCAATTAATACAATTCTAGGCCAATAAAACTTGACTCTTTCTACTAAATCTAAATTTGGATAAACATCGATTTTCCAGTCTACACCATAGGCTTTCACTACAACTGTTTTACGATCGAAGTTTTGAGACAAAGATTCTTGACCGTAGAGCAAACTTGTGCCATCATAGATAGCCACCTTGTACCCTGGTGACACTTTTAAAATACTTTCAAATAGAGTCTTAAACTGAAAAACTCCGACAATAAACCCATCAAACCGTTCACCTACAAACAAAGGAAAACTTGCTAAAAATCCTTGACCCCCTTGAACGAGTGAAATATTGCGACTTAAGATAGGTTGACGCAAATCACGAGCTACTTGCAAAGTGATTTTGCGACGCAGTTCCCCATTCAAATCTAGGTTTTGCGCTGCCTCATTCCCTGCCAGTGGCGCAACCCATCGCACTTTAAATGATGGATCGACTAATGCGATCGCCTGATAACCGTAGAAATCCTTTACATAAGCATCAGCATCGGCTTCCCAAAGAGCCTTTGGTGTACCGCCATTGGCTTGCCAGCGATTCGCCATTTGCCGAAGTGTCAACACCCGAATTGATAATCCTTCGCTCAGTTGTGACTGAATCGCATTGGCTTCCTGCTGAATTAACTGCTCGATGTGAATTTGTCCGTTGATGGTTAGCTGTTGCCACGTAAATAAAACAGCAAGAGAAGCCACCACACCAAGCAAAAGAGGTAGCCATCGTTTAAGTTGTGTTTGGTCTAAACTTATAATTACTTTGCGTCGAGGGATTACCATAAATTAAGCAATAGATGAATAGAGCTGTCTTCAATATTTTGGGCTATACTTGGGTAATTTAATGATGCAAGAAAACTAAGTGTTGAGCCTGATAACCAGTTAGCGCTAAGGCAATCTCTAAACTTTATACCCCCTAAGTTGAGCTATTAAATTCCATCGGTAAAGAAGGTTGTTCCTTAACCCCTAGCCCTTTAACTAGATTTATAGAGGGCGAGGAGCCACATCTGTTCAGATTGTAAATAGGTATTGTTTGCCAACATTGGCGACAAAACCAGTAGATTTGATGCTCGCGAACGTGACGCAGCATTTGATTCAAGCAGCAGGGGCAGTGTGTCATAAAGACCTCTTTTTTAACTAAAGGGTATTTCACTGTTGTTGCAAAGTGCTGTAAGCTCGCTAGAAGCAACCATAACAAAACTCTAGAGAAAAAAATAAAGATTTGGTAAAGAATATAAAAGGGTTAAGGAAAAGATACAAGTTTAAACATTCCGTAATAAAATCAAGAGCGCAGAGAATTTTTCTCCCACAATACGCAGCTTGTAATGTCCGATATGGTGTGTTATAATCCTACACTATTCAGATGCAGCTTTTGAGACCCATTCCTACATAAAATAATTTTACTGCTCGCTGTTCCTTGATTTGATCTGAGAGTCTAAATCCCAGCCCTACACATTGGCAGTTTGAACAGGAACCATAGCTGGAGCGAGGGGATTCACTATGACTGCTGGCAGATGATATTGACAGTTTTAATTAATTGTTGACTATAGCAAGATAATAATTTGTCAAACCAATTCTTGCCGAAAACTTTTTTGTGTGTATAACCCGTGAGGCGGCAGAAAAAAGGATTTACCTAGCCCCCGAAACTTAATTTTAGAGGGTGCTCGTTGCAGTTAGCCGATCGCACCACCCAAAACACCCCAACAGCCCAAAATACAAGCACCCCAATATATTGACAATATTATTTTTTTGCGTATTATATTAAAAACCCGTAAAATTTCTATTCGGATGCCGAACTAATGAACTCCTCACTAACCAATAAAAACCTCAAAATTGCAGCATTTACAGCCATAGTTTCGATATTATTTCCCGCAGCTTTACCTACAGTTGCCTCAGCCCAGACAGCACTGGAAGAAATTCGGCAAACTGGCATTCTAAAAGTTGGCATCAGAAAAGATGCCCCTCCCTTCGGCTACTTAGAAGGTGAAAAATGGCAAGGAGTTTGCATGGAAGGCTTAGAACTTTTTCGAGCTGACTTAGAAAAAAAATTAAATCGATCTATCCGCTTAGAAAAACTAGAAACAGATCTCAATGAATCAGCGGAAAAAGGTCGCTTCCGCAGCGTAACTAGCAAGCGCACTCACCTAGAATGCGGGCCTAATACAATTCTAAAAAATCCCCCCACCGGGATTGCATATTCACTGCCTTTTTTATACAGCGGCACTTATCTGTTAGTCAAGCCAGAAAACAGACTGAGAGTCAACCCTTCGGGATTCCTGCAAGACGTGACCATTGGCGTGCTAAGCGGTTCTATTACCCAACAATTCATTGCAGGTCGATATCAACTAGCCAACCAGCGAATTTATGAAGGTATCACGGGCAGAGAGTCGGGTGTAAAAGATGCGGCATCCGGCACAATCGATGCCTTCGCTAGCGACGGAATGCTGTTAGTAGGAGAGGCGCTGAGACAGGGTTTAACTCAAAGCCAATATTCTGTTATACCGGAGCAGCCTTTAACCTGCATTTCTTACGGCATGATATTGCCAGCAAGTGACACTGAATGGAAAGAAACAGTCAATAATTATATTCGCAATCAAAGTTCGACGAACCTGTTGGAAAAAGTGCTGGGGCGCAATTCTCCTTTCCTACCGATGAGTGTCGCCGATCAAGATAAATGTATTTGAACCCAAATCGGGCAAGATGCTGGGCGCGCACCAGAAGAATAGGGGTCAGGTGTGGATTTTGTCAGGGCAAGTCCGATCGCTGCAACCAGTGGCGTCAATAGGCTCTAAACTGGATTCAGGAAGGCGCGCAGCACAGGTTTAGGAGGGTCATCAGTGACAGAAAAAAATTATCAATCGTCTTCTCTACCCACCTACGCGCGAAAAGAACTGCGGGAATTAGTTCGATCGCAGTTAAGGGCCCTGTTGGAAGAAGGAGACTTTAAAGGAGCAAAAGCGATTTTGCACCCGGTGCAGGAAGCAGACATAGCTGAAGCTATCGAAGGCCTGCCAGAAACCATGCAAGTAATAGCTTTCCGCTTGCTTTCCAAAGACGAAGCAATCGCAGTCTACGAATATCTCGACTCCAGCGTTCAGCAGTCCCTCTGCGAAAAATTCAAACGCCAAGAAGTCATTGACATTGTAGACAAAATGTCCCCGGACGATCGAGCTAAACTCTTTGACGAACTGCCGGCAATATTAGTCCGTCGCCTGTTGGGTGAATTGAGCCCGACGGAACGGGAAGCAACGGCCCAACTTTTGGGTTACGAAGCCAGTACCGCCGGCCGGATCATGACCCCAGAATACATTTCTCTGAAAGAAAGCTTTACCGTCGCCCAAGCTTTAGACCGAATTCGCTCTTTGGCTAGAACTACCGAAACAATTTATTCTCTTTACGTCACCGACGCCGGACGCAGCTTGACGGGTATTTTATCCTTGCGGGATTTAGTCACTGCGCCCCTCGACAAAACTGTCGGCGAAATTATGACCCGCGAGGTAGTTTCTGTTCAAACAGGAACGGATCAAGAAGAAGTAGCTAGGCTGATCCAGCGTTACGATTTTTTAGCTGTGCCCGTTGTAGACCGCGAACAGCGGCTGGTCGGCATCATTACAGTTGACGATGCGATCGACATTTTAGAACAAGAAGCAGCCAAAGATATTTATACCTTGGGTGGCGTCCAGTCCGGCGGCGACAATTATTTTCAGACTAATTTAATCACTGTTGCCCGGAAAAGGGTCGTGTGGCTGTTTGTTCTGCTTTTAACTAATACTGTCACCGGCGCAATTATTAGAGCTCAAGAAGATATTTTGAACCAAGTAGTCGCTCTAGCAGCCTTTATTCCCCTGCTGACTGGCACTGGAGGCAATGTCGGAGCTCAGTCCTCAACAGTTGTAATTCGCGGTTTGAATACTGATGAAATTACAGCAATGGGCCCGTTTCAAGTAATTGTTCGCGAGGGGATGGCGGGAGCGCTGCTAGGAGCTATATTGGGGACTGTAGCGACGGGCTGGGCTTATACTCTGCAAGGGAGTTTAGCAGTGGCACTCGCGGTGGGAGTGAGTTTGTTTGCGATCGCAATTTTAGCTTCTATTGCCGGTTCAGCTCTGCCGTTTCTATTTCGTTCTTTGGGTTTAGACCCCGCTTTAATGTCTGCTCCCTTTATTACCACCGCAGTTGATGTCCTTGGGGTCTTGATTTATTTCACTTTAGCTCGACTAATTTTGCAGCTTTAATATATTTAATTACATGGCTGTGAATAAAAAACTTAATTTGTTTTTCACCACTGCTAAATTCGGGGTCGCCGTCCGATTCCATACCGGATAGGTGCGCTCGCGCTTACTTTATTTTTACCCGCAGACTTGCACCAGTTCAAAAAAAGAATGCCAGTATCGGCCCTTGCTCCCAACTCCGAGCTTCATCAGTCATTCCAAATCTAAAATCTAAAATCTAAAATCTAAAATCTAAAATGGTATTAGCCTATGTCATCATCCAATTCACCCACCAAAATCCAAAATCCCAAGTCGAGCAATTTGTTAGAAACTGCTGAATTGGTTTTTCTTGCTGCCTCTGCTGTGGGATTGGCTGCTAGTTTGGTTTGGGGGGAGAGCGTTTATGCTCAAGTGCCTGTAGTGATTTCGTTGGTGTTGAATTTTGTGAATCGGCAAAAGCTGCACAAGCAAGTTAAAGCAAGTACGGCGGCAACGTTCGATCGCGTAAATCAACAAGCAGCTACTACCGATCGCGCGATCGAGCAATTGCAACTTGCTGTAAATGCTTTAGACGAAGCTGTTGCTCAAACATCTCGCGAAAATCTCAATGTTGGGCCTGGAGAAAACGTACACTCTCTCATTTCAGCCATTGAGAACCTGCGCCAGCGACTAATAATTTTAGAAAAAACTATTAAAATGATTCAAAGCGAGATCGAACTCACCAGCCGCCAATTCAAACAGCGGCCGGAGTTGCAACAAGTGGAAACTTTGACCACAATAATTCTGGACTTGCAGCAGTTTATCAACGAACTGCCGCAGTGGGGCAATTTGCAGCAGCGGCAGCTAACAGAACTTCAGCAAAAAGTAGACAATGCTTTGGCTCAGCTATCTGAAGAAATTGCTGTGATTCCCAACCGCGTGCAGGAGGCGGTAGCTAGTCGGGGTGTGGAAATTAACCCACAGCTTGGTTCTGGTTTGAATGGCGAGCAAAAGAATGGTTATCGGCCTAAAACCCCCAATGAGAAAATTCGTCAGAAATATCCCAGAGCTTATGTCAAGTGGAGTCAGGATGAAGACGAAAACTTGAAGAAAGAATATGCTAGCGGTCAACAAATTGACGAATTAGCTCAGAGATTTCAGCGACAGCCTAGTGCCATTCGTTCGCGATTACAAAAATTAGGATTAATCGAATAATGGTAATGGGTAATTAGTAATTTGTAACCACAGAAAACAGTCAACAGTCAACAGTCAACAGTCAACTGACAACAGACAAATAACAAAACGATCGCCCTTTTTTTTCAAAAGAGCGATCGCTTTGTTTCTGTATTCAGTACCGGCTGCCAACAGCGGGCCACTAACATTACATCTCAAGGCTTTTAAGCCTGGGTCTACCTCATTTTAGAAATCTTGGGGTAACAAAGAACTTAAACGCTCCAACAAAGGATCGGAATTCCGAGGAGGAGCAACTTCAGCATCAGACACTACATTATCATCCGCCACAGGCTCAGACTCAATGGGGCCAGGCTCTACTACTTTTGAAACTGGGGCAAAAGAAACTTGAGCAAACTTACTGTTAACACTCCCCTGCAATTGATCCAACTGCGCGCTGAGTTTACTCAGGTGATGTTCCAGTCCCTCCAAACGGCTTAATTCCTCTGCCGAAACATTGTGTTCAAACTCAGCAAATTTGACCACAAGTTCAGCAATACGCTGTTCCAACCGCTGAAAGCTCTGTGTAGAGCTAGTAGACTCAGATACAGACAAAAACTGCCACAAAGCCTGCTTGCAGAGATTGCTGAAAGTCTGATACTTCGTGAAAGCCAACTCTTTTTCAATAGCGGCCAGCAAAGTTTGATCCGCAGCATCTTCCGTAAACGCCACCGAGAAATTCGCCTTATTTTTTGCCCACAGTGCCATAGGGTTCAAGCCTTAATGCGTTACTTAATCGTGGCTAGCTGAGCCTCAGCATAAATAAACTGTCCCAAAGCATTAGCTTTCCGGGAAGGCTGAGCCAAGTGAGCCTTAAGATTGGCGTCTTTAAGCAAAGGTTGCAACACCTCCCAGAAAAACTCGCCGCCTCCGCCAGTCAGAACCACATCCGTCACACGTTCCGGCAGCCACTGCACCAAACGTTCGGACAGTTCGTTAGCGAAAGCCTCTCGCAAATCCTTAATAATCGGATCTAAATTAGTCGGCTTAGTCGCTCCTCTCGGACGGTAGAAACGCTGGCCTTCCGGTTTATTCACCGCTTCCAGTAAAGACAGAGATTGAGGGTCTGCTCCCGGAATCTTTGAGGCAACTTGTTCGTAGAACTTGTTCATTGCGAAGGAATCGCTCTTAGAAGCTGCCCGGGCGAACCGGAAACGATCGACCATTAACAAATCGGTAGTTTGGTGTCCGATATCCACAACAGCCACCGAGAGTTCGGGCAACTCCGGCGTAAACTCCTTGTTATCTTGAGCCTCGCACCAAATCAGGCTGCCGAACCCTTCCGGCATCACCCAAACGTGACTGATATTAATATCCACACGCTCGCCCCGGTACACCACAACGTGGGGAGAGCGCAGTTGGCTGATAATCTCTTCCTTTTCCTTCTCAAACTGATCCTGCGAATAAAACGGCAAACCCAGCACAACTGCTATTTCGCCCTTCATCTGGAAATATCCAGCACAGGAAAAGACCTTAACCAAAGCATCTACTACTTTCGACTGGTCAGCGCCACCGAGATTAGCGCCAAAATCTGCCGCCAATTGACCTATAGCGTAACCCTTGCCCTGGTACTCCAGCCACATATCCAACAGAGGGTCTGTTGCTTTGGACTCAAAGCTGCCACCCCGCACCTTTTCCACGGGCATAGTAGCCACGTTGGCAGGGATGAAAACAACGCTACTCGGGTTGCGACTCACGCAAGCTTTAGTTGCCGTCCGACCCAAATCAGCACTAATAATCGATTTGTTAGAAGCGACTTTAGTCTGCTGGGTCAGCATAGCCGAATTAGGAACAAGCTGTCTAGTTGTCATTGAAATGTGTTACCTCACTGAGCCTCACCATTATCATGCCTTATCCCTTGACACTGCCACGCTTAAAGACAGTGGGTGAAAGCGGCGATTCTTCTAACTCTACCGAGATCGGTATCGAAATCAGCACCAAACATTATATTCGGGACGATCGCCCTTACCGTAACTAACCTAACTTTTTCTGGAGCGATCGTCCTCGAAGCTCTGTTGCCTGAGAGTGCATTGTTAAGTTAAATTTAGTTAAGATTCTGAGTGTAAACTTTTGTCGCACTTCTCCCACACCGCGATCTTACCCGATCTGTCCCCCATTCAAGGCATCCGCATTTATGAAAATTTCTTGGCGAACTATACTACTTTGGACTTTACCCGCCTTAGTCATCGGCTTTTTCTTGTGGCAGGGGGCCTTTGCCCCATCCCCGGCAGAAATGAGCAAGAACACCGCCAGCACCCGCCTGAGCTACGGTCGATTCTTAGATTACTTAAACGCCGGTCGAGTGACCAGCGTTGACCTTTACGACGGAGGTCGGACGGCTATTGTCCTAGCAGTCGATCCCGAACTGGACAATCACGAGCAGCGGTGGCGGGTAGACTTGCCCTCAAATGCCCCGGAACTGGTTTCTAGGCTCAGAGACTCCAAAATCAGCTTCGACACTCACCCACTACGCAACGACGGTGCTGTCTGGGGACTTTTAGGCAATCTAGTATTTCCCCTCTTGTTAGTAGGAGGGCTGTTTTTCCTCTTCCGCCGCGGTGGCAACGTGCCAGGGGGCCCGGGCCAAGCCATGAATTTTGGCAAATCCAAAGCTCGCTTTCAAATGGAAGCTAAAACAGGCGTACTGTTCGACGACGTAGCAGGCGTTGAGGAAGCCAAAGAAGAACTTCAAGAAGTGGTGACATTCCTCAAAAAACCCGAACGCTTTACCGCAGTCGGGGCGAAGATTCCCAAAGGCGTGCTGCTAGTGGGCCCTCCCGGAACCGGTAAAACCCTGCTGGCAAAAGCGATCGCAGGCGAAGCCGGCGTGCCTTTCTTCAGCATCTCCGGTTCGGAATTTGTGGAAATGTTCGTCGGTGTCGGGGCTTCCCGCGTTCGGGACTTGTTCAAGAAAGCTAAAGAAAATGCTCCTTGCATCATCTTTATCGATGAAATCGATGCAGTGGGTCGCCAGCGCGGCGCCGGTATCGGTGGCGGTAACGACGAACGGGAACAAACCCTGAACCAGTTGCTGACCGAAATGGACGGTTTTGAGGGCAATACTGGCATTATCATCATTGCTGCTACGAACCGCCCCGACGTGCTCGACTCAGCGCTGCTGCGTCCGGGACGTTTTGACCGCCAAGTTAGCGTAGATACGCCGGATATCAAAGGCCGCTTGGAAATTTTGGAAGTTCACGCGCGCAACAAGAAGCTGTCTCCAGAGATTTCTTTGGACGCTATCGCCCGCCGCACTCCTGGTTTTACCGGCGCTGATTTGGCTAACTTGCTCAACGAAGCTGCGATTTTAACCGCCCGCCGCCGCAAAGAAGCAATTACGATGCTCGAAGTTGACGATGCAGTCGATCGCGTGGTAGCAGGTATGGAAGGCACTCCTTTGGTGGACAGCAAGAGCAAGCGCTTGATTGCTTACCACGAAATCGGCCACGCGATCGTCGGTACAATCATTCAAGCCCACGATCCAGTTCAAAAAGTTACCTTAGTTCCTCGCGGACAGGCCCGCGGCTTGACTTGGTTCATGCCCAGCGAAGACCAAGGTTTGATTTCTCGATCGCAAATTTTAGCCCGGATTAGCGGTGCTTTGGGCGGTCGCGCAGCCGAAGAAGTAGTTTTCGGCGATGCCGAAGTAACCACCGGTGCCGGCAACGACTTGCAGCAAGTCAGCGGTATGGCACGCCAAATGGTGACTCGCTACGGGATGTCTACCTTGGGCCCGATCGCCCTGGAAGCCCAGCAAAGCGAAATTTTCCTCGGCCGCGACTACACAGCGCGATCGGAATATTCCGAAGAAATAGCCTCTCGGATTGACGGACAAGTTCGCGCCATTGTCGATCATTGCTACGACGACGCCCGCCGAATTATTCGCGAAAATCGCACCGTGATCGATCGCTTAGTCGATTTGTTGATCGAAAAAGAAACCATCGACGGCGAAGAGTTGCGCCTAATCGTCTCTGAATACACTTTTGTTCCTGAAAAAGAACAATACGTTCCTCAGCTTTAAGACTTGTTTAAACATTACGGACACGGCATTGCCGTGTCTTTAAAAAGTAGGGACGTGGCACTATTGCCACGTCCCTACTTTTTTATTAAACTGTCAATAATATTAAACCGTCCCTAAACGTTAATTAACGCAGATGAATACTAAATGTGCCATACATATTAATAATTTGTCATTTTTTTTAATAGCAACTTTGATTTTTGTTTCCATCAATACTTTGAGCGCCCGCGCTGAAAAATTAAGATGTTTTGTAGATATTTGCATCGACCCCAGCAGCTTTGAATTAAGCAAATCGGATATTCCCGGTGCTCCTTCTTATCCAGTCAGAACTATTTTAGGAACTCAACAGTTTAGTAACCAGAAATTGTTGGCGCAAATGGAAGTTAACTGCCAGCAGCGAGAGTTGAGAACCGTCAGAGTTAGCGAAGATGGCGAAAATTGGTCGAATTTCGATCCGAGATGGACTTTAGTCGATCGCAACTCATCTTTGTCTCGGCTGGTTGACTATACTTGTAAATTGGCGATCGCAGAACAAGAGAATAAATAAGTAAGTAGACAAAGAAAAAAAACACATCACCTATATCTTCAACCCTGGGCTTGCGGGTGCAAGTCTGACCAGCAGCGCTTGAAACCGCCGAGTGTTAATATTACACTCAATCTAAAATCTAAAATCTAAAATCTAAAATCGAATGACAAACCCCACCGAGTATCGGCAAAGACGCGAACAATTAATGGCAAAAATTGGCAGCGGGACGGCGATATTTCGCAGCGCACCTGCTGCGGTCATGCACAACGATGTAGAATACGCCTATCGGCAAGATAGCGATTTTTTCTACTTAACCGGTTTCAACGAAGCTGCGGCGGTAGCAGTGCTCGCGCCGCACCACGAAGAACACAAATTTGTTTTGTTTGTGCAGCCAAAAGACTTGGAAAAAGAAACTTGGCACGGTTATCGCGCCGGAGTAGAAGGCGCTAAGGAATTGTACGGCGCGGATGAAGCTTTCCCCATCGCCGAACTTGCGGAAAAATTGCCGAAATATTTAGAAAAGGCCGATCGCATATATTATCACTTCGGGCGCGATCGTACTTTCAACCAAACAGTCCTCAATCACTGGCAGCGCTTGATGGCAACCTATCCGAAACGTGGCACAGGCCCGACAGCAATCGAAGATTCCAACATCATTTTACACCCGATGCGGCTGGTGAAAAGCGAAACAGAATTAGCATTAATGCGAAAAGCCGCTAATATTTCAGTTGCCGCCCACAACCGCGCCCAAGAATTCGCCAAACCCGGCAGATACGAATATGAAATTCAAGCTGAAATAGAACATACTTTTGGTTTAAATGGCTGCACTCCCGCTTACCCTTCAATTGTTGCATCCGGTTACAATTCTTGCGTCCTACACTACATCGAAAACAACCGCCAAATGCAGGAAAACGATTTGTTGCTAATAGATGCCGGTTGTGCTTGCGACTACTACAACGCTGATATTACTCGCACCTTTCCTGTTAGCGGCAAATTTACAGCCGAACAACAGATAATTTATGACTTAGTTTTGCAAGCACAATTGCAGGCAATTAGTCAAGTATATCCGGGAAATCCTTACAGCAAAATTCATGAAACGGCTGTGCGCGTTTTGGTGGAAGGTTTAATGGATTTAAAACTTTTGGTGGGTGACATTGAAGAGATAATTAAAGAAGAGAAATACAAGCCATTTTATATGCACCGCACTGGTCATTGGCTGGGATTGGATGTGCACGATGTCGGCGTTTATCAGTACGGCGAAAATCCGCAAGTTTTGCAGGCCGGACAAGTGCTGACGGTGGAACCGGGGATTTATATTTCTCCTTATATTAAACCGGTTGAAGGACAGCCGGAGGTTCCTGAAAAATGGCGCGGTATTGGCGTGAGGATTGAAGATGATGTTTTGGTGACACTTGAGGGCCATGAAGTCTTGACGGCGGGAGTTCCTAAATAATTGTTGACTGTTGACTGTTGACTGTTGACTGTTTGAACAATACCGATGCAACCGGAAAGGATATAATATTAAATCCAGTAGCATCGGAATTATGAGCGGGCTATATCATTCAGATATATTATTCCGATGCAACCGTCCATGATATAAGTTGGCACTGAAGGCTTGAGCTTTGTTAGTATGGGCTTGAAAAAGCTCAAGTCCGCAACTGCCAAACCTAGAGCAATTATGTGTATTGATCCTACCAAGATCGATCGACCTCTCGAAACCTGCGAAGCATTAGTAGCAGAGCAAAAAGGAAAAATTCTGAAACTTGAAGAGGATTTGCAGCGGCAGAGAGAATTGTGCCAGAAATTAGAAGCACAACTCAAAGCAGTCGAGAATGCTGGCTTTTCGGGTTCCGTAACTGAATTTGATATCACCGAGGACGATCGCATTCGGTTAATCGCATCTCTGGAAAAAAGCCAGGAAATGTACCGAACTCTCATCAAACATTATCCGAATGGTTCGGTGTTTTTGTTCGATCGCGATTTGCGCTATACTCTGGTTGACGGTCAAGGTTTGGCAGCGGTTGGTTTGTCCAAAGAACTGTTGGAAGGCAAAACATTGTGGGAAGTATCCCCACCTGAAGATTGGTCACTTTTTGAAACTAAATATCGCGCTGCTTTGGCAGGAAAAGAGAATACTTTTGAATATAAATACGGCGATCGCGTTTATTCAACAACAATTGCTCCAGTCAAAAACGACGGGGAAGAAATTTTTGCAGGCATAGTAGTTACTCAAGATATTACCGAAAAAAAACAGGCAGAAATAGCACTGGAAGAAATCACAAATCAGCTCGAAATTAAATATCAAAAGCGCACTGAGGACTTGACAACAGCGAACAATCAATTGCAGGAAGAAATTCTCTCTCGCTGGCGCACAGAAAAAGCTCTGCGGGAAAGCCAGGAACAGCTAGAATTGTTTTTCTCTCAATCTTTAGATGGCTTTTTCTTTATGATGCTGGACGAACCAGTGTACTGGGACGATACAGTTGACAAAGAAAAAGTCTTGGATTATATATTTGCTAACGGGCGGGTAACTAAGGCAAACGATGCTTTGATAGCTCAATACGGAGGTACTAGGGAAGAGTTTATTGGCAGGACGCTTTACTCTTTCTTATCGCACAACTTGACTGGCGGCAGAGAGATAATCAGGCAATTTTTTGAGGCCGGCAGAATTCACATCGAAAATGAAAATCGCAAGTTTGACGGGGTTCCAGTTTGGGTGGAAGGCGACTATATTTGCATTTACGATTCCCACGGCAGAATCGTGGGCTATTTTGGCGTGCAGCGCGATATTAGCGATCGCAAAAAAGCAGAAGCAACCCTCAGAGATAGCGAAGAACGCTTTCGGGCAACCGTCGAACAAGCGGCAGTCGGCATTACCCACCCTGACGAAACAGGCCGCTATTTGCGAGTCAATCAAAAATTCTGCGAGATAGTGGGATATACTGCGAGCGAACTGCTGTCGCGAACTTGGATGGACGTTACTTACCCAGAAGATATAGATGCAGATTTAAAACAAAACAAGAAATTATTTGCCGGGGAAATTGACAGTTTTAAAATGGAAAAACGCTTGCTGCACAAAGACGGCAGTGTAGTTTGGGTAAATATTACAGTATCGCTAATCAAAGAACCGCTGAGTGGGGCAATTTATAATGTAGTAGTGACAGAAGATATTAGCGAGCGTAAAGAAACCGAAGCAGCGCTGAAAGAAAGCGAAGAAAGGTTCCGACAGCTAGCAGAAAACATTGAAAGCGTGTTTTGGATGGTAAACATTCAACCCCAGGAAATTATTTATATCAGTCCAGGTTACGAAAAGATTTGGGGCAGAAGCTGCGCTGATTTATATGCTTACGGGCGCTTTTTTGCAGATTCCCTCCATCCAGAAGATCGCGAGCGGGTTATTGCTAATTTAACTAGAAAAATTGAGTTGGAAGACGAAATAGAATATCGAATTGTCAGGCCGGACGGCAAAATGCGCTGGATTCGAGATCGGGCTTTTCCGATTAGAAATCAATCTGGTAAAGTTTACCGCATCGTGGGCATTGCAGTAGATATTACCACACGTAAACAGGCAGAACAAACCATCCGTGAAAATGAAGAACGCTTCCGCCAGTTAGCAGAAAATATCCAAGATTCTGTCTGGCTAATGTCTGCGGAATTCACCGATTTATTGTATCTGAGTCCAGCTTACGAACAAATCTGGGGGCGCAGTCGCGAAGAATTGTATGCTGATCCCTTAAAAATGATGGAGTGGGTGCATCCAGAAGATAAACTCCTGTTGGAAGAGGCAATGGGGCGAGTGTTGCAGGGCGAGTCCACCAATACCGAATATCGGATTTTTCTGCCAGACGGCACAATTCGCTGGGTGTGCGATCGAGCTTTTCCCATTTACGACGAATCGGGCAACATTTACCGCATCGCGGGTATTGCCGAAGATATCAGCGATCGCAAATTTACCGAGGCCCGCATCCAAGCAGCACTCCGCGAAAAAGAAGTATTGCTCAAAGAAATTCACCACCGAGTCAAAAATAATATGCAGGTAATTTCCAGCCTGCTGCAACTTCAAGCTCAATATATTGAAGACGAAGCGACGCTAACTTTATTTGAAGAAAGCCAGACCCGCATCCATTCGATGGCTCTGATTCACGAGCAACTTTATCAATCCGAAAATCTCGATCAGATCGCCCTGTCCCCCTATGTCGAAAACTTGGTTGCTAATTTGTATCAATCTTTTGGTTGCGGCAATACTTCAATCCGATTTAATCTCAAAGTTGACCCGATTTATTTAAACATAGAAACAGCAATTCCGTGCGGATTAATTATTAACGAACTGGTTTCTAACTCTTTAAAATATGCCTTTGTCTCAAATTTAAATGGTGAAATATCTATTAATTTTTATGAAACAAATAGTCACCAGTTTCATTTAACTATTCAAGATAACGGTCGCGGATTTCCGGCGGATTTTGACGTGGAAAATACTGAAACATTAGGATTGCGATTAGTAAGAATGTTGGCTTACCAATTAGAAGCGAGTATTGCCATTGACAGTCAGTGTGGAACCTGCTACAATCTAATTTTCCAAGAGTTAAATTATCGGCAGCGTATTTAACGAAAAATGAACCCTATACAAATTTTGGTTGTAGAAGACGAAGTTATTGTAGCCCAAGACATAGCAGGCCGATTAAAAAAACTCGGATATGCAGTAACAGCTACAGTTTCTTCAGGAGAAGAAGCAATTCAAAAAGCTATAGAAAACCCGCCCGATTTGGTGTTGATGGACATCGTGCTTAAAGGTGACATGGACGGGGTAACGGCAGCCGAAAAAATCCGAACTAATAGGAATGTGCCGACAGTATTTTTAACAGCTTATGCCGACGATCACACGCTGCAAAGAGCGAAACTTACAGACCCATTCGGTTATATTATCAAACCATTTCAACAAAATGATTTGCGGGTGGCGATCGAGATTGCCCTGCACAGACACGAAATCGAAACCAAGATGCGAGAATCTCTCAAAGCCGCGGAAGCAGTCAGAGAGTCGGTGGAAGAAAAATCGCACCGCCAAAACCAGTATATTTCAATGGCCGCTCACGAATTGCGGAACCCGCTCAACGCGATTTTAATTTCTGCGGAACTTCTCGATCTCGATCGAACTCGCAGCAGGGACGAATCCCAAGTTAGAACCCTGCGCCTGGTGCACTCAGCTACCCAAAAGATGAACCAGCTAATCGACGATATGCTGTTCATGGGCAGAGCCGAATCAGGCCAACTCAAATGCAATCCATTACCGATAAATTTAGTCGAATTTTGTCAAGACTTGCTCGCTCAATTGCAATTAGGAAATGAAGCCAAGCACAAACTAACATTAATCCCTTCAGATGTTACCAGTGCAATATTAGATCAACAATTGCTGCACGGCATTATTTCTAACTTAATCGTCAATGCCATCAAATATTCTCCCAACGGCGGGCAAGTCACCTTGGAATTGGAATGCCGTCAAGCAGGCGAGGGAGACAAAGAACCTATTTTCTGCTTGTCTCCTCAGTGTTTGTTTCCCAATTCCCAATTTACAAATATTAACTCCCCCTTACTAATTATACGTATCCGAGACGAAGGTATCGGCATCCCAGAAACGGAAGTAGGGAAAATATTTGAAATGTTTTACCGATGCAAGAATACTACAAAGATTAAAGGTAATGGTTTGGGATTAACAATTGTTAAAAAAGCTGTGGAATTGCAAGGAGGGGCGATCGCCTGCGAAAGCAAAATCGGCGTTGGTACAACCTTCACAGTCGCCCTTCCTTACGTAGCACTTTCCTGTAAGACTCGACGAGAAACAAATTAAATGCCACTACAAACACTAATCAAAATGTTGCAAAATCCACTCTACAGCCGCGGCTAAATTTGCTGCAATAAAATCCGGTTTAGTATGGTGCTGATACTCCCCGCTCAACACGCTTTCCCCGTAACCAGTCTGCACCAAAATACCAGTACAGCCGGCATTGTGAGCCATATCTACATCAGTCGCTTTATCCCCGACCATAAAACTCTTTCGCAAATCTAAATCCTGTTCCCAAGCGGCCGCTACCAACATCCCTGTATTCGGTTTTCGCCACGTTGTATACCGCGTAAATTCTGGGTTGGTTCCGCCTTCGGCTGCGCTTAAATAAGGACAGTAATAAAGAGCATCTAACTTGGCTCCTGCTTCATTTTCTAATAGCTGACCAAGGCGTTTGTGCAAAGCTTCTACGTGGCTAACCGGATAATAACCCCTCGCCGGGCCGGATTGATTGGAAACCAAACAGCAAAATATTTGTTGGTCATTTAAACGGCGTACAGCTTCGGCGACTCCGGGGATTAAATGCAAATCTTCAACTTTGTGAATGTAACCCGCTTCGATATTGAGAACGCCATCTCTGTCAAGAAATACTGCTCGTTTCATTGTTGTATTGTTTTTTATATAATATAAAACTCGGTGGCATCGGAATTGATATTACTTAAGCTTTTCCTCCGCTAGTCCTCCCGCCTACCCGCCAGCCCGCCAGGGAATGAATTCCCTGTCTAATAGCGAAAGTCCTCTAAAAGAGGACTGACTCATTCATTAGTCCTCTTTTAGAGGACTTTAGCTTTGAGGCAGGGGTTTCAACCCCTGTCGGACTATCGGTGTAACGTGAAGTTGACTCCAATGGACACTGCCTTGTCCTCATCATGATTCTAAAATAGAGTGTTTGCCTAACCATTCGCGGAAAATATTATGATACAAACTATAGCAAATTTCTCCTCCAATTTCTTGTTTATTTAATAACTCGATCCAATTGTCTAATGTTTTTTCAACATCGTATTCATCCTGATCAATTATATTGGCGATCGCACTTACAGACAAACCTGTTGGGGATTTTACCAAAACATTGAGCACAGACAAGTCAACTGCCGATAAGCCATCACCTCTCATCCGCAGCCAGTGGCTTTGATAATACGCTGCTAAACCGGGAGGAAGTTCAGAGAGAAGTGAGGACTCTCCCAGAGTAGCATCGGGGTGTGGATTCTCGCCGATCGCCCTTAGCATCTGACTCAGATACATGAAATTGTTTTCGCTGACAGTGGCGAGTTGTTGGCAGAATTCGGGTTGAGTTAAATCGGGTGCGGTTGATAGGTATTGCTGAATGTAGTTAAGGACATCTTCCCGATTTTGGGCGGGATAATCTCTTAAATCGAGAGTTTGAGAGGGCGTTTCAATTAACAAACCGGATTTCTCTCTCAAAAACGGGCGGCGGGCGAGGATAAAATAAGTACGATCGCCCAAATATCTCGGCAGATAAAACAGATTTGTGCTCGGAGGCTGACTCGTGCGGGCGATCGCGTCTACAGAATCAATGACTATTATCAACTTTTGGCGATCGTTTAATTTATCGCTAATTTGCTGAAGCAACAAAGACAGAAACCAACTCCCATCATCGGATTCGAGATTTTGAAGTTGAGATTTGAGCTTGACAATTTCCGATGTTTCCCCATTGGCGGCAAGGTATTTGTCAATCAGTTGAGTGCAGACAGAAGCGAGAAAATCTTCAGCTCGATTTTTGCCCTCAACTGCAGCGTTGTAATAGATACTGCGAGGATGGGCCCTGACATATTGGGCGAGGATGGAACTTTTGCCGCAGCCGGGAGTGCCGACTATTGTGAAATAACCGCGGCTGTGGGAGTCCAGAAAGTCGGAAATGGCAGAAAATACAAACTTGCGCCCTGCAAAATTCTCGGTTTTTTCTCGCAGGAGTTGCTGAAATTCTTTTGGGTAAGCAGCAGTAGAGATGGGTGTTGGCAGAGGTGAGGAATTCATGTTAGTTCCTCCATCCCTTCTAGCCGCAGGAAATATACGCGACCGGATTCGTCGCCTGCCACCATTGTCAGTCCATCGGGTGCAATGGCGCAACAGGCGATCGGACTTTCACCCGTGAAACTAGCAATGACATTTCCATTCGACAAATCCCAGACTTTGAGGGTGTTGTCTCTTGAACCAGAAATTACCCGCTTGCCATCAGCAGTGACGGCTACTGCATATACCGAATTGCTATGATCTTTGAGTTTCTTTCCAGTTGTTAAATCCCAGACTCTGATGGTGTTGTCCAAAGAACCAGAAATCGCCCGCTTGCCATCATCCGTGACAGCTACTGCATTTACCCAGTTATTGTGACCTTCGAGAGTAAACTGTTCCTTTCCAGTTGTTAAATCCCAGACTTTGATGGTCTTGTCGGATGAACCAGAAATCGCCCGCTTGCCATCATCTGTGACGGCTACTGCATTTACCCAGTCGCTGTGACCTTCGAGGGTAAAGAGTTCATCTCCATTTGTTAAATCCCAGACTTTGATACTGTTGTGATCTGAACCAGAAATTGCCCGCTTCCCATCGGGAGTGATGGCGACTGCTTTTACCAAATTTCTGCGACCTTTGAAAGTAAATTCTTCCTTTCCAGTTGTTAAATCCCAGATTTTGATGCTGTTGTCATCTGAACCAGAAATTGCCCGCTTGCCATCATCCGTGATGGCTACTGCATTTACCCAGTTGCTGTGACCTTCGAGAGTAAACGGTTCCTTTTGAGTTGTTAAATCCCAGACTTTGATGGTGTTGTCCCACGAACCAGAAATTGCCCGCTTACCATCAGCAGTGACAGCTACTGCATTTACCCAGTGGCTGTGACCTTTGAAATTAAATAGTTCATCTCCAGTGGTTAAATCCCAGACTTTGATGGTCTTGTCGGATGAACCAGAAATTGCCCGCTGGCCATCAGCAGTGACGACTACTGCATTTACTGAGCCGCTGTGACCTTCGAGAGTAAACTCTTCCTTTCCAGTGGTTAAATCCCAAACTTTGAGGGTGTTGTCCCACGAACCAGAAATTGCCCGCTGGCCATCAGCAGTGACGGCTACTGCATTTACCAAGTCGCTATGACCTCTGAGAGTAAATAGTTCCTTTCGAGTCGTTAAATCCCAGACTTTGATGGTTTTGTCGGATGAACCAGAAATTACCAACTTGCCATCATTCGTGACGGCTACTGCATTTACTGAGTTGCTGTGACCTTTGAGAGTAAACTCTTCCTTTCCAGTGGTTAAATCCCATACTTTGAGGGTTTTGTCTCTTGAAGCAGAAATCGACCGTTGGCCATCATCCGTGACGGCTACTGCATTTACTGAGTCGCTATGACCATTGAGAGTAAATTCTTCTTTTCCAGTTGTTAAATCCCAGACTTTAAGGGTGTTGTCAAAAGAACCAAAAATTGTCCGCTTGCCATCAGCAGTGACTGCTACTGAATTTACTGAGTTGCTATGACCTTTGAGAGTAAACAGTTCCTTTCCAGTGTTTAAATCCCATACTTTGAGGGTGTTGTCCCACGAACCAGAAATTGCCCGCTTGCCGTCGGCAGTGACGGCTACTGCATTTACTGAGTTTCTATGACCTGTGAGAGTAAACTGTTCCTTTCCAGTTGTTAAATCCCAGACTTTGACGGTGTAGTCTCCTGAACCAGAAATTGCCTGCTTGCCATCAGCAGTGACAGCGACTGCATTTACCGAGTTGCTGTGACCTTCAATGGTGCGTAGCAATCCCCTGCGAGGGGGAGTTAAACAGGGTGTCAAAGGACGCAACCAAGCTGCTGCTTTCCACTCCTTTGCTACCTCCAGCATTGCCTGAATCGGAGGCATTTCAAAGTACAATAAGCGACCTAACAATTGCCCGGTCAGTTGCGTTTTATCTCGCTCCCAAATATGTGCCGATAACCTCAGTGTCCTTTGAATCAAGTTCAGGGATTTCGCTTTTTCTAAGTTGTATTCTGAGTGAGTTACTGCTTCAGAAGCGTCAACCAAATCGAAATCATCAATCAGTGCCTGCCCCCCAAACTCAGGATGCTGAATCTTTGCTATCAGAAAGTTAAAATCTGTCAGTTTTTGATAATACTTTTCTAAATTCCCTGACTTGACATAATTTGGGAGTAAGCTGCCCAGATAAGCACGTTGATAGAAAAGTGGTTTGGCCTCTAACTTGTCAGCAAATTCTCCCATCTCACGCCATCCCCTCTTCTAAATAGTCAGTAATCCCTTCTAGCCGCAGGAAATATACGCGGCCGGAGGCGTCGCCTGCGACAATTGTGACTCCATCGGGTGCAACAGCGCAACAGGCGATCGAACTTTCACCAGTGAAACTAGCAATCACATTTCCAGTCGTTAAATCCCAGACTTTGAGGGTTTTGTCTCTTGAACCAGAAATCGCCCGCTTGCCATCGGGGGTGATGGCTACTGCTTTTACTGAGTCGCTGTGACCTTTGAGAGTAAAATCTTCCTTTCGAGTTGTTAAATCCCAGACTTTGAGGGTTTTGTCCTCTGAACCAGAAATTGCCCACTTGGCATCAGCAGTGAGGGCGACTGAATATACTGAGTCGCTGTGGCCTACGAGAGTAAATAGTTCGTTTCGAGTTGCTAAATCCCAGACTTTTACCGTTTTGTCCTCTGAACCAGAAATTGCCCGTTTGCCATCAGCGGTGAGGGCTACCGCATTTACCGAGTAGCTGTGACCAGTGAGAGTAAACTCTTCCTTTCGAGTTGTTAAATCCCAGACTTTTACAGTTTTGTCCTCTGAACCAGAAATTGCCCTTTTGCCATCAGCAGTGACGACTACTGCATTGACTGAGTGGTTGTGACCTCTAAGAGTAAATTCTTCCTTTCGAGTTGTTAAATTCCAGACTTTGAGGTTTGTGTCCGAGGAACCAGAAATCGCCCGATTCCCATCAGCAGTGACGGCTACTGCATATACTGAGTTGCTATGACCTTCGAGAGTAAACAGCTCCTTTCGAGTGGTTAAATCCCAGATTTTGAGCGTGCTGTCTCTTGAACCAGAAATCGCCCGCTTCCCATCCTCCGTGATAGCGGCTGCATTTACCGAGTAGGTATGGCTCTGAGAAGTAAACTCTTCCTTTTGAGTTGTTAAATCCCAGACTCTGATGCTGTTGTCTCTTGAACTAGAAATCGCCTGTTTCCCATCCTCCGTGACGGCTACTGCATATACCCAGCCGCTGTGGCCTGCGAGAATAAACGATTGGTTTCTGGTTATTAAATCCCAAACTTTTAGGGTTTTATCTCTTGAACCAGAAATCAACCGTTTTCCATCAGCAGTGACAGCAACTGTATATACTGGGTAGCTGTGGCCTTTGAGAGTAAATTCTTCCTTTCGAGTTGTTAAATTCCAGACTTTGAGCGTGTTGTCTCTTGAACCAGAAATTGCCCGCTTGCCATCAGCAGTCACGGCTACTGTATGTACTGAGTAGCTGTGACCTTTGAGAGTAAATTCTTCCTTTCCAGTGATTAAATCCCAGACTTTTAGGGTTTTGTCCCACGAACCAGAAATCGCCCTTTTGCCATCCTTCGTGATGGCTACTGCATATATTGAGTTGCTATGACCTTCGAGAGTAAACAGCTCCTTTTGAGTGGTTAAATCCCAAACTTTGAGAGTTTTGTCCGATGAACCAGAAATTGCCCGCCTGCCATCAGCAGTCACGGCGACTGCATTGACTGAGTTGCTGTGACCGGTGAGAGTAAACTCTTCCTTTTCAGTGCTTAAATTCCAGGCTTTTATGGTGTTGTCCGATGAACCAGAAATTACCCGCTTGCCATCGGGGGTGATAGCAACTGCATTTACCGAGTTCCTGTGACCTGTGAGAGTAAACTGTTCCTTTCCAGTGCTTAAATTCCAGATTTTTATGGTGTTGTCCGAGGAACCAGAAATCACCCGCTTGCCATCCTCTGTGATAGCAACTGCATTTACTGACTTGCTGTGACCTTCGAGGGTGCCTAGTAGCCCCGTGCAAGGGGGAGTTAAACAGGGTGCCAAAGGACGCAACCAAGGTGCTGCTTTCCACTGCTTTCCTACCTCCAGCATTGCCTGAATCTCTGGCATTTTAAAGTAGCGTAAGCGCCCTAACTGTTCTGCCAGTTTTGTCTTATCTTCATCCAAAATCTCGGCTGACATCCACAAGACCGCTTCAATCAAGTTCAGGACCTTCGCTTTTTCTGGATTGTACTCGGGGTTAGTTACTGCTTCTGAATCGTCAACTAAATTAAAATCATCAATAAGCGCCTGTAGTCCAAATTCAGGATGCTGAAGCTTTGCCATCAGAAAATTAAAATCTGTCAGTCTTTGATAATACTTTTCTAAATTCCCTGACTTGACATAATTTGGGAGTAAGCTGCCCAGATAAGCACGTTGATAGAAAAGTGGTTTGGCCTCTAACTTGTCAGCAAATTCTCCCATCTCAGACCATCCCCTTTTCTAAATATTCAGTAATCCCTTCTAGTCGCAAGAAATATACGCGACCGGATGCGTCGCCTGCCACAATTGTGACTCCATCGGGTGCAATAGCGCAACAGGCGATCGAACTTTCACCCCTGAAACTGGCAATGACATTTCCACTCGACAAATCCCAGACTTTGATAGTGTTGTCATCTGAACCGGAAATCGCCCGCTTCCCATCAGCAGTGACGGCTACTATATTTACCGAGTCGCTGTGATCTTTTAGAGTAAACTCTTCGTTTCTAGTTCTTAAATCCCAGACTTTGAGGGTGTTGTCCCACGAACCAGAAATTGCCCACTTGCCATCAGCGGTGACGGCGACTGCTGTTACCAATTGGCCGTGAGCTTCGAGAGTAAACTCTTCCTTTCCAATTGTTAAATCCCAGACTTTAAGGGTGTTGTCCAAAGAAGCAGAAATCGCCCGCTTGCCATCGGGGGTGACGGCGACTGCTTTTACCCAGTCGCTGTGACCTTTGAGAGTAAACTCTTCCTTTCGAGTGGTTAAATCCCAGACTTTGAGGGTTTTGTCTCTTGAACCAGAGATTGCCCGCTTGCCATCAGGGGTGACGGCGACTGCATTTACTGAGTAGCTGTGACCTTTGAGAGTAAAATCTTCCTTTCGAGTTGTTAAATCCCAGACTTTGAGGGTTTTGTCTCTTGAACCAGAAATCGCCCGCTTGCCATCAGGGGTGACGGCGACTGCATTTACTGAGTAGCTGTGACCTTTGAGAGTAAACTCTTGCTTTCCAGTAGTTAAATCCCAGACTTTGAGGGTTTTGTCTCTTGAACCAGAAATCGCCTGCTTCCCATCAGCAGTGACGGCTACCGCATTTACCAAGTAGCTGTGACCTTTGAGAGTAAACTGTTCATTTCCAGTAGTTAAATCCCAGACTTTGAGGGTTTTGTCTCTTGAACCAGAAATCGCCCGCTTGCCATCGGGGGTGACAGCGACTGCATTTACCCACTTGCTGTGACCTTTGAGAGTAAACTCTTCCTTTCGAGTTGTTAAATCCCAGACTTTGATGGTGTTGTCCGACGAACCAGAAATCGCCCTCTTCCCATCAACAGTGACGGAAACTGCATATACTGAGTTGCTGTGACCTTTGAGAGTAAACTCTTCCTTTCGAGTTGTTAAATCCCAGACTTTTAGGGTGTTGTCCGCTGAACCAGAAATCGCCCTCTTCCCATCAGCAGTGACGGCAACTGCATATACTGAATTGCTGTGATCTTTGAGAGTAAACTCTTCCTTTCCAATTGTTAAATCCCAGACTTTGATGGTGGTGTCCGATGAACCAGAAATTGCCCTCTTGCCATCAGCACTAACGGCAACTGCTTTTACGAAGTCGCTGTGACCTTTGAGAGTAAACAGTTCCTTTCCCGTTGTTAAATCCCAGACTTTGAGAGTGTTGTCGAAAGAAGCAGAAATTGCCCGCTTGCCATCAGCAGTGACAGCAACTGCATATACTGAGTTGCTGTGACCGGTAAGAGTAAACTCTTCCTTTCCAATTGTTAAATCCCAGACTTTCAGAGTGTTGTCCCACGAACCAGAAATCGCCCTTTTGCCATCCTCCGTGACTGCGACTGCATTTACCCAGTGACTGTGACCTTTGAGAGTAACTTCTTCCTTTCCAGTTGTTAAATCCCAGATTTTGAGGGTGTTGTCCGATGAACCAGAAATCCCTCGCTTCCCATCAGCAGTGACAGCGACTGCATTTACCGAGTTGCTGTGACCTTCGAGGGTGCGTAGTAGTCCCCTGCCAGGGGGAGTTAAACAGGGTATCAAAGGACGCAACCAAGGTTCTGCTTTCCACTGTTTTGCTACCTCTGGCATTGCCTGAATAGCCGGAATGTTAAAATGCAGCAAGCGCCCTAACAATTGCCCTGCCAGTTGCGTTTTATCTTGCTCCCAAATATCGGCTGACATCCACAGTACCCTTAGAATCAAGTTCAGGGCTTTCGCTGTTTCTGGGTTGTATTCTGGGTGAGTTACTGCTTCTGAATCGTCAACCAAATTGAAATCATCAATCAGTGCCGGCACCCCAAATTCAGGATGCTGAATCTTTGCCATTAGAAAGTTAAAATCTGTCAGTCTTTGATAATACTTTTCTAAATGACCTGACTTGACATGATTGGGCAGTAAGCTGCCCAGATAAGCACGTTGATATGAAAGGGGTTTGGCCGCTAACTTGTCAGCAAATTCTCCCATCTCACGCCATCCCCTCTTCTAAATACTCAGTAATCCCTTCTAGTCGCAGGAAATATACGCGGCCGGATGCGTCGCCTGCGACAATTGTGACTTCATCGGGTGCAATAGCGCAACAGGCGATCGAACTTTCACCTGTAAAACTGGCAATGATATTTCCACTCGACAAATCCCAGACTTTGATAGTGTTGTCATCTGAACCAGAAATTGCCCGTTTGCCGTCGGGGGTGATGGCTACTGCTTTTACCGAGTCGCTGTGACATTTGAGAGTAAACAGTTCCTTTCCAGTTGTTACATCCCAGACTTTTAGGGTGTTGTCTTTTGAACCAGAAATCGCCCTTTTGCCATCAGCAGTGACACCCACTGCATTTACCGAGTAGCTATGACCTTTGAGAGTAAACTCTTCCTTTCGAGTTGTTAAATCCCAGACTTTGAGGGTGTTGTCCGATGAACCAGAAATCGCCCGTTTGCCATCAGCAGTGACAGCAACTGCATTTACCGGGTAGCTGTGACTTTTGAGAGTAAACTCTTCCTTTCGAGTTGTTAAATCCCAGACTTTGAGGATGTTTTCATCTGAACCCGAAATTGCCCGTTTGCCATCAGGAGTGACAGCAACTGCATTTACCGAGTAGTTGGGGAGAGTAAACAGTTCCTTTCCAGTTGTTACATCCCAGACTTTGAGGGTGTTGTCTTTTGAACCAGAAATCGCCCGTTTGCCATCCTCCGTGACACCAACTGCATTTACCGAGTAGCTGTGGAGAGTAAACAGTTCCTTTCCAGTTGTTAAATCCCAGACTTTGAGGGTGTTGTCTTTTGAACCAGAAATCGCCCTTTTGCCATCCTCCGTGACCGCAACTGCATTTACCGAGTAGCTATGACCTTTGAGAGTAAAGAGTTCCTTTCCAGTGCTTAAATTCCAGACTTTGAGGGTTTTGTCATGTGAACCAGAAATCGCCAGTTTGCCATCAGCAGTGACAGCAACTGCATGGACTGTGTATCTGTGAACTTGGAGAGTAAACTCTTCCTTTCCAGTTGTTAAATCCCAGACTTTGATGGTCTTGTCATCTGAACCAGAAATCGCCCGCTTACCATCAGCAGTGACGGCAACTGCATTTACCAAGTCGCTATGACCTTTGATAGTAAACAGTTCCTTTCCAGTTGTTAAATCCCAGACTTTGATGGTCTTGTCCCACGAACCAGAAATTGCTCGTTTGCCATCAGCAGTGACGGCAACTGCATTTACCAAGTTGCTATGACCTTTGAGAGTAAACTCTTCCTTTCCAGTGGTTAAATCCCAGACTTTGAGGGTGTTGTCGAAAGAAGCAGAAATTGCCCGCTTGCCATCCTCCGTGACAGCGACTGCATTTACCGAGTGGCTGTGACCTCTGAGAGTAAACTCTTCCTTTCCAGTGGTTAAATCCCAGACTTTGAGGGTTTTGTCCGATGAACTAGAAATTGCCCTTTTGCCATCCTCCGTGACAGCGACTGCATTTACCGAGTGGCTGTGACCTCTGAGAGTAAACAGTTCCTTTCCAGTGATTAAATCCCAGACTTTAAGGGTGTTGTTCCATGAACCAGAAATCGTCCACTTGCCATCAGGAGTTATGGCTAGTGCTTTTACTAAGTATCTGTGACCATTGAGAGTAAACAGTTCCTTTCCAGTGGTTAAATCCCAGACTTTGAAGGTTTTGTCAACTGAACCAGAAATCGCCAGCTTGCCATCAGGAGTAACAGCGACTGCCTTTACCCAGTCCCTGTGACCTTTGAGAGTAAAAAGTTCCTTTCCAGTTGTTAAGTCCCAGACTTTGAGGGTGTTGTCCGATGAACCCGAAATCGCCCGCTTGCCATCAGCAGTGACAGCTACTCCATTTACCGAGTCGCTGTGACCTTCGAGGGTGCGTAGCAATCCCCTACGAGGGGGACTTAAACAGGGTGTCAAAGGACGCAACCAAGGTTCTGCTTTCCACTGTTTTGCTACCTCTGGCATTGCCTGAATTTCCGGAATGTTAAAGTGCAGCAAGCGCCCTAACAATTGCCCTGCCAGTTGCGTTTTATCTCGCTCCCAAATATCGGCTGACATCCACAGTACCGCTTGAATCAAGTTCAGGGCTTTCGCTTTTTCTGGGTTGTATTCTGGGTGAGTTACTGCTTCTGAAGCGTCAACCAAATTAAAATCATCAATCAGTGCCTGCACCCCAAACTCAGGATGCTGAATCTTTGCCATCAGAAAGTTAAAATCAGTCAGTTTTTGATAATACTTTTCTAAATTACCTGACTTGACATAATTTGGCAGTAAGCTGCCCAGATAAGCACGTTGATAGAAAAGTGGTTTGGTCGCTAACTTGTCAGCAAATTCTCCCATTTCACCCCAACCCCTCTTCTAAATACTCAGCAATCCGTTGATTTACTTCTTTAAAAATCTTCCGCTTTGAATCCATCTCCCGTTTGCCTTTCAGAAAGTCAAGGAAACTAGCATGATAGATGGTGTAGCAGATTTCTCCCTCTACATTCTGCTTTTTCAAATACTCAACCCACTTATCTTCTACAACCTTTCCCACATCGCATTCATCCACCTTGGCAATTCCAGCAATCATCTTGCAGGGAATCGGCGTGCCAATCTCTAGTAAAATATACAAGACATTCTCCATCAATTGCCCTGGCTGAGCTTCCATCCCCATCTTTACCCAATGGCTTTGATAATACTCTAGCAACCCGTCTGGCAATTGCTTTAAACTCAAGTCATTGTAAACGCCTTTAGCAATTGCTGGCAAAACATACCGCAAATACATAAAATTGTTTTCGCTCTTGTTTGCCACTTGTTCGACAAAAGTTGTATCGGGAATGTTGCGGGTTTGAATCCAGTTTCTCAGTCCCTTTTTATGGTCAGAATCAGTATTGATAACAAAGCGAATATATTCTTTTATATCATCCTGATTGAAATTAACATACTGGCTATCTCTTAAATCTAACTCTTCTTCGGGAGCATCTACTAACAATCGCTTTTTATCGAGGCTATAGGGTCGCCTAGTCAGCAGAAAATATACATTAGTGGGCAAATTTTTCGGTAAATGTAAAAGATTTCCTCCCGGTTCTTGTTCGACTTCATCCAGTGCATCAACTGCAATTACCAAACGTTCAGTACCAGTGAGTTTTGCCGCCGCCCTTGCCAGTAAAGTTGGTAAATCGGCGTCTTCTGAATTTTGCAATTGATAGCGGTCAATTAATTGCCGACGAATGCTCTTCAAAAACAATTCTGGTCTGTTGCGCCGTTCGACGAGAATATTGAAATAGCAGGGAGATTTATGTTCAGAGACGTATTTGGCAACGATCGAACTTTTGCCCATTCCTGCATCCCCGACGATCGTAAAATAACCGTGAGGGTTTGCGTTCATAAATTGCTGAAAAGTCTCAAAAACAAATTGGCGTCCGCAAAACCTGCGAATTTTTTCTTCTATTAACGATATAAATTCTTCAGGGTAGGGAGATGAGTTAGAAGCTTGGGTGGGAACTACTGGTTGTGATGGTTGATAATACTTCTGTATCAATTTAGTCTGCAGAATCTTCAACTTTCCCGCACCTTGTTGGTCAGAAAGTTCAGGAAAACTGGATGAAAACTTCCTGTAAATCTCTCCCATCCGCTGTTTTACAGTAGGTTCTGATATGCTTAATTCTACTGAAAGCTGTGCCTGATTTAGGGCTGCTTTTTCAGAAGAGAATAGCGCTAATAATGTTTCTGTTTGTTCCATCGATAATTCATGTGTCCCAGATTCGCGTCTAAGGAATTCTTGCCAATCCATCTAGGTTAACCCCTAATTTAACTTTATTACAACTTACGTGTCCTGCACTTAAATCATCCTGAGCCTAGCCAAGGATCTCTTAGACGGCTGGGATGCTTCCCAGTCCTGATTCTTGCCAAGGATAGGGACTCTGCATGACAGTCGTTTAATTATACCTTGAGTATACTTTGATTATACCGACCTCTAATAGACCTAACTTTATACCTCTGGTCAACTTCACTCAATTAAAGTGATGCGATGATTTGATCAGAACACAGAGAAGCAGTTATTGATAAACAAGAGAGGTCAGTCAAATGAATTTTAAATTATTGGGAAACTCACACGGTGACGAAGATTTTAGCAAAATGGATGAAATCCCGTCACTTGGGATAGGTATAAAAATTATTAGCCAAATTGCCGATGAGCTTAGTTATACCCACACTTCTGACCGTCGAAACTGTCTGTTAATTGTAAAATATTTTCAGCCTGTACTACCTCACCCTAGCACTCAAGCTGGTTGTTTTAAGCGAGCGACCGATACTTTAAACATCTTCAACTGGCTGAAAGAGCAAAAAACTAGCCAATCCGATCGCAGTTCTAACCAGCCACTGCAAAAAATTACTCTTCAACTCAATAGTGACATGGCCACTGTCACTCAAGTTTTATGGTGGGTCGAACAGTTAGAGAATCTACCACTTCCCGAAGAAGTTTTGCAGCTTTGTAAACTTGCGACGGTCGAGGGGTTTATCAATGCTATTCACCACCACAAAAATATGCCATCAAACACTCCTATCGATCTTGCGATCGCAGTTTTTAACGAACGCATAGAAATTCAAATTTGGGATTGGGGAAAGCCTCTTAATTTCCCAAGCAAAGTTGAAATTGAACAATCGCAAGCAAAAGAGCCGTTCGGTTTGAAGGAGCTGGAACTTATGTTTTAGCAAAGATGACTATATCTGCAAATCATTCTTTAATTAGTGCTGCCTGACTAGAGCCGATAGGTTTTAATCTCCTGCCCGATATGCCCTCAAAATTAGGGCATATCGCAAATTAAGACTCACCTTGTATGCCCTACATTCTCCCTTTTTCCTTCAGTAGGATATCTGTACAAACAAAAAACATCAATATTTAGCAGAGAAAACCGTTATGAACTCTAACTTAGAAAATTCGCACCGTGACGAAAATTTTAGCGAAATCGATGAAATAGGCAAAATAGGTATAAAACTTATTGGCAAAATTGCCGATGAGCTAAGTTATACCCGCACGTCGGCCGGTCGAAACTGTCTGTTAATTGTCAAATATTTTCAGCCCGGTATAGTACCACCCCAACCTAGCACTCAAGCTAGTATTTTTAAGCGTGCGATCGACCTTTTACACAGCTTTAACTGGCTTCAAGAGCAACGAAATCCCCAATCCGAGCCAAGTTATAACCAGCCACTTCACAAAATAAAGATTCAAGTAAATAGCGATCTCCAGGCGGTTACTCAAGTTTTATGGTGGGTCGAGCAGTTTTTTTTAGAGCTTCTACCCATTCCCGAAGCAGTTTTGCAGCTTTGTAAACTTGCTGCGATCGAGGGTTTTGCCCATGCTGTTCGCCACGCCCGCAAAAATTTGTCATTGGAAACTCCGAAAATAGAACTGGCGATCGCAGTATTTAACGAACGCCTAGAGATCGAAATATGGGATTGGGGCAAGCCTTTTGACCTCAAGACCAAGCTGAAAGAAGAATTGCCCGAAAAAACTCTGTTTAGTTGGAACGACCTGGCCTTTACTCTTCACTAAAGCTGTTCTGAAATTGCCAGCTTTGCATTGACAACAGAAAGGAACTTTTTTGTGATGATTACTAATACTACTCCCAAGATTCTCGTTGTGGATGATGACCCATCCATCCGCAATCTAGTTCATCGCTTTTTAAATCAGAAATATCAAGTAGATTCGGCAGCAGATGGCGAGACGGCTTTAGCAGTGTTTGAGAAATTCAAGCCTGTGTTAGTAATTCTCGATTGGAATTTGCCGGATACTACAGGCTATCACCTCTGCCAGGAAATGCAGCGCCGTACTAATGTATTTGCGATTATGCTAAGCAGCCGCACAGACGAAGCTGATAAACTTAAAGTCCTGTCGGCAGGTGCTGATGACTATATCTGCAAACCATTTGGTCTGGAGGAGTTGGCAATTCGTATAGAAGTTGTGTTGAGACGCATGAGGCCTGTCACTCCATCACGTATTGTATTCGATCAATTCGCGATCGATTCAGCGCGTCGGGAAGCAACACTGAACGATCGCATTCTCAAGTTAACAACCTTGGAATTTAATATCTTGTATTTTTTAGCAAGTCATTCGGGTCAATCTTGGAGTCGCCAACAGCTAATCGAAAAAATTTGGGGGTGGAACTGCCAGGACACAGGAGAAGAGCAAGTTGTTAGGGTACATATCGGTCAGATTCGCAAGAAAATGATTCAAGTTGATGCTACTGCGTCGCAGTTTATTAAAACAATTCGGGGTTACGGTTACAGGTTCGAGCCGCCCTCGCGCACGGCAATGGCAATTTGCTAAGCTCATCGGCATTAACCACTTGATTTTGTGAAAAACCTAGCCTCTAGATATGGGTTCCCAGGATCGGCCTGGGAACCAGCTAAGATATCCTAGTTTTTAGCCGCCCCAAACCTTCTTCAAAACATCTTGAGGAGAGATGTCTGCCATTTTGCCAGTAGGAGATTTAATGCCCAAAAATCGATCGCTCTTTGGCAGCAATTTCGCCGGTTCAGTCGGGCCAAACAAAGCTATTGTATAAGTTTGAACCGCCACAGCTAAGTGCATCGGCGCACTGTCAGTACATATCATCAAATTAGCAGCAGCAATGGTGGCAGCCAACTTGCCGACATCATCCGGCGAGATAACTTTTACATTCGGACATAACTCGACTAACTTTGTCACGAACTCTGCATCTTCTGGGCCTTTCACAACAACAACAGGCAAATTCGGCTGCCGCTGCTGACAGTCTTCGATGATTTGCTTCCAGTTGTCTGTAGGGTAAATTTTGTCAATACCTTTAGACACAGCTAATTGACTCGAACCGCCGTGAATCAAAATGTAGCCGCTTTCTTTTACGCCCAACCGCTGCTGTTCGGCTTCCGCCCACTGAATGTCCTGTTTTGGTACATTAATTGCTAGTGGCGGACAAGGATTTGTAATGTTGAATCCTTGCAGCAAATCGTGGTACATTGAAGCCGCGTACTGTTCTGTTTTCAGCGGTACAGCAGCAGTGAGAAATCGAGCACCGTTGGTTCCCGAATAGCCAACTCTCTGCGGAATGCCGGTCAGCCACAGCAGCAGCCCTACAGTCCACCGCTGGCCGAGGGAAATAACTGCTTCGTATTCGCGATCGCGAATTACGCCCAGTAAATTGCCCAAATCTGCCATAGCGTTGCGGTCTTTGAAATTGTACGTCAAGACTTCTTTGACGGATTTGCAGACTCGGTAAGCACCCTTTGCCCTCGGTTCCACGATGACATCAATTTGCGCGTCGGGATAAGACTGCTTGAGGTCATCAAGAGTGGGGAAAAATAAAATTTGGTCGCCAATCCCGCCAGGGACAAGTGCTAGTATTCGCATCATAAACGATCGGGCTATTATTGATCGAGGTAGCTCTCAGAGATCGGCTCTCAACTATCAGCTTATAGTATTTCTAGACCTTAAAAGCTACTGGCTGACAGCTAAACAACTGACTCAAAAGTACAGGACGCTCTTATTATATATATCTAGTTGGGTTAAAAACGGTTAGTAAATGCACTTATTAATTCCTGCAGCGGGTTCGGGGCGACGGATGGGGAGTCAGCGGAACAAACTGCTGCTGACTTTGCTGGGAAAACCTTTGCTGAGTTGGACTTTGGCTGCTGCTGAAGCTTCGCAGCACATTAGCTGGATTGGCATCATGGGCCAGCCAGACGATTTTCCTGATTTTAAAGCAATTGTGAGCGATTTATCTTTGGTTAAGCCCGTGGAACTGATTAAAGGAGGCGCCACCAGGCAAGAGTCAGTTTACAACGGTTTGCAGGCTTTGCCTCCGTCGGGCGATCGAGTGTTGATTCACGACGGCGCGAGGTGTTTGGCAACTGCTGAATTGTTCGATCGATCTGCAGAGGCCCTCTTGACCTGTCCGGGCTTGATTGTCGCCGTCCCGGTCAAGGATACGATTAAGGTCGTAGATGAGCGTCGGATCGTGCGAGACACCCCAGACAGACGCAATTTGTGGGCAGCCCAGACTCCCCAAGGATTTGAAGTGAAATTGTTAAAGCAGTGTCACGAAGAAGGGCGACAAAAAGGTTGGGAAGTGACCGACGATGCGGCTTTGTTTGAAAAATGCGGTTTACCCGTGCAAATTGTGGAGGGAGAAGAGACGAATTTGAAAGTCACAACCCCCGTTGATTTAGCACTAGCGGAATTTATTTTGCGACAGAGAACAGATAAGAGTAAATAGAATTTGTTGAGTATTTTTAAGGACAGGCAAGATGCCCGTTCCACACTCAAAAAGTTGTTAGTTGTGGAACAGGCATCTTGCCTGTTAAATAATAATTTGTTAGTTATGGAACAGGCATCTTGCCTGTTAAATAATAATTTGTTAGTTGTGGAACAGGCATCTTGCCTGTTCCTTATGTTATCTTAGAAATATCATATTGGGAAGTAAACATATGATTTCTGTTGCCCCGATCGCACCACCGTTACCCATAGGCGAACAGCGAGTAGTGTTTAGACATATTACTTGGCAGGGTTATCAACAACTGCTACAGATTTTAGGCGATCGACGATCGGCTAGATTGACATTCGATCGAGGGATTTTAGAAATTACCATGCCTTTAGAAGAACACGAATTTTCAGCACGCTTAATCGAACTTTTGATTCGGATTTTGGTAGTAGAGCTAGGTTTAAAAATTAAAACAATGGGTTCGACAACCTTAGATCGATCGGACTTAGAGCGCGGTGCAGAACCAGATAATGCCTATTACATCCAAAATCAGCCCCTCGTAGCCGGTCGTACAGTAGATTTAGCAACAGATCCGCCACCGGATTTAGTCGTAGAAATAGATATCACCCATACCGATATTAAAAAGCCTGCTCTCTATGCCAGTATGGGAGTACCGGAGTTTTGGCGGTACAATGGTAGAGAATGGCGAATTTATAAGCTAGAGAACGATGAGTATTTGGAAGTATCTGTCAGCCCCACTTTTCCGATCGTACCCAAGGAAAAGCTCTACGAATTCTTGGCAGCAGCGCAGGTAGATGAAGTAGAAGCGGAGGTGAATTTCCGCAACTGGGTGAGAGAGATGACAAATATTAATAATACAAGTGGAGGATGAAAGCAATGCAATATAGCGGTAAATGGCGGATCACAGAGATGGCACTGTGGGATAGTGATTACTTGGACATGGAAGTTGAAGCCTATATCGAGCTCGATCAAACAGGTTCAGGAGAATTTCAATTCGGTTTAGTATCAGGTGAAATTGACGGCGAAGTGGTAAAAGATGGAAAGGATCAGCGATTTGAGTTTACATGGGACGGTAATGACGAGAACGATCCTGCATCTGGTAGCGGTTGGCTCAAATTAAAGGATAAAAACTCGGTAGACGGTCGAATCAAATTCCACCAAGGCGACAGTTCTAGTCTTGTGGCAAAGCGCATGAAGTAGGCAATCAGCGATCGTACTATTGGTTAGGCGATTTTTTTTAACCGCAGATGAACGCAGATAAAATCCCATCCGCGTTCATCTGTGTTCATCCGCTGATATCTGCGGTTAAAATATCCAAATCTAACCAATAACCAATAACAACTGATTTAGGTTTCTCATGAAGGATTAATCGGAAAATCGCCCTCACTATCAACCTCTATCGCACTTTTAACTACATCCAAAAACGCAAAGACTGCCGGAATCAACAACCCATCCCTCAAAACAGCCACCCCAATTACCCTCTCAAAATCCGCAGGCAAACTGCAAACTTTCACCGAAGTAGGTATCGGTTCCGCAGCCAAACGGGGAAGAATTGCTGTACCCAAACCTTGCATCACCATACTGACAATAGTTGAATCTTCGCTGAGTTCGTAAGCGATATTTAAGGGAAACCCCGAAGTTGTCAAATATTTTCGCAGCGGTACAGAACAAGCATTTTCGACCGGCTGCAAAATCAACGGATAAGCCGCTAATTCTTTCCAGGTAATCTTAGCACTTGACAATTTGGCAGTTGGCGGCAGCAACACAACATATTTATCCCGCAAAATTTCTCTAGTTTCAAATTCATCGGAGATGGGAAGAGAGACAAAGCCGATGTCTGCTTTGCCCGATCGCAAAGCCTCTTCCACAGCTTGGGTATAATAAACTTCGGTAATGCTAACCGTAATTTTGGGAAAGCAACTGCGAAATTTAGCAATAATACCCGGTAGGATATGAGTTGCGACACTCCGAAAAGTAACTATCCGTACCTGGCCTCCCTGCAAACCTTTTTCTAAATCCGCTTCTTTGACCATCATTTCTAAGGCGCAGGCTATTTGACGCCCGTGACTCACTACCCTTTCCCCCACTGGCGTCAGTTGAGCACCGTGTCGCCCCCGGTGGAACAATTGCACTCCCAATTCTGTTTCTAAAGAGGCGATGGCGTGGCTGACGGCGGATTGGGACAGTTCCAATTGCAAAGCCGCCTCGCTAAAGTTTTCACAGTCTGCTACAGCTATCAAAGCTTGAATCTGAGAGAGTTTCATCCGCCGCGTATTGATTTCGTTCATAGCGTTTGTGCCAGTAGTACCCAAATTGTCACAAGGGCTTCGATATATCGATTTTATTCATACAACCTATGCAAGCAATGCTTTGATTGTCAATTGCCCCAGAGTTAAGGTTAATTTATCAGGTAACAGATAGACTTTTACAGGACTTGCACGACAACAATATTGTGCTGTAATTGCGATGAAAATATTGCAGTTAAAAGCTATTTCTTGGCATTTTATTGGTGCAATTTTTGTAAGAATTATCCCTTTAAGGTGTTGGCTATGTCTACTTACAAAAGTCGGATACACCCCAGAATAATGAGTTTTTTTTCGATTGCCGATCAAGCTAAACCATCCGAACAACAGAAAGGGCCATTTCTCTTTTCAGCTATAAATCAAATTCGGCAGTTTTTGCTCTACCTCATTTCTAGTGAGGACGAACTGAGGATTTGGCAGACGTGCGATCGCTATGGTAACACTTGGTGGCACGGTTGCGATCGGGCAACTGGTCGTTCTACCTGTGTGGCGACGGATGATGAAATGCGCGCTTGGATCGATCGGCGTTATTGCCAATAGTAGTTTGTTGGTTGTGTAGCGACAGGTTTTTGTAGATTATTTGCAGTTATCAAAGATTTTGGCGAACCCAAGCCTACGAATTTTCTTAAAAATTGTGATTTTTTGATGACACAAATGTTTGCAGCAAAGTTGATATAAATTGTTGGCTCTGTGGAGAATAGTTTTATGGATGGTTTGCGATTATCAAGGATTTTGGTGAACTCATCACTAGGAAAGTTGGAAAAATTTTGGCGATTTTTGAGTGTTAATTCCAAAGGAGATGGTATGCTTCAAAGATATTCCGAATGTGCAGCGCCAGAGCGCATTATTTTGACGGAAAACGAGGTATACAGATTGCCTCAAACTCATCAAGAAATTCAAGTTTTGTCAGGAATTGCTTGGATCACACTTGACCAACAGGACATCATCTTGCACAGCCAGGAAAAAGCATCGCTTGCACCCAGCAAAAACTTTGCTGTCATATCCGCTCTCAACAATATGCCGCTGATTCTGACACTCAGGCAAGACAAAAACCCAGTCATGGGATTTTAGATTTTAGATTTTAGATTTTGGATTGAAGAATTGGGAACTACTGATTGTGTATGGGTTTGAAGCACAGGTCTACAGTTGCCTTCTTTTTTGAAACTGGTATCGGAACCTAGGGATTGAGAAAAAATTTGGCAGGAACACCCCAAAAAGCTCTATCTTAATAGTTATCACTTAGCTATTGGAGGACTCGATCGGTGCACTGCCGCTCTTATCACTTCAGCTATCTCGCAGCTATAAGTATTGTCTTATCGCCCGCACTCAGCTTGCTGGCAATTTCAGACGCCCGGGCTTATGCCCCAATTATAAATGCGAGGCGCGCCCAAGCGAGCGATCGCGCTCAGGCAACTGACCCCAAAACGCAAGCAGACGCACTCTTTGAAACAGGAGTAAAACAGCACCGCGAGGGTTTGTTTCGAGAAGCAATCGAGACTTTTGAGCAAGTTTTGGCAATCCGCAAGCAACTCGGCGACCAAGCGGGAATTGGCGAAACCCTCAACAATATGGGGGAAGTTTATGGCGAAATGGGTTTGAGGCCCAAAGCTTTGGAAGTTTTGGGGCAAGCTTTAGTCATTCACCGAGAAATCAGCGGAGGGCGTCGTATCGCGCGCACTCTCAATCTCATAGGTTTCGTGAACCGGATTGGGGACAATTTTTCCGAAGCGATGAAACTGCACCAAGAAGCTTTGGAACTTGCCAAAACTACCGACGACCAAATTGAAATTGGAGAATCCCTCCACAACATCGCGGCCGTGTACGCAGAACAGGTAGATTACGCCAAGGCGATCGAATTTTACCAGCAAGCGCGGACAATTCGTACGGCCGTCGGCGATCAGCGCGATTTAGGCCGTACCCTCAATAACATGGGCGGCGTCTACTACAACATCGGCGACTTTAATAGAGCGATGGAATTTTACCACCAAGCTTTAGCAATTCGCCGGGAAATCGGAGACCGGGCTGGCGTCGGCCGCCTCCTCAACAACATGGCACTTACCTCTCGCAAACTCGGCAAAGATACTCAAGCGCTGATCTATTTTCAGCAAGCAATACCGATGTTAGAAGCAATCGGCGACAAGACAAGTATCGGACGCTTGCTCAACAATATGGGCGCAATTCATGAAAGTCTCGGTCAATATCCTCAAGCTCTAGAATCCTACGAGGGAGCTTTAAAAATTGCCCGCGAGGGCGGTGACAAAGCCGGAGAAACTACAGCGATGGAGGGCATTAAGCGATTGTCTTCCGGTCAGCTTGTACCGCAATAATAGACTGTTAGTTGCTAGAACAATCAATCAATATAAGCTATGGATATCCGTACCGAAAAGCCAGAAGATGTGGAAGCTGTTCGGAATATTAATATTCTGGCATTCGGGCGAGAAAATGAGGCAAACTTAGTCGATCGATTGCGGGGAATTGCATCTACATTTTCCTTCGTTGCGGTACAATCCGATCGCGTTGTCGGACACATTTTCTTCAGTCCGGTTCTCGTCGAAGGAAAATGTTCTAGGAATTTGTCGCTTCTGGGGTTGGCGCCAGTCGCAGTTCTACCCAACTATCAGCGGCAAGGTATAGGAACGCTGTTGATTCGGGAAGGTTTAAAAGAGTGCGGGCGATCGGGATTTCAGGCAGTGGTTGTGCTTGGTCATCCAGATTTCTATTCGCGTTTTGGGTTCATTCCTGCTAGTAGAAAGAGCTTGGGATGTGAATATGATGTGCCCGATGAGGCTTTTATGGTATTGGAGTTAGAAAGTGGAGCCTTGCAGGATTGCAGCGGCACGGTGAAGTATCGATCGGAGTTTAGTCTATGCGAGTGATATTAATTCCGCCCTTCATCGGAATTATTCATCTCTCTCTGATATCCCTCTGTGTGCTCTGCGTTCTCTGCGGTTAAATCATTCCGATGCAACGGGAACTGATCTGACGAAGTAGCGGTTTTTATTGTGATGTATCGTAAAAAATTATAAAAATAACATTAGGAGTCACAGTCGAAAGCGGTTGGGCTGTACTTGCCTTTGTGAAGCATAAAACCTGTACAACTATTGCCCAGCAAAGTTATTTAAACGCCCCCTTTTCCCTTCTCCCCTTTTGCAGCTTGCAAAGCAAAAATCGGAGTTTGAGCAGATTTCCCCTTCAGAGAAACAGCTCCCAAAGCCTCGCAAATGAAGTTTAGCTCGATCGACTCACACACCCTTTCACCAATCAAAATTTGGTTTTCCCCCGCCTTGCTCATCAACCGAGCCGCCGTATTCACCGTATCGCCGAGGATATTAAACTCCCTGCGCCCTCGCGGTTCCCCAACCTCAGCAGCAAACACCGGCCCCCGGGACAGCCCAATTTGACAGCTTACTTCCACATCTTCACCGCCGATAATTACTGGCGGCAAACCTGCAATGATATCTCGGATCGCAATCGCCGCACTAGCCGCGCGGCTGGCGTCATCCCTGTGAGCGTCGGGCACGCCAAAATAAATCAGCATATCCGAACCGTCTAAGTGCGCCGTTACTTTTTGCAACACTCCCCCTTTAGCTGACACTACAGCATCGATCAACGCAAACACCCGAGAAAAACCCACTACCAGATTGACTTCTTCCTCCAGTGAAGCTTTGTCCACAGACTCTGGTAAACCAATCAAGTTGACAAACATCACTGTCGGTTCAGGAAAATCCGGCGGTATTTTGCGCCGATCGGCATTTTCAACCAGCAGTCTCAGGATCGTTTTAGGAATATAACTAGCAAGGGGTTCAAGCCGATTCACAGCTTCCCCGATTTCGCTTACCAAGCCCGCAACGCTGCGATCGAGTAATACCGAACTCGGCATCCGCCGCCCAGTCAAAGTGATATCATACTCTCCGAGTTGATCGTCCGTGAAATCGTCCGTCACCAAAAAATAACCCTGTTTCCCGGGTTCAAAACGAAATTGCTCTCCCAAAGACTCTCTAGCAGTTTCAGTCACACACACCCGCCCCACAGTTCCAGAACCCTCAGCTTGCTTGGCTTGCGGGACTGAATGCCCCAGCAGTACGTGGGCCATCCGCAGCGGGGTACCGATGTCAGCACTAATATAGCGACCGCAGTGGATGCCCACCCGCATCCTCAAAGACAAAACACCCCGCGCCGTTTCAATATTGGCAAATTCAGCCATCGCCCGCTGCATCCGCAAACCCGCCCGCACCGCCCTCGCTGTATCCTCTTGGTAAACCCCTGACGGAAACTGCACCAGCATCGCATCTCCGGTAAACTCCAGCAAATCCCCGCCCGATTTGCTAACAATTTCAATCATCGAGGCAAAATAGTCGTTAATCACGCCCAGCAGGCTTTCAGCTCCCTTGCGCCCCTGGGTCGCATTCGCTTCCAACAGCGAGGTAAACCCTGCCAAATCCGTGAACAGCAAGGTGCCTGTTTGCCACTGGTAGCGCACCTCGCCCGGGTTGGCCGGAGATTCGGACACGGGCCTGGGCACGTAGTCGTGGAGGATGTAGCGGAGAGTTCGCAAGTGCTCGAAAACCCCCATTAGCGTTGCGGGGGACGGATCTACCCACGCAGCAGCGTACAGTTGAGCGGAAAGGAGTGATCGCAGCTGCAGTTCGATCGCAGCTAAGGGAGGATTGTAGGTTAATCTATTAATAATTTCCACCTAGTCTATTCTTAAAAAATAAGGTAAGTTCGATCGCTCTAGTGGCAACACCAATAGTTCGACTTAATACCATTATGATAAGTTTCCAGTGAACCCATACCAACCCAACCCAAAACCCACGATAGAAACTTCCGAAAGTCACAGTTTGCTAGCTCCCGATTTGATCCGAGCGGCTCGCTCGGCCTATGGTAGGTATCTAAAAGTGCATTCCGACCAGATGCAGCGTCCGGCCGGTGTAGTTGTCAGTCAAGGAAGCGATCGAGGCCAGGTAATTTTTGCTTCGCAGCCCGTTTTGTTGCCCGGTGAACGTTTTGTTACTTTTGACGAAATTGAATCTCAAATGTATTAATTGGGCATTGGGCATTGGGCATTGGGCATTGGGCATTGGGCATTGCGAATTGCGAGTGGGAAATTGACAACTAATATTTATGTTAGCTTGAACGATTGTCAAAAAAGACTTTTGTAGTGAGGACTAAAGTCCTCAGAATTTGGCTCTTGACTAAAGTCTATACTACAAACCTTATGGGTAATTGACCGAACAAAATCTAACAATCAATAAATAACGACAGTCAACAGACAACAGACAACAGTCAACTTTCAACAGACAACAGACAAATTAATGGAAATTATCTTTAATTGCCTTGTCACGGCGATCGTCTTTATTCTCGGATCGGCTATTGGCAGTTTTCTAAATGTGGTAGTCTATCGGTTGCCTGCGGGTTTGTCGGTGATCAACCCTCCTTCTCGCTGTCCCAAATGTTTAAATCAACTCAGAACTTACGAAAATATACCCGTTTTCGGTTGGCTGTGGCTGCGGGGACGCTGCAATCACTGCCACAGTCGGATTTCGGCCCGCTATCCGCTGGTGGAATCAGCTACGGGTTTGCTGTTTTTGCTCATCTTCTGGCGGTTTGGCGTAACAGTGCAAACTCTGGGTTTTTGGGCTTTGTTTAGCTGGTTGTTGGCTTTGTCTTTGATTGATTGCGATACAATGACTTTGCCTAATTCTTTAACTCGATCGGGTTTGGTGCTCGGATTGGTTTTCCAGGTGGCAAAAGGTTGGTGGCCGACTTTTAGTTCGATCGACTCGGTACACTATCTGGTACTCGATGGGATCGCGGGAGCAGTTGTCGGGTTGTGGCTGTTTGACGCGATTGGACTCGCCGGCACGATCGGACTGGGGCAGAATGCTATGGGGGCCGGAGATACCAAATTGGCCGCCTTGATGGGAGCTTGGCTGGGCTGGAAATACTTGCTGCTAGCGGGATTCATCGCTTGTTTAGCCGGGGCTTTTGCCGGTGGCGGGGCGATCGCCCTCGGCTTGCTCGATCGGCGTCAACCCATGCCTTTCGGCCCCTTTCTGGCTCTCGGTGCAGCAATTACTGCTTTGTGGGGCGAAGCGATCTTATCTACTTACTTGCAGTTGTTTTTCCCGAATTTTAGTTTCTGATCGGCAGGTAGTCAGGCGCGATCGAGCATGATATTGTCTCAAAAATTGGTAAAATTGTTCCGTGTCTTGGATTACACTTACAACTACTAGCTTTCGTTGGGAAGCGGAATTAATGCAGCAGCTCCTAGCTGCTCATGAAATCCCGGCCCGGATTGTAGACTTGGGCATAGCATCTTATTTGGGGGCTGGAAGTGCTACAGCCCTGCAAGTTCTTCCAGAACACCAGCCAACAGCATCGCTCCTCATCAGTCCAGTTGAAGATGAGCCAGAATCTGGTGATTAGTCATTAGTCATTAGTCATTAGTCACTGAACAACTAGCAATTGACAACTAGCAACTAACAACTAACAATTACTAATTACCAATTACCAATTCCCAATTACCAATTACCAATTACCAATTAGCAAGTTTTAATGTCTCTATTTGATTGGTTTGCAAATCGACGAAAATCAGTACCGAACTCCCAAGAACGGCCGGAACGAGAAATTGCGGACGGACTTTGGAATAAATGCGAAGCTTGCGATGCCCTGAGTTATACCAAAGACCTGCGAGCAAATCAAATGGTTTGCTTGGAATGCGGCCATCATATCAGAGTTTACAGTGACGATCGCATCGAGCAGTTGATCGATCCCAATACCTGGGTGCCCCTTAACGAAGGACTGCACGCCACCGATCCCCTGAAATTTCGCGATCGCAAAAAATATAGCGATCGACTTCGAGAATTTCAAGAAAAAACAGGCCACCTAGACGCCGTAGAAACAGGCATCGGCAAACTCGAAAATTTGCCCGTCGCCCTCGGAGTCATGGAATTTCAGTTCATCGGTGGCAGCATGGGATCAGTAGTCGGAGAAAAGCTGACTCGCCTCATCGAACACGCCACGCGGGAACGCTTGTCCGTAATCATTGTCTGCGCTTCCGGTGGTGCAAGAATGCAAGAAGGAATGCTCAGCTTGATGCAAATGGCTAAAATTTCCGGCGCTCTAGAACGCCACCGGGAAGCGAGACTGCTTTACATCCCGATTTTGACCCACCCGACCACCGGCGGCGTCACCGCCAGTTTTGCCATGCTGGGAGACATTATAATTGCAGAGCCAAAAGCTACTGTGGCCTTTACGGGCGGCCGGGTGATCGAGCAAACTCTGCGGGAAAAGCTGCCGGAAAATTATCAAACTTCCGAATACTCCTTCGCCCACGGTTTTGTAGACTTGATTGTACCTCGGACTCAATTAAAGAAAACTCTGGGTCAGCTCATCAGCCTCCACCAGCCCCAGCCTTTCTTTGCCGACTCGGAATTTCCCGCCCTCAATGGCAGCGACAACCACGCTTTGCCCCCGCAGACTCACGCTTTCAAACTTTCTCCCTAAGCTGCTGCGCCGGAGGATTGTCTGTTGGTGAGTGCGGGGCACAGAGGAAATTGCTGAGGAATTGCGGAAAACCCGGCTTCTACCAACAATATTGAGTTTGGTAACGAGACGTTCACGCAGACACCGGCTTTTGAGCCCCATCCGCGCAACTCCTATTGGTAATAACGACGCAGCAGTGGGATGATATTGATCGGAAGTTGATTGGCCCTGGAGTTTGGCTGGGCAAAAATGCCTAGTAGCAGTTAGCGGTTAGTTAGCTTGCGATAGATCGAACAACATCTCAGAACAAACTAACAAAACAAGCTAACAGCGCTTTCTAAAATTGTCCGGCTTTCAGTTAATAGCCGTCAACTCAATTTTGACCTGTCAGCGACCTAAAAATTATGGGTTTTGCAGACCTGTCCATCGCAGAAATAGCAGAAGACTTCAACGTCCCTGTTGAAGACGTGATCCGCTTGTGCGACGAGTTGGAAATTGCCTACAAGCACCCTCAAACCCGTTTGGCTTTGGAGGATGTTAAGGCAATTATGTCCACTCTCGAAAAAAGGCGCGACTCAAAACTTCTTGCAGATTAGCTCGCAAAATTCCTCTACCTTTAAAGGTATGGCTGCACAAACTTGCGCCAGTTGTTGCAGAATCAGGGAATTTTGAACACACATCTGTTTGCCAGGTACGATCTCTTAGCGTTCAATAATTTGCCGGATTTTTTTAAGGAGAACCATGCTTAAAAGATATTTCATTGCTCTGACCGCTGTATTCTTGAGCTTTCAGTTATTTGTCAGCAGTGCGATGGCTGTCGAACTGAGTCCTGAACTTCGCACTGTGACTTTGAATGACAAGGGTGCTCCGGTAGTGCTGAGCCTCAAACAAGTTCAGCAAGGCAAACGCCTTTTCAATTCGGCTTGCGCTCAATGTCACGCTGCGGGCATGACAAAAACTGACCCGAACGTGAATTTGAGCCCGGAAACTCTGGCTTTGGCCAACCCGCCCCGGAATAATATTGAGTCGCTGGTGGACTTTATGAAAAATCCCACCACTTATGACGGGTTTGAGGAAATTTCGGAACTGCATCCGAGCATGAAGAGTGCGGATATTTTCGCTGAGATGAGAAATCTCTCGGATGACGATTTGTACGCGATTGCCGGTCACATTCTCTTGCAGCCAAAAATTGTCTCCAAGCAGTGGGCTGGTGGCAAAGGCGCTCGCTAATCGATTTTAGATTTTAGATTTTAGATTTTGGATTTTGGATTGGGAGAGGGCTGAAGTTCGGCAAGAATTGCTGGCTGGTCGTTTTTCGCTCTAAAATCTGAAATCTAAAATTTACCTCCGGCTCATTGATTATCGCAAAAGGTTGTAGTCCCTCATGCTGCGTCGTGGTGCTTTTGTCTGCTTTCTGTTGGGGATGTTAATTATTTTGCCGATCGTGCTGTTGGCTCCTCAACCTGTTTTGGCTGCTGCCGATTCTTACGTGAATAGGTATTTACAAGCCAGCGAACCTGTGGCTTTGGAGTTGGACTCTGAGGGACATACTCGCTTGTTTTCGGCTCAGGATTTGTCTGCGGGCAAGGTATTGTTCGAGCAAAATTGCCTGAATTGTCACGTCGGAGGAGCTAATTTGCCCGATCCGACGATATCTCTGTCTTTGGCTGACCTCAAGGGGGCAACGCCTCCCCGCAACAACATCAATAGTTTGGTGGCGTATCTGAGAGAACCGATGACTTATGACGGTACTGAGGAGACTTTTTGGTGCCGCCAAGTGCCCGAAAGCTGGATGCCCCAAGCAGAAATCGAAAAATTGGCGGCTTTTGTGATCCGGGCCGCTCAGAAAGCTCCGGGCTGGGGCGTGGAGAATTTTGAGAGTTGAACTACCGCTGCCAAAAAGTGGTAAATTACTCGGGAGAAAGCGATGCGACGATCGCGATCGCGCCTGTTTTAACAGGTAAAATATCTAAAGAATCACCCTTTGCGTGTCCATTAGAGGAGAACTGCGTTGAAAAGACTCTTATCGATCGCCCTATTAGCGTTCGCAATTTTTACCGTCGGCTTTGGTCGCCCTGCTTTGGCAGGTGATGCTGCTAATGGAGCTAAAATCTTTAGCGCCAACTGTACTGCTTGTCACATCGGTGGCGGCAACGTGGTTATGGCCCCGAAAACCTTGAAAAAGGCTGCTCTTGAGAAGTACGGCATGAATTCTCTGGAAGCTATTACCACTCAGGTAACTAAGGGCAAAAATGCTATGCCTGCTTTCGCTGGCCGCTTGAAGCCCGAACAAATCGAAGATGTAGCAACCTACGTGCTCCAGCAATCTGAGAAAGACTGGAAAGGCTAAACTGCCTCTTTGAAGTCGGGCAACCTGGGCGGGTTTGATTTAATTTAAAACTTGTCCTCCCGATCGCACCCTCTCTCACCCTTTGGCGAATAAATATCGGTTTGCAGCGATCTTAACCTATTTGGGAAAGCGCGCCAGAAATCGGATTTTTATTAGCTCAAGCGTGAGGGAGGGTAATTTTATTTGAGATTTGAGATTTGAGATTGAAGATTCGAGATTTGAGATTGAAGATTGAAGATTTGAGATTTGAGATTTGAGATTGAAGATTCCAGATTTGAGATTGAAGATTTGAGATTTGAGATTTGAGATTGAAGATTCGAGATTTGAGATTGAAGATTGAAGATTTGAGATTTGAGATTGAAGATTTGAGATTCGAGATTTGAGATTGAAGATTTGAGATTTGAGATTTGAGATTTGAGATTTGAGATTTGAGATTGAAGATTTTAGATTTGAGATTGCTAAATGCTGACTTTGTATAAACTGTCAAGCACCTTATATGAAGATTTATGTATAGAAGCGGGTCATAAATTGGGGTTGTGTGCTAGGATGTAAACCCTTTACTAGCAAAGCCTTGAAATCCAAATTAAAGTTGATCGGGGATCTGGAATCTACACCTGTCATGAACGTAAAAACATCAGCAAAAGTTAAAACTCAAGTTAAAACTCTCGGAGACGCTGCATCTGGGGCGATTGAGAAATATTTCCGCAAAAGTGTAGCGCACGAGGCTGAAGTTATCAAAGACAAAGACGCGGAAGAACTTCATCAAATGCGCGTGGGATTGAGACGTTTGCGATCGGCTGTGACTGGTTTTGCTCCGGTTTTAGATTGGCCAAAAGAGGCTTCTGAACGTAAAATTGGTAAGGTGGGGCGGATTCTGGGAACGCTCCGGGATTTGGATGTGATGCTCGAAAGTCTCCAAAACCGCTATTACCCGAATTTGCCGGCTGACGAACAGGAAGTTTTGGATAAGGCTTTGTTGAATTTGCTCAAACAGCGCCAGCGGGCTTTGAAAGGGGTGAGGGCGATTTTAGAGCACAAAAGCTACGAATCGCTGAAGCAGTCGATCGAGGATTGGCTGGAAAAACCGAAGTTTCAGGCGATCGAACATTTGCCAATTGCTGAGGTATTGCCAGATTTACTGTTACCTCAAGTCAGCGAGTTTTTTCTACATCCGGCTTGGCTGTTGGGTACAGAATATAAAGATGGCAAAGTTAAAGTTGCTGATGATTTAAATGCTGAGGCTGTCGAAGAGAAGTTAGCAGCGGAGGGAACTATTCTGCACGATTTGCGGAAGCAAGCGAAGCGAGTTCGCTATTTGATGAATCTGTTTGGGGACTTTTACAGCGAGACTTACGAAGTTTATGTCGAAGATGTAAAAGCTATTCAGGAATGTTTGGGCGATATTCAAGACAGTGAAGTTTTAGGCGAGTTTCTGACAGAGTTTGTCGATCGCGATCTGAAAAAAGAGTTGCCGAAGTTGGCTGGTTTGTTGGCCGAAAATCGCTATGCAGCTTGGCAAAAATGGCAGATTTTGCAGCGCCGGTATTTGAGTTCGGAAATTCGGCAAGGTTTTCGATCTGCTTTAATTCATCCTGTGGTTGAAGATGCTGCTAACGGAAAGTTGCCCCAGGAAAGTTAGGTTTTTCGCGAGGAGAGAATGCGATCGACTGGCGGGAGGGACTCAAAGAGGGATATTTGTAGGGACACGGCATTGCAGTGTCCTTCATTGTGTAACTCAATAAAGGGCGATCGCTCTTGGGGATAGGTTAAATAAAAAACCTTAACAATTACTCTTTCCAGTAACGAGTTAAAATCCGAATTACTTCACCAGTGTGAAGTAAAAAAAAGGGGGATAGCGTTTTTTACCATAGCAAATCACGACTGCAACCACTTCATAAACTTATCAGTCGCAGTGCCGAGCGACTGTCCCACCTGTTTCTTCAAACGCCACCGCTGAAACGCTTTTTCGTAATCTTCGCCTTCAGTTTGATAAACATTCCAAGCATTCAGCGACAATCCCAATCCCCACGTTAGTAAAATGAACAGCGACCAAGAAAGCTCGTGCGATCCTGCTAGATTAAACAAAACTAAAAAAGTATTGATAATGCCGTACTTGGTCACATTTTTCTGCAATTTGCGACGACGGTAAGTGTTAAACACCAGCTTTTCTTGAAATTCTCCTCTAGTTGCTAACCATTGTTGTTCCGCCGCTACAATATCCTGTTCCGAAATGCCCAATTCCGCTGCAATCTCGAAAAGCTGGACTCTGGATAATTCCCCTTCATCCTGTCGTCGCGCGATCGCAAGCTGTAAAATACCCTGAGCATCCTCTGAACCGTAAATGTGATTTATTTGACTTTCATTTGTCGCCATAACAGGTTTCCTATAATTCCTGACATCCTTTCTATGATAGATATAGACGCAGTTAAACGACAGGTAGTGACATTGGCGGATTTCAACACCCGGACATTTGAGTGAGCGAGACTCCTGACTATGGGAGGGGAAATCGAAGAACCGATATATTTCCCCAAATTGCAACTAATTAATTTCCAGAACTGTGACTAAGTTTGCTATCTCGTTTCAACATAAATTGATAAAATATCCCAAACAAAATCACCGCAATCATTCCCACGACTAAAGAACCTTCACCCTCATGCCAATATTTAAACAAATCTAGGCGATGAGATGCCACTAGCAAGGCCATTCCCGCTACTCGCAAAACATTAATAATAAAACCACAAATGACCGCGAAACCTATTACCAAAGCCTTATTTTGTTTGGTAGGAAACATCAACAAACAAACTACAGCTAAACCTAATAAGTAATTCATTGCCTCTATACCCGAACAACCCCCATTTACCAACACCCTTCCTGTCGGTAAAGCCACATAATTACCGTCCCGTGTTACATCAAAACCGACATACCACAAAGAATAATAAGCAAATTTAGCAGTAAGCGAGGTAATAAAATCCACTAAAGGTAACGTAATGACACTGGGGGTGCCATGAAAAAATAGTATTACCAATTCACGCCAATATAGTTTTAAGTTATGAAAACCTACCGCAAGTAGGCTCAAACCTAAACCCGACAAAAAAGGTGCAAGTCTTAAAAAAGGATCGAATTTACTTGAAACTACAGCACTTTTAAATAAAATAAAAGCTATTAATAGCGTCCCTGCTATTCTCGATAATAGGTCACTTTTTATCTCACTCTGTTTGAGAATATCCTGGTTGTCCCAAAGCAGGGAACCCACAGCGAACCAAAAAACTATACTCATCCAAAAATGAGCAATATCGTCCAGTTTCCACAGGAGTGTCATATTCAGAGTGACTAAAGCTGTGGCAATAATGATGAGCCAAAAAAGTTTTCTCTTGAACATTGTAGATATTAGTTATTAGTTGATTGATGAGAGCCAGACTTCGGACAGTTTTTGATTGTCAACCCTAGAATAAGGGTTTCCCGGCGATTCGGCAATCGAAGTAACAACGGAAAATCGAGGGTTTCCGACTACGAAATAAAAACAGTCCAGACTATTGTTAGATCATATCATAAAAATAGTAGGGGATGTGGACAACTCATTAGCTTGAACCCCTCCTACGGAAAGGACTGGGAGGATTTTAAGGGCCGTAAATCTTTGAGATGAGGTTAGTAGACACTCTGGCATTTGATGGGTGGTGAGACTCAGAGGCACCCCATAGCTCAGCATTAGGATACCTATTGAAAAGACTGCTACTCGAAATGATTGGTTGGGGGTCTAGCACTTGCTTACTCAGCCGCTGTAAGCAAAGACTAAAAAGGAAGTGAATCAACAATAATTAAAAATAAGTAGCCTTAATGAAGCTTGGAGTTCTTGAGAGTAGACGCAATTAGCACCGCGCATGGTGTGACACTGAGGTTTGAGTAAATACGGCTGAGCGAGTTAGAGTTCGAGCCATGTTCAATGGTGATTATCTGCTTTTCAAGAATCTCAGTGTCTTTATAGCAATCCTCGCATCATTTGTGAATTTCTTACTTCCGATCGAGCGGGTTCGGGGAGGGTTGGGGTGGGGTAAAAAATTTACGACTCCTGCAAGGATTGCTATATATCGGAAATGCTTCAGAAGCAGCCTTACGGTAGTTTTTAAATGCGCTGTCTAGGGGCGATTTGACGGGAGCATCTCAATGAAAGCAGCCAAGCTAGAAATTGGAGTTGGGAGCCAGGAGGAAATAGGAAGAAGGAAGGAGCCAGAAGAAGTGTGTTTACAAATATGAGATGCTCTCTTGAGATAGGCTTCCAAGTCTGGGGTTTTCACGGTGGGGCGCTATCAGATAATAAGAAACCTGGTTTCTTGGTGAAACCAGGTTTTTAGCTCGAACATAAAATAATCAGTTTGGCATCAAGCCAGAATCGAAAACGAGTTCAAATGATAGCCTATTCAGCTTTTTGAGCCCGAGCGCGTTGCTTTTTGAACATAGTACCAAACCCAACAGCGGCTCCAGCAGCAAGCATTGTTAAAGGTTCAGGAGTAGCTTCAGTGTTGGCAGCACTAATGGTGCTGACGAAACTATCGCTATACTCAGCTTTAGGACCAATACCCTGGACGTGCAACCCTAATCTTAAAGTACCAGCATTCAACGCGGAAACTACGTTATTATAATTTCCAGTAAAACTCAACCCCAAAACCTCACCACCGTGAACACCGTTAGACGCAGCACCTTTTTTCGTAGCTGAAAAATCAGTAGACCAAGCACTAAGGTTCCCACTTTGTGCCATATTAGCAGTTCCACTATCTTCAAAATTAACTGTGCCAGTATTACCAACATCAACGCCAAAGGCGCTCAATAAATTGCTATTAGAACCTGTGTCAAAGTAAACTCCACCAATAAACATGCCGGCTGCGGATGTATTATTTGCAATCTTGAAGATAACGTTATCTGCGCCACCATCTGTGACATCAAAGCTAAAGTCCTTAAAATAAGCATCTCCATACTGATTATCGCTACCAGCGATATTACCAAAGCTGAAGGCAGAGGCAGGTGCTGCGGAGAGTGCACTAACAGCGGCGACACCGGCAACAGCTAAAATAGATTTGACTAAGTTTAATTGGAATTTCATGGTTGACACCTTTATTTTTAAGTTGACTGGAAGCAGGTTTTTTCCCTTCACATATTCAATGTAAACGGAAGCACAAGTTAATGCAAGTAGTTTTGATAAAGATTCGATGAAGATTCAGAATAGGGTGATGGGATTGAGACAAAATGCCTAAATTGATGAGTTCTAGCTAGCTATTTTCTATGGCGTACATCAAAAAATAGGGGTGCTGCTATCCGGATTTTATTCCTGACTTTTCTCTCTTTCAACAAGCTATAACCCACCTTCTTAAAGTGGGTTTTCACCCAGCATAATTACTGATAAAACTATTTTTAAACTCTAAATTATGCCCTTAAAAAGTTTTTGCTCCGTTAATGTACGGTAGAAAAGTTTAAGTGAGAGCTTGATGGCTGGGTAAAAATAGGTAAAAACCGATGGTGACAGGTGAAACTGCGTAATGTGGGCTATAACTCCGGACAAAATCTTGGAGCATATTCGCTGCGTCGATTCTCGCTTTCGGATTCAGCAACAAGCGCCATTTAGACTTATATGTTGCACCATTACCAAAAACCGGCTCCGGGACCCGTTCCACAAAGAATGAGTTTTCTTGGGGGGAATAGGGGTTGGGCCCCAGAGGCCGCCCAAAACAGGCTTATTGATCATGGTGCAACATCTCCGTTTAGAGACCAATGGTTTCGGTGGTCGTTATTATCTGTGACGCCGGAACTTTGGCCGACTAAAGGGACGACTCGACTTTCTGGGACATAGTTTGCGGAACCGGTCTACCGTCAGGGCTGTTTCATTCTCAGGGAAACCAGCCTTTTGTACGGGTCGTGCCAAGCATGCCGACCCGACCCATCCACGATTTGTTAGGCGTTTCATGGATTGGGGTAGCCACGGGGGGCCGCCCCTACAAGAGAATGAAACAGCCCTGCGTCTACCGTAGAAAGGCGCGGTGGTTGTTATCTAAAAATGTGGGGACTAATAATTCTATTTCTGGGTCTGCTTTCGCTAAACATTGGTTAATATTATTTTTCCGAAAAAGCTCGATTCCACGATTTAACGGGTGATCAGCAACTAGAAATACTTTACGCTGTAAGGGTTTGAGTAGCTTGTCATCAAAAAAATGTGTGCGTGCGCTCGCTATTTTTTAGACTTTCTACAGGGTCTAATCACGATAGTTCGTGTTCGCTACCATCAAAATGGTCAATTAACTTGTGATAATTACTACTCTCTTGAGGGAGGTTCCAGAGCCTAAACTCTCTAAATATCAAGGTTTCAGCGACTTTCTCACTCCGTCAATTCCCAGATTCAGTTTGGCACTGTTTGAGGACAGCAGGAGGAACTGTCGCAGTCAGCAAAAATTTTCCCAGCCGTTGATTGAAGGTTCTCCGAGATGATTGACTCATTTGACATCTAAATTATCAGCGATCATCTGAAAACAGGATTATCCGCAACAACTCAGCTAAAACATCTCGCGCTAAACTGCTAGAGAACTGACAAGCTGACCCAGCAAAAGTTCAAGTGGATTTGATTATGGTCAACCGTCTTGCTGAATCCCAAAGCCTTTATCTGCGAAAACACGCCGAAAATCCGATCGACTGGTGCGCCTGGTGCGACGAATCCTGAGAAAGGGCCGTCCGGGAAAATAAACCGATTTTTCTGTCAATTCGCTACTCTAGCTGCCACTGGTGTAGGGTGATGGAAGGTGAAGGATTTTGCGATCGCGCGATCGCAAACTGTAAAATACCTTAAGCATCCTCTGAACCGTAAACTTGACTTATTTGAGTTTCATGAGTTGCCATAACGAGTTTCCGATAATTTCCGAAATTATTTCTCTCATACATATAACCGCAGTTAAACCGCAGGTAGGAATAGGTGGCGGATTTCAACACCCTTTTAAGAACAGGCAAGATGCCTGTTCCACAACAGACTCTACTTATTGTGGAACAGGCATCTTGCCTGTTCCCGATCCAGGTACAAAATACCAATAACTAACCCAAAGTATACATCCAGCCATCCCTCGCGCAAATCCTCACAATTCCGTCCCAAACTACAGGCGTCGCCTCAAATGACAAACCCGGCTTAAATCTCCCCGATTCTATTACTTTCAGACGGTAAAACTCCCCTTTAGCATTTTTCAAAGCATTCTGATCCCCAGACTTCGCTCGTTCCCAATTCAAATTGAACAAATAAACACCGTTGTATCCCGCACTGATCAGTTTATTGCCATCGGTAAAAATCGGAGTCGAAATTGAAGAACCAATCGCTTTTTTAAATACTATTACCGGAGTATCGTAAGACTGGTTTCGCCAAGGTACAGCAATTTTTTTGCCTGTAATCATATCTTGGGAACCGACGTATAAATTGCCGTCGAGTGCATTTGTGGCAAACAGCGCCGGAAACTCGCCTGAATTGTACTCGTCATTCAACGCCACCGAGCCAATTATCCCGCCTTCCCAGCTAGAAAGTCGGCGATTTCCAGTCGGCAAAAACCATTCCACACTGGCATTCGGTTCCTTGTTGGGATTCAGCTTCAGCACTCCGCCGTTGCCCTGAATGTATTGTTTTTCAATGGCACAAAACAGTTTCCCTGATTTAGAAATTACAGCACTTCCATCCAAATCTGAACCTGTATAAAAATCCCAAACTATCTTTTTAGATTCAATGCTAATACCGTAAATATGACCGGAACCAGCAGCTATAAATATTCTATCTTTGAGCCTCGATGGCGATGACTCCGCTACCAAGTTGCCACCGTGCTTCCTGATATCGGCTGCTGCATAAAGCTGTACTTCCGACAAGATATTTGGCTGCTTGATGCCTTGTTTGATTTTTGCATTGCTTGTGGAACTATCGAGAAAATAGCCGATCGCATTTTCCCCCGCATTGAACAAAACTCCACCGCCGATGTCCAAAGCGCTGCTGTCATTATCCCGGCTGTAGCTGGGTGTTTTCCTGATGTCCAATTTCCAAAGTTCCTTGCCAGTTCTAAAAGATATGGCCCTAAAACTCGGCACGACACTTTTGCCGCCGCCACCACTGCGGCTGCCTTGCAAAATCACAATTCTGTTTTCAGCGCTAGCTTTTGCATCGATATAAATCGTTGATGATCCTTTGATCACATCATCAAATTTATAGCGCCAAACTTCTTTATTTGTAGCAATATCTATTTTTCGCAAATTGTGGTCATAAGCACCTATAATTAAATAAGTTTTTCCCCCGTCTCTGGTAATTGTCGGCTGTCCAGTCCAACCGGCACCGCTCCAAACTACAGACCGCCTTCCCAGAAAAGTCCGGCCGCCGCCTAGTTGAAATTTGTCGATTAAATTCAAGCTTTTCGGAACACCTCTGCCGTAAAAGCGGCGCTTGTCATTACCTAAAAATGTTGGGACTAATAATTCTATTTCTGGGTCTGCTTTAGCCAGAAAATTGTTAAGATTAGTTTCTAATAAAGCTTGTTCCGAGGATTCAGTTTGGCTCAGTTTGAGAACAGCAGGAGGAACAGCAGCACTCAGCAAAAATTGCCCTAGGTGTTGATTGAAGGTTCTCCGAGATGATAAGCTCATATTAGATCGAGATAATCAGCCATAATATTAAAACATAATTATCAGCAACAACTCAACTAAAACATCTCGCGCTAAACTGCTATAGAACTGACAAGCTTACTCAGCACGAGTTAAAGTGGATTTGATTATGGTCAACCGTCTTGCTCAATCCCAAAGCCTTTACCTGCGGAAACACGCCGAAAATCCGATCGACTGGTGGCCCTGGTGCGACGAAGCCCTAGAAACGGCCCGAAGCGAAAATAAACCGATTTTCCTGTCAATTGGCTACTCTAGCTGCCACTGGTGCACGGTGATGGAAGGAGAAGCATTTTCCGATCGCGCGATCGCCGAATACATGAATTCGCATTTTATACCGATAAAAGTCGATCGTGAAGAACGCCCGGATATCGACAGCATTTATATGCAAACCTTGCAAATGATGACCGGTCAAGGCGGTTGGCCACTCAACGTTTTTCTCACTCCAGACGAGCGAGTTCCCTTCTACGGAGGCACTTATTTCCCTGTAGAACCGCGCTACGGACGACCGGGATTTTTAGAAGTTTTGCAAGCAATTCGCCGCTTTTACGACACAGAAAAAGGCAAAGTAGAAGCCTTCAAAGCAGAGATTTTAGGCAACCTCCAACAGTCGGCCGCGCTGTCAGGAGTAACCGCAGAATTAAATCGCGAACTCTTCCAAAAAGGCTTAGAACTCAACACCGGAATTATTGCGGGCAGCAACCCCGGCCCCAGTTTTCCGATGATACCTTATGCTGAGCTAGCACTGCGGGGAACGCGATTTAATTTTGAATCAAAATACGACAGCAAACAAGTCTGCACTCAGCGCGGATTAGACTTAGCATTGGGCGGCATTTACGACCACGTAGGAGGCGGATTTCACCGCTACACGGTTGATGCGACTTGGACTGTGCCACACTTTGAAAAAATGCTTTACGACAACGGTCAAATTGTTGAGTATTTAGCGAATTTGTGGAGTGCGGGAATACAAGAGCCTGCTTTTGAAACTGCGATCGCGGGGACAGTAGAATGGTTGAAGCGAGAAATGACCGCGCCGACAGGTTATTTTTATGCTGCACAGGATGCTGACAGCTTTAACACTTCTGAAGAAGTTGAACCGGAAGAAGGAGCATTTTATGTCTGGACTTATGCCGAACTGGAACAACTATTAACTGCTGAGGAATTGGCAGAAATTAAAGCACAGTTTACTGTTAGTCGCAACGGCAATTTTGAAGGCAAGAATGTATTGCAGCGCCGCCATCCAGGAAAACTGAGCGCCACGGTAGAAACGGCTTTGGCTAAACTCTTTCAAGTTCGCTACGGTGGCAATCGCGATACTGTAAAAACCTTTCCGCCAGCGCGCAACAATCAAGAAGCTAAAAACGACAGTTGGCCGGGTAGAATTCCCGCCGTTACTGACACGAAAATGATTGCTGCTTGGAATAGCTTAATGATTTCGGGTTTAGCCCGCGCTGCGGCTGTTTTTGGAAATTGGGAATATCTGGAATTAGCTGTGAAAGCGGCTAATTTTATTTTAGACAATCAGTGGACGGATGGGCGGTTTCAGCGGTTGAATTATGACGGACACTCTGCTGTAACCGCGCAGTCGGAAGATTATGCTTTGTTTGTGAAAGCTTTGTTGGATTTGCATCAAGCGAGTTTGACTTTAGGCAACGGGGAAGAGGCAAAACAGTTGCCGAATTCTCAGTTTTGGTTGGAGAAAGCTGTGCAGGTGCAAGAAGAGTTTGATGAGTTTTTGTGGAGCGTGGAATTGGGAGGATATTACAATACTGCTAAGGATGCTAGCGGAGATTTGTTGGTGCGGGAACGCAGCTATATAGACAATGCAACTCCGGCGGCGAATGGAATTGCGATCGCATCTTTGGTTCGCCTCGCGCTGTTGGGCCCGAATTTAGAATATCTCGATCGCGCTGAGCAAGGTTTGCAAGCTTTCAGCAGTATTGTACAAGATGCTCCGCAAGCTTGTCCGAGTTTGCTTTCGGCGATCGACTGGTATCAGCATTCTACCCTAATTCGCACGACTTCCGATCAAATTGCTGGGTTGATTTCGCAGTATTATCCGACTGCTGTCTGTCAGATTGAGGCAGATTTGCCTGAAGGGGTTGTCGGGTTAGTTTGCGAGTGTTTGACTTGCAAGGAACCTGCGAAAAGTCAAGAGCGGCTGTTGGAGGAAATTTTGCAAAGTCAAACGCGAGTTTAGCACCAATACTGTCTATATTATTGAACCGCGAAGACGCGAAGGACGCGAAGGAAGAAGGAGGAAGCTGGAGGAAGAAGTAGATTATCTTCTACCGGGAAGGAAGTACATCTTCAATCGGCTCCTCAATCTTCTACAATCTCAACTAAGTTTTCCATTGTCACGTGGCTTGGACTTAGCTTTACTGGTTAGACGGCGCTTGACGACCGTAGCGATAGTTAGATGTCAAAAAATGCAAATACTTTCCGGCGGCACGGCAACTCGAACGCTGTCGCCGACTTGGTGTCGCTGCAAGTCATCTCTGTGCAAGTTTTGTCGGCGAAGGGCGATCGAGCTTTTAGCAGTCAACCGCACCGTATAGCGCGTGTCAGTGCCAATATAAATAGCTTCTTCTACTATTCCCGGCCAGCTATTTTCAGCGTCATAATTAGCCGGGAAAAGAGCAGCTTTTTCTGGCCGCAACACCAGGGTGACAACTTTCCCAGCGGGCATATCTTCGGCTGTCGCAACTAACACAGGCAACTGCTGGTCAACCAACACGATTATTTGACCGTTTTGCTTTTCTACTACTTGCCCGCTTAAAAAATTGCTGTCGCCAATAAAATCAGCAACAAACCGCGTTTTAGGATATTCATAAATATCAACAGGCGTGCCGACTTGTTGCAGTTTTCCTCCATCCATCACTGCAATTCTGTCCGACATCGTTAGCGCTTCTTCCTGATCGTGAGTTACATAAATAAACGTAATTCCCAATTTTCGCTGCATTTTTTTTAATTCTAATTGCATCTCTTTACGCAATTTTAAATCCAGCGCTCCTAGGGGTTCATCCAACAGCAAAACAGACGGCTGTTTGACTAATGCTCTGGCTAGCGCTACTCGCTGCTGCTGTCCCCCTGACAGTTGGCGGGGATAGCGTTTTCCTACCTCGGTTAACTGTACTAATGCTAAGGCTTCAGCAACGCGATCGCGAATTGTTTTCTGAGGCAAATTCTCCATTTCCAACCCAAAAGCGGCATTTTGTGCTACTGTCATGTGCGGAAATAAAGCATAGTTTTGAAATACCGTATTTACTGGGCGGTGAAATGGCGGGCGATTTTGCATCGGTTGACCGTGAATGTAAATTTCGCCCGCTGTGGGAATTTCAAAACCCGCGATCATTCGCAAAGTTGTAGTTTTGCCGCAGCCGGAAGGGCCGAGTAAAGAAAAGAATTCTCGATCGTAAATTTGCAGATTGATGTTATCTACAGCTAAGAAATCTTGACTGCGGACACTTTTAAATACTTTGGAAACTTCTAAAACTTCTACAGAGTGCATTCTGTTAGTATGTGTGAGTAATAAAAATCTGAGTTCGAGTCCGGTTAAACTGATATCTTGCACCATTCTCAATTACTTGTTTAGGAACGGGCCGGAGAGCCCGTTCCACCAAACTTAATTTTCTTGTGGAACGGGCCGGAGAGCCCGTTCTTGACGATGGTGCAACTCCAATACAAGCTAAAAATTTAAGTAAACCCGCCCCGGCAGGAACCTGTGTTATATCTACTTTCCAGCCCCTGCTTTAACTTCCGTCCAAGCTCGATCGTACAATGCAGTTGCTTTCCCGACATCCTGCAATAATTTCATTTTGGCAAACACCTCAGCCGGCGGGTAAATTTGAGGATTATTCAAATCCTTCGGGTCGATTAAACCTTGATCAATTGCTGCTTTGTTGGGCGATCCGAAGTGGGTAAAATTGGAAATTTGGGCGCCGACTTCTGGCTGCAAAATAAAGTTAATAAATTTCTCCGCTAACTCTTTCTGGGGCGCACCTTTGGGAATGGCCATGTTGTCAGAAAAAATGATTGTTCCTTCTTTGGGAATAGCGTAACGGAGATTAGGATTTTCTGTCATCACTTGGAAAATATCACCGCTCCATTCCATTGTCAAATATACTTCTCCTTGATCTAGCATATTTTGCCCGGTGTCGGGGACAAAAGCTGCAATGATATTTTTACTTTTAATCAGCAAATCGCGGGCTTGGTTAATTTCTTCGGGGTTGGTTGTATTTGGGTCAAATCCTAAATACATTAAAACTCCTGCCAATGTGTATCTGGCATCGTCTTGCCACGCGACTTTTCCGGTATATTTTGGGTCGAACATCCCCCCCCAACTGTTAATTTCTCCCTGGACTGTTTTCACGTTGTAGCCAATTCCCATCGTTCCCCACTGGTAGGGCAGCGAATATTTATTTCCCGGATCAAAAGCTTGATTGATAAACTTAGGTTCTAGGTGCTTTTGGTTGGGAATATTGTTTAAATTCAGCGGCTCAATTATATTTTCTGCGATCATGACTTTCACCATGTAATCGGCGGGAAATATTAAGTCGTAACCGGGGTTGCCCTGTTTTAGTTTGGCATAGAGTGCGTCGCTGTTCTCGAAAGTGTCGTATTGAATTTTAACATTGTTCTCTTTCTCGAATTGGGCGATCGCTTCTGGGGCGATATAACTTGCATAATTGTAAATGCTGAGCACTTGCTGTTGGTTGCCACCTGTGCGGCTACAGCCAAAAGCCACCGTTGCACTCATCACAAACAAAAGTAGGAAAGTCAGCAGGCGTTTCATAGGTTTTGTTAGTTGCAGACAAAAATAATTATGACACAGAAAGCAATTTTTTTAACTTTTCTGAACTTTTAACGATGATATAACCAGCAACAAGGAAGCCAACAACATCAAAGTTGAAATGGCATTAATCGCTGGCGTCACTGCAAATTTTATCATGCCATAAACAAATAATGGCAGCGTCATCGAACCGACACCACTGGTAAAAAATGTCACGACAAAATCGTCCAGCGACAGAGTAAAAGCCAGCAGTGCCGCGCTGAAAATAGCGGGCCAAATCAGAGGGAGAGTGATGCGCCAAAAAGTTCGCCATTCGTTAGCGCCTAAGTCAAAAGCTGCTTGTTCTAATTGAGGATCTAGTTCCGCCAAACGCGCCCTGACAGTAATAGTCACAAAGGAAATATTAAAGACAATGTGACCGATAATTACAGTAGGTAAGCCGAGATTGAGACGAATTCCCGTGAGATTTTCTACGATCCGAAATACTAGGGTAAAGAAAACTAGCAGCGAAATGCCGATCGTAATTTCGGGCATAATAATCGGCAAAAACAGTAAAGCTTCTACTGCTTTGCGCCCCGGAAAATGAAAGCGTTCCAGTGCTAGGGCGAGCATTGTACCAAAAATGCTTGCTAGCACAGTCGAAATAGCTGCAATTAGTAAGCTGTTGTTGAGTGCTGTCCAGATTCCGGCGCTGCTACTCGTAGCAATCGTCGCGCCTGCATTGCTAAACAAACTGCGGTACCAATCGAGGGTAAAGCCACGCCAAACGGCATTGAATCTGGAGGCGTTAAAGGAGTAAATAATTAAGATGAGAATTGGCAAGTAAAGAAAGGCTAATGCTAGTACAGCTTGTACCCAAAGCCACTTTTTGCCGATCGCCCGCACGAGTAAATCTAGTTTAGTCATTAGTCAAAAATAGGTTCGCCTGTAGGGGCGGGTTTTACAGACAATCTGTGCCTAATACCAATAATCTCATAAACCCGCCCCCACCCAACTGTAAATCTCAATCTACCTGTTTAAGTTTCGTCAGACACGCGGAAGTAAATTAACACAGGAATCAATATGATTACCGTCAACAGCATAGAAAGCGCCGAACCAAAAGGCCAATCGCGGGCTTTCATAAACTGATTTTGAATCAAATTTCCCACCATAACTGTTTTAGAACCACCCAATATATCCGGTGTGATGAAAGCGCCGACGGCGGGAACAAAAACTAAAATCGAGCCTGCCACAATACCGCGAGTTGTTAATGGTAAAAATACGCGCCAAAAAGTGCGAATATCATTAGCCCCTAAATCGTGAGCGGCTTCTACTAATGAAAAATTGAAGCGTTCCATGCTAGAATATAAAGGCAGAACCATGAAAGGTAAATAGCCGTAAATAAGACCGATCGCCACAGCGAAAGGCGTAAAAAGCAAGTTTAACGGTTCGCTAATAATTTGCAGGCTTTGCAGGGCTGTGTTAACTACTCCTTCGCTACGCAGCAGTATGATCCAGGCGTAGGTTCTCACTAAAAAATTAGTCCAAAATGGAATAATTACCAGCAAAAGCAAAGCATTTCGCCAGCGAGGAGAACGGGTGGCGATGAAGAATGCTAGGGGATAGCCAACTAACAAGCAAGTGGCTGTTGTTAGAAAAGCCAGCCAGAGCGATCGCCCAATTACTCCTAAGAAAAGTCCACTGAACAAACGCTGGTAGTTGCTGAGAGTAAATATCCAAGTAACACCGCCGTAAGTACCGCGTTCTAAGAAACTGTACAACAGTACAATTAGCACCGGCAAAATGAAGAAAACCATCAGCCATGCCGTAGCGGGAAATAAGAGCAGCAACAGGTTAGTTTGCTGGCGGTTTTTGACACTCATTATTCACTCAAGCGAAATTTAGCACATAATTCAACACATTTTATATCAAATCCGCATTTTATGAATTATGTCATCATTAATAAATTATCAAGAGGTACGCAATGTCAGCAGAATCGTCAACCCCAAAAATAGTCGTCGTCGGTGCAGGATGGGCCGGTTTAGGCGCTACCTATCACCTAGCACAGCAAGGCTATGATGTCACCCTGCTAGAAGCAGGCCCTTATCCGGGTGGCTTAGTTGCAGGGTGGAAAACCGCCGGCGGGCGTTCCGTAGAAGCAGGCATTCATGGCTTCTGGTATCCCTACAAAAATATCTTTTCCTTAGTCAAGGAATTAGAACTCGATCCCTTCACGCCTTGGACTCGTTCTTGTCAGTATTCACCCGCCGGATTGGAAGTAGAATCGCCGATTTTTCAGGACGAACCGCGGCTTCCCACACCGTTAGGAACATTTATTTACACCAGATTTAAAAGGCTGCCATTAGTCGATCGGCTTTCAGCCTTGCCCTTACTCTACGCCGTCCTCGATTTCGACAATTCCGACGAAGCTTGGCGTAGGTACGATCGCGTCACAGCCCGCGAACTATTTAAACAGTTTGGTGTTTCTGCAAGGCTGTACCGCGATGCTTTTGAACCGATGTTATTAGTAGGTTTATTTGCACCAGGAGAACAATGTTCGGCTGCCGCCGCTTTGGGAATGCTCTATTATTTCATATTAGCACACCAACCGGATTTTGATGTAGTTTGGTGTCGCGGCACAGTCGGAGAAAAAATCTTTCGCCCGTGGGTCGATCGCCTTGAAAAAATCGGCGCAAAAGTATTGACTCAGCGGCGAGTTACTGATTTAATTGTTGACAGCAACAACAGAGCCACAGGCGTTGTTTGCGGCGAAGAAACCTTCGATGCAGATGCAGTTATTTTTGCAGTTGGCGTCACGGGAATGCAAAAAATTATCAGCAGCAGCCCAGCTTTGCAAAGCCGCCAAGAGTTTAGGGACGCGATGAATTTGGGTGCCGTTGACGTGTTAGCTGTTCGCCTGTGGTTTGACAGAAAAATTGACATTCCCCTGCCTTCTAATGCCTGTTTTGGCTTTAGTTCAACTACAGGTTGGACGTTTTTTGATTTGAATGCTTTGCACGACGAATTTCGAGACGAACCGGGAACAGTTGTCGAAGCTGACTTTTATCACGCCAATCAATTAATTCCCCTGAAAGATGAGGAAATTGTTTCCTTAGTTCAGCGGGATTTAGCGATTTGCATTCCGCCTTTTCGGGAGGCTAAAGTAATTGACAGCAGCGCGATTCGGCTGTCGCGGGCGGTGACGCATTTCGCCCCTGGCAGCTATCAGTATTTGTTGCCGGCAGTAACAAGTTATGATAATGTATTGATGAGCGGCGATTGGGTTGTGACCCGCCACGGTTCTTGGTCGCAGGAAAAGGCTTATGTTACTGGTTTGGAGGCTGCAAATTTGGTAATTTCGCGTTTCGGACTTGGGAACAAAGCGACAATTATTCCCGTGGAAGCTGACGAACCGCACATTCAAATCGGGAGAAAGATTAATCAGTTTACTCGCAGTTTGACTAAAACATTCATTCCCGATTTTTGGCTGCCCTAAGCAGAAGGAAGTTCGGCAGCGGATTCGGTAACGCATTTAACGGATGGAACGAACAAGGAAGAAGGAATTTCTTGTTTTAAGCGGTAAGGTGCGCCGAGGCGCACCCTACATATAGACTAATAACCAATGACGAATTACTAATTATACTATCTTCAAAAAAGAATGCCACTTTAGACAAGCTCGAAACCACGAGATTCATCAGTCATGGCTAATCTAAAATCTAAAATCGCCTGACTATCGCCAATAAGGCCGGCCCTTCCAAAAAACTCCCACCGTAACTCCGATTAGTGCAGCTTGCGATAAACTTGCTAATAAAGGAGGTATGGGTAGGAATGACTTTAACACCAAACCCAAGAGCACGCAGAAAACTAAAACCCACAAACTAATTCGGTTGAGCAAAAATTGTTGTTGCCAATACTCTAAAAAGTACACTGCTAAAGCTCCCATTCCCACTGCTGCTGCAAAAGGTATCAATGTCCCGAGGGAAGAACTGTAGAGAAGCGTCACCCCGTTGCGGATTGGCCGGGATTGCGTGAAACCCCAGGCTAAAAATAACTCCAATCCAACCACGATGCAGTTGACGAGGGCGGAAATTTGCAGCATTTCTCGCCAAGGTAAAAGTTTTAAGCGCCGCAGAAAATTGTTCACGATCGGCAGATTAAGTAGGTTGCTTTGATTTTATAACAGTTTTGCGCTGGCGATCGACATTTGAGGTCAGTTTGTAAAGTAAAATAAACATAGAGGGCAGTCTCTTGACAAATTAACCCAGAGCATCTGCCTGCTAGTTGTTGGAACCGTGAAAGGAAAAAAGTTATGGTGGAGAACACTGTCGATTGTGCTGTAGCTTGCGTCAATGGCTGCGTTCTGGGCGACAAGTGCCCGAAGCGGGAATACGCAGAAGCAACGTCCAACTTTATTGAAAATACTTCTCTGGATAAAATGCTAGAAATAGCAGAGGAAGCGGTGAGAAGGAAACGGACGGAACCCCCCAAATGGATAATCCCTGATTTTCCCGAATAGCATTAGCCTCCGAATTAAAAAGCGATCGCCATTTTCAAACGGGCGATCGCTTTTTGTATTCCCTCTGAAATAGCTGAGCCGAATCAATATATTTCCTGGGATAGAAGCTAAAAACTTAAATAGTAATTACAATACCACTTAATTATAGCCATTGGCAATTACTAAAAACAATTCAGTTAAAGCCAAATTCGGACATTTTTAATTTAATTGAGTTCAAAAAAAAACAGGAGCAAGTATCGTGGCAAAGCAAAAGAAAAGCAACGCAAAAACAACAACTGAACGCGATAATTTGGGCGAATTGCCTCAAGAAATTACCGAATCTTACGGTACTGGCGTCATCGATCAACCCGGAGTGAGCCAAGACGACATAACAACCCTGCAGGACAGCAGTTCGGACTACTCTTCCACCAGTTCCCAAATCGGCGGCGAGGATGGCGATCCGGCTGCGGAACAAGAAAGTGCCACTGGTGAGCAATCGGTGGGCGGAACTGCGCCTACTCCCGACCTGGATATGGTTGACGAACTCGGAGCCGCTGCCGGCATAGAAATGCCCGATGGCGCTATTTTGAACACAACAAATATGCTTGAACATCGAGATGAAAGTCGCTGGGAATTAGACCCTAGTTCTGCGGAAGATTATCAGGAACGACCGGATTTCTAGGTAGATTTTTCACCAAAAAATAGGTAGTATAATAGGAGCGGGTTCACCAGTATCAATACTTCATCTGCCAAGTATTTGTAAATCCGCCCCTCATCACTTTTGCTCTCGCAACACATATCCAACTCCCCGAACACTAGGCAGCAGGCGTTTGGAGTTACTGGCTTCTAATTTAATCCGTAACGCACGAATATACACTTCAATAAGGTTGCACAAGCCAACCCTTGTGACGCCTAGAAAATCGTTAATCGGAAGCTTTATCTCAACTACGACAAGAAAGTACAAGCACAGTGGATGGGCGATATCCCTGGTCACATTGCTTTAGCGAACAAAAATTAGCATACTATTGTGAATAACAAAGAACTGTTCAGCTAAGCTCAAAGTGATGCAGGGAATTAGTGGCTAACCGGCACTTACCTTACCGCCAGCAGTTTTCATTTCCCTGAGAACAAGGTAATTGTAATTGCTCGATTGCGTAATTGAGAAAGCTGTACCTCACCCAACAGACAACTGCTATATCTTCTTATTGCTTAACATCTCCGGTGAATTACCCCTCATAAAGCGTGTTTGTAGTCAGGACTTTAGCCTTCTATATGCGGCTGAATAATCACTATTAGTCCTGACTACAAACTTACTGTGCTTAGATCACCGGGTATGATATTATGTATCGCAAAAACCGGGTTGATGAAGCCAACCCTCTTCAACAAAAAGGTGATATATGGAATTTAAAGATTTTCTGGCTTTGCTGCATCCTATTTTAGCTGTAGCGATTGTTTTTCCTATGCTTGGTGTTGTTCTCAATATGGCGTGGCAAACTATGCAGCGTCGGAAGCAAATTGCGATCGACACCAAGAGCAAAATTCCACCTGTAGTCGGTCCAGAACACGTCAAAGCAGGTCGAATTCTGTCAGGTTCTGTAGTAGGAGTGACGTTGTTGGGTCTAGCCTACCCGATTTTTGAGCATATTTTGAGCAAGGATGTTTGGAGCAAAAACTCGTTTCAGGTCATTTTCATTGTGCTGATGTTTGTGGCAACTATCGCCTCTTTGGTCATGCTATATCGAGCGACACCCGCTTTATGGCGCGGCATATTTGCGACCCTAACAGGTACGGGTTTGGTAATTCTTGGCACTCAAGATGGCGTTTATCGGCGAACCAATGAATGGTATTGGTCTCACTACTACATTGGGATCGCCGCTGCGCTAATTATGGTTTTCTCGCTTGCCATCATTGAAGACATTTACAAAGACCGCTCAAATCGCTGGCGCACTATCCATGTGATATTGAACTCGATCGCTGTGCTGCTCTTTCTGGGACAGGGAATGACCGGAACCAGGGATTTATTAGAAATTCCTCTGAACTGGCAGAAACCCTATATTTATACCTGCGATTTCGCCAATAAGACCTGCCCAAAACCGTGAGCGATCGCATTACTTCGAGATTCCAGTCTAAAATTAGTAGAAATTAGACCAATAAACCCGGTTTCTGAATGTAACCAAGTCCTGGTAATCACAGGAATGAGAACGAGAAACCGAGTTTATGATGCCCGGAGTGCGTCAGTTCTAATCAGTCATAAATCTTAATCATTGCGAGCCAAACCCTGAAGGCTAACTTGCAAAATCGACAAACCCAAAATTAGCAAAAACAAAACCAGCCCGATCGTACAAGCATAGCCAATTTCCAAATCCTTAAAAGCCCGTTCGTAAAGATAATAAACAACAGTCTTAGAACTATTGCGAGGCCCGCCCTGAGTCATGATATAAACTTCTTCAAAAACCTTAGTAGCAGAAATCGCCGAAATCACCGCAACTAAAACTAAATAAGGCTTCATCAGCGGCACAGTAATGTCCCAGTGCTTTCCCAAACCATCAGAACCATCAATAGCAGCCGCCTCATAAAGTTCTGCCGGAATAGCTTGCAGCCCTGCCAAATAAATCACCATGTAATAGCCCAATCCTTTCCAGATAGTAACTGCCATGACGCTAAAGATTGCTAACTTTGGATTAGCCAGCCAAGACACAGGAGGTAAACCCAACAATTCCCCCAACTGATTCAGCAGTCCAGTCTCAGCAAACAGCCACTTCCAAGCAATCCCGGCGACAACCATTGAAATTACCGCCGGCGTGTAGTATGCGGCTCGAAACCAGTTCATCCCCTTAAGTTTTTGGTTGCACAAAATTGCCATTCCCAACGGTAGAACAACCAATACAGGCACCACGCAGGTGAGATACAGCAGCGTATTCGTCAAAGTTTGCCAGAATGTGCGATCGCCCCACAACCTCTCAAAATTCTTTAAACCCACCCACTGCGGCATTTGAGTTAAATCATATTCGTAGTTGGTAAAACTCAAATAAAAAGCTTGCACCGCCGGCCACAAAACAGTCAAACTCAAAATAAATAAAGCAGGTAGCAAAAACAAATAAGGCGTCAAATAGCGTCGGGAAAAAGTCACAGACATAGTAATTGATAATTGGTAATTTTACTCGTTAAGAGGCTATGCCTGGTAACGCATATCCGGAGGCTCTGCCTCCAATTTTCCTACTAACAAGCGAGGCAGAGCCTCTGGACATTGATTCCCAGGCCTAGCCTGGGAACCAGTTATAAAACTCGCATTTTACTCGTTAACAGGCTCTGCCTGGTAACGCATATCCGGAGGCTCTGCCTCCAATTTTCCTACTAACAAGCGAGGCAGAGCCTCTGGACATTGATTCCCAGGCTATGCCTGGGAACCCGTTATAAATCACCAAGCCTAGCTCATTTTAGTAAGAAGTGCTATCTGTTATTTAACTCCCGAAAACAAAGCCTGCCAGTCTCCGGGAGAACTGCCATTTTCCCCCTCTTTCACCTCAAAAGTAACATTGCAAGCTTGCGGTTGTTCCAAAGCCTCCACGCACAATTCTGCAATATCTTCCCGACTGACTTTGCCCCTAATATTGTCTCCTTGCTCAAATATTAAAGCTTTGCCTCCGGGTTCTTCAGTCAAAGCGCAAGGTCTGACAATAGTATAAGGTATGCCGCTCGATCGCACACAATCTTCCCCTTTCAACTTCCAAGTCAAAATTCCCCCCAACATATCATTCATCCTGACTGCCGGCGGTTCTTCTTCCAAGTTAATTCCCGGTCGGCCAGGGCGGGTAACTCCTGCCGAACTCACCATCACAAATCGCGGTAAAGTCTGTCCCCCATCAGCTTTAATAGATTCTAACTCCAGTTGAAAAATACCCGGTGTAAATTTCGGGTTGAGCGCGCCATCATATTCAAACTTGCTCAACATTAACTGAAAAGAAAAAATACTGCTGGGATCAAATTTAGAGCCATCCTTAACAGTTTTGGCGCGGAAAACTGGAATTAACTCATCAAAAGGAACAGTGATAGTAATCCAGATATTGTAAACAGTATCAAACGAATAGCAATAGCCAATTCCATCCCATTTAGCTTCGCTGCGAACAATCAATTTGTAGCGCTTACCGTCCCCTTTGACACGTAGTTGGAGGCCGCTAAATCCTGTGAGGTTAAGCGGAGGATCAAAGTTGCGAGTACGCACCGAAGCAAAGCCACCCGAGTTGGCGGTAGAAACATTGCCTGTGAATATAGCTGTATTGTCTGTAAGTACGATCGAACTTTCGCTGGTGCCACCCATCACGATGTCGTCGAGGGCACCCCAAGTTTCTTTTAAATCTTGGCTGGGTTTTGTGAAGTCAAAAATTGTTTTTTCGCCTGCTTTAATTAGCTGGCGGCGAACAGCTTGCACTAAATTATTCAGGCCTTTGTATTCGACTATTTCGGGAACATCGACAACTTCCGGCATATAAAATTTGATGCCTTGATAGTATTTTTCCCGCGTTGGGGTGTCTCCTTCTATCGGTTGAACTTTCGTGCCGGTGCAGCAGATAACTGCTTCTACGCCCTCGGTTACTAGCGGTGTTAGGGTTTCTGGCAGAGTGATATCTCCTTCGACTAACTCGACATTTTGGCCGAGAATTTCTGTTGCTCTTTTGGTATCTCTGACAAGGGCTCGCACTCTATATCCCCGCTGTTGCAGCCGCTTGACAACTCGCTTCCCGACGCCGCCGGTAGCACCGGCTACCAGTATCAATTTGGGTTGGTCTTTTTTAGTTTTGCTGCTGCTTCCAAAGAGTTGTTGCAGCCAGCTAATGCTGCCAATGAAGGGAATGACGCCGAAATAAGCCAAGGTTTTGAGAAACCGGCCGGCATCCCATTGGGCGGTTTTTTTTTCAGTCATACTAGCTTCCTCTGAATTGGCTCAAATCTACTTAGCTGCTTTTGTATTTTAATCGAATTTTCGATTTTTGAATTGGGGGGATTTCCTAGCCTTTGGGATAGATTCGCTAGCGCGGACTTTTTTCACTTGACGATGGGTGTGGGATGAGTTTGGTTCAAGGGAATCTCAATAATCAACTCGGTTCCCTCTCCGGGGGCAGAAATGCAAGTCAATTTGCCACCGTGTTGTTCTACCGCAATTTCGTGGCTAATGGTCAAACCTATCCCCGCACCTTTGCCCACCTGTTTTGTGGTAAAAAATGGCTCAAAAATTTTCTGGCGAACTTTTTCTTCCATGCCCCAACCGTTGTCCTTGATCCGAACTGCTACGGCTTTTTCTTCGGGACAAAGTTCAGTCACAATCCGAATTTGTCCGTACTTAACTGGCTCTTCTTTGTCCCCGCCGTGCCACGATAAATTATTGTTGACAAAGGCATCTTCGAGAGCATCAATTGCATTTGTCAGTACATTCATAAATACTTGGTTTATTTGAACTGCGTAACACTCAACCAAAGGCAGAGAGCCATATTCTTTGATGAGATGAATTGCAGGGCGATCGGGCTTCGGTTTGAGTCGGTTGCTCAAAATCAGCAAAGCGCTGTCCAATCCGTCGTGAATGTCAACTGGTTTAATGTCTGCTTCGTCAATTCTAGAGAAGTTTCGCAGCGACTGAACTATCTCGCGGATGCGGTTAGCTCCTACTTTCATTGAGCCCAGCAACTTCGGTAAGTCTTCAACTATGAACTCTAATTCTACTGCTTCTATTTGTGCTTGAACTTCTGGCGAAGGCGAGGGATAGTGCTGCTCGTAAAGCTGCAATAAATCGATCATTTTTTGACTGTATTCATTGGCATAGCTAAGATTTCCGTAGATGAAGTTAATCGGGTTAGTGACTTCATAAGCTACCGCCGCCACCAACTGTCCCAAACTTGACATTCTTTCGCTTTGCACCAATTGAGTTTGCGCCCGCTTCAGCTCGGACATTGCTGTTTTTAAATTAGCAGTTTTTTCCCGTTCTCTGGCGACTGATGCTTGTAATGCTGTATTTAATTTTTCTAGTTTATCGACTTGGCACAGCACTATATTAATCATTGCTTTTTTCAGTTCCAATGCAGCGTCTATTTCGCATTGTTTCCAAGGCAACGATTTGTACCTCACATTTTCTTTCCACAGCTCGAAGGATTTCCGAGGAGACAGTCGAGGGTTGCCATCTTCATCGGTTTCAACTGGTTTGTTGGGGTTGCCCGCCCAATTTACGGTCTTAATTACTTCCGGGCGAAACCACAAAACGTATATTTTCTGCGTCGGCGATATTGCTATAGCTAAACACCCGCTTGCCGTGTCTTTAAATTCCTCAGCTTCTGGATAGCATTTGGTGAGCGAGTCTGTATAAAAAATTTCTTTATTTAAATGCTCTTGCACCCAATTAGTTAAGTATTTGAGCGCTTCTCCTTGAGGTGTTTGCCCTACTTGATAGCAATTGTCTCCAAATACTATTGCGGCTCCCTGGGCGTTGACTGCTTCTAGCAAATTCTGCTGACATTTAACTAACACTTCTGACAAGTTTTCGGACGTGGATATGTCTTCAAAAATCTTGGTTTGAATGGATTTTAAGTGTAGTTTGTAGTCGTAGTCTTCGTTTCCTTCTTTTGATTGCAGTTCTAAGGACATTACTTGCCCGATAAATTCGCAGGCTGCGCGCAATTCATAGTTGAGGTGTTTTGGTGTATAGTTGTGGCAAGCAATCAATCCCCACAGTTTTTTGTCTTTGATTAATGAGATTGACATCGAAGCTGCAACGCCCATATTTTGCAGGTATTCTATGTGAATGGGAGAAACGCTTCTCAATACGCTGAAACTCAGGTTTCGGGGCTGGGTCGTGACAGCATTATTTCCTGAAACAAGGGGGACTGGTTGATAATTAATATCTGGGATTAACCTCAGCCAATTTAACGCATAAAGTTGTCGGGCTTGTTTGGGAATATCTGAACTTGGGTAGTTTAATCCTAAGAAAGGACTCAGCATTTCTGCTTTGTCTTCAGCGATTACAGCGCCGTTGCCTTCGTGGTCAAATTGATAGACCATAACTCTATCAAAACCAGATATTTTTCTGACTTCTTCTACAGTTATTTGAGATAATTCCTTGAGATTTTTGGCGCTTTGAATTTTGCTGATAGTGGCTCTCACTGAATGATAAAAGCTAAAAACAGAAAGGTTTTCTGGGTTGGTGGCTAATTCCAACTCGACCATCAATACTTCGTCTACTCGGTGGAGGATGCAGTCAAATTCTAAATATTTACCTTTGTTTGTGACAGAAAGTTTAATGGGATTAACGGTTTTTAAGTTTTCATTAAGCAAACAAAGCTTGAGTTTTTTTAGTTGAACTCGATTGAATAATAAGCTCAAATTTCGACCGATCGCACTTTCCGGCTCTACTCCTAACAAATCTTGCGTATTTTCGCTGACTTGCAGTATTTCTAGTTCAGGTTCTCGTACAACAAGTAGCACCCCGTGTGGCTGAATGTGCCCCGATATGTGAATGGGTTCTCTGTCGCAGTTTGTCAAGTCAACTTCTTCGAGTGCGGGAATTGTGATTTGTTGATCCATTTGCTTTGTCTTCCGCTGTGAAATTTGGAGAGGGTTCTATTGATTTGAGATTTGAGAGCAAATTGGCTTTTCCATAAAAATCTCATATTGTTCGATCGCATAACGGCTCGATCCCTTGATGGACACTGAGAATCCATCATCCGAGAATCAGCGAATCAAAAATGATTGAGTCGAAAATCAGCCTGCCCTATGTGTTGCTGTGAGACCAGCCTCATCTTTCTATAAAATTTACCGACTTGACTCTTCTATACTATCGCTTCCCGCTGTTAATGATCATAGCAATTGTTGCCATTCTTCAAGTATGTTTGATAATTTCCCAAAACTTTAATATTTGTGGTAAGATTTTGCCCGCTGGAAAAGGGGGAGAGAAATGCGTCTCCAGAGCGGCCTACTTACTGAAATATTAAGTTAAGGTAAGGGTGACAAGATATGAAAGTCAAGTCACGCTAAGCTCTTTAAGTATACCCAACAGGCCCGACAATTAGACTGATGATCGACTTCAATACAGTTACCGAGTTTTCTTCTACCTACTGCATAGCTATCTGTGCCTTTTTAGTTCCGGCAAACTTGCTGACTACATTGCAGACAGCGATTTTGACAGGACTAAACCGACCTCGAATACAAGTTTGGGCGTCTGTGGTGGTGGCCAGCCTGTGGGCTACAGCAATGATATTTCACGTTTTTACCTGGTTCGCGATCGGGGTAGTAATGCCTCCGACATACATCTTGCTAGTGATGGGAATCACTTGTCTGACAATCAATGTCTGGGCGATCGCTCATCCTGCTAGCATGATGCAATTAATTCGAGTTGCAGTATCAGTTGTTAGGGGAGCTTTCACAAGGAAGAAGGATTTAGTTGTCTAAGAGAGAAAGATCTAGTTATCTAGCAACTCAAAAAGAATTTGGCAGGGGGTAATGTGAAAAAAATCAGGGAAAATATGGGTTTCAGAAGAGTTTTTCGGGAGACAAATCGTGCTTCCGAGGGCTGAGTTTTCAGCGCTTATTCCGGTTCGCGATCGCGACAATCTTCGGTTTCCGGGCCGCGGGGATGGATCGTGCAGTTGAGCAGGTAGCCGCCGTCGGTTCTGCCGTAATAGTAGCGGCATCCGATGCAAATTGCCGGAGGTTCGATCGCACTTTGGTAAACCGGATAATCCGCAGTCGCCAGCAGCGAAAAGTCGCGCTGCGTCTGAACATTCCCGATAATAGCGCCGGAGAGTTCGACAGCTTGGCGGATGTTTTCGATCCTAGTGTAAGGCGGCAGGTAAATGTCAATACAAAGGCGTAGGCCCTGGCTATCCTGCTCGTGGCGGGTAATAGTGCCTCCGAGCAAACCGACGCTCGAAGCAATAGCCGAGGAAAATTCGCTCAGGGAGGTGCAGTAACCGGAGAAAACGTGAATATGTTCGTCCGTAGTAGCTCTCACAGTCAGGCGAGTGGGAATTCGCAATCTCAGGTAAGCATCGAGTTCGTCAAAAACCGGTTCGGCGAGGGAGAGCATCTGGTTTGCGTCTTCGTGGTTGAGCCCAAAACCCTTAGAAACCTTTGACACGAGGGCTACTAAAATATCAAAAACTTCGGTTAACAGCGATTGCAGCCTGCTATCAATGGCGATCGGACATTCTCTCAGCAGCTTTAAATAATCCTCCAAGCGATGAGCAATGCGCTGAATGCTGCTAAATCCGAGCATAGCTGCTCCCCCTTTAATCGAGTGCGAGGCTCGGATGAGCTGGTGTATTCTTTGGGGAGCTGGCACGGTATTTTGCAGATCTTGCAAGCCTTGTTCGATAATTTGGATCTGTTCTGTGGCTTCTTCGATAAAGTAGCCGATGATCCGCTGTAGTTGTTCTGGCAGCATAATTTTATTCTCCTAAAGGCAGCCGAGTATTATTAGTCATTACTCAGACCTTTGATAGTTTTGAATCGATATTTCACTGATGAGTTATTGGGGTTTTTAAGCCCTAATTTGTTTTATTCTGACTCACGGCAACTGTTGTGGCAATGTCGAAAACGGTTAACTCTTAACTGTTGACAGTAATTTTTTTTGCTCCGACGGTAGCGGTTGCTACCCCCAACAGCAGCACCGCAGCACCTGCGAGTACCGCCGGCGCCGGCACTTCCCCAAACAGCAAATAACCCAACCAACTTGCCCCAACCGGTTCAAACAAGATGGCAAGAGTTACCAGAGTTGGGGAAATCTGCACTACGGCCCAGTTCAAAATGGTGTGGCCGACTAACTGAGGCAAAGCGGCCGTTAACAAAATATAAAAATATACAATGTCGGGGTAATTAGTATAAGTAGTGCCGAAGGCGAAGGGGAGAGGCAGCAGGACGATCGCAGCTACAGTATAGGCGATCGCGATATAGCCACCAATTCCCAGTCCCCGCCGCTGAGCTTCCCGCCCCAGCAGCAAATACAAGCTGACAGCCCAGGAACCAGCCAAAGCCAGGAAATCGCCAAGCAGTTGGCTGCTGCCAGCATCGGCTGCGCCCGCACTTCCCACAGCGATCGCCATTCCCCCAGTCAGGGCTATAGTAATGCCAGCGATCGACATTTTGCTGAGTTTTTCTCCGAACCAGAAGCGCGACAAAAGCGCTACCCAGACAGGATTAGTGGTGACGAGGGCAGTCGAGGCGGCGATCGAAGTATAAGAAAGTGAGGTAATCCAGAGAGCAAAATGCAGCGCGAGACACAAACCCGCAGCAGCAGCATAGCGCCGAGATCCCGGTTGCAGGGTGTTCCACTGAATTTTCCGCCAAGCCGGAAGCAGAATTAAAGCAGATAAAGTCAGACGAGAGGCCGCGAGTACCAGACTAAAACCCAAACCGCCCGCCCCTGCTGAAAAGTTAGCCAGCCGAATTAAGATTGAGGAAGTTGAGACGGCTAAAACACCGATAATTAACACTAGGGCGATCGACCAATTCGGCGTTTGTTTCGGAAGATTCATTTTTTAGGCATTGGGCATTGGGCATTGGGCATTGGGCATTGGGCATTGGGCATTGGGCATTGGGAAAATTTACAAAGCAATTTTCGCACAAATTATGAATAATTTCTATTCTCTTATTCTCCTCTCCTCTCCTCTCTTCCTTCGTGTCCTTCGCGCCTTCGCGGTTCGTTAAGAAAAGCCCATTCCCGAAGCAGAAAGAATTCCTATACTCAATAATTATTAAGATAGAGCGCGCCTAAAATTACCTGACCTCTGTTATAGTTTCAATATCGCAAAAAACAAATTACCCACTTACAATTTATAACTATCTATGGCTCCTACAGTTTTGATTACAGGCGCTTCTCAAGGAAGCGGCAAAGCAACAGCAATTTTATTTGCAAGTAAAGGTTACGATGTAGTTATGGTAGCTCGCCAGCCAGAGAGATTGGCAGCAGCAGCGGTTCAAGTGCAGCGAGAAGGCACTTCCGCTGTAGCTATTCCGGGGGATGTTGGCGACATTCACCAAGTGCGCGCGATCGTCCAAAAAGCGCTAGATACCTGCGGCAACATCGATGTTTTAGTTAACAATGCTGGCATTTGTCTCACGGGGGCGATCGAGCACACTACCTCCGAAGACTGGCAGCAATTAATGAATACCAATTTTTGGGGCTGCGTTAACACAATTCAAGAAATGTTGCCACATTTTTTGGAACGAAAAACAGGGACAATAGTTAATGTTGGTTCTATTGGTGGCAAAATGCCTTTGCCTCAAATGACTGCTTATTGTGCCAGCAAATATGCAGTAACCGGTTTAACAGAAACTTTGCGATTGGAATTAGCGCCTCAAGGTATTCACGTTTGCGCCGTGCATCCGGGCTTGATTAACAGCGATTTTTTAGAAAGAGCTCAATTTCGCGATCGAGACGAACCCGGAGTCGAATTGCGCCGCCAGAAAATGAGCCAAATGCTAAAATCTGACTGGGCAACTCAGCCAGAAGATATTGCTAAAGCTATTTGGGATGCTGTGAAAAATCAGCGTGCAGAAGTTACCGTCGGTCCTGCTTTTTTGGCATCGGAAGCTTATCGTTTGTTCCCCGGTTTGATGCAGTGGGCAATGGAAAAACGCAACTGAAGAACAGGTAAGATGCCTGTTCCACAAAAACTTAGTTTTTTTTGTGGAACGGGCCAGATGCCCGTTCTTGAGAGATAATTAATCAATTAGCGGCTTCAAAGCACAGAACTAGCATTAATAAAACGACCGTTTAAATCGGCTGGGGTCACGTTCAACACAGTACCCAACAAAGCATTAGTAAAACCAAATCTAATATTAGTAGCTTCCACACGGCCGTTGCCATCGGGATCGAGACTTTGCCGCGAGATGCCACCCTTGGCTAACAAACTCGTTCCCCCCGTTACAGTTGCAGGATCGATCAGCAGCAGTCTCGGATCGTTCAAGCTATAACTTACCTCTTCCAATGAAATATTGCTGCTGGTAAATGGCACACTAATTCCAATCGAATCGCTAGACTTATCAAAATCCACAATTACCGCGTCAGGAACTTCAATTCCAACTACTCTGCTTCCCGCTTGATCGACTCTCAAAACAAATACATCGTTCCCTGTACCACCTTGGTAAATATCCACATCTCTGTCCCCAATTAAAGTATCATTACCCTCTCCGCCCACTAACAAATCAACACCTTGTCCTCCGCGCAGCAAATCATTTCCCGCACCCCCATCAAGGAAATCGCTATTTCTATCTCCTGTCAAGAAATCGTCGCCAGTTTCTCCCAAAACATCGTCATCATCTTTGCCGGCGTAAATAGAATCATTGCCGACTCCGCCTAACAGACTGTCTTTACCATCGTTGCCGAAAATCCGTTCTGCATCTGACGAGCCCCTGACAGTATCATTGCCGCCCACCATCCAAAGTCCCCCAGGAAAACTAGCAAGTTGTCCTGGTGCAAGTGTAATATTTTCAGGAGAATTGTCTCCTACCAAACGAGAGATGTCTGAATTATCTGGGGTGAGTACCATATTTGTAAACTTTGTGCGATGTGAGCATGGATATTGTGCAATATTCTACAGTTTAGTAGGGTGCGCCAGAACACAGTTACTGCCTCAGAGCGATCGAGCAATCGCTGGGGCATCCTACTAGAGATCTCGATCGCTCCATCTTGGCACAAGCCTGATGGAAATACCCTAGATTAAAATAAAAGTTAAAATTTGAGCCGATGCCAATTATCTTAGTTGAAGACTTGAGCAAAGTTTATCCGGTAGCGATTAAAGAACCGGGGCTTAAAGGAACAGTGCGACACTTTTTTAGTCGCACTTACCGCAATATCAAAGCAGTTGAAGGCGTTTCTTTCAGTATTGAACCGGGGGAAGTCGTGGGGTTTCTAGGTGCTAACGGTGCGGGCAAAACTACTACGCTGAAAATGCTGACGGGTTTGATTTATCCGTCTGCGGGTACGGTGAGAGTGTGCGATCGTACTCCTTTCCGTCGCGAAGCTGATTTTCTGCAAAGAATCACCTTAGTGATGGGGCAGAAACAGCAGTTAATTTGGGATTTACCTGTGCTTGACTCTCTGCGAATCAATGCCGCTGTCTACGGCATTCCCGATACAGATTATCGGCGGCGAGTCGGAGAATTGACAGAGATGCTGTCACTAGAAGGCAAGTTAAATCAGGCAGTACGAAAGCTTTCTTTAGGCGAACGCATGAAAGCTGAATTAATGGCGGCGCTGCTGCACCAGCCGGAAGTATTATTTTTAGATGAACCGACTTTAGGTTTGGATATAAACGCACAGTTTAGCGTCAGGCAATTTCTGCGAGAATATAACGAGCGCTATCAAGCAACAGTGCTGTTGACGAGCCATTACATGGCTGACATTACTGCTTTGTGCAAGCGCGTTTTGTTAATCCATGAAGGGCAATTAGTTTATGATGGCAGTTTAGACGGATTGCTCGACAGGTTTGCACCTTATCGGGAAGTTCAGGTAAAATTAGCTAAGCCGCTGGCAAAGGATAGTGCTTTTGCTTACGGAGAGGTAGAATCTATTGAGGGGCAATCGGTGCGTTTTTTGGTAAAAAGGGAAGAGTTGACGGTGAGTGTGGCGAAGATTTTGGCGGAGTTAGAAGTGATAGATTTGACTGTTACTGACCCGCCAATTGAAGAGGTAATTGGTCGCGTTTTCCGCACGGGAAAAGTGTAATGTTTTTGGCTGGGTTCATTCTCCATAACACGCAAAATATCTGTTCTACTAAAGCTTCAATGTTTTGTGAAACGGACATCTTGCCCGTTGCTAACACCGAAAAAATGAACAGGCAAGATGCCTGTTCTACGAGAGTTTTAATGTTTTGTGGAACGGGCATCTTGCCCGTTGCTAACACCGAAAAATTAAATCTAAAAATGATATGACAAAATCCATCAAAATTGCTAAAACTTTGTTATTTACCTACTACGCTTATATGCTCGAATACCGGGCAGAATTGTTTTTGTGGGCCCTGTCGGGAGCTTTGCCATTTATCTTGATGGGTGTTTGGATGCAGGCGGCCGAGACTGGCCAATTTGGGCTGAATTCCCTCGACTTTGCCCGTTATTTTTTAGCCACTTTCATTGTCAGGCAAGTAAATGTAGTTTGGGTAATTTGGGAGTTTGAAAAGGAAGTAGTGCAAGGCAAGCTATCTAATAGATTGTTGCAGCCTCTCGATCCCGTATGGCACCACTTCGTATCTCACGTTTCCGAAAGGTTTGCAAGGCTGCCATTTGTATTCGGATTAGTGCTGCTGTTTTTTGCACTTTACCCGCAGTCTTTTTGGCTGCCGAGTTTGGGCAGGTTTTTGCTATTTTTGTTGGTTATCGTCTTGACTTTTTGTTTGCGGTTTCTGATACAGTATACTTTTGCGCTGTTTGCTTTTTGGCTGGAGAGGGCAAGTGCGATCGAGCAATTCTGGTCTTTAATTTACCTGTTTTTATCGGGAATTACCGCGCCGTTAGAAGTGTTTCCCGCACCCGTGCGCGAAGTAGTTTTGTGGACGCCTTTTCCTTATTTGATTCATTTTCCCGCTTCAATCTTGATCGGATTGCCCGTAGATGTAGGCCGCAGTTTGTTGGTAATGTTGGGTTGGAGCGCGGTGTTTTTTGTGTGGAATCGCTGGCTTTGGCGGCAGGGCTTGAAGCAGTATTCGAGCATGGGAGCTTAAATAATAATTAAAAATTAGAAAACTGTAAGGTGCGTCACAGTAAAAATATTAATCGTTTTGTCAAAAACACTTAGCTGACGCACCATACTTAACTGTGGAGTAAATCTAAAATCTAAAATCTAAAATCCACTGACGCACCTACTTAAGTCGATCGCACACATCATGCAAAAATGCAATCGGGAGTATTCGACAATTGCATAAACCTCTATTTTTTGTATATATAAGTACAAAAGTTTACAAAAAAGTCTTATATTAATTAACCCAACGACTGATAAACGGGATAAAAGAGATTCTAATGACAGCCAAAAAAAACCTCATTGTAATCGGCAATGGCATGGTAGGTCACAAGTTCCTAGAGTTAATGGTCAGCTCGGATGCTGCCAAACACTGGAATTTAATTACTTTTTGTGAAGAACCGCGCGTTGCTTACGATCGCGTAAACCTCAGCGGATTTTTCTCTGGCAAAACAGCGGGAGATTTATCTTTAGTTGCACCGGGATTTTATCAAGAAAATGACATAAAGATTCACATCGGCGACAAAGCAGTCGCCATTAACCGGGAACACAAAATAGTCTCTTCAGCCAACGGTTTAGAAGTTCCCTACGACAAAATTGTTCTCGCGACTGGTTCCTATCCATTTGTGCCATCAATTAAAGGCAAAGACGCTACAGGAACTTTTGTTTACCGGACAATTGACGACCTGGAGGCGATGTCAGATTACGCTAAAATTTGCAAAATTGGCGTAGTAATTGGCGGCGGTTTGTTAGGTCTAGAATGTGCAAACGCGCTCCAAAATATGGGCTTAAAAACTCACGTTGTTGAGTTTGCATCGCGGCTGATGCCCGTGCAAGTTGACGAAATTGGCGGTGCAATTCTCCGCAGCAAAATAGAAGAGTTGGGGGTTTCGGTTCATACCAGCAAATCTACCACAGAAATTGTCAGCGAAGATAGCAAAGTTACTAAAATGCTGTTTGCTGACGGTTCGGAATTGGCAACAGATATGATTGTGTTTTCTGCTGGCATTCGCCCCCGTGACGAAATTGCCCGAAGTTGCGGTATAGAAGTAGGAGAACGCGGTGGCATTGTGATTAATGATAGTTGCCAAACCTCCGATCCTGACATTTATGCGATCGGAGAATGCGCGCTTTATCAAAACCGCATCTACGGCTTAGTTGCGCCTGGGTATACAATGGCAAGCGTAGCAGCAGATATTTTGAGCCGTGTAGCGGATGACGGGCAAGATGCCCGTCCCACAAGCACTTTTACAGGTGCGGATATGTCCACTAAACTCAAATTATTGGGAGTGGATGTCGCTAGTTTTGGAAATCCTTTTCCCAAGTCGGGCGATGCTAAAGAAATTGTTGTCGCTGACACCTTCCAAGGCATTTACAAAAAATTAGTTTTAAATCAAGACGGCAGCCGGATTTTAGGCGGAATCCTGGTGGGAGATGCTTCGGCTTACGGCACTTTGCTGCAATTCATGCAAAATGAAATTGCTCTGCCACCGCATCCCGAAGATTTGTTGATGCCACCGCGAGAAGGGGGATCATCGGCGGGTTTTGGAGTAGACAGTTTGCCGGATTATGCTCAAATTTGTTCTTGCAATAATGTTACCAAAGGGCAGATTTGTGCAGCGATTCGCGATCGCAATTTAACCGATGTTGCCAGCGTCAAGAAATGCACTCAAGCTGGGACGGGCTGCGGCGGGTGCGTGCCTTTGGTGACGGATATCTTCAAGTCGGAGATGAAGAAAGCTGGGTTTGCAGTCAAAAATAATCTCTGCGAACATTTTGAATATTCTCGTCAAGAATTGTACCATTTAGTGCGTTCTCAAGAGATTAAAACCTTTGAGGAGTTGATTGAAAGACACGGCAAAGGTAAGGGCTGCGAAATTTGCAAGCCTGCTGTTGGTTCGATGCTGGCTTCTACTTGGAATGACCACATTTTAGAGAAGTCTCACGTCGGTTTGCAAGATACGAACGATTACTTTTTGGCAAACATTCAGCGCGACGGTACTTATTCGGTGGTGCCGCGAATACCGGGGGGAGAAATCACTCCCGATAAGTTGATTGTTTTGGGTGAAGTTGCCAGGGATTTTGGGCTTTATACTAAGATTACTGGGGGACAACGGATTGATTTGTTTGGGGCTCGGGTGGATCAATTGCCGCATATTTGGCGTCGGTTGATTGATGCGGGATTTGAGTCGGGACACGCTTACGGTAAGGCTCTGCGTACTGTAAAATCTTGTGTTGGTAGCACTTGGTGCCGCTTTGGGGTGCAGGATTCAACGAGTTTGGCGATCGAGGTTGAATTGCGGTATCGTGGTTTGCGATCGCCCCACAAGCTCAAATCTGCTGTCTCTGGTTGCACTCGCGAATGCGCGGAAGCTCAAAGCAAGGATTTTGGGATAATTGCGACGGAGAATGGTTGGAATTTGTACGTGTGTGGCAACGGCGGTATTAAGCCACAGCACGCGGTTTTGCTGGCGACGGATATCGATAAGGAAACGCTGATTAAGTATATCGATCGATTCTTGGTTTTCTACATCCGCACGGCCGACAGATTGGAACGCACTGCTACTTGGTTGAACAAACTTGAGGGCGGAATTGAATACTTGAAACAAGTAATAATTGAGGATTCTCTGGGCATTTGTGCTGAATTGGAAGCGCAGATGGAACATTTAGTGAATACTTATCAATGTGAGTGGAAAACGACGATTGAAGACGCACAAAAAGTGCAGCGGTTCCAGCATTTTGTGAATTCCGATCTGCCCGATCCGAGTATTGTTCGTGTTGCGGAACGGGGACAAACGCGGCCAGCTAACGAACATGAAAAATCTTTGGTTGGAGTATCGGAATAATCGATCCCCCCTAGCCCCCCTTAATAAGGGGGGGACAAGAGTATTAATCTCGTTCCCAGGCTCTGCCGGGGAATGAATTCCGGGAGGCTATGCCTCCTTCCGCGAGGCGAGGCAGAGCCTCGAAACCTACGTTCCCAGCCGGAGACTGGGAATGAGATTGAAGTAAAATAACAGGAAAAGAAGATGGTTCAATCATTACAAGTTTCGGATACAGTAACAACTTGGGTTGATGTGTGTTCTCTGGATGCGATCGCCCCTTATACTGGAGTTTGCGCTTTAGTTAAAGGCGAACAAGTGGCGATTTTCCGAGTGGGAAACGGGGATGAAGTTTATGCGCTCAGCAATTACGACCCGTTTAGCAAAGCTTTTGTTTTGTCGCGGGGAATTGTGGGAGATCGCAACGGCACTCTCAAAGTTGCTTCTCCCATTTACAAACAAAACTTTAGTCTGACTACCGGGCAATGTCTGGATGATGAAACGGTAAAGATTCCTACTTTTGCAGTTCGGGTTGTAGCCGATCGCGTCCAAGTAGCTGTTAGTTAGATTCAGCGGCTTAATTGTTCGATCGCCATCCGCCACCACCTAACATTCCTGTGGGTGCTGGCGGATTTTGCATTGGGGCCCTCCCGACTCAGTATTTTTCGTCTAAAATAGAGTCGATTGGTTCCATACTCCACGCTCGCTCAAAAAAAGCTCAACTAATATCCGAGCTGATGCGAGGATTGTCAATGCAAACAAACTTCAGGGGGCAGGGTATCGGTATGTTGTTAAAAAAACTTGTTTCCGAAAATAATCCCCAGACTGTAGCAGAGTTAATCCATGCCCAACTCAAAATCGGTCAACTGACTTGGGGCGAGCTCAACATACAAATTTTCGGCCAGCACTGGCGGGACGAATCTTTGCACGAAGTCCTCAGAGAGATTGCAGCTAAGCTCGACAAAGAAACAGCGAGCCAAATTATAGAATATCTCACAGATCAAAACGGTCAACAAGAAAAATTTATTAATTTGTTTTTAGCAGCGCAATGCCTGTTAAAAGTGAAAAATGATGTTAATAAAAAAACTGCCAAAAAACTGTTAAACGCTTTAAAAAAGTTATCGCAATACGGTACGGGTTTCCTGATTCTTTATCAAAGCGCTCAAGAATTGCAGGAAACTTATCAAATTCGCAATCGATCGATCGCGGCGATCGCCCAAACTTGGAAAAACGACCCGCAAACCCTGCCCTGGCTGAAAATACTCGCTCACTCCAGTGACTGTGGCGAAGTCCGAGCCACAGCAGTCGAAGCAATAGCCCGTGGTTGGTCACACCAGCCAGAAATTTACCTGATGCTCAAAAACCTCGTCAAATTCGATCAAAGCTGGGCAGTGCGATCGACCTGTGTGCGAGAAATGGCTTCTGGTTGGCCAGACACCAGCGATACCTTCCCCCTGCTGACTGCCCTGGCTCAGTTCGATCAAAGTCCCGCAGTCCGCACCACAGCACTCGAACAATTAGCCTCTAATTGGCCCGATCGCACAGATACCTTGCTGGTGCTGAGAACCGCCGCCGAAGCCGACGAAAATTTGGGAGTGCGAGTCGCAGCGTGGCAAGAAATAGCCAGAGGTTGGCACAGCCTTTTAGGCACCGCATCCCTGCTCAAAAACCTTGCCCAGACAGGAAGTTCTATCCTGCGAACCGTAGCGGTGCGAGAGTTGGCAGGGGGCTGGCCCGCCGCAGCCGACGTTTGCCTCTTGCTGAAAACCCTAGCCGAATCCGACAGCAGCAAAGAAGTGCGGACAGCAGCCTTAGAAGAATTGGCCTCGCATTGGCCCGACGAACCCGACATTTACCCGCTGCTGAAAACCCTAGCCGAGTCCGACGCGAGTTCGAGCGTCCGGCGCGCAGCAGTGCAAGCAATTGCCTCTGGCTGGCCCGGCAACCCCGAAACTCTGACTTTTTTGCAAAATATAGCATTGGGCGATCGCGACGCCGACCTGCGTGAAGTAGCCCTACAACAGATAGCCACAGGTTGGCCCGACCACCCAGAAACCCTGCCCCTGCTGAAAAAAATAGCTGATTCCGAGGATTACTGGACTGTGCGGCAAGTAGTAGTGGAGGCTGTCGCCGCACTGGCGTCAGGCAGTCTCGAAGTCTTTGGCTGGTTGCAAAATCTCGCCGAGTCAGACAGACACCTCAACGTCCGAGAAACTGCGGTGGAAGAGATCGCAAAACGCTGGTCTCACCGGGGCGAGACGCTGCCTTTCCTCAAAAGCCGGGTCGAGTTGGAGCATGATTCTCACCTGCTGAGCGTGCTAGTGAGATCGATCGTGCGGGGGTGGCCCGACGACCCGGAAACCTTGCCTTGGGTGAAAATTCAGCTCGATTCTGGGGAAGCGCTGGTGCGGCAAGCGGCGGTGCTTGAACTCGCTTACAACTGGCCAGACAATCCTGAAACTTGGATGCTGCTGGAGGCTAAAGCAGAGGGCGATGAGAGTCCGGCTGTCAGGCAAATCGCTTTGCAAAAGTTAGCGCGGGGATGGACAAATCAGTCTCAAACTTTCGAGTGGCTGAAAATTAGAGCTCAAAAAGATGAAGATTCGCAGGTGCGGGCGATCGCCCTGGTAGAGTTAATGCGGGGATGGAAAGACGAGCCGGGAATGTTTGAGTTTTTGCGCGATCGAGCTTTGAGCGATGTTGACAATCAAAACGGTTCTTTTCCTTACAATCCCAGATTTACAGCGCTCGAAGCGATTATCGAACATTATCCCGAAAATCCGGGAGTTGTGCCGCTATTGCGATCGCTTGCAGTTTCCGACGCAGAAGAGCAAGTGCGGGCCTTAGCGGGTCGCAGGCTACGCAGCCAAGACTGGTAAGTGGAAACAATCCTTTAGACACCTCGGAAAATTAATCATGCCTGCTCTTCTTTCTGGAGTTTGAGGAGGCTCCAACTTTAGACGTTTAGGAATAACTTGTCTTCGTTGTACTCTTAACATTCTTTCAGCATATCATTCCGCTGCAGCCGGAAGAGATATTAACAGTTAACACTGGGACTAACTCAAACGAGTGACACTCAAATGAGTGACACTCGAAAAAGTGACTGTGCATCCACAAATTCCACCAGTTATACCTGAAATATCAAACACCAAAACTTAAATGTTGAGAGGAAGCACATTATGTACACCGAAGAAAGAAGCTTGAACAATGAAACTATGGCTCTCGTCGCCGATACTACTGCTCAATCAACTCTGGCATTTGCTGAAACCACGGGAGTAAACAAACCCACTTTACAAATGGGTTCAACAGGTCAAGCTGTCAAGGAACTACAACAGCTTCTATATCATTGGGGTTATTATTTTGGCCCGATTGACGGTATCTTCGGTGTCCAAGTTCAAAACGCTGTCAAAGGCTATCAACACCGCGTCTTTTTAAAAGAAGATGGGATTGTCGGCCCTATCACTTGGGAAGCACTATACTCTGGTGCACCTGTGAATATGCCGGTCGTCATGAAGGGCAGTTCTGGTAATGCTGTTAAAATTGTTCAGAATGTCTTGAAAATCAATGGATACTATTTCGGATTCATTGACGGCTTCTTCGGGCCGATGACAGATGTAGCCGTGCGACAATTGCAACTGAGCAAGGCTTTACCGCAAGATGGAATTGTCGGCTATAGAACTTGGCACGCCCTCAGCAAGTTACCGCACTAATAACGGGTTTGATTCATATCAATTCCGGTTGCACTCCTCATGATTGTTGACGGTTGACTGTTTAGTCGGGAGCCAAAAACTGAATGGTTGACTGTTGACGGTTGACTCGATTTTCTTATTCCGAGGCAACCGGAAACCATATTATGATGACGTTGGTTATTGGTATTTTGATGCTGTATGAGTTTGTTTCATTTATTGTGAAAACTTAAGCAATATCTAAAGGAGTAAATGTGATGGAGACTAAATTCAAGAGAAGAATTCTCTCAATTGATGGTGGCGGTATCCGGGGTATTATTCCTGCGATCGTTCTCAACTACATTGAAGAGCGCACCGGAAAACGCATAGCAACAATGTTTGATTTTATTGCAGGCACTTCAACAGGAGGAATTTTAGCACTGGGTTTAACTAGAAAAAACTCAGACTCTAGCATCAATAGTGAGCCAGAGTATACCGCTGCCGAACTTGTAAATTTCTATCGCAAATATGGAAAAAAGATTTTTAATGAGTATGTTCCACTGGATTTTGATGATTTGTTACAACCCAAGCACAACCCAAAAGGTAGGCAACAAGTTTTAAAGGATCTTTTAGGTGAAGCTAAGGTTGAAGAGGCATTACGAGAAATTTTCATACCGAGCTATGATATCGAACTCAGAGCACCAATTTTTTTTACAAGCAATCGGGACGCAGAGCAAATCAAGAGTTTTGATAGCCGGAAAGTATGTACGGGATTCAAAATGTGGGAAGCAGCAATGGCAACTTCTGCTGCACCGACATTCTTTCCACCCTACCAACTCGAAACGGGCCATCATACCGATGAGGGATATTACGCTTTGGTAGACGGCGGAATTTTTGCAAATAATCCTTCTTCACTTGCAATGATGGAGGCGATGATTTCTTACAAGAAAAAGACTGGTGAAGAACTACAACGTACTGATACCCTTGTTGTTTCTTTGGGTACGGGATCACTAACTAAGAAATATAAGTATAAAGAAGCCAAAAATTGGGGTCAAATAAAATGGGCTATTCCATTACTTAACGTTGTTCTAGATGGCCAAAGCGAATCGGTTGCGTATGAGCTCGATCAGCTAATGGTGACTAAAGGAGATAAAGAAAATCATCGAAACTACTATCGTTTTCAACTTCAATTGAGTAGCGATAATGGTCACGATCAAATCGACAATGCAAGTCCCAGTAATATTGAGTACCTAGAGAACCGAGCTGACAAACTCATTGAACACAGTAAGAAAGATTTGGATGAGTTGTGTAAGCTTTTGAAGGAGGACACTGAACTATATTCTAATTAACCGCACCGTTAAATCGATCTCTGGTTGGAGGATTTTTAATGGGGGTAAGATTTTGTGTGTATTCATTCCCACAACAGGGCATCCCAAACCGCCCCGCTTCCCCCATCATCAAACAACGATCGCACTCCGAAGCCGTTTTCTCCCACCAAAGCAAATGTTCCCGAAAATTCGGGAGTTGTGCCAATGTTGCGATCGCTTGCAGTTTCCGACGCCGACGAGCAAGTCCGGGCCTTAGCGGGCAGCAGGCTGCACAGCCAAGATTGGTAAACAAAAACAATACCCCAGTTTATCCAACAGTCCTCGACGCAAAGCCTCAGCACAAGCCCGTGAAATGTAGCAGCAATCCCCCGTGGTTGCCCCGTCTGTGGTGATGTTGCGTCCAGGATTGTCCAAGAAACCGGGGTTCAAGAAATTTCCCAATAGTTGTTAATTATGTCTAATTAACTTCCAAGGTAATTCCTTCAGGTTTTGCTGTTGCCGTCAGAAATTCCAAAATTTGGTCAGGAGTTAACTTTGGATTCGCCTGAAGCATTAGAGCAACTACACCCGCAACATAGGGAGCAGCCATAGACGTTCCCTGCTTGAAGTCATAACCTACGTTTCCCGGCGTAATCGGAATTGTAGATAAGACTTCATGACCCGGAGCAACCACAAAATTTGTTGGTATCGAACCAGCAGGATTAGAAAAAACTGTTACCTGTTTGTCTGGAAAACTTGTTACTGCTCCGACCGCTATTCCCAAATTATCGAAAGCATAAAATGCTGGAAAATTTGGTTCGCTAGGGTTGAGTTTGTCCCTGTCATTTCCCGCTGACATTACCACAAAAACTCCGCGTTGTCTGGCATATTCTAGGGCTTGTCGTTCTTCGGGATCGGCAAATCGTTTGCCAAAACTCATGTTGATCACATTTGCGCCATTGTTTACCGCATAGTAAATGCCAGCAGCTACATCATCTGACTGACTGTAACCTCCAAGACCTGCCACCTTAATCGGCATAATCTGAGCATCATAAGCAACCCCATTTATTTCCAGGGTATTATTGGGAGAATTGATGTCAATTCCATTTTTTTTCGCCCCAATGATTCCTGCTACGTGAGTTCCGTGATCCTGTTTCGGATCTCTTAAATCAGGGGAGGGATTGGCATCGCCATCCACAAAATCCCACCCATTGACATCATCACGAACTCCGTTGAGATCGTCATCAATACCATTCCCCGGAATTTCTTTAGGATTCCGCCAGATATTGCTCTGTAAATCGGGATGACTCAAGTCAACGCCACTATCCAGTACCGCAACCACAACACCTTTACCCGTGTATCCTGCTTTCCAGGCTGGGGCAACATTGAGGAGGTTTAAGTCTCCTATGTTATTGAATTTAGCTGCACTGGTGAGCGGGTTAGCAGCATCCAACTGCTGTTTACCAGTGGCAGCCGCAACTGCCGCTGCTGCATCCACCAGTCCATAGCCAAACAAGCTGTTGAACTTATCCGTCGGTGTTGTAGCTAAGATGCTGAGGTTGTAGGTTGTGCTGCCTACAAAAGGGTTGACTCCGAGATAATAAGTACCTGCTGATAAACCCATAAAGAAAATTTCCTCTGGATTGTTGCCTTGCTGTTGAGGAACGCCAAGAATTTCACCAAAATCAACCTTGTTGTTATTGTTGACATCCTGAAACAGCACTAAATCCGCATCTGTATCCGAAGACATTCCCCGCAAGTTGACTTGAAGGTTACTGGGCTGTGGGAGATCGAATTTGTAAAGTTGTGCAGGTTGGTTTTCATTAACCAAGCCGTCTAACGAACCCTTGACTCCGCTACTGAATGGGGCAAAAGAAGTCGCTTGGTTAAGCAAGAACTGAATTGGCTTGACATTTACATTCAGGTTGTAGTTGGTGTTAGCTCCCGGTATACCCTGTTCAACGTAGATAAAGTATCTGCTCGGTACAAAAAAGCGACTTTCAATTACTTCTGGCAGACTTCCAAAATTGCGGGAGGCAGAGAATTCCTCTCGACTCAGGCTACCATCGCCATTAGCATCCCTCGCAAAGAATAAATCAGCGTCCCCGCTTAAACCGTTGAGTTCCAATGTGAGACTGCTGGGTGTCTCAATGGTGAAAGTGTAAATATCTTGGATGTCGTTTTCATCTACGAAGCCATTCAGGCTAATTGAATTTTTCAGAGTACCGAGGTCTGTTATTCCTACTTCTGCTGCTTTTCGTTCGGTTTGGGGTACAAAAGAGTCATTGCCACTACCACCAATTAGCGTGTCTCCACCCAAATTGCTAACCGAACTGTCTTGGCCATCAGAACCTGTAAGTATGTCGCTGCCTTGACTACCGTGCAGCGAGTCTGTTCCTTGACCTCCAACGAGGGTATTGTTCGCAAAGTTGCCAGAGATGAAGTCATCAAAATTCCCGCCCAATAGGGAATCGTTACCGCTACCTCCTAACAGGAAATTCTGACCGCCACCGCGATCGATCGATTCTGGAGAGACCGAACCAATCACAGTATCATTACCTTCTAAAGCCCGCAGTCCTCTGGTGAAGGGATTTAAAAGTCCTGGGGTTAGCCTGAAGTAATCAGAATTGGGAGTTAGATCGAAAAAGTTACCGTCATTGCTGGAACTATTCACAACAAGATGCTCCTGGTCAGATTAACAAATGTATTTTAATAAGGAAAAATAAAAGATTATGAAATTGCAACGTTTTTTAACAATACAGGACTTACCCAACTGGCACACTAAAATCAAATTTTAGGGTGGGTCAGATGAATTGCTGGAACGGTTATTGAGGGTTTCGATATTTGAGGTACCTTACTAATTATGATAATCGCGTCAGTCCTGCAATAGTCAAAGAAGATTATGTTCCTCTTCCTGGCTCGATCGAGCCGGCGATCGCCAGCCTGGTGATTTCGCGACTAGGGCATATGCTGTCAATGCAACAGAACGCATAGGATATAACACAAACGGGTTGCTTAATCAAGGTATGAAAAAAATAAGTGAAAAATCCCGAAGCTTTGTGTGTAATGGTTTATACGAGTTGCATATTTAGCCTTTCATACCGTAAATCAGCAACTCCTAGAAACAGTGCGAACATCTCCGAGTACCGATCGCACATATCGATTTATTCTGATAAAAGGCCGATCGCATACCGCACCGCTTCCCCCATCATCGAACCACGAACGCGATCGGACGCCGTTTTCTCCCACGCGAGCAACTGTTCCCGAAAAGCCGGGTCTTGCTTGGCCCGCTGCACGATCGCCTGACTGATGACTTTCTTTTGAATCTGCTCTGTCGGGATACCTTGCTGCTTCAAATAATCCAACAGTCGCTGCACGCTTTCGGAGAATTTATCCGGCGTCTGAGACATCAAAATAAACGAAATTTGGCGCACCATCCGCTGGTATATTTCCTGTCTTTTGAGCAATATTTCCTTGTGACTCGGCTCCGCATTGTTACTAGGAACAGCCAAGTCGAGCAAACCCAAAATTTCAGAGTCCTTGGCTACAACCTTTTCCAACATATCTGGATAAAGCTCCAAAATGCGATCGCCCAAAATCTTGCCGTTCACCAAACGGTTCGCGCTCAGCCGCAGTAAATTTTGTTCTCCGGCAGACTCAAAAAATTGAACATTCAATTTGAGTTCGTGGCTTTCCAACTCCACCCGACGCAGCGTAAAAACCAAAGCCTCCCAATTAGGAGATTCATCAAAACACACCTTGACAATAGAACTGTCCTCTTGATGCTGCCGCCCCAATTCCCCCGACTCAAAATCGCGATTGACCGGAAAGCGATTTGCCGCAACTTTCGCAGTATAATCAAACTGAGTAAAAACATAGCTGCATTCAACTCTCGACAGATCGACATCTTGAACTTGCCAATTTTGAATGCAGCAACCCGTAAGCTGCGCCCCCTCCAAATTCGTCCGAATCAAACGGCACTCAATCAAACAAGCTTCTCTTAAATCCGCCTCACCCAACATCGCATCCATCAAATAAGCGCCACTCAAATCAGCTTTCCGCAAATCAGCACTTCGCAAATTAGCTTCGCTCAAATCCGCCCGCAGCAAATACACTCCTTGCAGGTTAGCTCGCAGCAAAAGCGCCTTCTTGAAACTCGCTTTCAATAAATAAGAACCTGCCAGATTAGCTCGACTCAAATCAGCGTTATCCAGCACCGCCTCAGTCAAATCCGCCCCCGCCAGCACAGCTCGGTGCAAGTCAGCGCCCGTCAGATTTGCCGATCGCATTTGAGCGCCATTTAAGTCAGATTCAATCAAATTTACACCGATTAAAATTGCCGATCGCAAATTCGCTTCCACTAAATGCGCTTCCCGCAAATTAGCACCCGTTAAATTAGCACCAACAAGACTGGCGCGGTTGAGATTGGCCTCCATCAATTCCGCCGCCATCAACTTCGCGCCGTCGAGTTTAGCCCCGGCCAAATTAATTTGGTCAGATTTAACTCCTTGAAGATTAGCACCGCCCAAATCCGCTTCGGGGAACGCGGCCCAATTGAGTTCTGCTGCTTCCAAACAAGCAAGGCGCAAATCCGCTTTAGCAAGATTTGCGCCGCTCACATTTGCCCCGCTCAAATTCGCCCCAGCCAGCCCCGCACTGCGGAGATCCGCGCGGCGCAAACAAGCCCCTATCAACTTGGCATTGCTCAAAAAAGACCAGCTTAAATTAGCACCGGTCAAGTTAGCACCAGTGAGGTCTATTTCTCGCAGGTTAACACCGCTTAAACTAGCGCCGCTGAGGTCAATGTGACCAAAGTTGCGCTCTCCTTGTTGATAGCGCTGTAAAAATTCTTGTGTTTGCATTCCGCTGATTGGGGGGCTGGCAATTTAGCTGTTTTAGGACGCGCTGGTCAATAACTTTAACTGTAAGGTACGCACGGAACACGAGCGGGCGCACGGGGACACTACTCTTACTACTTACTGCAAGAACTCATGTCCTCCGGGCGATCCCTGGGTACTTTACCCTATAGATGGCAGTTCAAAGGATTTGTTGCCTAAGTTCTATTTCTACTACCAGTTTTACAGACTTTTGTAACTTAAAGCCGCAGAGTTAACATCTTATACGCTGGGAGCATCTCATATTTGTAAAAACACTTCTTCGGGCTCTTTCCTTCTTCCTGTTTTCTTCTGTCTCAAAACTCCTGTCTCCTGCCTCACAACTCCCATTTCTAGCTTGGTTGCTTTCATTGAGATGCTCCCTATACGCTGCAGCGCCGGAGAGTGTTTTTACCTAAAGCGTTGCAATTCTTGCTGCAAGTGTTTTCCCCATTTAGTCGCTAGAGGAATTTCTGTAAAAGGAATCTGCACCGCAGCAGCATCTTTCAACAAAAATTCGAGGGCGATTGGACTTCCCGAATTCGGCGGTGACTCTAAATCAACTGCCTGAGAGTTGACTAACAACCGCAGCGACTGCACGTCTTTTAAAGAAAAAGTTTGCAAATTGACAGGCCCGCTGCGAGTAGGTTTTCCCCAAGTTAAACTGTCTTCTTGCTGACCGAGTACAGCATAAATATCGTACTTGGCTTTAGCGAATTGTTCTGCCCAGACGCGATACGCTTCCAGCTTTTGATACTCGTTCCATCCAGCCCAAGCCAGCCCGATAAAAATTGCCAGCAGCGGCAGCCACATTAAACCTCTTTCCATGCAATACCCTTGTTAAAAATAGTCCAGGTTGTGTTTCTCATCTTCTCTAATGATACAATTAATTGAACTCCTAAAACTGGCTCTGCAATTTCAACTAGAAATTAGAGCAATTTTTGATCGAGCAAGAGCCACAGCCGAAAAATACCAAACGCTCGCGTGGGAGATATCCACAAGTCGCAGCAAGGAAAACTGGCGCTGGCGGTGAAAATTGGGTTATTGTGGGGAACAAGCCTTCCCTAAACGGACGATCGGCCATGAAAAAGTTTTTCCTTCTGTGCTTATTTTTAATCGGTCTCGGCTGGGGGATTTCTAATTTCCCAGGACTTGCTACTCAAGGCACTTACGACTCGATTGTGCTGGATTTCCGCGAAGATGTCGGTAATGCCACGATCGCCAAGCAAGTAGAGGCGATCGCCCAACAGTACCAAGTCGCACCGCAACTCAACAGCGAATTCTCAGCGGCAGACAATGTATATGTAGTTAAGGGCGATCGCACTTTGCTAAATGCCCTGAGAAAATCAAATTTGGCTAAAGATACCGAATACATTGAACCGAACTTTGTCTACAGCGCTTTCGAGATTCCCAACGACCCCATGTATACCAAGCAGTGGAATCTCCGCAGCATCAATGTAGAATCTGCCTGGAACGAAACCAAAGGCAGTGGCACAACAGTAGCGATAATTGACACGGGTATTACTCCAGTCGCTGACTTAAAAGAAACCAAATTTGTACCGGGCTACGACTTTGTAAACGATCGCGCCGAAGCCTACGATGACAACGGCCACGGTACTCACGTCGCCGGTACAGTCGCCCAATCAACTAACAACAATTACGGCGTGGCGGGCATTGCCTACGAAGCAGCTTTAATGCCGCTAAAAGTGTTAGGCGGCAGCGGTGGTGGCACGGTTTCCGACATCGCCGAAGCGATCAAATTTGCTGCTGACAACGGCGCAGATGTCATCAACATGAGTTTAGGTGGCGGTGGCGAAAGTCAGTTAATGGAAGAGGCGATCGACTACGCCCACTCTAAAGGCGTTGTCATCATCGCAGCCGCCGGCAACTCCGGCGACAGTTCCGCTTCCTATCCCGCCCGCTATCCCCACGTCATCGGCGTTTCCGCCCTCGGCCCCGACGACGAAAAAGCCCCTTACTCCAATTTCGGCGCAGGGGTGGACATTGCAGCCCCCGGCGGTTCTGAAATGGGCAAGATCCTGCAAAGTACGATCGACCCGGAAACCGGCGCTGAAGTATTTGAAGGCTACCAAGGCACTAGCATGGCTTCTCCCCACGTTGCAGCCGTTGCAGCCCTTGTCAAGGCTTCCGGCATCACAGAACCAGACGAAATTCGCAGCGTACTCTTGCAGTCCTCGCGAACTGTCACTGAAGATCCGTTAAACCATTTTGGTTCAGGACACCTAGACGCAGCCGCAGCAGTTCAGCTAGCCCAGCGCGGACAAATCAACTTCCGCGATTTCTTCCGCTGGCTGCGCGATAACGGGTATCTCAACCCCCGCTTTTGGATTGACGGCGGTGCAGTCGCCCTGTTGCCTAAAATTGCAATGGTGCTCGGTTCTTACCTGCTGGCTTTCTTTTTGCGGAATTATTTTCCGTTCCAGTGGACTTGGGGCTTTGCCGGTGGCTTGATGGCTGGTAGTTCTGGGTTCTTTTTCCTGCGGAACTTGTTTGTATTTGACTTGCCGCAGTGGCCGATGCGGGTGATGGGCAGTTCTATTCCCGAACTCGGCGGTGCAATTAATGGCAGCAGTATGCTGAATCCCTTTTTTGCTAGCGTTTTGATTCCTGGGATTTTGATTGCTTTGCTGTTGGGACATCAACAGTGGAAGTGGATCGCGATCGCAATTTCGATCGGTTTTGCCAGCAGTTTAGCGGTGAATGCTTTCCTGTCGCCCGCAGTCTGGGGATTGGGTACAGGTTTGGTATCACAAACATTCTTGATTGTCAATGCTTTACTGTGTTTCGGATTGGCACGTTTAGCAATTAAAACAGAGGTGCGATCGGCATGAGTATTACTGTCAAAGGTGTAATTGAACGCAAAGGATTGGGTCCCGGTACTTGGGCTTTGGTCGGCGAAGATGGGGAAACTTACGAACTTAAGGATGCTCCTTCTGAGTTGAAAAAAGCTGGTTTGAAAGTCAGTGTTAAAGGTGAAGTGCGTAAGGATGTGATGACTTTTGCTATGATCGGCCCGGTTCTGGAGGTGCAGTCTTTTGAGGCGAATTAGTCTAATTGGTTAATGCAGCTTTTGAGCTAAAAAAAACCCCGGCCAAAATTGGCTGGGGTTTATTAATCAGGGTGCATCTACTAATTTAATCTCCCGCCTCAAAACACCTCTTTCAGGACACTTTGGCAGAATTTGCGAACATTGGCGGCGAGGGCGTGCGATCGGCAAAAAAAAACCCCAAACCAAAATTGGTCGGGAGTTAATTAATCAGGGTGCATCTACTAATTTAGTCTCCGGCTTTACACCACCTCTTTCAGGACACTTTGGTAGACTTTGCGGAAATTTGTGGCTCAGCTTGCGATCGGCAAAAAAAAACCCGGCCAAAATTGGTCGGGAGTTAATTAATCAGGGTGCATCTACTAATTTAGTCTCCGGTTCGAGGTGCACCTGTTCCGGACAGTTTGCGAAAATTTGCGAAAATTCGTGCTTTAGGGTGCGATCGGCAAAAAAAACCCGGCCAAAATTGGTCGGGAGTTAATTAATCAGGGTGCATCTACTAATTTAGTCTCCGGTTTGAGGTGTACCTGTTCCGGACAGTTTGGGAAAATTTGCGAAAATTCGTGGTTTAGGGTGCGATAGCAAAAAAAAAACCCGGCCAAAATTGGTCGGGAGTTATTTAATCAGGGTGCATCTACCAATTAAGTTTCCTGAGAATTCGAGCGCAATCCGGATAACCTCAAACTTTTTCAGCATCACCCTCGATACCGCAAAAAAAAACCCCAAACCAAAATAGGTCGGGAGTTATTTAATCAGGGTGCATCTACTAATTAAGCTTCCTGAGAATTCGAGCGCAATCCGGATAACCTCAAACTTTTTCAGCATCACCCTCGATACCGCAAAAAAAAACCCCAAACCAAAATAGGTCGGGAGTTATTTAATCAGGGTGCATCTACTAATTAAGCTTCCTGAGAATTCGAGCGCAATCCGGATAACCTCAAACTTTTTCAGCATCACCCTCGATACCGCAAAAAAAAACCCCAAACCAAAATAGGTCGGGAGTTATTTAATCAGGGTGCATCTACTAATTTAGTCTCCCGTGTCACAGCACCTCTTTCAGGAAACTTTGGCAGAACTTGGGAGAATTTTTTGCTCAGCGTGCGATCGAAAAAAAAAACCCGGCCAAAATTGGTCGGGAGTTAATTAATCAGGGTGCATCTACTAATTTAATCTCCCGCCTCACAGCACCTCTTTCAGGACACTTTGGCAGGATTTAGGAGAATTTTTGCTTAGCGTGCGATCGCAAAAAAAACCCCGAACCAAAATTGGTCGGGAGTTAATTAATCAGGGTGCATCTACCAATTAACCTTCCTGAGAATTTGAGCGCAATCCGGACAGTCGGATAGAGTTTTTCAACAGGGCGATCGCTGGCAGCAGAAAATATTCTGTAATCATTTATTGGCGGCGGGGTGGAAAGCCCGGCAGAATTGGGATAGCGTTTGGGTGTTTGGAAGGGAAATTATTACCACGTTGACCTGACGCTGGATCAGATGATTTTTTGCCGCCCTTTACCGGAATTGGGTAATTACAAAACGCCGATCGAGGGCTTGTATCTCACGGAGGCGGGTACCCATCCGGGCGACTCGATTTCGGGGATGCCCGGATACAATACGCCTGGCGTGTGTATGGAGGCGCAGTAGGCGATCGCCCAGAATTTGGCGGATGCGGCTAATCCTCTAAAATCGACGGTTAAGTCGGAGCTTCGGGGTAATTAGAGATTGGAGTTTAACCGTCGATGAACGCAGATGACAATGCCAGTCATCTGCGTTTCATCGACTCAAAATTTTAACTAGATTTAGCCTTAGTTCCAGTCATAATCTACTTAAATAAAACATCAAAAAAAATATTAGTGCAATCACTATAACAGCTACTACCAGTATAACAGCCAATAAATTTAAACCAGAGGAAGCTGTCCACACAATTGCCACCACATAAGGGCAGCCTACAAAAATAGCAGCCAGTATTGCTGTTAATGGCGTCCACTTAATATCTCTTTTAGTAAAAGGAGTGGCTCCCAAACCTTTGAACTGATATGGATCGGATAACCCTAATGGTTTTGGGGATGACACTATGGGTTTTTGAGAGGGGGATAATGGTTTTTGACGTCGCAGGCCCATGTTGTACTCCTTCTGAACGATTAGTAAATTTTATGTCAAGGCTTTTTGAGCCATTTTGAATTACAATAAATTCCCCCTTTCTAAGATAACAATAGCATCAGCTCCCGCACTGCTTCCATCAGATCTGCGAGTCTTTCCATAGGGTCGTTTTGCTTCTTCTTGATTGAATACTTCTTGCCAAGTTTGATCGGGTTGGCGAACTATAAATCGGATTTTGACATCTCCTGGTAAACTGCCATTAAACACTCGCTTATCAAGAATAAAGTTATACATTGGGGGATAAGTTATCAAAAAGCAAGCAGATTCATCAAAAAGTTTATCCAAAGCTTTAAGAACAGTATCAGGTGTTTCTTCATTTCCGGGTTGAGGAAATTTACCAATATGTTCAATTGTGGAAACAGACAAAACTTTTCTACCCTTCAAATCCACATTCATGATGGATAGTTTATCAGTTACGCTGGGATGTTTGTCGTAAGGGTCAATAATTTTCTCTACTCGAATAGGTCTCCAATAATTACAAGAAACAGCTCCTATTTCCCAAACATTTTCACCGGCCAAAGAAAGCCATTTATCTACAATGGATAACTCTACAGTCCGTTCTGTTCTGGGTTCTGGAGGAAAGCCACAATTTCCTCTGTGGTAGAAGTATTTGAGAGTATGACCTGCAAAATTAAAGTATTCCATATCTACAGATGAATCAACTATGCTTTTGCTATCAATATTCATGGGATTATCCTCGTTTTTTTCCAGTGTAGAGCTAGTTTTGTATTAGAAATCTGCTATTTTACGTGTGTTATTGCAGGATTAGCGACGTACCTTTTTGGCGACCAATCGAACCATAGGGCAGTATCTATCCCGTTTTCTTTCTTCCCACTTAGGGCCGCTCTTCGAGCTAATGATTTCAAATCCTAGTTGCTCGAGCATATCTCCAAGAAGGGCTGCATCAAAGCCATATTTGTGAACATTATACTCATAATCATTACCTCCAAACATTAGATAGTTGAAAAACTCTAAATCAATATGACCTTCAACAAGTTGCTGACACATCTCCCGAACATCAGGAACAACAATATCAATAATGCCTTCTACACGCACTAATTTACTCCATTCTTTCAGTACCTTTTTTACTTCAAATCGGTTGAAATGTTCCAAAATATGGGAAGCAAAAACTTCATCAAACTGCTCGTAAATTTCTTCGGGAAACTTTTTTGCATCGCAGACTATTTCGATATCATCTAGAGGACGAATATCGTGATGGATGTAGCCTGGTCGCGGCTTAGAACCAGCACCAATTTCAAGTTTTTTGGGGCTTTTATCGTCGGCTAGCTGGAAAATTAACGAATTATCTTGTGCATTCACGGTGACACCTCAAAATTTTATAGCTACGGTTATCAGTTTCTAAACTAAACTGGAAAGAATTAGCACTTATCCTCCCGACTCTATCGGTAGGTGTGCAATGCGGACCTTACTAGACGTAAGTTGCAATACTATTCGTAAAATCTACAATTGCTTCATGCAAACAATTAGAAAATCGCTCAAATGAAAAATTTTCGTTCATGTGAGCGCGACCTTTCTTTCCAATCTCGGTTGCCTGATCCTTGTTAGACCAGACATATCTCAAACATTTTTTAGCTTCCGGCAAATCAATTTCGTAGTAACTTCCACTATGGGAAGCTTTAAAGTTCTGACCAAAAGGATCGGAAATCTCGGAAACTAATTTTTCTTGTGTTGGCAGGCAAAATGCCACATCACTTGTTAAGTAATCAAGCATTGATGTGGATAAGGGAGCAATGACTGGCAAGCCGCACAGCATTGCTTCTGCTATAGGTAAACCCCAACCTTCTCCTCGGGTGAAAGAAACAAAGGCATCCGCTCTATTATAAAATCGATTCACCCATGCTGGATGAAGAGATTTGGTACTAAATGAACACATAGGAGGCTTCTTGTGTTCTTGGCTTTTCTTAATTAAGAAGTTACCGATTTCATCAGCTTTATCCCCCGGACAGTGCAGATGTAAGTTTACTTCTTCCCAGGAAAACTCTTGAAAAAATGCCTCAACAAGTAAATCAACTCCCTTTCTAAAACTGAAGCTTCCTACAAATATAAAACTAAAACAATCTGACCCTTCAGAGCGCCATCTTGGTACTGGTTTAAATATTTGAGAATCGACGGGTAGAGGGGTAACGTAAACTTTAGAAAAATATTTGCTGAAGACCGATAATCCACTACTAGAGGCAGTAAGGATAGCATCAACTTCTTTCATTGCTTTGATGTCTTGTTCGTCCAAGTCGGACTGATCGCAAAGAGTAAAAAACATACAGGGTTTTTGGTATTTTTTGAAGCTCTGAGGAGGCCCTATTTGTAAAATTAAATCGCAATTATCTAAATTTGTAGCACACTCTATCGATTTTAGTTCTTCTTCATAAATACCTTCATACTCCCATTGTTTATTGTTGTCAAGAATCTGAACTTGCAATCGTGGGTTGCGCGCAAGCGCTATAGCAAAACTCTGGGCTACATGACCATATCCAGAATAAATTCGATGTCTGCCACCGTCTATAATTAAAACTCGAATCTGCTTAGGCTCGTGAGTTGTTTCGGAGATTAAATCTTTTGATATTTGCTTGGTGTGTAACGTCTGCAAGGTTTTTAACTCCTAAATTATCATGTAATTATGTGAAAGCATGAGCTAGCAATCCCTCTCTTTTCTGTCTATACTCTTGAACCGAGTCAGGTTCCGGCATATTTCATATTATTTGTTATGACGCAAGTTGAAGGAGCTGATTGTAGAAAAGATTGTAAATGCTCAAAGCAGCACGTTTGGGTGAATATCTGGCTGCTGTTTCAATAGCATTTAACTTAAGTTGCAATAACACATTGCGATCTGCTTGAATCAGTTTACCAATACCCTTAATGCACTCCTCAATCGATGTTGTGTCAACGACTACAGAGTTAAAATCCGTGATAGCAAACTCATCGGTTCCTCCTTTATCGGGGACAACTGGAATGCAGCCAGAAGCCATTGCTTCTATAGCTGTACGCCCAAAAGCCTGGAAATCAGAAAGATCTAGAAATATATCTGAGTTCCGCAGCAGGGCAGCCACTTCGGATCGACTCAAATGAGGAAAGATAGTAGTATTTTCTGGAATCGGTATACCAGCAGATTCAATCAGACTCCGGTCAGAGCCAAAGATAGTAAAATGCACTTGATTTGGAAACAATTCGGATAAAATTTTAGCGACAGCTAATGTGCGACGGGGAGCGCGTCGGGCGGTGGTGAATCTTACCATCATAGAAATCTCTATACGAGAGTTTTCACTCTTCAAATGAGGGTAGTAAACTTGATGATCGATGCTGGCTTGAACTTTGTGAACCTTAACGGCATGATTGCGATCGACAATATGACACAACCAGTTGGTTTTGGCAAACCGGACAGCATGGGGAATCAGCGTATACGATTCTCGTGCTTCTTCCCACTCAGGGGTATCTATACAAGAAAATAAGGGTTCGTAATCTTGTATATAGTAAGCCGGCAAAATCTGGTGATTGTCTCTGACTAGCATTTCCAGCATTTTTACTGAGCTATAAGTCGTTGCACAGACAACAGAGAAATTTTTAGCTAAGTTTTTTAGGTCTGTTAAAGTTTGATAAGAGAGAGCAATTTGATCGATCTCGGGAATTTCGGTTGTGTAACTCTTTAAAAAGTCAGTAAAGTTAGATTGATTGACAGCTATTTTGACAGGGATGCCACAGCGATAAAGTGCTAAGGCTTCTTGCACGACTGAATGAGCGCCACCTCCACCGCCTCTGACGGGGAGAATAAATAAAAGTTTTGGGAATTCATCATTAAAATTTAACTTGACAGTAGGCTGATAATAGGGAATAGATTTAGCTCTATCTAGCTGACCATTCTGGGCTAAAGCTTCCTTTAATTTGTGATAAGCTGGAGAAAAGTTGGGGTCAAGCTCAAACGCTTGACGATAACAGCTAATTGCCTCTCCCCACTGGTCTTTTTTGCTGAGAAGTTCTCCTAAATTGTGGTAAACTTTGGCAGAAAAATCGGGTTTGATTTCAATAGCTTGACGGTAGGCAGCGATCGCCTCTTCTGTAAGTTCAAGTTGTTGAAGAGCTTCGCCTAAACGATAGTAGGCGGTAGGGAAATTGGGGTTGAGTTCGATCGCCCTACGGTAAGAGTTGCTCGCTTCCTTCCATTGCTTGAGTTGACTGAGGGCATTTCCTAAGTGATGGTGAGCTTTAGGCAAATCCGGTTGCAGCTCAATGGCTTGACGGTAAGATGCGATCGCATCCTCATATTTCCCTTGTTGCCGCCAAAGTTCCCCTAAACTGTGGTGACAGTCGGGGTTATTTGGGTTGAGTTCAATAGCTTGACGGTAGGTTGCGATCGCCTCTTCTATTAGTCCTTGTTGTTCCAGAGCTTCACCTAACCGATAATAGGCGGTAGGGAAATTGGGATTAAGTTCGATCGCCTGACGATAAGAGGCGATCGCTTCGTGCCACTTTTTGAGTTGTATGAGGACATTTCCTAAATTATTATGAGCTTTAAAAAACTTGGGTTGCAGCTCAATTGCTTGACGGTAACAGGCGATCGCTTCCTCGAATTGCTTGAGTTGAACAAGGGAATTTCCTAAGTTATGATAAGCTTTAAAAAACTTGGGTTGTAGCTTAATTGTTTGACGATAAGATGTGCTCGCCTCTTCATGTTTTTCTTGTTGTTGCAACAGCTCTCCTAAGCTGAAGTGTAACTCAGGAGTATTTGGATTAAGTTCGATAGCTAGACGGTAAGATGCGATCGCTTCAGGCAATTGTTTAAGTTTTACGAGGATATTTCCTAAGTTATTGTGAGCTTTGAAAAGCTTTGGTTGCAGCTCAATTGCTCGACGATAACAGGCGATCGCATCCTCATATTTTCCTTGTTGTTGGCAAAGTTCCCCTAAACTGTGGTGACAGTCAGGGTTATTTGGGTTGAGTTCAATAGCTTGACGGTAGGCGGCAATCGCTTCTTCAGTTTCTCCAAACTGTTTTAGAGCTTCGGCTAAACGATAGCAAGCAGTAGGAAAATTAGGATTAAGTTCGATCGCCTGACGATAAGAGGCGATCGCTTCGGGCCATTGTTTGAGTTGGCCTAGGGCATTTCCTAGGTTATGGTAAGCCTTAGAAAATTTCGGTTGCAACTCTATTGTTTGACGATAACAGGCGATCGCTTCTTCGTGTTGCCCCACTCGTTGCAAAACCTCCCCCAAACTGCGGTGAAACTCAGAGTTATGGGGGTGGAGTTCGATAGCTTGACGGTAGATAGCGATCGCCTCGTCTAGTTTACCTTCCCCTGCCAACTGTTTGCCTGTTTGGAAATTGGTTTCAGCCGTTTCTTGGTTAGTTTTTGTTGACATATACAAACCTCTAGTCGATATTTTTTTAGCGCAAATTATTAGTATTGATTCCTAGCGGCACGATATGTTCGCGTAGTTTAAGACGCAAACGTTCGAGAGCTTGATTATTTTTAATTTCCTCTGTCAAAGCTTTTACATTAATATCAGGATGCTTGGATTTGAATGCTGCCGAACCTTGTTTAGAAAGCTCTTGACGGCGTTCGTGTCCGAAACTTTTAGACTTAGAGTGATAGACGTAGGCATGATCGGCTATTGCGAGTTTGAACCCAGCTTTGCGAGCTCGAATTGAAAAATCATTCTCTTCTCCATAACCGTAGGGAAAGCTTTCTTCATCCAGCCAGCCTATGGCATCGATTACAGCTCTCTTAATCATGTAACAAAAACCATTAACAAAATTTACCGAAGGAAATGCTTTGTCGGAAACATTAGCCACTATATCACTCAGGCTTTCCAGCGAGTATCCTTCAGGAATATTGTTAATCATCCAGCCACCGTTTTTGTCAAATATTTCCGGAATAGATTGCCAAGATGCACAATTTGACAGAGGTCCTACTATGCCGATATTTTTTCGAGAAGTAGCACATTCAATTAACTTTTCAATCCACCCAGGAGTAACAATTGTGTCACTATTTAATAAAATAATGTAGTCACCCTTGCTGGCGCGCAGGCCAATGTTAGCTGCTTTGGTATAACCGCTAGCCGTCTCATTTCTAAACAAAGTAGCTACAGAATTCTCTTGAACCCACGACTTAAGAAAGTCTCTAGTTTCTGCTTGAGAACCGTCATCTACAATGAGCAATCGATAGTTGACCTTTGTGTGGAGTCTAATGGAAGTAAGACACTCTTTTACATCCTCGAAAGCATTGTGAACGCAGAGAACAATATCAACTCGCTCAACTGTAGATTTTGAGACCGGCGAGAATTTAAATGACAAGGGAATTTGTGAAGATTTATTATGAACCTTCCGCTCTCCACAAAAATCAATCAAATCCGCTTGCGACTGTACAGCGACATCTTCAAAGCCATCATTAATCTGGAGCATGGCTTTCCATAGCTGCAAATAAATTTCAAAGTCACCAGGCTTAAGTTGCAGCCCCATTTGATAAAATACGATCGCTCCATCCCTTTGTCCTTGTTTAATCAAAGCATTACCCAAACCCAAATAGAGCTTCGGATCTTTTGGGTTAACCTCCAGAGCCTTGTGATAGAGCTTGATATTATCTGGATTTTCTTGAATAGCTTGATTGTAATAACTAATAGCTTCCTTCGCAGATAATGGGCTGTGATTTCGCAGCGCATCGCCCAACTTTTCATACACGAATGGCAGATCGGACTTTAACTGAATTGCACGCCGATAAGCAACAACGGCCTCCTCCCACCTCTCCAACTCCACCAAAGCTTCTCCCAAATTATAGTAAGACCAATGGAAGTCTGGATTTAGATCGATCGCACTTCTATACGCTTGGACCGCTTCTTCCCATTTCTCCTGCTTAATCAGACTATCGGCTAAATTATTGTGAGACCAACAAAAATCAGGATTAAACTCAATAGCCAGACGATATGCAACAACTGCCTGATCTAACCTTCCTTGTGCTTGCCACATATCCCCTAAATTGTGGTGAACTTCCCACAGATTAGGCTGAAGTTCGATAGCTTTTTGATAAACTCTTACGGCTTCCTCCAACTCACCATTTTTAACAAGAGCATCCCCCAAATACTGATAAATTTCGGCTGAGTTAGAATCTAAATTTAAGGCTTTTTGATAGGAAGAAATAGCTTTTTCCCATTCCCCCTTTTTAGCCAAAGCCTTACCTAAGCTGTAATGAGGTTTGGCAGCATTGAAGTTAGCTTCCACACTTTGGTCAGAATGCTTGTCTCGCTTCCTATCCTGTTCCCCAAATTCCGAGACAGCCCTTTTTGAGAAAACCACTTTTGGATGCCAGACATCAGGAGGTTGTTGGTGCGATAATACGGATAAATCGGAAGAATTTTTTACTGGGAATGCAATGATGTTGGATTGGCTGCTCATACGCTTTACCTGTGGTAAGTGGAGATCATTGAATCAGTTGAATTTATTTTTCATCTACCTAGCGAGGTATCCGGAAAATTTCTAAGCTTTTGCTAGTTCAATGGCGCGGTTGTAAGCCTCGATCGCCTCATCAATCTCGCCTTTTTCTTGCAAAGCATCCCCTAACTTTTGGTGAACCTCCCAGATGTCCGGTTTCAATTCAATGGTTTTTTCATAACATCCGATCGCCTCATCCAACTGACCCCAACTGTCCAAAACATCCCCCAAACTTTGATAAGCTTGAACCAAATTGGGATTTAACTCGATCGCTCTCCGATAACAGGCGATCGCTTCTTCCCGCCGATCGAGACTTGCCCAAGCTTTCCCCAAGCCGTAATGAGGTGCATCGAAATTCGGGTTCAGATCGATCGCTTTTCGGTAAGCCGCGATCGCCTCTTCCCACTGTCCCCTAACGCTCAAAACCTCCCCTAAATTGTGATAAGCATCCGCATAACTCGGCTGCAACTGAATCGCCCGCCGGTAACATGAAATAGCTCGCTCCAACTGACCCAGTTCTAACAAAGTATTGCCCAGAGTAAAGTGTTCATCAGGCTTGGCCCAATTGATATCGAGAGTGAGAGCTTCATACCAGCATTCTGCCCCTGCTTGCGGCTGACCGGACTGCACCAATATCCTCGCTAAATTCCGGTAAGCAGATGCTAAATTAGGTTTAATTTTAATTGCTTGCTGGTAACAAGCAATTGACTTTTCCCACTGTTTCTGCTGAGCGTAAAGGCTGCCTAAATTAGCATGAATTTCAGCAAAATCAGGCTCGATTTCCAGGGCTTGAACGTACCAATACCTCGCCGCCTCTGCTTTTCCCATAGCTTGGGTAGCATTCCCCGCAATCTTGTAGGCAAATGCTGCATCCGGTTGGATTTCAATAGCTCGCTTGCACTCCGCGATCGCCTCTTCAAATTTCCCCTGGGCGTAATAAGATTCTGCCTGTTTGATGTATGTTTCTGCACTGACAGAATTGACGATCGCCACAGGTTTGCCGCTGTTACTATTACCGCTATCAAGTGCGGATAATGTTAAGCTTTCGGCAGATTTTGAATGGCCGTTATTCATATTGTTTGCTGGTGCCGGAGAAGCGATCGCATCCCCAACTTCCACAGCGGCAGCAGGTTTGTTACTGTTGCGATCGCCCTTTACCCGCGTCGCCGAAGCAACAGTATCACTTCCTAGATGAGCGGCTACCAAACCACTGTTGTTAAGTGCCGCGGCTTTCTCCAAACAGACAGCAGCTTCCTTTAATTTTCCTTGCTTTTTTAAAGCTATCGCCTGATTTTGGTAAGCAACAGTTAAGTTTGGATTTAACTCGATCGCGCGGCGGTAACACGCGATCGCATAAGTAATTTGACCTTGCTTAAACAAAAGGTTGCCCAATTTAAAATGCTGATCTGGCGATACCTTTTCCGGTTCCAAAGAATAAGCTTCGTACCAGCACTCGTTCGCCTCTTCCTGTTTGCCCTGCTGCCTCCACACCCTAGCCAAATTCCGGTAAGCTGGTGCTAAATTTGGTTGGATAGCAATCGCTCTTTGGTAGCAAGCAATTGCCGGCGATAGCTGTTTAGCTATAGCATACAAAGTGCCAAGATTTACGTAAATATCTGCCTCGTTAGAATTAATCTTGACTGCTTTTTTATAGCACTCGATCGCCTCTTCTGTATTCCCTTGCACTTGCAAAATCTTGCCCCACAGTTTGTAAGCAGCCACCGCATCTGGTTTGATTTCAATAGCTCGCTTGCACTCAGCAATAGCCGGCTCGAATTGTTTTTGAGCGCAATAAGATTCTGCCCGCTGAATGCAGTCATCAGCGGTTTCTGGTTGCCGAAAATCTGCCGTAAAACCGCTATCAACAACTGTCACAGCCGACAAAACATCAGGCGAGTTTTGAGTAGCAGGTGCAGAATCTTCCGAAAGGGCGATCGTATTTAACTGTTGCGGTACAGCAGGAATTGTTGTCGGCTGCTGCAACTGTACGCGAGGTTTTTCAGCGGAGATTGTGGAATCGATTTGCAAGGAATTAGCTGCAATATTTGTCCGCAAAGTAGATGTGTGGGGAGTCTGAGGTAACTCAGATTTCGGATTCAAACTCACAACTACTGTCTTGAACAAATCCCCAAAAATGTTAGCAGGTCGTTCAATTATCTTTCGATAACTAGCAACTTCTTCCTGCACCTTTTTTTGAGCTTTGAGAGCATTTCCTAACTGTTGGTAAGCTTCGTTTGAATTGGGGTTTAACTCGATAGCATGGCAGTAGCAGCGTATAGCCTGCGTTACCTGATTCTGCCTCAAAAAGTTATCGCCTAGATGAATGTGTTCTTCAGGAGTAGCCTTGGCAGGTTCCAGAGAATACGCTTTAAACCAGCACTCGTCAGCCTCCGATAGCTGCCCCATTTGCGTCCACACGCGAGCTAAATTTCGGTAAGTTGATGCTAAATTCGGTTGCAGGCCGATCGCTTTTTGGTAAAATGCGATCGCAGATTGCCACTGCTGTTCCTGAGCGTAAAGCGTCCCCAAATTAGTATAAGCTTCAGCAAAATCAGGATCGAGTTCAATGGCCTTAGCGTAGCAATTTTTCGCCTCCTCTACTTTGCCTTGAGCTTGCCTAGCATTACCCCAAATTTTATAAGCCCTCGCATCTGGTTTAACTTGGATAACTCGCTGGCAAGCCGCCGCCGCCTGCTCGAATTTCCTTTGACTATAAAATGCTTCTGCACCTTGAATGTAGACTTCTATATCGTCATGCTTGAAGGCTAAAATACCTTGAGTATTATTAGTATTTGGAGCTTTCACCTGATCATAATTTGCTTTTTGGTAACAGATTAAAGCCCGCTCCCAATTTTTCTCTTGGGTGTAGAGAGTAGCAAGATTAGTATAAACTTCTGCAAAATCCGGCTGAATTTCCAGAGCTTTCACGTACCAATGCTTTGCCTTAGCTAAATTACCTTGTACTTGACTGATCTTGCCCAAGGTTTTGTAAGCTGGTGCAAAATCAGGTTTCTGCTTCAGGGCTTGCTCGCAAGCAGCTACAGCATCGCTTAAGTTACCTTGTTCTAAATAAAATTCTGCCCGTTTTTGAAAATAATCGGCTGATTCTTGGTTCATAGTTGTTGTAGGATTTTTAGGGTTTTCAAGAGATATTAAATCTAGGGTGTCTTTTGAAGTAAATAGATTCGTCTCTTCCAGCATTTTCTTGAGAGACTTCAAATTGACTAAAATATCTTCAGTCAATGGGTTTTGATACATTAACTGTCGAATTGGGTAACAATTAAAGCTTTCTCCTATTACATAATAATGTGGAAGATTTAGCTGCTGAGAGATCGCCCAATAGTATTGCCTGATATAATTGGGAGAGACTAGCTCAATTACTTTTGTTCCTGCCCCACAAAAGATAATATTTGTCAGACCGCTGCCGTGAGGCGCTACGATAGCTTTGGCGCGAGAAAATAAGGCTATTTGCTCCTCCAAAGTCATAGATTCTAGTAGCACTGAAACAAAGCCAAATCCGCTTAAAAATTGGATGACCTGTTCTTCATTGATTACTCGCCGGTAGCTAGATTGGCTGCGGCTGATATAGATGCGTTCTGGATAAATATATTTGCGAACATCTCTCTCGCTTACCTGTGTATCTTTAGCGACACAGATGTTCGCACTACAGAGCTTCTGAAATTGTTTATTTAAAAAAACCCGCCTCAAAAACTCAAGCGCCTGCGGCGACAGCCAGCCCAAATATCCGGGAAAAGAGGGAACAATTAATTGTTTGGCTTGAATATAAGGATGGCGATCGCTCTCTATAATTTTATATTCAGGAATTCCTAATGCTTTCAGGGTTTCTCGCTGAAAAGGCTGCTGGCAACTATTAACCAAAAACCAATCTATCTCTTCCAGATTTATCCCCCAACGCTGCAGAACTTCAATCCGGGGCAAAATATCCACCATCCAGTGAAAATAGACATTTCCCGAAAGTCCAGCCAATACCGCCACCGTACCGTCTATCTTTTCTAAAGGTGGCAATTCTTCCGGTTTTAAATTCAGAAACCTGTGCTGAGTAGAATGTTGATTTTCGCATCCCGGCAACTCGCCCGGATATTCACGGGAAAGTTTGGGTAAAAGCCGATCGCCAGAATCGATAATAGCAATAGCATTGCAAATCATCCAAGAATTTTTCTGCGGTACAACCCAAGCCCGCCCGTTTGGGAGTGAAGTCACAAACGTTTCCGGCGACTCAACAGCAGTCTCTCCCTGCTGAGCACAAGAATATACGCCATTACCTAAATGCACAGGCTCGAACTGTTTGAAAATCCGCTTGAGACACCGCTGACAATCTAAGCCCTGACAGTCAGATTTGGGCTTTTTATTGCCGTTAACAGTGGAGGGGTGTTTCGTGCTTCCCAAGTGAGAGTCAGAGTCGCACTCCGACAGGGAATGAATTCCCTGTCTCATAGCTGAAGTCCTCTGAAGAGGAGTAAAACGCCAATCTTTAGTCCACTTTAGTGGGCTTTTGCTATTAGCCAGGGGTTTCAACCCCTGGCGGGCTGAGGGATAATGAATCAGCTTCTGTTTAAGAGGACTAAAACGCCGCTCTTTAGTCCTCTTTAGTGGACTTTCGTTATTAGCCACGGGTTTCAACCCTTGCCGGGCTGAGGGACAATCTCTCAACTCCTGCTGTTTTTTCAATACAGCCTGCAACTGTTCGGAAACATCCGAGCGATCGCCCGCCATTACCAGCACCAGGTGGTAAACTACAATCGCTGCCGAAAATCGTTTTTGCTGACTCAAGCAATCAGCCAGCCGCAAGTAAATATCCGCATTCTTAGGTTGAATTTGTAAAGCTTTTTGGTAATAGCTTTCCGCTTGTTCGTACCCGCCGTACTCGAATAAGGCGTTTCCCAAATGGAAGTAAGTCTCTGCTAAATCGATAAGCAATGATGAAAGATGAAGCGGATTTTTAGCAAGAGTAGAAATGGCGTAACCCGAGCCGTCCTTTCCTTGAAGTTGCTTCAGAAATCGCACACAGGCTATTTGAGAGCGATCGAGTTCATTAAGTTCTTGTACGGAAGTCAACCGCATCTCTACTTGGCAGCAAAAACCATCAACAAACTCGCTTTGCAGAGCAATCGCCTTTTGCCAACATAGCATTGCCTCAGCTAAATTGCCTTGTGCCATCAAAGAAACGGCCCGATCGCTGTATGCCGAAACCAGATCTGGATCTTTGCTAATTACCAACTCAAAACATTCTATTGCAAAAGTATGCAGCCCCAATCTTTGGAATGCTTTGCCCAAATTGTAACGGGCCATGACTAATTCTGGCTGCAACTCGATCGCCCGGCGGCAAAGGGCGATCGCATCCTCTGGCTTCCCCAGTTGTAACTGAGCAATACCTAAATTATTGTACAGAGTAGCATCATCGGGGGCCACAGCTATTCCCGCTTGAAAAACCACAATTGCTTCCTCAACTTTGCCCTCCTGCACCAGAAGGCAGCCCCAATTGCTGTAGGCATTTACCGCGTAGGATAAAAGAGCTGGTTGAGAGCTTTTTTTCCAGCAAGATATCGCTTGCTGGTAACTGTAAATCGCTGCTTCTATCCTGAGTTGCTGGTGAACGGCAACGCCGATATTGTAGTGAGCTTTAACGTCATCTGGATTGACAGCCAGTGCCTGCCTGTAGCTGCCAATCGCCCCTGTAAAATCCCCCTGCTCTTGCAGAACTCTACCCAAATTGTGCTGCAATTCGGGGGTGTTTTTTCCGAGAGCCAGCGCCTGCTGGTAGTGAAAAGCAGCATCTTCTATCTTTCCCGCGCGATCGCACAGCCAACCCATTTTGGCAAAAGCTTCTACTAAATTGGAATTTTGTTCCGTCCCTTGGGTGCTGAGCATACTTAATTAAATTAGTAATTTTAAAAGGTAAATTGCAACCGCTAGCTGTAACTGACATCAGGGACTCAAGTGATTAACAAGCTTTCTGACTTTTGAAGCCCCATCGCTTATTTTTTTGTGAGCTTTGAGCCAGCCGATAATGTTTAAATTATATTAATGATAGATCCACCCTCAATCGGGATTAACTTTAAATTATTTCAAAGTTATTCGACCCCAGATTCAGGTTATTATTTACTTGAGCGACGATCGATATTTGACCGTCTTGATTGCGGTAGTACAGCGAACCGTCAACCGGGTTGTAGATGAGATTAGCCGTGCCCGCTGCCCCAGGAGTGTTGGGATTGAAATTGGGGTCGGTAATAAATTGGTTGGCAGTTAGATTGCCCGGTATTAAAGCATTAAACACAGCGTTGTCAAGCTGAATTTTATCTTCTGTAGGATTAAAGTCGGTAAGGGTATCCATATTCTCTGCCCCGACAAACTCGAAGCGGAATGTATCCGCCCCCCCACCACCGCTGAGGATGTCATTTCCTATGTTGCCAGAAATAATATCGTTGCCCGCACCGCCTTCTACGATGTCATTGCCTTTACCGCCGTACAAAATATCGTTTCCTTCACCGCCTCTTACGGTGTCATTCCCTAAGTTGCCGTTTACGATATCATCGCCGGGCCCACCCTCAACCACATCATTGCCTTTACCGCCGTAGATAGTATCATTTCCTTCGCCGCCCAAGACAAAATCATTGCCCTCACCGCCGAAAAGGTTGTCGTTGCCAAGGCCGCCGTTCACAGTATCGTTGCCGCGATCGCCAGACAGGAAGTCATCGCCAGCACCGCCGTCAACTAAATCATCACCTTTACCTCCAAACACAGTATCATTGCCTTCTCCGCCGAACAAAGCATCATTGCCCTCACCGCCGAAAAGGTTGTCGTTACCAAGGCCGCCGTTCACAATGTCGTTGCCGCGATCGCCAAACAGGAAGTCATCGCCAGCACCGCCGTCAACTAAATCGTCCTGTTTACCTGCAAACACAGTATCGGGGCCTTCTCCGCTGCGGATGGTATCTGCTCCTTGGTTGCCAAACAAAAGATCGTTCCCATTGCCGCCATCGACTACATCGTTACCTTTACCGGCGTAGACAATATCATTGCCGTCGCCACCTCTCAAAACGTCATCGCCGTCTAGACCTAATATGAAGTCATCGCCATCAAGACCGGCAACTTCGTCATTGCCAGAGCCTAGAATGATTTCATCCGAACCGATGCTGCCGTTAATTCTGTTTGGTAAATCCGGCGAGCCTTGGATAATTAGACCGCCAATAGCGTTCTGTTCAACGCTTAGGGGTTGAGTGGGATTTGTTACTTGGGACATAGCCTGTCATCTCAAATGGGGGGATATCTATCCAGAGGTTTATCTCTCTGGTGAGATTTACCAGCTACAATCCCGATGTCCGGAATGGTTGTATGTGAAATTAGTCAAAAAATGCAAATTATTTATTTTATTTTTAATGGGTAAATTTAAGAGACAACCAGAAACTATTTAACTATCTAGAACTATTGACTTCACAATTTATAGCAAATCCTGGTTATAAATCCCTGCTAGCCCTCGGTGGGAACTTTCCCTGCACAAACGAAGTCTAAGCATATATAAACTCAGAAATAAAGGGGTTGTTTAAGTCGGATTTGGTCTCACTACTGACTGCTCACAACTCTTTTCGGTGAACCAGAGTTGCACTAGCTTGGTCTGTCGGAACTAGCAAGACTTCGCTAATATTGACGTGGGGCGATCGCGTCGCGCAAAAATACACGACATCGGCTACATCGTCAGCAGTCAGCGGTGTCAATCCTTGATAGACATTTTTGGCTTTTTCTGCATCGCCGTGAAACCGGACATTGCTAAATTCTGTTTCCACCAAACCCGGCTCTATTTCCGTCACCCGCACCGGTGTTCCCAAAAGGTCTTGTTTCAACCCTTCGGAAATAGCTCTCACTGCTGCTTTAGAAGCGCAATAAACATTGCCTTTCGGATAAGCTTGGCGGCCTGCTATGGACCCGATATTCACTACGTGACCGCGGCCTCGGTTTACCATTCCCGGCACGATCGCGCGAGTCATGTAAAGCAAGCCTTTAACATTGGTATCAATCATTTCTTCCCAATCTTGAAAGTTGCCTTCATGCAGTTTGTCTAAACCACGGCTCAATCCCGCATTGTTAATCAGAATATCGATGCTTTTCCAGGCATCGGGAAGCGCAGTTATGGCCGATTCCACTTGCGGGCGATCGCGCACGTCCAATTCTAGCAAATAAATCTCGTTCGCCGATGCGAGGGATTTTGTTTCTACAAGTTCGTTTGCCAGTCGATCGAGTTTTTCAAGGCGGCGGGCTGCTAAAATTAGTTTGGCTCCACCTTTGGCGAATATCTTGGCACAGGCTGCTCCGATACCGCTACTCGCACCTGTAATGAAAACAATTTGGTTTTGGATAGAAATCATTTTTTGTCAGTTGTTAGTTGACTGTTGGCTGTTGACTGTTGACTGTTGACTGTTGACTGTTGACTGTCGTCATTGGTTATTTATTAGTTTTTTTATTTGTTAGTTGTTATTTGCTATAGCCTTTATCGCTATATAGCCATCCTAAATCATGTGTGAATTTCTTACTCCCTCCCCTTGATAAGGAGAGGGTTGGGGTGAGGTCAAAAATTTACGACTCATTTAGGATTGCTATAGTGAGGTATGTTTAATTCCTTTAATGAGATTTTTTCTCTTCAAATATGTACCTCGTGTGACTAATAACCGCTATACAACTTACTAATCACCAATCACCCATTACCCATGCCCCATGCCCCATGCCCATAACACCTATTTTATTACTTGACAACCCGCAATCGCACACTAACTGTTGCAATTCCACCTTGTCGCATCAAAACTGCTGAAACCCACCGATTTTCGGGCGTAGCCGGAGCTTTACCTACTTTAAAAATTCCCCCGGAATTTAGCAACTCCAGCTCGACTTCTGAGGGATTAAAAAAGGTTTTTTCGGTAATTGGTTCCTCCAAAACAGTCCCTATTAAAATATCATCGCCGAGCGGCTCTCGCACAATGGCATCAAAATGGTACTCTTCGCCCACCTTAACTTGATCCGGAAAATTCACTTGAATTGTGGGAGGATTTTGCCCCGAACTAAGCTGAGTTTGTTCTGCTAAAATCTCTTGACTAACTATTTTTTCACCTTCAAAGCGCTGCTGGGAACGGATGGTAGCTTTGAGAGTTAATTCTCTGCCATCCTTTTTTTGAGTGCCGGCAATTGTAGTTATGGTTTCTGCGAGAATCGCGCTACCTTCGGTTTTCCAAGATTTGATCTCGGTGCGGTAATTTAAACTCGGATATCGATCCCAGAGTTGGGTGAGGGCTTTTTCCATGCTTTGGCTGTTTAAGCCGTCAGAATGAGTGAAATTCTGACTGTAAAATGCCATAACTGCTTTGACATCGCGCCGGTTGGCCGCTGCGTCAATTTCTGTTAGCACTTTTGTGAGTGGGGCAGGCGCATTTGCAGGGGTTTGGGCGATCGTTTGGGGAGTCGCCGCGATCGCACCGATCGCTCTTGCCGCACTAGGATGCAGCACGCCAGCACTTACCACTGTTAAACATAACAACATTTGAGCGATCGACTGCCCGCAGTTAAAGCCAAAAACGATCGCCCGATCGGCTTTTTCGTCCCGACGGCTGGAAAAATACTGAGATGCACTTGGCACTAAATTCAAAAAATTACGCATTAGATGATAATTTGGTTATTTGTCAGGGGTCGTAGCTTGGGCAACTGTTCACCGGCAACGAAAACTGACAACGGAAGCAGGGACACGGCACAATCTAATTTTAGATTGCTGATTCAAAATTGGCTGAAACTGCCGGAATAATAAGCATAATAATCTAAAACCTCAAATATAAAATTGATCGACCTGTGGAACTTGTACTTGTAAAAAAAGAAACAAATACCTTGACAAAAGCCCCCCTCCGGTTGTTGGTTGCAGCTAGCGGCACTGGTGGACATTTATTTCCCGCGATCGCCACCGCTGGGCAGTTGAACGACTGTCAGATCGAATGGCTGGGAGTCCCAGACCGCATGGAAACCCAGTTAGTTTCATCCCTTTACCCCCTCCACACGATCGCCGTCGAAGGCTTTCAGCAGGGATTTGGGCTCGGTACACTGCGAATTTTGGGCGGACTCGCCGGCTCGATCCTTCAGGTGCGGAAGTTGCTCAAAGCGGGAAATTTTCAGGGAGTCTTTACTACCGGCGGTTACATCGCAGCACCTGCAATTCTAGCGGCCCGTTCTTTGGGTTTGCCGGTAATTCTCCACGAATCTAATGCAATTCCCGGGAAGGTGACGCGCTGGTTTAGTCCTTTGTGCACTGCTGTGGCGATCGGATTTGAAGCAGCAGCCCAGCATTTACCCCGCGCCAAAACCGTGGTGGCTGGTACGCCGGTGCGATCGCAATTCCTGACTCGCCAACCTCTAAATTTGCCAATTCCTGACAGTGTACCTGTAATTTTAGTTATGGGCGGCTCTCAAGGTGCTGTCGCAGTCAATAAGTTAGTGCGCGAGTGTGCTCCGGCTTGGTTTGATGCCGGTGCTTGGGTAGTTCATCTCACCGGAAATAATGACCCGGATGCTGAGAGTTTGAAACACGAACAATATTTGTCGATGCCATTTTACGACAATGTGGCGAGTTTGTTGCAGCGAGCAAATTTAGCAATTAGTCGATCGGGCGCGAGTGCTCTGACAGAATTAGCAGTGACGGGAGTACCTTCTATTTTAATTCCTTTTCCTCACGCCGCTGACGACCACCAAAGATTTAATGCGGAAGTATTTGCTAAAGCCGGCGCCGCCGTGGTATTCCGTCAAAGCGAACTGACAGCAGATGTGTTGCAAAGCAAAGTGTTGTATTTGTTAAGAGATTCCGACTATTTGGAAAAAATGTCTCAAGCAGCTTCTGAATTAGCAGTGAGAGACAGTACAGAACGTTTGGCTAATTTGGTCAAAGAATTGGTGGTGAGGTGAGATTTTTTAGGGGTTTTAACCGCAGATGAAGGCAGATGAGCGCAGATGAACGCAGATGAAGGCAAATGAAGGCGGATGTTTTACACGATATGGGAGTGGATGAATTTAACTACTGATTCTAATCCTTCTTGGGTCTTCAAGTTAGTAAAAACAAAAGGTTTCTCGCCTCGCATTTTTTTAGCGTCTCGTTCCATCACGCCTAAATCTGCTCCTACATAAGGTGCGAGGTCTGTTTTATTAATTACTAATAAATCTGATTTAGTAATTCCTGGCCCGCCTTTGCGCGGAATTTTATCGCCCGCAGCGACATCGATCACGTAAATTGTTAAATCTACTAACTCCGGGCTAAAAGTTGCCGCCAAGTTATCGCCGCCGCTTTCGACAAATACTAAATCTAAATCTGTGAATTTTTGTTCTAACTCTTCTATCGCTACTAAGTTAATGGAAGCATCTTCGCGGATGGCTGTGTGGGGACAGCCTCCCGTTTCTACGCCCAAAATTCGATCGCTCTCCAAAGCTTGACTCCGAACCAAAAACTGGGCATCTTCCTGAGTATAGATATCATTAGTAACAACGGCAATCTGGTATTGCTGCCGCAGCGCCTTGCACAAAGCATCCAGTAAAGCTGTTTTCCCGGAACCAACGGGTCCCGCAATTCCTACACGAAAAGCACTCATAATTATTTTGGTAATTGGGCATTGGGCATCGGGGATTGGGCATAGTTGCTTTTTCTTCCTTCTTCCTTCTTCCTTCTTCCTTCTGATTTTCAACTGCGAAACAATCGAGTGTACTGAGTTTCGTGCGCCATGCTAGCGAGTCCTAATCCCCAACTGCAACTACCAAGCTCATCATCTTCTAATTTTAAAACTTCTTGCGCCGTACAGCTAATTTGAAACTGCAAATCTAACAGTAACTGTTGACCGGCTGTTTGACCGAGGGGAATCAGTTTTACGCCCGCACTCGCCAAATTTGCAGCCCAACTGTACAAATATCCTAACACGGCGGCTTCCTCTTCAATCTGCCAGTTGGCGGCGGCAATGCCAAAGCCGATCGCAAAATTGCACTGATTGCTGCCAGATTCCACGAATTCTTTTACAATTGTGGTTAACCCAGAAGCAACGGGCGATTCCCTGCGGGATAGCTTCGCTTCACGCAAATCCAGCAGCAACCTGACCAAAGTCCGCCCCATTTGCCAACTTTGCAAGCGCAATTCTTCTGTTTCCTTAGTAGCAGTCGCCCAAGCATTCCAGTAATTCAAAGCTGTCAAATCCCCTTTCTGTGCCGCCCTCAAAGCCCTTACCACCACAGCGGCTTCTACTCGCACAGCCCCGAATTGCAGCGAATTTTCTAACCAATTTCTCAAAGTAATCTCGCTGTCGATCGCACCGGTTTCTACCAGACTTTCGATTCCCTCAGAATAACTATAAGCTCCTACAGGTGCAAAAGCTAACTGCAACAAAGATAAAAGTTGATTGTTCACTGTTGACTGTTGACTGTTGACTGTTGACTTCTTGCTTCTTGAATGGCCGAAAGCAATTTAGTCACAAGCCCTCGGATTCATCGGTGGGAGTAAATCTAAAATCTAAAATCTAAAATCTAAAATCTAATGGCTGTGCCCGTAAGCGCCCATTTCCGGCTGAAACGGCACAATTTCCTCTGTTACTTCCAAACCCATTTTTTCGAGCATTCCCTGCAACACAGAGTCGGGAGAAAGCCTTAAATAATTATCGGCAATTTCTAAAGCTACGTGACGGTTTCCTAAATGATAAGCTGCCCGCATCAGTCGCAGCGGACTTGATGCCCGCGCTGTCAGAACCGGTTCGGGTTTTGCACTTACCAGTACCAAACAGCTACCGTCTTCCGACTGCAATAAATCTCGATCGCGCAGTACCGTACCTCTGGGCAAACTCAGGTGCAGCTTTTCCCCCGTCTCTGTCTCGAATCGGTGACGGCTGCGAGTGCGATCGTCTGCTGTCATTTGTAAAGTAAAGCTGACAATAGCATCGGGATTTGCAGGTAAATGTTTTGTGAAGGTTAGCATTTTTATATTCTATTCCTCAGAGCAATTCACTTGACATTTAGTTTTTGAGGAATATCTTTTTTATAGCCGAAGGAATAAGAAAGACTGAAGTTCCAATCTTCAGCTCATGTTTAAGAAATTAAAAACGTCTTAATCGTGTTGGCGATCGCTATATCTCATTCCAATTTACAGCAAGTTGAAAAATATTCATCTCTCTGACCGCTCCCGTTCTGGTCTTATTACCAAATTCATGTTATTTTGTCAAGCACTTTATCACAGACGATCGCTTTTTTTTCAAAAAATTTTGCCTACCGCCTAGGAACTCGAACAACTTAAATCTCCAATATTATTGTTGGGGGGAGGTAGCGGTTAGGCATCCTGCCTGCCGTGAACAAGCTTTTATGGAGAAGTCTAATAGAACGGGAGAGGAAGAAAGACTCAAACCCTCAAGCTTATTGATTGCCAGCTTGTTGCAGTCGCAGGAGCTCGGCTTGAATTCGCTGTTTGACTGCCGGGTCCGCTTGCTGGAGCAAAGTGAGCTGGTTGAAGCGACTAACTGTCAAACCATTGGTTTCGATAACTTTTTTAGCTTGTTGGCAGTAATTCACCGCGATGCCGCGAACACCTCCCGACAACCTATTGATTTCCTGAGTTTCGTTGCACACTACTCTGGGAACCGAGCCCCCAGCCATTCCTTTAATTTCGTTATAAGCTTCCACCCGTCTGGGTTCTATTGCCAACACAGCACGAGCGTAGCTAGTAATTTCTTCGCTGCTAATTTCTTGAGCTTGGGCTGCAGATCCGAAAACGAGGTTTGGGGATTGTCCATACAAACCGGGCGCCCATCCGCTAGCTAAAGCTGCTGCAGAAAAGATGCCAAGCAACAGCGATTGTCGCAGCATCCGGTTTATGCCAAATTTAGAGGTGTTTAGTGAGGTGTTCATGGTCGTCGGTGATTGATTGCGTGTAGATAAAAATGACACAGCGCTTGGAGGCTCAATCTTTTTGAATAATGTGGTGGGTAAAAAGTTCCTGCCGTTGGTGACTATTTTGAATTCCAGCAGAAGGGTTGGGGAGTTGCTACGACGATCGACTTTTTAGCAAATTCGATAATTTCATTCTAACATCTGTCGGAAGTTGACAAAATTCAAACTTTAGATAGTAATTTTAATTACAGAGCGTTCCCGAATTGCCTCTGCCAATAATTCTAAAAGCGCCAATATTAAATAATTCTAAAAGTTATTGACAAATTACTCGCCTTAATTAGTCTCATCAAGGTACGCGCTAGCAAAGCTATCTTCCCGCAAGGGTTCCCGTTCCCCGCAGGGGTTCCCGTAGGGTAGGATAGGGAAGCGTCTGGAAGGCTAGGTCAATCGATTTTAGATTTTAGATTAAAGAATTGAAGCATTGACCCCACGGATAAATTCGGGGGCTCCTTTATCGGATACAGGTTTTTTATTTCTCTACGGATGAATCCGGGGGCTTGTATCCTGGATGCTTTCGGTCAAACTTAGCAGCAATCGCACTCATCAATTGCGGCGATGATTTATTTAATGTTAAGCGGTGGTGCATTTGCCGATCGAGAAAATCCCCCACTGGTTTGGCTGCTGACGAAGCCAAAGCCGGAACAAAAATCATATTTCACTACCCGAAGATAGAGACAGGAACAGGGCACTAGACATTAAAATCTTGTTATCAAAATGCGCGCTATCTGTTTTTGGCAGTCAACGCGCAGGCGTGGGATTCCAGTTCTCGCTTCCTCCAGTTTGGGGCTGTGAAAACTTGTCTGGGAGTTACCAAGAAATCTGGTTTTTATACGAAATAAAATCGTTACAGCCACCAGCAAAAGCAGACAAACCCGGAAAGCTGGAATTTTTGGGGCTCAGTTTTCTTGTCATCTCGATCGCAGATAGCGAATTTTGGCAAGCATTATCGCAGCAATTTAACAATTATTAATTACCCATTGCCCATGAAAAGTCAAAAAGAAATTTGGCGAGTTATCCTCGCAGTAGCTATCAGTATTGTAGGCGTGCTGCACTTTGCAGTACCCGCACCTTTTATCAGAATTGTGCCGCCCCAGCTTCCTTACCCGGAAGCCTTGGTTTATATCAGCGGTTTTTTCGAGATTTTGGGCGGAATTGGGCTGTTAGTTCCTCCTGTGAGCAGGGCGGCGGCGTGGGGATTAATTGCCTTGTTTATTGCCGTGTTTCCAGCTAATATCAATCAAGCCGTCAACAACATTCCCATAGAAGGGATTCCCCACAACCAATTACTGTATTGGTTCAGGCTGCCTTTTCAAGCCGTCTTGATTGCTTGGGCCTGGGTTTATACCCAACCAGACGAAGGTAAACCCCGGGCTTCTATAGTTCCAGATAGAACAGAAAATGCCCGATGAAGCAGTTTGACTACTCTTTGGATTTTAAGAACATCGACTTTCGACAGCACCCGGAACTTTATCGCGTAGGGAAAGGGGAACAGGGAGTCTTGTTGGTGGAACCCTACAAAGGAGAAATTCTGCCTTTCTGGAGATTTAAGACTCCTGAAATTGCCAGGGAGTCCAGCAGCAAAATTTACTCCTTGTTTTTAGAGTATCTCGATCGCGAAGATTTTGTGGGAGCCGACATGGCCCGCAAGTTCTTGCAAATGGGGTATACTCGATCGCGTCGCTACGCCAACCACAAAAGCGGTCGAAAATACCAGCAAAACCCTCAAAAGCTGAAGTCTGTTGCTGAGCAAAGCGCCGCTCGAAAAGATATTTTGCCGCTAGAAACAGATCCGGTGAAAGCAGAATCCGCAGCCATTTTTCAAGAGAAATGGATGCTGGCCAAAATCAATGAGAAATATCTCCAGCTTTTAGCCAGACACCGGCAGATGTACGAATCTTATTTAGTCAAGTCTGAGGATTGACATAAAGTTACAAAAACTCAGAACTTACAATTTAGCCCCCAGGCAGCGGTACAGTTGTGCTTGACTATCTGGGGGCCACATCGATCGAGGGTTGTCCTATAACTTACTCATCCTCTTCTTCCGCCTGCCACTGCCGCCAAATTTCAAAGGCATTAAAGCCCCTGTATTGCAGGTAATTCAAGACTTTGCCCTTGGTTTTCGCATCTGCTTTACCCCAAGTATCGATCTTGTATTTCCGCATGACTTTGGCTTTTAATTCGGCCAGTTTTTCTGCTTCGGAGTCCTGATTTTCGGCAATTTCTTCTTCCCAGACTTGCTCGAACAAATCGTTGGTAATTCCTTTTTGCAGGCACTTGCGCTTGATGGCCGACTTTCCGTATTTGCCTGCTGCAGAGGCGATCGAGTTTGCCACCAAGCGAGTGTCGGACTGATAGCCGCGGTCTTGAATTTGCGCGATCGCCTCCAATATTTCCTCATTGCCAAAACCTTTCTCTTGCCCCTTTTTGCGAAGTTCAGAGGCACTGTAGTCTTTGCGGGACAAGAGAAAATAGAAATAGTCAAGACAGCTCATCAGTTAAATCGAAGGGTGGCGCGCAAATACTCGTGTAGCGAAGCCAAATCCAGTCGCCTTGCTATCGGCTGACTGCATTGCGTGAAGCGAAGCTATCCCGCAGGGAATCGCCTCTATTCTTCTGTATCCTCCTCTTCATCATCCACATCCACATCCGGTCTGTCCACATCGATCTGAATCAAGCGAATGTGCTTGTATCCGAGCTTAATTTCAAACTCGTCTCCCGGCTTTAATCCCATTTCTTGGGTATAATTTGCCCCGATCACGATCGAACCATTCTTGTGAACGCTAGCTCGATAACTCGCTTCTCGTCCGCGTCCGTCTGCTTTCGACTTCTCTAGCTCAATGCCCTTAGCAGCTAACACTGCATCGTAAAACTCAGCCAGATTAATCCGGGTTTCTCCACTTTTGCTGACAGTGAAGTAGCCGCAAAGCTTTGCAAGTTCTCTGCGTGGCAAATCACTGCCTTTGATTTTTTGAAGCAGACCTTTTCCTGTTAAGGGTGCTGTAGCTGTTTCTGCCATTGACCGTACCTCGCTTATTGGACTTTACTTATATCAATTACAACACATTAGATGAACTTTGTTTCACTGTCAATACTAAGAATTCTGAATATTAAGATTCTGGATAAATTTCTGCCGCCTCAAGACCGGGGGTGCAAGTAAGGATGCTCGAAGGGCGATCAATTTGCTCCTCGCGACCCAAATGCTTGTGTAAGCCTCGGAGCGATCGCGCGGGGAATTATTGTCGCAAATTAAATGTTTTACTTTTTTACAGTAAAGTCTGTTCCCTGCATTCACCAATCCCCGATCAAGTCTGTGGTCAAGGTAAAAACAAGACAGCCATGAATCGAAATACCTAGAGCGCGACCGCTGCAAATCTACCGAAAGCATTTACCCGCCGGGGTTAACTTTTACCTCAACAAGGGGAGGCAGCACTTGTTCTCGATGCCCCTGCCAGCTACTTGCAAAACCAGTTTACAAAAAGAATCCAACTGTAGGCAAGCTCCAAACCCTTATGGAATAAGTCATTCCCAATTCTTCAATCTAAAATCTAAAATCTAAAATCTAAAAGGGTATAAACCCTATTTTTCGGGCTGGAAATCCCCTCAAAACCCCAAATACCAACGAGCAATCTTCTATTAAGGTGTGGGGCATATAACTTCCACAGAACGCAGTCTGGGGAAGCCAATCCGGTAAAAATTGAAGGAAATTTCACCTCTTCGTTGAACGGTTTTAAGCTAAAACCCGACTCAATGGGCGCGGCAGAAACATCGGGCAGCCACTAAGAGGGGAATAGTTTTGATCGGGCGAGATTGCTTCGCGACTCTTAACACTTCGCCAAGAATCAGTAGATGTCTAGGCGTAACTCGGGAAAACTTCCTCCTCCGGCCCCAAGCCAGAGAATTTGAGGTTATTTCCACAGGGGAATTGAAAAAGACCGAGTTAAATGCACAACAGCTTAAATGTTTGATGCACTAGAAATTAGCAGCGGTTCCCGACATGGAGTTTCGATGGAAATGTATTGGTTTCCATTCGTGGCCTGTCAACGGCTAGACTCTCAAAATGTAATTGCTCAACCCCCTTGACAAGAAGACAAGATAGACATTAGATCAAGGAATGGAAAAACTCCCCGACCTAAAACAGCTATCGAACGAGGCAAAAGAAGCCTTGATAGTAGAGCTATGGGAGAAAATCCAAAAACTAAC
>NZ_JAMPLN010000012.1:0-171112 GCF_040004035.1 Microcoleus vaginatus FACHB-2002 | reverse complement strand
TCATCGATGGGGGAAACAATCTTCAATTTCCCGCTAAACTGACGACCGGAGATCCTAATGATAGTAATGTTACGGCAAATGTGACGATCGCAGACCCCTTACTCGGCCCTTTGCAAAATATTAACGGCGCTTTCGTCCTGCCGCTGCTAGTAGGAAGTCCGGCAATTGATACCGGTACTGGTGCGGGCGCGCCGGCTACTGATCAGCGCGGTGTGAGTCGCCCTCAAGATGGTGATAATAACGGAAGTGCGATCGTTGATATTGGCGCTTATGAATTTAACCCTACAGTTACGCCGACTCTTACTGGTTCTTTGGGTCAAACCAATAATTACAGCAGTGTCAGTGACCTGATCGCACAATGGCCGAATGCCGCCCAAAATCAAGGCATCAAACTGTCTGGGATAGCTTTTGATGGCTTTGAAACTGACTATCTTAACCCGAATGTCATCAGCAACCTCACCTTAGCAACCAACGAAAACCCTAAAAGCTGGTTGAGCTACGGCAGTACAGGCGGTATTGGTGTCCCATCCTCTTATGATGGTTGGTTCACCGATGCCAATAAAATTCGGGCGGAAATCAACCATAACCCCAACACCAATCAATCTCAGACGCTGAAGGTGAAATGGGCAGATAACCAAGACATCACTAGCACAACGATCGACCTCAGTGCATTGAGTCCCAAAACAAGTCCTGGTTTGGGCGATCAAGGCAATGAAGTGGGTTTCCTGCAAATCTTTAATAATGGGGTTCGGGTACCGGCCACCAATTTTAAGATCGCTCGCCTCAACGCTCCGAGTGCTCCAAAACCCATTAGTGTGTCTTCAGATGGAGTGACTTTCATTGGCGATCGCACCGATGGCAGTTTCAAATTCCAGATAGTAGGAGACTCTCTGAGTGGCGCTACCTTTGACGAACTGCGGTTTTCCACTAAAGCCTACGATAGCCCCACCGCTGCCTACGCCGCCACCTCCTTCAAAAACGATGGTTCCGACTACCTAGTGCGGAACATTGAATATCAAGGGATTTCTAATATTAATACTACTGCTGTGCCTCCGACTTTCTTCTCTTACGGTTCATCTCCCGATCCTATTATTGATGGTGGTTCTGGAGTTGTTACGATTAATCGGACTGGCAATACTTCGGTTTCGGCTTCGATCGACTATTTGATTGTTGCCCCTGGTGGTGGTCAACCTGTGAACAACGTAGACTACAACATTAGTCCATTTGCTGTGAATCCTTCGTCCGGCACGGTGAACTTTAATCCCGGTCAAACTAGCGTTACTCTGACGATTAACAATCTTCCTGGTTTGACTGGTGGGGTGGTGAATTTGGGCTTTGGCTCAGGTTCGATCGGCACTCCGGCATCGACTGCAATTACTCTGCTTTAAGGCTGTTAGTAGGGCGAGGAATCCTTGCTCTACTAATATGTCCCGCAAGTAGTTAAATGCTTTGATAGCGATGCACAGTAATGGTTTAATATTAAATCAACATAACTTTTTGAGGTAAAAGTATGGACTGTCTTAATTGTCAAAGCGTTTTTTTTAATGGAAAAATTTATTACGGTAAACAGCGATTTAAGTGTAAAAATTGTAGGCGTCATGAAGATTGAAAATCCTCAATATAAGCAGGTTCCACTTCTAAACTAAATCCTTAATTGAGCGGCTGATTTTAGAAAAAACTTATTGAGCCGGAATTGCTAGAGCTACGGGGGTATCCATTCGATAGCTTAACAATTATGTAAATAAAAAGTATGCCGAAATTTCTGGGAAAAATTTGGCGATGAAAACACCGAAAAATACATTGACTTTACAGGTATATAAAATGTGTCAATTGTCAAACAAAAACAAGCTAAAAAAGCAATGGTTCTGGATAGATTTCGATCGAAATACCCGTAAAATTGTTGGACTTTATATTGAAGAACGCTCAAAAAAATCTGCGTCCATGCTCTGGCAATCTTTACCTCCTGTCTATAGACAATGTGCTGTTTGTTATACTAAATTTTGGGAATCTTATTCAGAAGTGCTACCTTTTAAAAGACAGCGACTCGTAGGTAAATAATCGGGAAAAACCAGTCATATTGAAACACTTAATAATACTTTACGGAAGCGAATTTCTCGTTTGGTTCGTAAAACCTTGTCTTTCTCAAAAAAACTGCTTTTACCATATTGGGGGAATTTATAACTGTGGATCTCACTATAATTTTGGCATAATAAAACGATATTTTTACTGTGCATGACTACCAACGCTAGTTTATGTAGAGAGCAAAAAGCTTGATTATCATTACTATGCAGGACTACCAAAATACTATTGATTATTTTGCCAAACTACAACTGAAAAAAGCTGCAACATGGTTCAGACCTTGGCGGTATCGCCCTCGAAGGCGTTCCAGAGGAACAGGTTAACCCCACCCCGGAAATGGCGACAATTTTGGGTCAAGCCTTTGTGAGTTGGCTGGTGCAAAAAGTCAATAAATCAGTCGCAGAATTAACGATCGCGATCGGGCGCGACAGCCGCCTATCCGGACCAATCTTAATGCAGCCAGTCATAGCGGGTATCACCTCAGTCGGCAGCCCAGGCTACGACTTTGAAATGCCTTCAACTCCCGCCAAAAGTTTGAGCATACCTAAACAATTTTTTAGAGGAGGCACAGTATGGCTCAAATACTGTGCTTGCTGCGTAAGTTCTGAATATTGCTATTTCCTTGCCGCAGCATTGGATCTGGGGTCTAAAGCGTCTCGCAGCCCGTCGCCCAAAAGATTGAAACCCAGAACAGTCAAGGTAATCAGCAAACCGGGAAACAAAATAGTCCAAGGAGAAGAAAGAGCGTATCCGCCCTTAAAAGCATCAGAAAGCATCGTCCCCAACTCAGGAACCGGCGGCTGTGCGCCCAAACCCAAAAAACCCAAACCGGCAGCTTCTAGTGTCGCCGTACCAGTCGAAAGAGTTGCTTGTACAACTAGAGGCGCCAGACTTCCCGGCAAAATGTGGCGAAAAATAATCCGCAAGTCGCTGGCGCCCAAGGCCTTGACAGCCAAAACAAATTCTTGTTCCCGCAGAGACAGCACCATACTGCGAGTTAAGCGGATGTAAATCGGAATTTGCACGAGGCTGACAGCGATAATTACACTTTGCAGGCTCGGCCCGGTGACGGTAACAACGCCGATCGCCAGTAAAATCGAAGGAAAAGCTAGCAAAATATCCGCCAAAGTGCCGATCGCAATTTCCAGCAACCCCCGAAAATACCCCGCCACCAGCCCCAAAAGCGCTCCCACAATTAAACCCGCACCCACAGAAACCAGGCTGACGACTAAAGAGATCCCCAATCCGTGCCACACCCGCACCAACAAATCTCGCCCCAAACCGTCGGTGCCAAACCAATGTTTAGCGCTAGGAGCCACCAAGCGCGACAAATAATCTCGATCGACCGCCGAATCGTAAGGAGAAAGTAGGGGGGCCAACAGTGCCGAGATCATCAGCGCTACAGTCAAAATTAAGCCGATTTTCCCCGAAGTCGATCGCCAAAATCGTTGAAAAGCTGCTTGTGGAAATACTAAGCTTTTATGCAATTTTAGATTTTCCATCTTTTGCTGTCACCAAAAAAACTCAGGACTTATTGCCAAACCTTTTAGGACTGAGATAACTGTGGTGCCCATAAACTGATTAATTCATTGACAAGGGCGAGCAATTCAGATACAGACTCATTGACTTCGGGCGCTTCAAATCCATGAATAAATCGGTTTCTTACGCTTAAAAGTAGCATTGCTCGATCGTACTCTTCTATTGAAAGTTCTCCTTGCGAATACATATGTTTGATGAGAGATACAGTGGGAAATCTTTCAATTGGAATAGTAACCTCCTCCGCTCGTCTACGCAAAAGTGCTTCAAGTATTCCCCAAAGTGATAAAAACGCGCCTTCATTTTCTCCTAATGAAATTAGACGTTCACCCTGTGTTTTTCTAGTAAAAATTTGTTGCCAAGATAATAGATTTCCTTCATTGGAGTTGTCTTTCAGTAAAGCATCTTCTTCATTAATTAACAAGAAACGCCAGCCAGTATGTTCAGAAACTATTTCAGCAATCTCTTTCAACCTATCTATAGATGTTTGCCTGCCCGAACCGTTGAATTCGATTATATAACCTTCGGCTTCGTTCTTGTTTACAATCAAATTTGGACGATATGTCCCTAAATCGAAAGGGATGTCTTCTGGTTCAGGGTCAACCAATACTGTATAGCCTGCTTGTCGGTATTTTTCGGCAATTTTAGATACTGATTTGTCGTGTATTAATTTAGCGGTCATAGATAACTCTCTAATGCTTTTGCTGAATTTATTCTAACGTAAACGCACTCACTGCCAGATATTATGCCACGGAGCAACAATGACGGACATAAAGCAACGTCAAACGTGTCACTAAGCGAGCGACGATGGGACTCCACATCTGTCACAAGTGAATCATCCTCATAAACTAACCCAATTAGTGCATCCTGTATGGGCTTTATTATATTGTCAGTGTCAACTGGGTCAGCATCATAAAGGTACACTAAAGCTAAATGAACATTTCCTGAATAAGGAGTTCCTACCCAAGTTTTTAAGGCTTCTGCACGCACAAATGCTCGCCAATCCTGTAGCTTGCTTCTCTGCCTCGTTTGCAAAGATACAGGGCGTTTTGGAATCAGAAACTCAAATTGCATTTGCAACTCCGAAAATTGAATCCGAAAAGAAGGGATTAAAGGCTAAATTCAAAGTAGACTATAACTTGCAACTTTTAACACATCAACTTTTGTTTTGTCGATCGCAGTGATTTCCGATCGCCCGTTGGCGAAGCTTGGAGAAGAGGATCGCCCTCACCGATCTTGTATTTCCCTCGCGCCAGTTGTCATCTCCAGCAGCCACCAGCCACCAGTCGATCGGCTGCTTCTCACTGAGCCCTTCGTTAAAGACCCTTTAAGATATAGAGAACAAGATCAATTTAAAAGCGCAATGACATCAACCCTACTCAAAACCTCCGCCCGATCGCCCCTCAACGCCCCAACAATCCGCCATTTCCCCAACGGCCTCACCGTTATAGCCGAACACTTGCCGGTCGATGCTGTTAACCTCAGCGTGTGGCTCAATTTAGGCTCAGCCGTCGAACCAGACGACATTAACGGCATGGCTCACTTTTTAGAACACATGATTTTTAAGGGAACTCCGAGCATTCCCAGTGGCGAATTTGAGCGCGCGATCGAGCAGCGCGGCGCTGTCACCAATGCTGCCACCAGCCAAGATTACACTAACTATTACATCACCACAGCTCCTAAAGATTTTGCCGAACTAGCTCCCCTGCAAGTCGATGTGTTGCTCAACGCCAGCATTCCCGACGACGCCTTCGATCGCGAACGGCTGGTAGTCTTAGAAGAAATTAGACGATCGGAAGACAATCCCCGCCGCCGTACCTATCAGCGATCGATGGAATTAGCCTTTGAAGTCCTGCCCTACAAGCGACCGGTACTCGGCCCGACTGCGGTAATCGAACAGTTGACAGCCCAACAAATGCGGGATTTCCACAGCAGCAGATATCACCCAGGGGCGATGACAGCCGTAGCTGTAGGCAATTTGCCAGTCGAGCAACTAATAGAAATTGTCGCAGACAGTTTTGCAGCAAAAAGTACAGCACAACACAACAAAATCAATGTGCCTGCTGTCGGCAACTTTCACCCAGAATCCCAAATTCTGAACTACGGCCAAGAATCGCCGTTTACAGAAACAGTCCGCCGCGAATTTGTAGACTCTTCCCTTCAGCAAGCCCGACTGATCGTGATGTGGCGAGTGCCTGGTTTCATGGAAATGTCAGAAACTTATGCCCTCGACGTTTTGGCGACAATATTGGGTCACGGCCGCACAACTCGCTTGGTTCAGGATTTGCGGGAAGAAAAAGGGCTAGTCTCATCAATTTCGGTCAGCAACATGACTCAGCGACTCGGCGGAGTATTCTCAATTTCCGCTCAACTACCGACAGAAAACTTGGCAGCAGTGGAAGCTGCGATCGTCCAACACATCCGCACTCTCCAAACCGAACTGGTGACAGATGCCGAAATTTCCCGCATCCGCACTCAAGTAGCAAATCGGTTTATCTTTGGTAACGAAACTCCGAGCGATCGAGCAAATTTGTACGGTTACTATCAGTCGATGGTAGGAGATATCGCTCCCGCCCTCAACTATGCCGCCTGCATCCAAGCTCAGACTGCCGAGGATCTCCGAGAAGCCGCCGTCAAATATCTGTCTCCCGACGCGATGGGTGTTGTGGTAATTCGTCCCGACGAAGCATAAATTGGACATCGCCTCAACAGGGCAATTCTCCCATCCCTCTGCTTTTGAGGCATCCAACGGCATTCGGCATTCGGCAGAAACAATGTCAACGCGCACGAGGGATTTTTAGTCAATAGTGCGTGAAATTCGATCGACCCGCGCCTTGAAGGTTTTGTGTCAAATAATTAATATGAAGCCTTTAAGGTACGGGCGATCGGCAAAATTACCGTAATTTTATGAGACGAGAAACTGGGAATTATTGACGAGTCAGCAATTTAGTCTGGGGAAACCAGATTTATCGGCGATCGTAATTCTAAAATCTAAAATCTAAAATCTAAAATCTAAAATCTAAAATCTAAAATCGATTGCTCGGTAAAATTACCGTAATTTTATGAGACGATAAACTGGGAATTATGGACGAGCAAGCAATTGAGTCTAGGGAAACCAGATTTATCGGCGATCGTAATTCTAAAATCTAAAATCTAAAATCTAGAATCTAAAATTGATTGACAGGGGCACGCAAGCATGAAATTACAAAACTTTCTCAACTCAAACATTAGGTACGATGCCAAGGCAATTGCTGCAGACGACGAACTCAGTGGTCAAATTCAAAGCCGCCTCATTGACCTGGGTTTACTGAAGCCTCCCGTAGACGGAATTTTTGGCCCTCTCTCTACGGCCACCCTCCACCGATTTCAAACTCTGATGAAGTGCGGCGAACCAGGTTTTTTGGGAGCAGTCACAGCCAAAAAGCTGATTGAAACCAAACCAGAGGAGATTCCCACACATCCGCTGATCCTGAAAACGCTCAGAGACACCATTTTTAAATCAAAACCGCTGGCGTCTTCTCAACTTCACGACTCGGAAAAACAAGTAATACCAGCCGGAAAAGAGTTTGAGATCCTGGCTTTTGCTCCGGCTCGCGGTCACATCAGAGTTGCTCTCCGCAACGAGTCTTTCAAAGGTTCAGGAATTTGGTATGTTTTTGGAGCACACGCTCAAATTACTCAAGAGAGCGTTCTGTTTTTTCCTAAACCGAATCCCCCAACTGTCAGGCTTGGCATTCCTTATAAATCGCAAATGGATAACTTGAACAATCCTACAGGTTCTTGCAATGTAACTTCATTAGCGATGTGTATGGACTTTTTGAAAGTGCCACGGCGCAAACAAAGCGGGCAATATGAAGACGAACTCTACGAATATGCGATCGCCAAAGGTTACAGTCGCTGGGACCCCTACGATTTAGCAAAGATTGTTAGAGATTACGGCGCTCAAGATTTCTTTACCGAGAATGCAACTATTGATGACGTTCAAGATTGGCTAGCCAGCGGAAATCCTGCTGTCATCCACGGATACTTCACGTCTTTCGGTCACATTATAGTTGCATCAGGCTACGACAGCGAGGGATTCTTCGTTCACGATCCCTATGGTGAGTGGTTCCGAAGTGGCTACGATACAAGTATCAGCGGTGCTTACTTGCACTATACTTACCGCTTAATCCGCAGCCTCTGTATGCCTGACGGGAATTTTTGGGTTCATTTTATCTCAAATCATTGTTAAAAGTCATTAGTCATTAGTCATTAGTCATTAGCTAAGAGATAAGTTCCCTCTGGAATTATTCGGCGATTCAAATCGCTTAATAGTCAAACGAAGTCCGAACCGATGGGGACTAAAGAATAAAGAGGCTATTAAAGCTTGATTGGGTATTGGCAATATTTTCTATCACTTATGACTGCTGACTAATGACTAATGACTCTGAATTTTCATGCTCAAATCCAGCCAAGTCGATCGCGTAATCGGAGCACTGGTAGAAATATAGTCAACTCCGGTTTCGGCTACACTTCTAATTGTTTCTAAAGTAACATTGCCGGAAGCTTCAATTTTTACCCGATCACTCTTTTGGCGAATTATTGCCACTGCCTGTCGCATCAAATCAAAGGACATATTATCTAACATGATAATATCGGCTTTATGCTGCAAAGCTGTCTCTACCTCAGCCAGAGTTTCGGTTTCGACTTCGATTGTCAGCGGATAGGGGATAGAATTGCGAATTAGGGCGATCGCCTCTGCAATTCCCCCAGCCGCCGCAATGTGATTGTCTTTAATCATCACCGCGTCATCTAATCCCATCCGGTGATTGCTAGCACCGCCGACTTGAGTTGCGTATTTTTCCAACAATCTCAATCCCGGCGTTGTCTTGCGCGTATCCACTAATTGCACGGGCAAATCGGCAATTTTGTCAACATATTTTTGAGTTAAAGTAGCGATGCCGCTCAAACGCATTGCCAAGTTTAATGCTACTCTTTCTCCGGTTAGCAGCGCATCGAAATTGCCGGAAATTTCGGCAATTACTTCTCCTTTTTCGCACAGTTTCCCTTCTGGTACTTGGGGGATGAAACTGAGGCTGCTGTCTAAAAGTTTAAATGTGCGATCGGCAATTGGCAATCCGGCAATGACTCCAGCTTCTTTGACTATCCATTTAGCTGTACCCTGGATGCTGTTTGCGGGAAATAAGGCCGCTGTTGTGCGATCGCCCCTACCGATATCTTCTAGTAGCCAGTTGTGCAATAGGGAGTCTAAAACTATCCAAGGCGGTAATATTGCTGTCATGTTTTTGTTGGTTGTTATATCAAGATGATATCTAGTAGGAACAATAGTCGATCGGGTAATTTTAGGCAAGTTGCAAAATAATCGGGCCACGCGGATTTCCTTGTTGGCTTAATTATAGTTTGCTAAACAGGCGCAGTTTTGTAGTCAATCACCTGTTGACAAAGTTGGGTGTCGCTGATTTAATAGAGTGAGTTTGCTTTGTCGCAAGGAAAATTGGCGCCAAAGAAACAAGCTCATCTGATTTATGAGCAAGCACAGGCTTTGGGGTGGGCCACTAGGGCTAAGGGTAAGTTTGCTAGTAAATTTGGAAGTAACGAACTTGATAAATTAGAGTTCGGATTTGATTATTTCGCCTAAAAACTACATTCAAGCTACAAATACTCAGTTATGACTCACATAAATATTTCTCCTCTCAACCGTCGCTCTTTTCTTAGTTATGTTGCTTTAGGTACTTTGGGTTTATTGACAAAAGACTTGCTTGATCCAGCTAGCGCTATGGCTGATAGCGAGGGATTAGGCAAAAATTTTTCTACCTTGGAGAACTATCATATTTTTGTTCCTTATACCACAGCCCGAGTAGGAGGAAAGCAAACTTTTACTTTGCGATCGGGAGAACCTTGCCAGGTGGAAATTCCCTCCAAAGTTCAAGATAGCCAAGAGATTACCATCAAAGGGCGCGGTCAAGACGGTAAAGATATTACTGTAGTTTTGCATACCTTATACGATAGACAACTCGGAATAAAAGAGGAAATTTATCAAGAAATTGACAAAAATACGCAATTTGTCGAAGAAGCAAGCAAAGCGAAATGCAAATTTGTTTATGAGCAAGTTGAAGATGGTGAGTATATTAACGATGTGATTGCCTTGGATTTGCTTGATTATGTGATACGCTCCTCAAAGCTAGACAACAAAATTAAAGAGCGTTACGAAATCGCCAGTAACAATTCGCGCTTACTCGGAACTGAGCAAGCCATTGAAATGGCATTAAGTCAATCTAAACTAACTGAGGCAGAAAAGAAACTAATCAGAGGAACTTTTGCCTACGTCCGTGCCGGCGAACCGGTTCCTGACTTTAAGGCGCTCACAGATATTTACTCAATTGTTGCGGCTTCTGCACTGCCTTTAGAAATCAAGCAAAACTACTCTTTAGCCCTTGCCAACTCAAGAGCCTTAACAGTTGACTTTATTCTTGTCAAACTGATCAATGAAAACCCACAATTAACTCCCGATATACAGACAAAGTACCTGTTAACTTATCAGCAGGTGCGCGATGGAAAAACAGTAGAAGATGCCGCCACTTTGAAGTCCTTAGACTCATTCATCAGCCAGGCTAAAATTCCAGAAAATGCTAAAGTTGTTTACTCAATAGCAAGGAAACAGAATTTAGATAGTCAAATTGCTTCTGCTGAAAAAGCCTATGATTTTGTCAAAACTGTTAAAGTATTGAAAAAGAAACTGACGGATGCTAAAGACAAAGGAGCAGCAATTGTTCCACAAGCTACGAAAATGCTAAGTGTACTTGGAGTAGAAACAGCCACGGGTGTTAGTATTAGTAGTTTATCAGGAGCGGCTGCAACCAACGCGACTTTAGCTTTTTTAGGTGGTGGTTCTGTCGCGGCTGGTGGTTTAGGAATGCTGGGTGGTTTAGCAGTAGCAACAGGAGGAGTCGCGCTATTTGGAGCTGCAGGAGTGCTGTCTATTGCGTTAGTTTCAGAAATGGATAGCGAAGACCAAAAAAATCTGGGAATTGCCATTGGTACAGGAACAATCGCCGGTGCTGCAACTGTTTTAGCGGCTTGGACTGCTGCGGGTGCTTTGGGAGTAGCCGGTACATTGTCTGGTGCTGCTGCTATTACTGCCACTATTTCGGCTATTGGTGGACTCAGTTTCATCACGGGCGGTACTGCTCTTGTGGCATCGGGTACAGCATATATGATTTGGTCATTGCTCAAATCTGGAAAGACTCGCGATTCATCGGAGCTGCATCAATTAGAAACTCGGACTTACACCTATACTGAAGATATAATTCCCGGTTATTGGGGAGAATTTTTTTCACAAAAGAAGGATGTAATTCCACAACATGGCATTAAAGATGGATTTTCTGCTCCTAATATTCCATTAGATAAACTATCCAAAGCGCTGTCTTCATGGCTATCTCTTGACTCTGGAGAAAAAGTAATCGCTTTGATAGACAACAGTTTTTTTAAGGATGCAAAAGAGGGGGTTGTATTTACAAACGCAAAAATAGCTTGGAAAATAATTCTTTCAGATGCTCATGCCATTAACTATGAAAACTTAGCAAAATTTGTCAAGACGGAAAGCAAATTAACTTCACTGCTATCTGACGCGAAGCAGAAACAGGAGTTGTCTAAGTTGAAAAAGGTAGTAGATATTTTGTCCGACGATAAATATTCTACCAATTTATCTAAGTTGCAAGAGTTAGTAACTCTAGTGGGGAGTGACAAAAACTTATCGGATCTGGTTTCTAATGAGAAGTATAAAAACAAGTTGCCACAATTAAAAAATGCAGTAGCTATTTTATCAGACGAGAAGTACAGTCAGAACTTGTCTAAGTTGAAAGAGGTTGTAGATGTCTTATCTAATGAACCTGATTTAGTAAAATTTTTCTCGTCGCAATTAGTGTCACAGCTATCTGACAAGAACTATACCAATGACTTGTCTAGGTTAAAAAAGGTAGTAGATACGTTTCAAAATGAATCTGACAAGGACAATTTCACTAAATTGCTTCGACAAATTGGTCAAAAATATAGCACAGTTTAGGCAGCAACTTTTGCCCGCGATTCGGGCTATGAGGAAGGCGAAAGGCGATCGCCCACTCTTGACTGCTAAAATAAGGGCGATCGCTGGTTATGATGGCATTAAAACATGGTTCGATTCCCCCGCAATTCTAGCTTATTTGAAAACAGTCATTGAAACATCACATAACCATCATGCAAACCAAAACAATCACAATTCGCGTTAATGCTGAAGTTGCTAAGATATTTGAGGCTGCTTCTGAAGAACAGCGTCGTAAATTGGAGGCATTACTTAGCCTGAAACTTAGTGATGTAACTCGACGCAAAAGACCCCTAGAGAAGGTAATGAGTGAGATTAGTCGGAATGCTCAAGCGCGAGGATTGACCGCAGAAATTTTGGATTCAATTCTTTTTGAGGAGTGAGATGCGCTACGTTTTTGATACAAATGCAATCATCAGTGCAATTGTGTTTGATAACAGTAAACCCGATCGCGATTAGAGAAACAAACTAATATCAACGTGGAAAAAATCGGCTAATTTCCTGGCTTCATCTATTTCGATCGCCCTTCCACTAACAAAAATTTTCTCAACCTCAGTTTCCGTTCCCAAAACAGGAATCAAATCAGATTTGTCCAAATCTCTCGTATCCATTAAATGTTGCAACATTGAAGCAGCATTTCCGGCAGGAATCGGATAATTTTCAGATTCAAATTTTTCAATCAGCGTTATCAAAAGCTCCAGAAATAGCTCTTCCTCCAGCGATCGCATAGGGCGGTGTTCCAGTTCGCAAGCCAGAGCGATCGCGGCCTCGTTTTCTGCTTCATTTGCGATCGGTTTGGGTTGATACCGAACAAGTAAATCTGTATAAGATTTGGCATCAAAAGTACGGATCATTTTTCCACTCATCCTTATCATACTCAGCGTGAGTCAGAACATATTTGATGTAGATTCTTTGAGAGACATAAACCAAATCAACAATCAGCCGATATCTATTTCCCTTAATATTAAATACAGTAAAATTTCCGACTGACTCAGCTTTTGGATAAATCTGCTGAACATCAATTAGGTTCTGCCATTCCGCTTTACTTGAAACTCTATACCAGTCATAAAGTGCATCGCAGGAATCGGCATGGCTTTCACAGAAATCTCGCAGGATTTTTCGGCTGATAACACGCATTTCACCCTTGTTTTCCCAACTACACCAGATTTTGTTCTGGACTTACCCACTTGTCATATTATAAACATCTGTAAGTCACCAAAAAACTAAAGCCCTTTTCCGTTGTTGCGGGAAAAGAGCTTTAATTTATTATTAACCTGGCACTGAGCTATTTTACCGGGCAGTGACCCGCCGAGTATCTTCGCCATAGCAACGTTTAACAACCGAGTTCGGGATGGATCGGAGTGGTTCCATTACATCATAAGCACCAGGAAAGCTTTGAAAACTTTTAATCCTGTGTCTGCGTTTAGCTTAATGTTAAGCTTGATGCGCTGCATCTCTTTCGCTCGACTTAATTAATGTATCAAGTTTTCCTTTGTCTGTCAACCCCAAAGTCAAAAGTTTTTTTCGATCGCCCGAAACAGCCCCCAATAGCCGAGTTTGACGTATTATTTGCCAGTGGGACCGATCGACCTTTAACTCACAAATCCCAAAAAGCCGCATCGGTTCGTCGCAATTTGCCTCAAAGGCCGCAAAGACACCACCACCAAATTTGTAAAAAAGTTTTCAAAACTCGCATCAAGTTCGATCGACCAAAAATCTGCTGCTGGTCGAGAATATTGAGATTTCTACAAAGGGCCCAAGACTTGCTGTTGTGTAGATGCCTAATCACTCCCCAAAAAACTAAAGCCCTTTTCCGTTGTTGCGGGAAAAGAGCTTTAATTTATTATTAACCTGGCACTGAGCTATTTTACCGGGCAGTGACCCGCCGAGTATCTTCGCCATAGCAACGTTTAACAACCGAGTTCGGGATGGATCGGAGTGGTTCCATTACATCATAAGCACCAGGAAAGCTTTGAAAACTTTTAATCCTGTGTCTGCATTAAGCTTGATGCGCTGCATCTCTTTTGCTCGACTTAATTACCTTATCAAGTTTTCCCCTGTCTGTCAACCCCTTGGTCAAAACTTTTTTTCGATCGCCCGAAACAGCCCCCAATAGCCGAGCTTCTGTCGCAATTTGCCTCAAAAGCCGCAAAGACGCAATTACTAAATTCGTGAAAAAGTTTTCAAAACTCGCATCAAGTTCGATCGACCACAAATCTGCTGCTGGCGAAGAATATTGAGATTTCTACAAAGGGCGCAAGACTTGCTGTGGTGTAGATGCCTAATAACTCACCAAAAAACTAAAGCCCTTTTCCGTTGTTGCGGGAAAAGAGCTTTAATTTATTATTAACCTGGCACTGAGCTATTTTACCGGGCAGTGACCCGCCGAGTATCTTCGCCATAGCAACGTTTAACAACCGAGTTCGGGATGGATCGGAGTGGTTCCATTACATCATAAGCACCAGGAAAGCTTTGAAAACTTTTAATCCTGTGTCTGCGTTCAGTTTGATGCGCTGCATCTCTTTCGCTCGACTTAATTACCTTATCAAGTTTTCCCCGGTCTGTCAACCCCAAAGTCAAAACTTTTTTTTCGCTCGCCCCAAACCGCCCCCAATAGCCGAGTTTGACGTATTATTTGCCAGTGGGGCCGATCGACCTTTAACTCACAAATCCAAAAACGCCGCCTCGGTTCCCTGCTCTCTGCGAATCTTCCCGTCCTTCACAAACCACGCCACAACCTGCTTAACTGTTAATTGTTCGATCGGGCTTTCAGATTCTGTCGCAATTTGCCTCAAAGGCCGCAAAGACGCCACCACCAAATTTGTAAAAAAGTTTTCAAAACTAGCATCAAGTTCGATCGACCCTTTAATACTCTCATCATTCTTAATCCAATCCATCACCTGCCCATTAGTCACCTCAGCCACCGGCTTCCCAGTCTCCCCAGCAATTTGCTTGAGCACCCTCAAAGCATAAATTGCCACCCGCGCCGAAAACTTTTCTTTCGATGACAGCAGCGCCATATCAACTTCCGCACACTCTTCCGGCTTTAAAAAATCTGCTAGCGGTTCCATATATTAAAAATTAGTAATTCCTAATGGGTAATCGGTAATTGGTAATCCCTGACATCCGTGACATCCGTTATACTCATTCGTTGCCGAACTTCCATGGGTGACATCCGTTAAATCCGTTACAAAATCCGTTGCCGAACTTCTTCCTTCTTCCTTGCAATTAAATAACCGCAGCGGTGTTCCCCATTAATAATCGAGTGAGTCCGCTCCACAATACAATCCGGCAAAACCGCTGCAAACATTTCCAACTCATTGCCACACACACTCGGAAAAGTTTCAGCAACATTAGAAATCGCGCAGTTGTGTTCCATCAACACAAATCGATCGCCCAAACCAGCGCGATCGCACATCCCAACCTCTACCGATTCTACAGGATAACACTCAGCCATATAACCTTCAGCCCTGCGGAGTTCCACCAACTTAGTCACCCGTTCTTGCAGCGAACCAGCACCCACCAGTCGCCGATAGTCCGTAGCTTTGCGCTGCCATTGTTTTCGCAGGATAGTAATCACTTGCTCGCGGCCGACGGTTTCCGCCAAAGTATCCAAGAAAGAGACTGCAAAATCGCCGTAACGATTCGGGAATCGATCGCGCCCCAGACTGGTAAGCTCATAAATGTGCTGCGGCCGCCCCATCCCAGCCTGAACCGACTGATACTGAATCAGCCCCTCCGCTTCCAAATCCTTCAAGTGACGGCGAATCGCCTGCGGGCTGATATCCAAAGACTCCGCCAACTCAAGAGCCGTCCCCTGCCCCTCCTTGAGCAAATATTCGAGGATGTCTTGTTTCGTGGAAGTCTGCTGAGTAGTCTCCATCATCTTCACAAAAAATTATTAATTTGACTTTGACAATATCACTGTTGTTAATGTAGCTTAAAATATACTAAAGCAACAAACCTGTTGTTTTACTTCCCAGAGCAGCCCCCAGAACTTGCCGGGCCCCCGACAGTTCCGCGTCTGCCATCTTTGAGAGACTTATCCAGAACACTCGAAAGCGCAAAATTAATGAGCTCTACAGTCACAACCCTAGTCAACCAGCCCTACAAATACGGTTTCGTCACCGACATCGAGTCAGACACCATCCCCCGCGGCTTGAGCGAAGATGTAGTGCGCCTGATTTCCGCCAAGAAAAACGAACCGGAATTCATGCTGCAATTCCGCCTCAAAGCATACCGGAAGTGGCTGACAATGACTGAGCCCACCTGGCCCCACGTCAACTATCCCGCGATCGACTACCAACAAATTATCTACTATTCCGCGCCCAAACAAAAGCCCAAAAAGCTCAACAGTTTGGACGAAGTAGACCCGACCCTGCTAGAAACCTTCGAGAAACTCGGCATTCCCCTATCCGAACAAAAGCGGCTGGGAAATGTCGCCGTCGATGCCGTTTTCGACAGCGTTTCAATTGCCACAACATTTAGAGAAAAGTTAGCCAAAGATGGTGTTATTTTCTGTTCCATCTCAGAAGCCGTCAAAGATTATCCCGAACTAATAGAAAAATATCTCGGTAGCGTCGTACCAGTCGGCGATAACTTTTTCGCAGCCCTCAACTCCGCCGTATTCAGCGACGGTTCCTTCGTTTACATTCCCAAAGGCGTCAAATGCCCGATGGAATTGTCAACCTATTTCCGCATCAACAACGGAGATTCGGGTCAGTTCGAGCGCACCCTAATTGTTGCAGAAGAAAACAGTTCTGTCTCTTACCTAGAAGGCTGCACCGCGCCGATGTTTGACACCAATCAACTGCACGCCGCCGTCGTGGAATTGGTAACAATGGACAATGCGGATATCAAATACTCCACAGTGCAAAACTGGTACGCTGGCGACGCCAACGGCAAAGGCGGCATTTACAACTTCGTGACCAAACGGGGTTTGTGTCAGGGAGTCAATTCTAAGATTTCTTGGACACAAGTAGAAACCGGTTCCGCGATTACTTGGAAATATCCCAGTTGCGTGTTAGTCGGCGACAACTCGGTAGGCGAATTTTACTCGGTAGCGCTGACAAACAACAAACAGCAAGCTGACACCGGCACCAAAATGATCCACATTGGTAAAAATACTCGCAGCACGATTATTTCTAAGGGAATTTCGGCGGGAAATTCATCCAACAGCTATCGCGGTTTGGTAAAAATGGGGCCGAATGCTAAAGGCTCTCGCAATTACTCTCAGTGCGATTCCATGCTGATTGGGGATAACGCTCAAGCGAATACTTTCCCTTATATTCAAGTGCAGAACCACACTGCTAAAGTGGAACACGAAGCTTCTACTTCTAAGATTGGCGAAGAGCAATTGTTCTTCTTCGCACAGCGGGGAATTTCCGCAGAAAATGCTATTTCGATGATGATTAGCGGTTTCTGTAAAGATGTTTTCAATCAGTTACCGATGGAATTTGCGGCGGAAGCTGATAAGCTGTTGAGTCTGAAGCTAGAAGGAAGTGTCGGATAATTTTCGCGGGCAATAAACCCTTCCATGCCGAGTCCATTGGTGACAACTTAAGCTCCCCGTCCGCCAGGAAATGAATTCCTTGGCTAATAGCTAAACTCCTCTAAACAGGACTAATGAGTTTAAAATTTTCTTCTCAGTCCTCTTCAGAGGACTTTAGCTTTGAGACAGGGAATGAATTCCCTGGCGGACTATCGGTTTAACGTTAAATTGTCACCAATGGGTACAGCATAGGAACGAGAAGAAAAAACTGTAAAGTGCATTGAGGCAAAGGACAAAAATAGATGATTGTTGAAAATAGTCAAGTGGTGCTATCCGTCCGCGATTTAACTGCGAATGTGGAAGATACCCAAATCCTTAAGGGTTTGAATCTGGAAATTAAATCGGGTGAAATTCACGCGATTATGGGTCCGAACGGCTCGGGAAAAAGCACTTTATCCAAGATATTAGCGGGCCATCCTGCTTATACAGTAACGGGTGGAGAAGTTACTTTTCTGGGGCAGAACCTGCTGGAGTTACCGCCGGAAGAACGTTCTTTGGCGGGCGTATTTCTGGCATTCCAATATCCTTTAGAAATTCCCGGCGTTAGCAATCTGGATTTCTTGCGCGTGGCTTACAATTCTCACCGCAAACATCGCGGATTGGAAGAATTGGATGCTTTTGATTTCCAAGATTTAATCGAGGACAAGCTGGATATTGTCAAGATGAATGATTCTTTTTTAGGCCGCAGCGTAAATGAGGGTTTTTCCGGTGGCGAGAAAAAGCGGAATGAAATTTTGCAAATGGCGCTTTTGGAACCAAAGTTAGCTATTCTGGATGAGACTGATTCGGGTTTGGATATTGATGCTCTCAAGATTGTCGCTGGCGGTGTGAATCAGTTGTCAAATGCTGAAAATTCGATGTTGGTGATTACTCACTATCAGCGGTTGCTGAATTACATTATTCCTGATTTTATTCACGTCATGGAAGCGGGCAGAATTATCTTGACTGGCCCGAAAGAGTTGGCGCTGGAATTGGAAGAGCGCGGTTATGACTGGGTTGTGGAAGAGGAAGCAGCAGGAGTAGGCGTGCGATGATGAATACGCAAGTTGCTAGTAGGGAAATGTTTTTGAATGATTTGGTGAATCAGTGCGGCAAGTTGGGCGCAACTAATAACGAAAGTTCTGCTTACGGGTGGCAGCATTTGCGGGATGCGGCGACTCAATACGTGCTTTCTTCGAGTTTTCCGACGGTGAAGGATGAAGAATGGCGCTTTACTGATTTGTCGGCGGTGTTGCAAATTCCTTTTCATATACCCCAGAGCAATCAGTCAACAGTTAAGCTGGCTGATATCATTATGCCAGTGAAAAACAAGGCAGATTTACCATTAAGATTGGTGTTTGTCAACGGGTTTTATGCGCCGGATTTGTCAACGGTGGAGTCGTCGGTTTTTCCCAATTTGCCTATCGACTTTTACGCAGGTAATCTATCCAATGTACCCGAAAAATATCAAGGGCGCATCAGCGATGTTTTGAGCAAGCACAGACAGCAAACTGAGGTGTTTACCGCGCTGAATACTGCGGGTTTGACGGATTCTGCGGTGGTGTTCGTACCGGCCAATATGTCGATCGACCTTCCGATTCACTTGCTGTTCCTGACAGCGCCCGGTGCATCTCCCACGATGTCCCAACCGCACTGCTTGGTCATAGCTGAACCTGGAAGCAATGTGACGCTGGTTGAGGATTACGCAACTATCGGTAATGTCGCTGCATTTACGAATGCTGTAACGGATGTTGTTGTCGGCGAAAACGCCACTGTGAATCACGTTCGGCTTCAGCGGGAAGGTGGGGAGGTTGTTCATATCGGCAAAAGTGCGATCGAACAATCTCGCAACAGCCGTTACACTTGCCATGCTATCAGCTTGGGAGGCAAAATATCGCGGCACAATTTAGAAGTATTTCAGCGCGGCGAAGCCACTGAAACAACTTTAAACGGCTTAAGCGTAGCCTTTGGGGAACAGTTATCAGACACTCACAGTTTAATCGATTTCAATCACCCCCACGGTACAAGTCGCCAATTGCACAAGTGCATTGTCGGCAACAAAGCTCGTGCTGTATTTAACGGCAAAGTTTTCGTTCGCAAAGCCGCACAATTAACAGATGCCGGACAGTTGAGCCGGAATTTATTGCTGTCGCCCAGAGCCCGCGTAGATACCAAACCGCAGTTAGAAATTGTGGCGGACAACGTTAAATGTTCCCACGGTGCAACTGTCAGCCAGTTAGAAGATGATGAACTTTTCTACTTGCAAAGTCGCGGTTTGGATTTAGAAAAAAGTCGCTATTTGCTAATCGATGCTTTTGCGGCGGAAATGCTCAATCAATTACCGATTCTTGGGGTGGCGAAAATGCTTTCTACCTGCGTGGCCATCCAAGGATAACTCATACAAATGAGGATACAGAGGACACAGCAGTGCTGTGTTCCTACCACATCTTGCACCATTTTTAACAGCCTGTAGGGGCGGGTTTCACGAATAATAATTGCCTAAAACCAACAATTTCGTAAACCCGCCCCCACCCAACGACAAATCATTAACTTCAAAAAATATGACACTTATTCAAGAAAAAACACTTGCATCAAAAGTTCGCGGTGACTTCCCCATTTTGAATGAAAAAGTCAACGGTAAACCGCTAGTTTATTTAGACAATGCAGCTACTTCTCAAAAACCCCTAGCTGTGCTCAACGCTTGGCGTGATTACTATGGACAATACAATGCAAACGTGCACCGCGGCGCTCACACTCTCAGCGCCAAAGCGACTGATGCTTACGAAGGTGCCAGAGACAAAGTTGCGGCCTTTGTAAATGCCGCGTCGCGGCAAGAAATTGTCTATACTCGCAACGCCACCGAAGCGATTAATTTGGTTGCTTATTCTTGGGGTTTGAGCAATCTGCAAGCCGGAGATGAAATTATCCTGTCGGTAATGGAACACCACAGCAATCTCGTTCCCTGGCAAATGATTGCTCAAAGAACCGGTGCGGTGCTGAAGTTTGTGGAGTTAACGGAAACTAACGAGTTTGATTTGGAACAGTTTAAAACCCTGATTTCCCATAAAACTAAGTTGGTGTCAACCGTTCACGTTTCTAATACTTTGGGCTGCATCAGTCCAGTCAAAGAAATCTGCAAAATTGCCCACAGTTTCGGCGCAAGAGTTTTAATTGATGCTTGCCAAAGCGTGCCGCACATGATAGTAGACGTGCAAGCAATAGATTGCGATTGGCTGGTTGCTTCCGGTCACAAAATGTGCGCTCCGACTGGCATCGGTTTTCTGTACGGTAAACTGGACTTGCTGAGAGAAATGCCTCCGTTTTTCGGTGGCGGCGAGATGATTGCTGACGTGTTTCTCGATTATTCCACCTATGCCGATTTGCCACACAAATTTGAGGCCGGCACGCCTGCAATCGGCGAGGCGATCGCCCTTGGTGCAGCAATCGATTATCTTAGTAACATTGGCATGGATAAGATTCACGCTTGCGAAGCAGAATTGAATGCTTATATGTTCCAACAATTGCGGCAAATTCCCGAAATCAAAATTTACGGCCCGCAGCCAGACAGCAACGGCGAAGGTAGGGCAGCTTTGGCGGCATTTACTGCGGGAGAAATTCACCCTCAAGACTTGTCTACCATGTTAGATCAGGAGGGAGTCGCGATTCGTTCCGGGCATCACTGCACCCAAGCTTTGCACCGCTATTTGAACGTTTCATCTACTGCCAGAGCGAGTTTGTATTTTTACAATACTCGTGAGGAGATTGATGTGTTTGTGAAAGCGTTGAAAGAGACGATCGACTTTTTTGCTGGGATTATGGGGTAATTTGGTAGGGTGGGCATTGGCCCACCTTGTTACAACAGTGTTTGCCTTTGCCGGGCGGAATATCTCGTGAAAATAGTTGAGTATTATAGTTTAATAATACACCCACTAAAAAACATGAATCAATATCCTATTATCCTCATGCCCGATCCTGTTATTCAAGCTATGAATGCAGTTCCCTTCACATGGAAATTTAGTGAACCAAAACCTTTACCTCCTAGTTATAAGCCCCAACCAATTGATGTACTTTTGTTTTTTTATAAATCTCTCCCATTAATTATTCCTTTTGCAACTATTGGTCTGATTGCCAGTAAAAATATTATCATTAGTTTCTATATTTCTGTAGGTGGAATCTTTGTTACTGCCTTGAACTTCTGGCAACAACAAATGTATTACTTACGGACACTTAATCAATACAAGCAACAAATGCGCGATTATAAAGATTTGTTAGCAGAATGGAAAAAGCGTGAGATTCAGCATAAACGGCAGATAGCAGAATCCCAAAAACCTGAAAAAATAAAACAGTATCGCTATCAGATAATTAAAGACATTATCATAAAAACCGTCCCTCCTGAAGGTAGAATTGTCAGTACCAAGTCTCAGTGGGTTGAAAGTAAATTTTATAAGAACTTACAGCTATTATTCCCGATAAAATTTATAACAATTTAATCATCCAAAAATCCCACTCCTATCAACCTTACTATATAGAAATTTCTTATTTTGATAAGTTAACAAATTTACGTATTGATATAACAATTGATCAACCTTATCACTATGAAAGCGGTGAGCCTAAAAATTACGAAGTGCTTGTCCAAGAAAATCAGCGCCATCAACTATTTTTAGAAAAAGGATGGATAGTCATTAGATTTGCTGAGGAGCAAGTAGTCCGTTGGCCACAAAGCTGTTGTCGGGTAATAGCCGAAGTAATCAATCAAATAATAGGTACACCAATTCCCGATGAATTGACAATTGTAGAAACTTTACGACCTATCCAGCAATGGAATGAATTTGAAGCACGACAAATGGCACAGGAACGTTATCGAGATAATTATTTAATCTAGCGATCGCCCTTTATTCATCTGCGTTCATCCGCGTCTATCCGCCTGCATCTGCGGTAAAGAAAAAGAGCGATCGCCCTTTATTCATTAGATGTATTGTGGGACAGGCGTCCCACCTGTGATTCATCAGTGAGAAGAGAGTGAAAGATGCGATCTCAGCAATTATGTACAGACTCTATATGTAGGGTGAGCACTGACGACCTTAACTCTATAGATAGTGTAAAAGTTAAATTCTTTAATAAGTCCTGAATCTATTTTTTTTGTGAGTATATTTAGTTAGATATTATCTAACTTAGAGAGGTTAACAATGAAACCTTCAGAACCGGAATCAGTACAATCCAGCTTCTTTGATGAAACCTATCGCCAAAGTAAAGATCCTTGGAGATACACCTCTAGCTTTTATGAAACCAGTAAATTCAGAACAACGCTCAGATCCTTGCCAAAAGTCCGATTCAAAAATGCTTTTGAAATCGGATGTGCTATCGGCGTCCTCACCCAGAAACTTGCCAAAAAATGTGACAGATTGCTTTCAGTAGATTATTCAGAAGTAGGATTAGAGGAAGCGCGGAAACGCTGCCGCGATATCCCACAGGTGCGATTTGAGCAGATGCAGATACCCCAGCAGTTCCCAACTGAGAAGTTCGATTTAATTTTATTCTCAGAAGTGGGCTATTATTTGACAATGCCAGACCTCCTGACAACCAAGCAAAAAATTATTGACCAGTTACTTCCCGGAGGTTATCTCTTGATGGTTCACTTTCGGTATCCAGTGGAAAGTTTCATCCTGAATGGTGACATAGTTCACGATACCTTTATCCAAGAGTCTGCACAGTTTTTAAAACATTTGGGCGATCCGCGCAAACAAAATTTCGGGATAGATATATTAGGTCATCACAAACGCTATCGGATGGATTTGTTTCAGCGGTTGTAAATGATACCAGCCGATAATTTTCCAGAGAGTGCATCTACAATTAGTTCGGTAACACCCTTTATAGCTTTACCTTTATCTATCAATAATATCAAGTCCGCGTCAATAATTATAATTAATTAAGTTGGTAGTGAATACCGATATAATCAAAAGTATGCACCGATAAATATCCAACACTATTATTGTGAGTTATTGACCGGAGTTAATATAAATCGAAGAGCGATCGCCTTGTTAATTGCGAACATAAAAAAAGAGCGATCGCCCTCAATGACGCCATTCACTCCTCGATTAATACTCCCTAATTTCAGGATGTATAAATTGATAACCAGCCGCCTTAATTTTTTGATTCGACACCCTCGCATTATAAGGCCGCACGCTAGGACTTCCATCCCAAGAAACTTTAGGCAAATTGTGAGTTTCAAAAATACGATCGAGCAATTCACCACTCGATAGCGACACATCCCCGACTAAATTGTAAATTCCCTGCAATCGATTTTCCAAAGCAAAGGTTAACCCCCCAACAATATCATCCCGATGCACCCAATTAGTAGCATCTTCTCCCCTACCGGGACGAGTGCTCCCAGCCCAGCCTCCAAAGATTTTAACTAATTCTCGCCCCGGCCCATAAATTCCTCCCAAACGGAGAATGCAGACTTGAAGATTGGGACTAGATGCTGCTAATAAAACCCGTTCTGTTTCGGCGAGAATTTCACCGTTTGGATTAGCCGGCGCGACGGGTGATTCTTCATTTACCAATTCACCTTGGCGATCGCCATACACAGAATAAGTACCCGTATAAATAACCTGCTTTACTGTCGGTATCTGCTGTAAAACCGATACCAAAGTTGTCGCAGTATCTAAATAACTCTCCCGATAAGCATGAGGATTTGGAGCACCGACACACAGCATAACAGCATCTTGTTCTTGCAGTACAGCAGCGATCGCATCTTTGTCATTTCCCTTGAGCACGGCTACCCGCTGCGCGACACCCTCCAACTCAACTACTCGCGTTGCCGTGGTAGTTGTCGCCGTCACGGTACAGTCAGATTTGCCGCGTAAATGTTTGGCTGTCGCAGTACCCACATAGCCGCAGCCGACGATCGCAACTTTCATAAAAAATTCTCCTTTGTTTCATACTCTCTAAAATTATTGCCGGTTTCCGCAGCCCTTGAATGCGCGTGCCGAAATCATTTCGAGCTGAGTTTTGTGGTAAAATGCAAAGCATCGTCATGAATCAGAGTAGCATCGTGTCCGAGAGAGATATTTTTGCCACCTCCTCAGAAAGCGAACTTTTAGCTTTTTATGGTTCTTTGTTTGCGATCGCAGCCGCCGATGGTTCCGTTGATATTGACGAACTAGATTTGTTGTTTAAAACCATAAATTTAGACAAATTTTCTGACTCTGCAAAGGCTCAAATCCAATCCTACACAGCCCGTCCCCCCTCACTCACCGACTGTTTGCAAACACTCAGCAAGTCAGAAGAACCGCTGCGTTTGGGAGTCATGTATTTTTTAATTAACATTGCTGGGGCAAATAAGACGCTGCATCCCGCAGAAAGCGAGGCGATCCAATCCGCCAAAAAACTCCTGGCCGTTTCCGACTTGCAAATCCAAGCCATGCAGGAATTCATCGCAGACATGAAACAAATACGGGAGGCCACGCCCAATAAAAATCAGGCATCAGCATCCTTCAATTCTGCTGTTTCCCAGCTTAAAACTAAGGGAATTCCTCTCGATTTAATCGACCGGAAAGGGACCACAACAAACCTCAGCAACCCCAAAATCAACTATTCAGATGAAAGTTTTTGGACTAAACTTAAAAACTTTGCTTTAACCGCATGAAGAGAAGTAGTTGAAAAAGCTTTAATTCTCTACTATACGGCTCAGAACTCAAACGTGCCTGCTTGGGCAAAAGGAGTTGTAGTTGGAGATTTGACCTATTTTATATCTCCTGTTGATGCCATTCCCGATATATTAGTCGGCATCGGATTTACCGACGATTTGGGAGTATTGCTGGTGGCAATAGCTACTGTTTCAGTATACATTAATGCTGATACTAAAGAACAAGCCAAACAAAAAATGAAAGATTGGTTTGGCTAATAATATTATGTCCGGTTGAGCGTTTTGTGGTGTCTGCCTCAGAATAATATAATCTGAATAATATAGCTGTTTTCAATCGGATCAAATAAGGGACACGGCAGTGCCGTGTCCCTACCCAAGATCTGTAATTCACTCAACTGAAAACTTGATTATTGTCGATTCTCAGTCTTTAAGCGGCTTACCATCTCGATTAACAATACGGCTTTCACCATCCTTAGCCGTGACATTTTCATAAACCCCTTCATCCCGCTTCACGTACTTGCTGAAACCCGAATTTTTATAATCGGTGTCGGATGTCGGCTTCATCAATCTCGGAGCGCTCAGCAACCGGCGTACCGGAGCATCTGCGGGAGTCTCCCCGGGTTCGCACTTAGCCAACTCGCACAGTTGGCCCCAAGTCGAAACTTCCAGGTTCATGCTGTGCCAAACTTCTAACTGCTGGTTGTTTTCGGGACACAAATAATCGTATACAGGCATACTAAGAATCTCGTTTGCAACTACTAAAATTACTAATTGCACGGTTATTGAGAATATTATAGCTCAACATTACTAATAATTCAAGCCCAACAATCAAACTTTACTATTTTTAACGGTTGTTAAAACCATAAATCAGCTATATTATTAACCCTGTGTGCTTGCTCCCGGATGCGATCGAGACAAAGCCCAAAAGTACGCTACCCTGAAATCCTCTGACTCGATCGAACAACGATCGCACGATCGACGGCGAGCAAATGCCCGCAAGACTTCCCTCAATGCCGTCACAGGATTGATCGTCATTTTCAGACTGTACGCCAATCACAGATTCTAAGTTTCAATTTTATTTATTTACTCACCAGCGAGGATTTACCGATGAGCGATTTCAAAGTTACGCCAGAAGTAGAGCTGAACACAGCTCAAATGTTGGAGCGATACCAACTGCAAGATGAGACAAATCTGCGGCGTTGGGCAAAACTGCACGGCATCAACAGCACTCGTGGTTTCTTCTATCCGAGTGAAGTAGATTTGATGGATCACGCTCACCACCATCTCTACAATTTGGGAATGAGCATTGCTGATTACCAAAGTCTTTTAGACCGACGCCGCAGCCATTCCCAGACACCGGGCGACCAAAATAAAACAATAGCAAGTCAAGTTGCTGACGAAGCATACGATGCCATAGAAACGCTAACCGATCAGTATGCTGAAGCTATTGATTTAATGGGAGAACGTATAGCAGACCATTTCATCGATGAACTCGATTTATCTGTAATGCGACACCTTTCTAAAAAAGTGCAAGACCGGCGCACTCTCAACGGTCAAACTAAAAAGCCTAACCGTTTTCTCCAAGTGATTAAAGCCGTGTTGCAACCGAGCAGCGAAAATACGCTTCTGGTTCCCAAAAAAGAGAATGACCCTAGTTTAGAATTAGAACAGCATCATCGGCTCGGCTAGTCGCAGATTGTTTTGAAAGACTAAGAGACTTTTTGTTCAATTTACTGGTCAATTTTACTGAAAAGCAGACCCGGAACCCTCCCCTTTTCAAGGGGAGGGAGCAAGAGTCACATTTTTTATATTATGAAGCGGAATTGAATAAAATAAATTGAGGTTTCCCAGAAGTCTAAATTACTTTTCAACTGATGTTGGGTTTTGTGACGGGCCAAACCTAATATAACTAGCGACAGATTGCGCGATCGCCAAAATTAGAGATAATATCTGCTGAATTGAACCTGTCAACCTCGCCCAAGGTAAAAAAATGATTAAATCCTGGATGGTAATTGGAGGCGTCGCCTTGATAGTAGCACTAGCAGCTAACTTCATCCCCCCCAGCGACATCCAATGGTTCAACCGCTTGCAGCGTCCGAGATGGCTAGTATTTGAAAAAGCAATTCCCCTAATTTGGACAGTAATTTTTATTTGTGCAGCTTGGTCAGCAGTGATTGTGTGGGAAAAAGAACCGGGAACTCAGGAGACTTGGCTGAGAATGGGTTTGTACCTGCTTTTAGAAATAGTAACTATGTCTTACACCTCGGTTATGTGCAAAGTTAGGAGCCTAAAAGTCGGCACAATAATTGGCGGAACGGGGGCTATTTTAAGCGTAATACTAGCTTTAAGTGTGTTGCAAGTTTCCGAGCCTGCCGCCCTGTTATTGCTGCCTTACATACTTTGGAGTCCGATCGGCACTTACACCACTTGGGCAATGATGCACCTCAATCCGGCGGATGTTTAGGCTCTGGAATTAGTCATTTTAATGGGATTGCAAGCATCGGGAAAAAGCACCTTTTTTCGGTAGTCTCTAGCTGCCATGCAGGTTTTAGTCAGCAAAGACTTGATGCGAAATAATTGTACAGTTGCACAACAGGAAGCTTATGATATCGGTAGCCCAATCTGCATGAACCAAGTGTGCTTGTCTATATAACCGCGTTGAAAATGGATTTTGCCATCAACAACATGAAAGAAGCCACAGCCTTGCAGCGTAAAACTTTTGCCAGTTGGTAGGTTGCCACCAAACTCACCTAGAAATGTGCCGCCACCAGTCCACTCGACGATCGCCCACTCGCCATCCTCAAACAGATTCTCAACGTGCGTGTAATTGTCTGGAAAAGCTTGGAAGAAGGTAACAAAACTCTCAAGCAATGCCTCACGCCCGTTTATAGGAGCGCCAAAGGCAACTTGATGGTTCTCTGCATCATCGTGATAAAGCTCGATCAGGGCGTGAGGGTCACGAGCGTTATAAGCAGAAACCCAGTCTTGGATCACTTGCTTGGGCGTTTTCATTTTTGGTTCCCTAATACAGAGAAGTAATACAGAGAAGTAAAGATATTAGTTAGCACCTTCTCACCCTCCAATTTACCGACTCCTAGAGCTGCTAGGTGGCTCAGTTTCCGGCGGTTCGGGAGGGGGAGATTCAGCATCGGGAGGGTCCAGCGACTCCTCCCAAACTTTGATTTGCGATCGAGCTTGCTCAAAAGCCCGAGTACCCGAAGGAATTTTCTTCAAAGTCGCGATCGCCCCAGCCAGATCCGACGACGACTGTTCCACACCAAGCGCCAAAATCCGCTGGCTCCACTCATCAATTGCCTCACTCGCCTGCCACCGGAGCGAACTCGACTCCGGCACCTGAAGAGCCAGCGCAATAGCCGTTTGCAGAGCCTCCGCAGTCCCCGCTCGGGCTGTCTGACGGGCGTTCTGCAAACCTTGCTCGCCTTGAAATTGAGCCTCCCAAGTCCGAATGTTCGATCGAGCTTCCTCATAAAGCACCCGTCCCGATCGAATCCGGCGGGCCATCTCAATTGCCCCCGCCAAATTGCCCCCCGCCGCTAGCTGCTGAGCTCTATCCAAAAACGGCTGGTCAACAAGCCGCTGTCTCCTCTCGATCCAAGCTTGAATTTTGGTTTGAGCTTCCACGTAAAGCGCCCTACCTCTAGCTATCCGAGAAGCTTGAGCGACGGCAGCTTCCAGAGCATTCGGATCGCCCGTACTCGCCAAATCGTTCGCTCTTTGCAAATACGGACTATCTTCCAGCAGCTCGATTTGACGAGTCAAGCTGCTAATTTGACTGCGAGCTTCCGAAGCGCGGGGATTTGATTGAGGGACTGTTTGCAATTGCGCGATGGCAGCCCTCAAATCATTTACCCCACCCGGCGCCGCCAGCCTGCTTGCCAAATCCAAAACTTTCACATCAGCCATTTCTTGCTGCCAGCGGCCGACTAAATCTTGAGCTTGTTTGTATAAAGGGCGGCCCGAATTCAACTTTTGAGCAATCTCGATCGCCTTGGAGAAACCCTCAACAGAGCCAGTCAAAGCCTGAGAAGTAGCATTCGCCAACTCATTAAAATCTTGTACTTGTTCCCTTAAATTTGCCGACTCTGGAATCTTGTTAGCGATCGCGATCGCCTCCTGCCAATCCCCTGCCTGCAATCGTTTTTGGGCGATATCCAGAATTTTCTTGCTAAATTCCGCGATCGCTTTATTGGCAGCTTGATACAAATAACTGTTTTGACCAATTCCCTGAGCCAGCTTAATCCCCGTCACCAGATTGTCGAGACCTCCCTCGGAGGCTGTATTGCGGGCTTTTAGCAACTTATTGCCCTCAGCCCGAGTCGTCTGAATTAGCTTAGTCAATTCCTCGTACTTAGCCGATTCCCAGAAAGTATTTCCCAAATCCAAAAGCAGAGTAGCTTGGCTGAAAGCCAGCGTCCACTCTTCCTGACGCAAGTGGTCTTCAGCCGTGCGGTAAATTTTCTCTGCCTCGCTCCATATCGACTGCCACTTTTCAATCTGCTTTTCAACCGTCGGGTAAGCGGGAACGTCTTTAGGAACCTTGCGAGCGAGCGCAATCGCCTCCTCCAGCTTTCCTTCTTGGAAAGTAGCATTTCCCAGCCTGAGAATATCCTCCGACCACCGCTCGATTTGAGTGTTAATTCTCGGCCGCAGCGGATGGTCTTGTGGCAAAGCATTCACTAATTCGATCGCCCTGAGCAAATCATCCGCCGTCCGCTTGCTTGCTGCTTCTTGAGCACAAAAAAAGCGATCGTTAGCAGAAGCCGTTGGCCAAAAAATCTTTGAGCAATTGGACTGTGAGGTCAGGTTGAGTAAAGACGCAATTGCCACAAACCCCATACCCACCGATAGCATCAAACTCAGCGCCAGCCAAAACTGCCACTTATTCGACCAGTTTCGCCAAAACGGATTGTGTTCCCCCGGCGGCTGCGAGTTTTCCCCAGATAAATTCGGCGGTAGTTCCAGATGCCCTCCCGGCAGTTTTCCCGAAGTAACCAACTCTCGGAGCTCTTTAAGTCGTTCAGCCCGGTTTTTCCTTGCTGGTAAACGCACCAGCGACGAAGTATCCTTTGTTGACTCCAAAGATTCTGATGCAGACCAACGGCCTGGTATTTTGCGATCTTGACTCATATCCTCACCACAAACAGCAACCAGCCAGCGTTAGTTATTTAAAAACTGCGAGCGCTGCTATCAACTGCTCTATAAAATGTATTCATCACCAAAAAACGAGCGGGCAGCCCTTGACTTTAGGCATGGGGAGGAAGGCGGCTGCGACGACCGTCGCCTTGAATCCCCTTTCGGGGTTGGAGAGGTCGGGTGGCCTCTCCGGTGAGGTATGGTTGCCTCAATCTCCCTTTCGGGGTAAGGTTCGCTCCCTTGAATGTTTTGTGAGCTTGTTAGGCTGAAAGCACTGGTTTGACCCCACCCGGTCCTGTTTAACTCTCAGCGATAGAGCGGAAAACTAGCGTCGCATTTTCCGGTATCGTGACTCAAAAAACGTAAGTCTGATCCTGTCTCTGGTAAGGTTTGGGTTTTCGGTTCAATCCCGCTCACAGAGCCGGACTGTCTTGAAAGCCCCGCTTTTAAGCGTGGGGTTCCTTACTTTTACATCCTCCGGTCGGCCCCAGGCTGCAAGAGCCGATCGCCAAACCGCCAAAATCAAAATTTTGTGATTAGGTAATTGATAATGCGTAATTGGCAATTGGTCAAGGCCGTCATCCCTAACTCGCACTCAATAGAGCCAATTACACATTATCGTCTCAAGAACCGGAGTTTGATCGCAAATCGCCGATCAGTTCCGCAAGTTGGTCGCTATTAGCTTTGTAAACCTCGTTGCAGAAATGGCAAGTAGCCTCAGCCCCCCCATCTTTTTCAATCATGTCTTGGAGTTCCGCTTCGCCCAACATTTTCAGAGCGCCTAAAACTCGATCGAACGAACAGCCGCAGTCAAAGCGCACCATCTGAGTTTCCGGGAAAATTTCCAGACCCATATCTCCCAGTAACTCTTCGAGAATCTGGTGCAGCGTTTTGCCCGATCGCAGCAGTGGCGTAAAGCCCGACAATTCAGCAACTCTAGATTCTAAAGTTTGCACCAATTTTTCGTCCGTTGCCGCCTTCGGCAGAACCTGCAACAGCACACCCCCAGACGCTTGTACCCCGCCCGCCCCCACAAACACCCCCAGAACCAGAGCCGAAGGCGTTTGCTCCGAGGTTGCCAAATAATGAGTCAGATCGTCGCCAATTTCGCCGGAAACCAATTCTACCGTACTTGAATAAGGGAATCCGTATCCAACGTCCCGCACCACGTACAAATAACCGTCACCTATTGCCCCGCCAACGTCGAGTTTGCCTTTAGCATTGGGCGGCAATTCCACTCCGGGATTGTCCACATAACCTCGAACTGTTCCATCAAGTCCCGCATCCACTAGAAGCCCGCCCAGCGGCCCATCTCCTTTGATGCGAATATTGACTCTCGATTCGGGGCGTTTCATGCTGGAGGCGAGTAACAGCCCTGCCGACATTGTGCGGCCGAGGGCCGCTGTAGCCACGTAGGAGAGCTTGTGCCGCTGTCTTGCTTCTTCGGTGAGGCGGGTGGAAATGACGCCTACAGCGCGAATTCCGCCCTCTGCGGCTGTAGCGCGAATTAATTGATCGGCCATGAAAAACCTTACTTTGTCTTTTGATATCTTCTTGAACTATTTTAGAAGTTCTTGAAGGTTGTGGCAGCAGATAGCAGCAGTTGACTCGGCGGGTCTGGGAGTGAGATCGAACTTCAGAACTCGCCTCGGTTTTCTATAAAACCTTGAGCAACCCACTATTTATTAACAAATAGTCTGATTGATTCTTCCACTTAAATATTTATTTAATATGCCGGCAATAACGAGGGCATTTATTTTGCATAATTTACCATGTTCTCAGTCATTTTATAACAACTAATGACTAATGACTAATGACTAAAGTTTATCTTGGCGCTAACCAGACGATTACCAAACCTTTACCTTTGCCGGTTAGAGTCAGAGGCGTAGGTCTCAGACAAATGTTTTTTAGCTGGAAATAAGGGATATGCCACCAACATCCAAAGCACTTTTAGCGGAAATCCAGCATAACACAGGAGCGACTCGAAACTTGCATTTTTATGCTAAGGGCGAAACCATTCCTATGATGTCGCACGGTCTTTGGCGAGTCTGTCAAGGTCTAGCACAACTGAGTACGCTTTACCCAACCGGGGAAGAAGGACTTTTGGGTTGGGTTGGGCCTTCGATGTGCTTCGGTTTGTGGTTGACAAGCTTGCAGACTTACCGAGCTACGGCGACATCAGATATTTATTTGATGTGGTATTCTATGGTGGAAATCGAAGCTTCTCCTCAATTAGCTCACGAGTTGCTACCTCAAATGGTACGGCGGCTGCGGCAAATGGAAGCAATTTTAGCGATCGCCGGACAGCGGCGAGTAGATGACCGTTTGTATCAGCTACTGCTATTATTGCAACAGGAATTTGGTCAGCCTGTGGTTGAGGGAACTCGTTTGAATATCCGCTTGACACATCAAGATATTGCTAATGCGATTTGCACGACGCGGGTAACAGTAACTCGAATGCTGGGGAAATTGCAGCAGCAAGGGTTAATCAGTCGAGATGGCGATCGGCATTTAATACTTAACAAAGATGTTTTTGCGTCCACCTCCGATTTGTTTGGCTGCAACCCTCAAGCAGTGTAGCAAGCGCAGAAAAACATCTTATTCTGCTTCGCCAATTAGCGTAAACGCCGCCCAATCTTGCGGAGTTGGGTGCATCTTCATTGTCATCAGCATCGCTTGCCGCAAAGCTTGAGCTTTATTCGGGTTTAGCTGTAACTGGCGATAGAATTCTGCCATTAATTCCGCTGTCGGATCGTCGGGCACTAACCACAGAGAAACGATAATACTGGAAACACCAGCACTAATTAAAGCACGAGATAACCCAAGCACACCATCGCCTGTCAGTTTTCCTCTGCCAGTATTGCAAGCACTTAATACCACTAATTCAGCATTTAATTTTAAATCCAAGATTTCGCTCGAAGTCAGCAATCCGTCATCATTTCCTGATGGACTCAGGGCGATCGCTCCCGGTAAATCTCGCCTCTTCACTTCATTGAGTAATCCGTGAGTTGCCAGATGAATAATTCGGGCTTTTAGCATCTGTTGAGTAATCGATGCTTTAGTCGCTTGAGAGCCTGTAATTGCTTGAGTATTCAGAAGTTTGGCAATTGTAATTGCTTCCTGTTCGCTTGCTGGTAAGGGAGCTAATTGGCGCGGCGGGTTGCCAATTTGGGGCATGGTTGGATTGCCAACGACGAGGTTATTTGGCAGAGAAAGTTGTCGGACTTTTTGCCGTGATTGGCTGGTTAACTGCAAAATTTGAATGGCGGGAGCAGTGAGGATGGTATGTTTTTCAATCAGATATTGACCTGTCGGATTTTGTAAGGCGGCAAAGGGAACTAAAAACAGGGATTTATGGGGAATGAAGATGACCGGAGCATTCGGATCAGTAGGTAAAAGATCGGCAATGGGTTGAATCAGTAGTTGATAACTTTGCTGTAATTTGGGGTAGATTATCCGAGAATTAGCAGGGGTAGAAGCAGGGGGATTAGCTGTTTGTTTATTGGCAGTGTCCCCCGCCGATACACCCAGAGCCTCGCGAGTGCCGCGAATCATCTCAGCTAAGGCGGTATCTTGCTCGTTTAATCCTCTCGTGCCCAGAGCAGCAGATACTCTTGTCTGTTCGGTGGCTTCGGGTAGATTGATGTTCAGAGATTTGAGGTCAACGGAGCGAAAGGTAATCTCACCAGTCGGCTTGATGACCCAAATATAAAGGGCTTGATTCTCAATAGTTGAATACTCGACGAGGGTAGCGTTTTGCTCTTTAGCGATTTGTTGAATTTGCTGGATATTGGGGGGGTTGATAGTAGTTGTGACAGAGGCAGATGGGGCAAGGCGAGATGCCAACAACTCCACAAAAGCTCGGGCTCTACCCCGTTCGGCAATTTCTAAAGCCTCATTAGTTTTTTTCTGGGCAATGAGGACTTGTTGTAAATTGACGTAGGGGCTAGTTTGGGTTTCAAATATTGACACTTTATTGGCATCGTCTAATCCAGCACGGAGAGATTCCAAAACTTTAATACTATCAAGTAGGGTTTTCTCTGCTGCTGGGAGATTGCCAGAGTTGGCGAGAGCCAATCCCAGATTTCCCAGAGCTTGCCCCTCGCTTTGGCGGGCTTTAATTTCTCGCGCGATCGCCAACCACTGCTGAGTGTACTCGATGGCTTTGGCGTAGTCGCCGAGGTTATGGTAAGCAATTCCCAGATTTCCCAGAGCCGCCCCCTCGCTTTGGCGGTCTTTAATTTCTCGCGCGATCGCCAAGTCCTGCTGAGCGTACTCGATGGCTTTGGCGTAGTCGCCGAGGTTACGGTAAGCAATTCCCAGATTTCCCAGAGCCGCCCCCTCGCTTTGGCGGTCTTTAATTTCTCGCGCGATCGCCAACCACTGCTGTTGGTACTCGATGGCTTTGGTGTAGTCGCCGAGGTTATCGTAAGCATTTCCCAGATTTCCCAGAGCTTTCCCCTCGCTTTGGCGGTCTTTAATTTCGCGCGCGATCGCCAACCACTGCTGAGTGTACTCGATGGCTTTGGCGTCGTCGCCGAGGGAAAGGTAAGCAATTCCCAGATTTCCCAGAGCCGCCCCCTCGCTTTGGCGGTCTTTAATTTCTCGCGCGATCGCCAAGTCCTGCTGAGCGTACTCGATGGCTTTGGCGTAGTCGCCGAGGGAAAAGTAAGCAATTCCCAGATTTCCCAGAGCTTTCCCCTCGCTTGGGCGGTCTTTAATTTCTCGCGCGATCGCCAACTGCTGCTGAGCGTACTCGAGCGCTTTGGCGTAGTCGCCGAGGGAAAAGTAAGCAATTCCCAGATTTCCCAGAGCCGCCCCCTCGCTTTGGCGGTCTTTAATTTCTCGCGCGATCGCCAAGTGCTGCTGAGCGTACTCGACCGCTTTGGCGTAGTCGCCGAGGTTACTGTAAGCAATTCCTAGATTTCCCAGAGCTTTCCCCTCGCTTTGGCGGTCTTTAATTTCTCGGGCGATCGCCAACACCTGCTGAAGGTACTCGACCGCTTTGGCGTAGTCGCCGAGGTTACTGTAAGCAATTCCTAGATTTCCCAGAGCTTTCCCCTCGCTTTGGCGGTCTTTAATTTCTCGGGCGATCGCCAACCACTGCTGTTGGTACTCAATGGCTTTGGCGTAGTCGCCGAGGAGAAAGTAAGCAATTCCAAGACTTCCCAGAACGTTCCCCTCGCTTTGGCGGTCTTTAATTTCTCGATAAATTATTAGTGCCTGTTGCCAAGACTGCAAAGCAGCTTGAAATTGACTAATCTGATACTGCTGAATCCCTTGCTTGAACAGTCGGTCTGCTTCGGCTTTCCGCTCAGCTTGGGTTTGAGCCAAGGCCTGAGAATTGATGATTTTAAATTGAGAGTTAGGGATAAACCGAAACTCGCCTATAGTCAGCACCGCTAAGATTGAGATCAGTCCCGACAATCCAATTTTTTGCAGTTTCATAACTTTTGAGAGGCCTCTCGTTTGAATATCCGCTTCACACATCAAAATATTGCTAACACTTATTAAAGCTCAAATGCCACTCCATGAGAATTGTTCGTCTTGATTTTCCTCTCGATATCTACAGCAATATCTTTGCAGCCGAAACGATATAATTAAGCGGTGCATCTATTTATGACAAAACTCAATGGCTAACTCAACTCCAGAAACACCAAAACCAGACAAAAAAGAATTAACTGAGATCACAGCTAAACCTCAAGAACAACAAGAAGAACCGCCGAATAAAGGTGACGGGCGGAAATAGTCGATCGCTCGGAATGATACCGCAGCAGAACATAAAGAAACCGGGTTTTTTGACTCTTATTGAAGGTTTTAAGCAAATATTGTGGTTAAAAAACCCGGTTTCTAGTTATCCGCGAGTGTAGGAAATAAGTTGACAAATTATTCGGGTTGTGCAGTGCCGTTGTTCGATCGCAAGTTCGGCTTTCCCTGCTTTCCACGGAGGCCGTTTAAAGAAACCACATCAGCCTCAGAACTCTCCCTAGCCACCCGAATCAGCAACCCCGACAACAACAAACTCGCCAACATCGAAGAACCCCCGTAACTAAAAAACGGCAGCGGCAAACCCGTAGTCGGCAAAACCCCCGTCGCCACCCCAATATTCAGCAGCGACTGTCCCACCATCACCACCATCACCCCAATCGCCACCAACTGACTCTCACTATTTCGAGCCTTCATCGCTACCCTCAAAGCCACAGTAGAGTAAGCCGCCAACATCAGCAACAGTGAGAAACCTCCCACCAAACCAAACTCCTCAGCAAACACAGCAAAAATAAAATCGCTGTACTGAATCGGCAAATAAAATAACTTTTGCTGCGACATCCCCAAACCCACACCCCAAATGCCCCCAGAACCCACAGCCAGGAGACTTTGAATCAACTGATAGCCGTCTTGCATCGGATCAGCCCAAGGATTGAGAAAAGACATAATCCGGCGGCGCTGATATTCCTTAACACTAATACTTAAAACGGCTAAAAGCATTCCCCCCATAGCCGTTGCGCCCAACTGCAAGTAAGGCAAGCCCGCCGCCAAAGCCACCAACCACAAAGTCATCCCGCACAAAGCTGTGGTACTTAAATTGGGCTGCAACAAAATTCCCAAAAGCATTGCACCGAAAATTAACAGCCAAGTTAAGCGAACTTTATTCGTCAGCCGGGACCAGTTGCCGAAAATGCGGGCGCTTTGGAGAACAAAAAACGGCTTGATCAATTCAGAAGGTTGAATAATCGGAACCGGGCCCAGAGATATCCAGCGAGTCGCCCCGTTGATTGTGGTTCCCACTCCCGGAACTAAGGTCAACCAGAGCAATCCCAGCAGCAATAAAACGCCTAACTGAGATGTTTTCATGATGTAGCGCAGTGGGGAGTACACTATCAAGTTAAAGCCGGCCAGCCCGATCGCCACTGCGACTAGCTGTCGTTTAAAATAATAAAGCCCGTCTCCAAATTCATAATTTGCAATGGGATAGGAAGCCGAAAACAATGCTGTCAGCCCTACAAACAGCCACAGAAAAGTCAGCCACCTCAGCCACCGAGCCTCAGCGGCCCATTGAGACGCGCTCGGGTCAAAAAAGGGAATCAAGCGTCGAATGTCGTTAGCCATAGGATTTTAGAATGATCTCAATAAACTCTAACAAAGATGGCTAAAGTACCAGATTGGTTAATTTACGCATTAATCTGTTCGCTATTATATGGTTTGTGGGGATTTTTTGGCAATTTAGCGACTAAATATATTGACTACAAAACTGCTTTTGTTTATGAAGCAATTGGCGCTATTTTAACTACTTTATTTATTATTATCCAAACTAATAATTTTAGTTTTGAGGGAGATGTTAGGGGAATTTTTTTTGCCATGTTAGTTGGCGTTTGTGGCACTGTGGCATCATTAGTATTTTTTATAGCCCTTGGCAAAGGTGAAGTTGCCAATGTAGTGAGTGTTACGTCTATCTACCCGCTGATTACTATATTATTATCGTCTTTATTCTTGAAAGAGGCTATTACATTACCACAAATGCTTGCTGTTTTCTTAGCGATAATCGCAGTTATACTTTCTGCTTATTGAAATATTTGTCAATGATTAGATTAACAAGGCTGGACATTATTCCTTCTGCTATAACTATAACAACAAAAAAAGAGGTCGCGATCGACCTCTTACCCCTCTACTAATCCAGCTTCGGCTCTTAAAGTAAACCTGTATTAGCTCCGGGCTTACCGGTAGCCAGTTGCACTTTAATAATTCTGCCGCCCATTTTCATAATTCTTTGCTGTTCCCGGAACCAGTTGTCGTAAGGAACGAGCTTAGTAAAATAGGTATTTTGCAATTCGCGCTGAGTGCGGATGCGGGTTTGACTTGGGACGCAAGCAGTCACCTTAAACATTCTCATGGGAAACTAACTCCTGAGTAGGTTTACAGATTATTAGATGGATTTTTTAAAGATTGAAGGCAGGGAGTTAGGAGTCAAAACTAGCTCGTTAAAACTCGTCGGGCTTTCTCGACAAGCCTTTGACGGTCTAGCAATCACTCTCAACTTCCCTGACCTCTTTTCAAAGTCAAAGGTAACAAGTCCAAAGTTAAAAGAGGCAAGAAATAAATGTTATTTCTTCTTCTTTCTTCCTTCTTCCTTCTTCCTTCTTCCTGAGTCTTAGCTCAAGCCAGAGCAGATGTAGTCGAAATAGACGCCCATTTCTTTACCAGCGTCAGAACCGACCAAACCGGCGGTGACTTCTTTCATTGCTTGGATTGCTTGTACGGTAGAACCGATGGGCACGCCCAAGGAGTTGTAGGTTTCTTTCAAACCGTTGAGCACGCGCTCATCGAGGATGGAAGGGTCGCCAGCCAACATAGCGTAGGTGGCGTAGCGGAGGTAGTAGTCCAAGTCGCGGATGCAAGCTGCATAACGACGAGTGGTGTACATATTGCCGCCGGGACGAGTTACGTCAGAGTACAACAGAGACTTAGCAACTGCTTCTTTGACGATTGTGGCTGCATTGGCGCTGATGGCTGTAGCGGCGCGGACGCGCAGTTCACCAGAAGCAAAGTAGTTCTTGAGCTTGTCTAGAGCGCTGATGTCCAGGTACTTACCTTGAACGTCAGAGGAATTGATAACGGCGGTAATTGCGTCTTGCATGGTTGTCTTGTTTCCTAGAAAGTGGCTGAGTCAGTCCAATTTTGGAGCTAGAATTTGGAATTTGGGATTTGGGATTTAAGATTTTTAAGTGGCTGGTTATTTGCAAAAGCTTTTAACTTGTTGCCGGCAACCCCCAAATTTTCAATCTAAAATCGAAAACCTAAAATCGAAATTCCTTACTGCATCGCACCGATAACGTAGTCGAAGTAAGAGGAAGCTTCGGAAGCGTCTTCTCCAGACAGCAGTGAACTTGCTGCATTTTTCATAGCGCGAACGCCTTCGGCGACGGCTTCAATCGGGGTGCCGAGAGATTTGTACATTTCGCGGACGCCGACAATACCGATTTCTTCGATCGGAGTAATGTCGCCAGCTACGATTCCGTAGGTAATCAAACGCAGGTAGTAGTCCATGTCGCGCAAGCAAGTTGCGGTCATTTCTTCGCCGTAAGCGTTGCCGCCGGGAGAAACAATATCAGGGCGCTTTTGGAAAAGTTGGTCGCCTGCTTGCTTGACGATGCGTTCGCGGGATTCGCTCAAAATTTGGGCGATGCGGACGCGGCGTTCACCAGAGGTGACGAAGCTCTTGATCCGATCTAATTCACCTGGGCTCAAGTAGCGAGCTTCGGCGTCTGCGTTGACGATTGATTTGGTGACGATACTCATCTTGTGTGTACCCGCTGGATATTTTGCTATATGAACTGCTCTGCGCTGGGCTAGCGAAGGCGGGCGCTTGCGTCCCGTATCTTTCCTGCTCAGGCAGGAGCTTTGACGGGGAAGGCTGGACTTTCCACACTCAGCAACTGTTGAAGTTGTTGGCGGGTGACTGCCTTCGGCGCTTAACGGCGCTGGTTCTTCACGCCGGTGCGGTTGTGAGTGCTCGCACTAAGCCTGTCGCTTACAATACCATAAATGACTGATGCGATCTTTAATTTACGATCAAGATTGCAGCAGGCCACTTAGTGGCGATCGAGTGACTGTCGGGCAGTTAGTAAGGATATTGCTTCTCTGACACAACTACCTCTCGCAAGTATTTTGAGGCATTATGTTCACATTCTGAGTGTTACTGTAATAGTTTGTAACATTCCTTTTCATATTTGGGCCCTCGCTAGGGTGTTCTCAGTTAGAATTTCACAGTTAAAAAATTCCTATAATTATTTTGCAGCAAGGGTTACAGGCGATCGAGCCTTGATCGGGAATTGTGGCGGGCGACGGCGCGAGGATCAAAGACTTTTCCCTGAGAGGGAAGGGAGACAGGCGGGAGACAGAGGAGGAGATGTGCGATCGTCTCACATCTTGCACCATTCTCAACTTGAAGTCTTGGACGGGCGGGATCTCTTGCCCATTGGTGTCAACTTAAGGTAAAACCGATAGTCCGTCAGGGGTTGAAACCCCTGCCTCAAAGCGAAAGTCCTCTAAAAGAAGACTAATGAATGATTCAGTCCTCTTCTAGAGGACTTTCGCTATTAGACAGGGAATTCATTCCCTGGCGGACTGCCGGGTGAACGGGAGGACTGGGGGACTAAAAGCTTAAGTTGACACCAATGTTTCCTACCCAACCCCTACTCCCGGCAAGAAAACTCACTCTTTGTGTTTGTGGAACAGGCCGGAAAGCCTGTTTTTGATAAGGGTGCAAGATATCCGATCATCGGAAATCCTAACTTTCGAGCTTGTAGCTAGATTTGACTCTCACTTTTAATCTGGTGCGCCGTGAAAAGAAATCTATCAGCCCTTAAAAAAGCTTTACAGTTTGGCATTAGCGGTGCAGTCGGCGGTTTTGTCGGCAATCTAATCACCGAACCTTTCATGCAGGGACTCACTGGTTCGACATCTGTTTTTGACAGTGTATTGTCCACTGCTCGGTGGTTTGGATTGGTAGGCGGTGGTATTGCTACTGCTATTATGTTCGGCTATTATTACTATATCAAAGGCAAGCCTCAAATTAAACAGGCTTTAAAAAATGGCGGATTGTTTGGTTTAATAGCAGGAGCCATTTCTGGGGCGATCGCCGAAGGTATTTATAGCGGAATTGGCGACGGAAACAACGAATTATTGCGAGTAATTTGCTGGGGAATAGCTGGCAGTTTGTTAGGACTTGGACTGGCACAGCGGATTCCTAATTTGGGAGCGCTTCGCGGCACGGGAGGCGGCGGTGTTGGAGGAGTTTTGGGCGGCTGTTTGTTTATTCTGTTTGCTTACAATTTATCCGGTACGGCCGGCCGTTTAGCTGGCTGTGCTGCGATCGGTTTTTGGATTGGAATTATGTTGGTTGTAGCTGAAACTTTGTTCAACAAAGCTTGGCTGGTAATTAGTTACGATACCGGAGCAAATCGCACTCTCACTCTAGGTTCGGAACCAGTGACTTTTGGCAGTGATGAAAATTTGTCTATTATCTGCATTCCTAATGTTTCGCCCTTGGCTATGCGGTTTCAATTGGAAGCAGGTCAAATTGTTTGCGAGAATGTTGATAGCGGGGCGGTGAGTTATTTGCGATCGGGCGACCAAAAGAAAATCGGCAACTGTACAATTACAGTAGGAAACTCTGACTTGCCAGCCCCAACACCGGCAAATATTCCGCCTACCTTTATATCAAATCAGCCCGCAGTAAATTCTTTTACCAGCAGCCAATTTTCTCTGAAATTAGGCAGTCGAGTTATTCCTCTGAGTGCGGGAACTCAACTATTCACCTCTGACATACCGAGTTTAACAGCCGCAGCATCTAACGGTCTTGTAGCTATAGTCACTTCTCGATCGAGAAACGAGCTTTCGTTAGGATTGACCAATTTGTCCGATCGCGCTTGGTGGGCTACAGACATTCAAGGCGATATAAAAATGGTAGAACCTGAAAGTACCCTGGCTTTGGCGTTGGGAACTAAAATCGAGTTCGGTGAAATTGACGGCGAAATTGTGTAAGTAAGTGAGTACAAACTGAGATATTGCACCATTGTCAATAAACCTTTCATGGGCGGGCAGGATGCCCACCCCACCAGAAAATTTACTCTTTGTGGAACGGGCATCTTGCCCGTTCTTAACAATAATTCAAGCAGAACTACCGCTAACTCCAGTAATTACAGCCGCACCAATCAAATGAGCCAAACGCAAAGCTTCAGGAACTTTACCAGTGTCTGTCAAACGCTGGAGCACCCTCGCTATTACTTCCGGTTGTTCGCCGCAAACTTGAAAAAAGAAAGGTTCAAAAGCGTGAATTTTCCCCGCCCGACGCAACAATTCTAAACGGTATTCCGAGTCGGGTAAATGGCGGAGGGCTTTTTCAACAGCATCTAAATCTGGTTGGCGGCGCATGACAGCAACGCAAGGAATTTGCAGCCGCGATGCTAACTCGGGAAGGTCAATAATATTGAAGCCGCCGAAAGCAATTCCGTCTAGCAAAACGAGATGCAATTGCGGCAGAAATTTGCCTCCGAGGAGTAGCCCAGAAATAGCATCCGTGGCATCTAATCCGTCTGGGAGGACTTGTCCCCACACCATTCCTTCAAATCGAGTTCCCCCGCAGACTATGCCCGCGATCGACACCAGGCTCCCGCTTGTACGAGAAAACGGAGCGTCGTCAAAGCCAATAACCTTAATTGTGCGATCGAGCCTCAGCAAATCTGCCAGTTTCAACTTGTGGAGTTCCCTAAGCTAAAGTTTTTGAGATTAGGTTGTGTTTTACATAGTATCATATACGTTAAATAGCTCATTACTAAAAAGGTTTTAGACAATTGGCAAAAAAATACGTAGCAGCGATCGACCAAGGAACCACCAGCACCAGATTTATCGTATTCGATCGCCTGGGACAGAGAATTTGCAGCAACCAACAAGAACACCAGCAAATCTATCCGCAACCGGGATGGGTGGAACACAATCCCGATGAAATTTGGCAGCGCACCCAAAGCGTGATTAAAAATGCCCTCGACATCGGCAATATCGACCCCAAAGATATTGCTGCACTCGGTATTACAAACCAGCGCGAAACTACAATTGTTTGGGACAGAAAAACTGGCAAATCTTACGGCAATGCGATTGTTTGGCAAGATACTCGCACTCGCTTTATTTGCGATCAATTAGCTGAAGTTGAGGGCAAAGACCGATTTCAAAAACGATGCGGTTTGCCGCTGACAACTTATTTCAGCGGGCCGAAAATTAAGTGGATGCTGGACAATATTCCAGGATTGCGCGAAGCGGCAAATCGAGGCGATGCGATTTTTGGCAATGTCGATACTTTTCTGATTTGGCACCTGACTGGCGGCGCGCACATTACTGATGTTACCAACGCCAGCCGCACGATGCTAATGGATTTGCAAACCCTCGATTGGGATGCAGAAACTTTGGAAATAATGGCAATTCCCCGCCAGATGCTGCCAGAAATTCGCCCTTCGAGTCAAGTTTTTGGAACTGCAAAAGGATTGCTTGCAGGTGTTCCAATTGCTGCTGCTTTGGGCGATCAGCAGGCCGCTCTCGTCGGGCAAACTTGTTTCAGTCCGGGGGAGGCGAAAAATACTTACGGTACGGGCTGTTTTATGCTCCTGAATACCGGTGAGACGATCGTCCGTTCAAAAAACGGGTTACTGACAACAGTCGCCTACAAGATGGGGGAATCGCCCGCTGTGTATGCTTTGGAAGGCAGTATTGCGCTCGCCGGAGCTTTAGTGCAGTGGCTGCGGGACAATTTGGGCATCATCAACACATCTGCGGAAGTAGAAACATTAGCAAATACAGTCGAAGATAGCGGTGGAGTTTACGTTGTCCCGGCATTTTCGGGACTCTACGCGCCCTATTGGAAAGACAGCGCGCGGGGAGTAATTGCAGGTTTAACTCGCTACGTGACTAAGGCACACATTGCCCGCGCAGTATTGGAAGCTACAGCGTGGCAAACGCGAGAAGTATTGGAGGCGATGAATCAGGATTCTGCTGTGCAGCTTTTGTCTTTAAAAGTAGACGGAGGTATGGTGGGAAATCACACGCTGATGCAGTTTCAGAGCGATGTTTTGGGAGTGCCTGTGATGCGGCCTGTGGTAGCAGAAACTACTGCACTCGGTGTGGCTTATGCGGCCGGTTTGGCGGTGGGTTTTTGGAGTCAGCTAGCCGAATTGCGGGACAATTGGGCGGTGGATTGTACTTGGGAGCCGAAAATGCCGATCGCACTTCGCGAACAAAAATATCGCTTTTGGAAAAAAGCAGTTTCCCGCACATTCGATTGGGAAGAATAAATCGCTTAGTTAACCCCAAAATGCGTATTTAGTGATATCCTTAAATCCAGCACTCTTTTTCAAATTGCACATAGATGATTTCGCTAAAGAACTTAAAAAAAATCCTCAGCGCCTTTCTATTGATACTGACACTGGCATTTGTAGAAATCGCCACTAATTCCCAAATCGCCCTCGCAGATACAGCTACAAATCCCACAACCGCAGCCGAAGTCTTCAGTGCCAACTGTGCAGGCTGTCACATCAACGGCAGCAACATTATCAGGCGCGGCAAAAACTTGAAACAAAAAGCATTAAAAAAATACGGCATGGATTCCATCGCCAGCATTTCCAACTTAGTAACCAACGGCAAAGGTATTATGCCCGCTTACAAAGATCGTTTGTCGGAACAACAAATTATCGATGTTTCAGCTTACGTGCTATCCCAAGCAGAAACCGATTGGAAATAAACCAGACTATGTACATTGTAAGACCAGGTTTAGCGCCTAACTTCAGGAAACCAAGCTGAGGTATAATGTAGGGGCAGGTTTAGCGCGTAAGTTGGTCATTGATGAATAATCTTTATACAAAACCTGCCTGCTTCTTGTCTTTTATTATTCATCCCTTAATAATCTCAAGACAGACCTATTTTTTGATACTTTTGGAGAAAAAACTGTAAATTATTGGAGGTATTGGAAGTTGAAAAAATATTATTGTTGGCGTAGAACTTTAACTATTATTAGCTTGTGCTTGTATCTAATATTAGCGGTTAGCCCGCCGGCTGTCGCGTCGATTCACAAATATCCAGAAACTGCCGAAACAGTAATGTTCCGATCCGTACAAAGCCTGCGTGATACAGACGATAAAGCATGGCAAGTTGTTTTGTACAAGCGAGTTAAGTCGGGAGTAGTAAAGTCTTTAAATCTGAGATTAGTAGGATTTCCCGAAACAGAATTGCAGCACCCGGTTCCGCTGAAAGTTGTTGCGGGCAAGCGCGAAATTGGCAATGCTAATGATATTTGGAACGAGTCGGGTTTGCCAATTAATGTCGGAGAATACGATTTCAAATCAATAATTACACAATTGGAAAGTAATCGACCTTTGCTGTTGAATTTGCCCGTGAAAAATCAAAATGAGACACAATTGCTGGTTCCTCCTTTTGCTGTCAGAGAATGGCGGCTGTTGTTAGACAGAAACTAAATATACCAATTTAAGCGCACTCTACATTTAAACTCCATACAATTTCCAATGTCACAAATCGCTATGTTTAAATTATTCCTTAAGGTAGATTTAACGTTATTGAAGAATAATAGAGTAGGGCAAAAACTACATAAATCAATTTAATCGCACTGTAGATTTAAAATCGCTAAAGTTTCATGGATGTATCAAAAATAACTTTATTTACATAGACCTTAAGGTAGATTTAACCTATTTTAAGGATAATTATGAAACAAACTAAAAGCTGAGTTAGTCGGTTGACAAAACTTCAGTGTTTTAACGTAGGTGTATTCAGGGTGAAGCTACTATGACTTTAATCAGTAAAATTGTCCGAAAAGCTTTGGCAACAGGTTACTTAACGGTTGAGGCCGAAGAACAGTTGCGACAGCAGTTGCAGATGACTAAGTACGGTTTAGAAGATTTTGAGGCTTTTATTAATTTGCAAAAAGAGGTGATGGAGGGTAGGGTGAAACAGCAAGCTTTGGAATTGTTACGATCGCGCAAATGTTCTGCGACGGCTTAAATCCACTCCGATCGACCTTTTGGATAAAATAAGGTCGATCGACCTTCCTATGTCGATCGGCCTTTCGGGCGCGGACTAGGAGGGCCCACCCCACAAGAAAATTCACTCTTTGTGGAACAGGCCGGAAAGCCGGTTCATAAAAATGATACGCCAAGCCGGGATAAAGGTTTCTACTGCATTCCTAGCTGTTGCCTTAACGCTTCTGGCACGTTAACGGCTGTATGCAAATCTCGAACATTGTCCCATTTTGTGTTTTCATCCCATTTGATATCGCCAAGAGTGCGATCGCCGAGGTATGCGCCGCTGAGGTATGCGCCACTGAGGTTTACGTCCCAGAGGTATGCGCCGCTGAGGTATGCGCCGCTGAGGTATGCGCCGCTGAGGTTTGCGCCGCTGAGGTTTGCGCGGCTGAGGTTTGCGCCTCTGAGGTATGCGCCGCTGAGGTCTGCGCGGCTGAGGTTTGCGCGGCTGAGGTTTGCGCCTCTGAGGTCTGCGCGGCTGAGGTCTGCGCCCCTGAGGTTTGCGCGGCTGAGGTCTGCGCCTCTGAGGTTTGCGCCTCTGAGGTTTGCGCCTCTGAGGTCTGCGCCGCTGAGGTCTGCGCGGCTGAGGTATGCGCCTCTGACGTCTGCGCCTCTGAGGTTTGCGCCGCTGAGGTTTGCACCGCTGAGGTTTGCGCGACTGAGGTCTGCGCCTCTGAGGTCTGCGCCGCTGAGGTTTGCACTATTGAGGTATGCGCTGCTGAGGTATGCGCTGTGGAGGTATGCGCCACTGAGGTCTGCGTCAATGAGGTATGCGTCGCTGAGTTCTGCGCCGTTGAGGTTTGCGCCACAGAGTTTTGCGCCGTCGAGGTTTGCGCCACTGAGGTTTGCACCACTGAGGTATGTGCGGGTGAGGTTTGCGCTGCTGAGAAATCTCCCAACTGTTTGGACAAAGCCCAAATTCCCAATACAACAGCTATAACCGATGAGACGCAACAACCGACTTGCATCGTCAAGTTCACCTTCAGCATTAGGTTTCCTACAAGGATAAAACACCATTTTGTCTTTAAATTCAGGTGTCTCCTGACCGTAACGGTGCAACTCCAACAGCAAAATCATTACATTCAAACCAGCATAAACATCTATTTGTCGCTGTCCCAATTCTTGGGTTTTCAATTGATCTCGCAGTAGGCGTATCTTCTTCTGAGGCAAATTTTCCGGCGGCGCATCAATACATTCCCCCTCGCACCACCGCAGATAAAAATTTTCCAAACGCTCGAATAGCTCTACAGGGCGAAACAGATTTTCCTCCCCTGGAGCAGCCGGAGTTGTTAACAACCCCATCAAATATTCCACAATTTCTTCTGTCAGCGGCCCATAACCCAACAAATCATAAATCTCCCAGTCCATCTGAGAGTCTTGAGTATTAAATCTTCTACCTTTTTTTCCCGGTTCCGTCCACTCTTCCAGACTTTCTTTCAATCGTTCCGCACACAGAAATTCACCAAAACTCTTGTGTACAAACTCCACAGAACCTTCTTTACTGCCTTGCTGAAGATAAAAAACCGCCAAAGCATTTCTCAGAGGATCATCCTTAATCCGTTCTCGTGCTTTTTCAAGTAATGCTTTAACCGAGTTATCTGCTTTCAATCGTTCCTCAATCATCGCTACAGGAGCGCATTCCCCTCCAGACTGCACCACGCACAACGCTGCTTCTGTAAGGATGCGCCGCAAATCCTCTGTTTCCAATTCTGTCAAATCGCGATTGAGCTTATCAGACCGCTGCTCTGTGAGTACCCAATTCACAGTTTTGTTGTAAATCAAAATTTTTGCTTGAGTGCTGTTAGTTCCTTGAAAATCCTCAACTTTCAACGTTTTGTCCCGGTGCATCGCCGCTAACAGATAAAGCAAGAGCGGCTCTCGCGACAGTTCTGATTTTACATTCTCTGGACAGCATTCATTTTGCAAAAGCTGCTGAAAAGCTGAGGTTTTTTCTTCTCCAAATTGGGCTTCCCACTTGCTCAACCACTGTTGCTGTAGTCCGTCATCCATCACCTGAATTTCGACTCGCTCCAAGTTATCAGGCATTTGCCTTTCAATCCCTTGCAAAGCTATAGTTCTGCCAGTAATCAAAACCCGGTGTCTCATTTCCGAACTCTGCTGACAATCCCGCTGAAATTGTCCTACTTGCTTGAGAAATTGCTCTAAACCCCCGCTGCTTCTCCCCTCCATCAGCAACTCGTCAAAGCCATCCAATAAAAACAAACATCGCCTGTTTCTATCTGTCAACCAGCCGTCATCGCTAGCAAAACCAGCATTAACTGCTTCTTTCAGCGTCTCTCGAAAACTCTGTTGCAATTTGGGAATATCTCTCAGTCGAATTAACACGGGCGTCCAAACTGGATGCAAATTTTGCCGCACCCAGTCAGCAAACATCCGACAAAAAACGCTTTTACCGCGTCCGGGCCCTGCTTCGACGAACATCACCAGATTTTGTTTGTTTTCATCTGCAAGCAATTGCTTTGCCCAACTTTCTAAATCAAATGCTGTTGCACGCTTATTAACAGCGCCATTTTTATCAATTGGCCTTGCCTTCAGAGGCACGTAGATATCCTTGAATGAGAAATTTTCTGTAAATACGGGTTGTAGCGGTAGAGAGGCAATCTGTTCTTGCAGGTAGTTGTCAATGCTGTGATATTTCTCCTGTTCCTCCCGCCATTCGCTGATAGAAGGCTGTCCAAGATGTTTCATGGCATCGCCACAAACTGCCCAAGCTTCGATCAAATAGCGGTGAGTATTAGCAGCAACTCTCTTTGTCAAAATTTTAGCTTCATCGGCATTTAGTCCGGCTTGTTCCAGCCGCTCTGATAGCACTAGGTTAAATTCCGTGGCTAACATCGAATCGCGGAAGCAAATAACAGTTTCTTTGGCTGCTTTATCACTAATTTCTAAATCGGCCAATTTTTTAAGCAACTGCTTGACTTTATCGGAAACCGGAGTTTGCCCGATGCGATTTAACAAACTTGCGTCTTGTCCAATAAACTCTTTAAAACTTTCCAGATAAGCCTCCTGACTGACGAGGAAAATGCACTCAGCTAAAGTCGGCTGCAGTTGAGTTTTTTCGATAAAAAATGCCAGCAGTTTCGCCGCCATCCCGATAAATGGTAATCCAGTTCCCACAACTTGAGCTAAGGGAGAGTTCAAAACCTCTAGCAGCAAGTTGCTATTGTCCAGGCCTTGTTCTTTGAACATTTTTGCCAATTCTGCGGCTGTTTTCCCAGCTTCTCCGATTCCCTCCGCTGCTTCGGCGGAACACAGTTCTTTGATATCAGTATTTAAGAATTTCCAGATGCGATTTGCCATTTTTACCTGCCCTGTTTCAGAAGAGAGAATCCGAGAAAATCTACATTTAACTCTGTAAGCATTCCGTAGTTCGTCGCCACAAATCTGTTCTCAAACTAACAATTAGAAAAGATTAAGTTTCTTTTACCTTGACAAAACTACAACAATCCGCAATAATAGTAGATTGTCTGTCTAAATCCGGCTCGGATCAGGTTAAGACATTCCAAAAGCTGGAGAGCAGTCAGCAGTCAAAAGTCCACAACGACCAATGACCAATGACTCATCAGCTACCTGTACGGCAATCTCAACAACCATCCCATGACTTACGCAATCATTGAAACCGGCGGCAAACAATTTCGGGTAGAACCAGGCCGCTTCTACGACATCGAACTGCTTCACGTCGAAGCTGAATCCAAAGTCACCATAGACAAAGTATTTCTGATCCAGCACGAAGGCGAGGTTCATATCGGCCAGCCTCTACTAGAAAATGCCACTGTAGAAGGAACGGTTCTCCGGCATTTCCGGGGCCGCAAAGTCCTCGTCTACAAGATGAAGCCGAAAAAGAAAACTCGGAAGAAAAAAGGGCACCGTCAAGAAACAACTCGCTTTATGATTGACTCCATCAGCGTCAACGGTACAGTCTTAGCCGCCAGAGACTTAACTGAAGCAGTTGTGGAAACTCCCCAAACCGCCGAAACTGATTCAGAATAAAAAATAGTAAATACAGTTGAGGATATTATGGCCCACAAGAAAGGTACAGGCAGTACACGTAACGGACGCGACTCTAATTCTCAGCGTCTGGGTGTCAAAAAGTACGGCGGTCAAGTTGTCAAAGCTGGCAACATTTTGATCCGCCAACGCGGCACTAAAGTTCACCCTGGTAATAATGTTGGTATCGGCAGAGATGATACTCTGTTTGCCATGATTGACGGTGTGGTGACTTTTGAAAGAAAAGGCAAAACTCGCAAGAAAGTCAGCATTTATCCTGTGGTTGCAGCACCTGTGGCTGAGCCCGTGGCTGAAGCTGTCGCAGTTTAATTCCTCGTTCGTAGGTTCGGCCGATTCCTGATCAATTAAGGTAGAACCGATAGTCCGACAGTCCGACAGGGGTTGAAACCCCTGCCTCAAAGCTAAAGTCCTCTGAAGAGGACTGAAGAACTCATTAGTCCTCTTGAGAGGACTTTAGCTATTAGCCAGGGAATTCATTCCCTGGCGGACTAGAGGCTTAATTTGTCACCAATTTGTGGCTAACCTCCCCCGACAATTGTGACAACTTCTAAGATGTCGCCCTCTTGCATTTGTGTAGTTTCCCAAAATTGTTTGTGCAGAATTTCCCCGTTGTACTCCACAGCCACCAAGCGCGGGTTTAATCCCAATTGTTCTAGTAATTCTGGTAACGGTGTGTCGATCGCACAATTGCGGGTTTCTCCGTTAACTTGCAGCGCAATTTGATTTATCATAAGTAAAATATCAGTTTTCAGGGCGGGTTTTGTAACAAAATTATATTTTATGCACAGATTTCCTGTGCTAAACCCGCCCTACGAATCGCAAATAAACCTAGCTTTTCCCGTGCAAAGCTTTCTGAGCTTTCAGATTCTGCATCCGAATCAACTGCGAGATGAAAAACTGCGTGACTAAAGTAGGCTGTTCTGCTTCCATAATCGCGCGTACTGCGGCAACCCTTTGAGCTCCGGCATTCAATACTTCATCGAGGTTGTTGATATCAATTCCGCCGATCGCAAACCACGGAATCGGCGACTTATCAGCAGCATACCGCACATAGTCCAAACCTGCGGCCTGTTTATCAGGTTTAGTAGGAGTGTGGTAAACCGGCCCAACTCCAATGTAGTCGGCTCCCTCTTCAATAGCTCGCTGCATTTCCTCGCCATTCGTAGTAGAACGACCGATGATCCGTCCCGGGCCGAGCAACTTGCGCGCTTCCGCCACAGGCAAATCTCCCTGTCCTAAGTGTACGCCGTCGGCATCTGCTGCGATGGCAAAATCCACGCGATCGTTCACAATCAGCAAAGCATCGTAGCGGTGACAAAGTTCGCAAAGCTGGCGCGCGTTAGCCAGCTTTGCGCCGTCGTCTGAGTTTTTGTCGCGGTACTGCACCAAAGTCAGTCCGCCTTGCAAAGCAGCTTCCACCACTCCCAACAAGTTGTCTCTCGGCGAAGTTACAAGGTATAACTGCGATCGAAGTAACTGCTGGTAGCGCCGGTAAGCCAGCAAATTGCTTTCGAGAGTATAAACCCGATAGCGCATCTGCTTAAAAGCCGCCCCCATATTCCGATCGTAAATTTTGCCATACTCTTCGAGTACCCGCAGAGCTTCTTCCACCCGACAGAAATTCGCCTCCAGTAGCTGCTGAATGCTCGAACGCTGCTCTTCCTGCGGGTGAGTCAACTCCGTACCCGGATCAGCGGGCGTATCCCTAGCACTGCGAAGTTCTGCGACGTGCCAAGCAGCCAATTCTTGACGCAGTTGCTTGCACTCGCCAGCTAAATCGGCGTTGTTGAGACCAAACCTGCACCATTCTTCAATAATTCTCAACCCTTCGCGCGATCGATCTAAATTTGCATCTAAAATCCGGCAGAGGGCTGGCTGTGCCGGTAAAGTTCTGTTTTGTTTGTCGGTCATTCAGAACCACCCTAATTATAATTAATCCTACCTGTCAAACCGCTACATTGTCCCACGCTGTCAAGATTGTGGCAAAGCAGGCGGCTTAATTTTGGCATAAACCAATGTAAATTAGACAATATTTTTTTAAGTTTTATCTCATTTGATGAAAACAAAGCATAATAGATCAAACTTGATGAGAGTGGAATCGTTAAACTGCATACCACACTTCGGAGGAGAGCCGTGAGGTTAGCAGAACAACACAAAAGATTAACAGAAGAAAACCCCAGCAGGCGGGTGAAATCAAAGTTTGATCGCGAAAACCTGACACGAAACAGCGGAGGCGAAACTCGGCTCACAGATAAGTTGCGTTTTTTTATGCTGATTTACTCACAACAGACCTGGTGCAAAGAAAAGCGATCGCAAAAATCTTGTTTGAGTTATTGCCTTCTGCTCGTCTTTGCGATGACCGCCCTTTGCAACCATCAACCGTTAGTTATCGCTGCCGGGATACCGGGAGTGCAGCTACTTTCTCAGACCCTGGAGAGCGAGATTAACATACTGTACGTCAGCTCGATCGGCGGCAGCGACACAGGAGGCAACGGCAGCGATCAAGCTCCGTTTAAGACCCTTACCTACGCCTTAAGCGTGGCCCCGCCCAAAACAGCGATTTTGCTAGCGCCCGGTACTTACAGCGAGCAAACCGGCGAAAAATTTCCATTAATGCTCAGGCCCAGCGTGACAGTTCAGGGAAATCCCAACACTCGCGGTCAGAATATTGTCATCAAAGGCGGAGGATACTTTATCAGTCCGACTTCGGCGGGTCAAAATATTGCGATTTTAGGCGCAGATGGGGCGGGACTCAGCGGGGTGACTGTGACGAATACCAATTATCGCGGTTACGCTTTGTGGATAGAATCGAGTTCTCCGACGGTTGTCAACAATACTTTTTCTGGCAGCACTCACGACGGAATTTCAGTAGTGGGTACTTCCAGGCCAACGATTGGCGGGAATGTTTTCTCGAAAAATGGAGCTAACGGCATTACGATTTTTGGCAGTTCCCAGCCGGAAGTTCGAGATAATGTGTTTGAAAACACGGGATTTGGGGTGAATATAGCGCAGAACGCTTCGCCTCTGCTCATCGGTAACAAAATTACTCGCAATAAGGACGGCGTGGTGGTGCAAGCTAATGCTAGACCTGTGCTGCGTAACAATTATATCGAGAGTAATCGGCGGGACGGAATTGTGGCGATATCGAGCTCTCTGCCGGATTTGGGAACTGCTGCCGAACCGGGGGGCAATGTCATTCGCAACAACGGTCAGTACGATGTGAACAATGCAGCCAAAGGTCAAGTAATCCCAGCTTACGGCAATCAATTGTCGAGCAGCCGGACGACTGGATCGGTTGACGTGGCGGGAACTTTTACCCCTCCGCCTATGGGGGAAAGTGCTGTGCAGCTAAGGGCCGATCGACCTCCCAGCATCGGTGGCCCAGACACTTCTCTCCCTGTTTACACTCCCGGACGGCTAAGTCCCAGAGTTGAAAGAGCGCCAATTTCGCCACCTGCGCCCGTTTCAAGACGGCCAATGCAAACTCGACCCGTACTGCCCAGCGCTCAGTTGCAGCAAGAGCTTTCTCCGAGGAATGCCGCTGCTTCATCGGTAGCCCAAGGGGCGATCGCAATTCCCGTGCCCGATCCGAATTTTCGATCAATTTCGGAAATTTCGGTACAGCAACCAATGATTCCTCCCAATTTTGATAGTTCGAGTTCGGTTTCTTCCGAGGGTAGATTGCCCGTTCCGGCCCGCAACATTCCGATAGGAAGGGGTGGCTATGTACCTGCACCTTTAGGGGGGAATTCTGTGCCCGATGCGGCGGATAATTCGCCGTCATTCGATAGAGCCAGAGCTTTGGGTTTTCGGTATCGAGTTGTGGTGGATACCGACAGTTGGCGCGATCGACAAAAAATCCAATCCCTCGTTCCCGGTGCTTTTCGCTCTTTTTCCAGCGGGCGATCGGTGATGCAAGCCGGTGCTTTTCGGGAACTCGAAAAAGCTGAGGAATTGCTACAAATGCTCAGCGCTAACGGTTTGAATGCTCAAATTGAAGAAATTAAATGAAATGGTCATTAGTCATTCGTTAACGGTTGACTGTTGACTGTTGACTGTTGACTGTTGACTGTTAACTGTTAACTAATGACTGTTGAGTCTTAATAGCCAAAGACTGCTTGCTACTTCAAAATTTCAAAATTTTAGGGCCTAGCATATCGGATGCCAGACCCTAAAAAGTTTGTAAATTAAGTTGATTCAAGTGGGTTTTTAGCTCTGCTGAGTTTCAGCAAACTACAACTAAGGTGGACTTTTTGGCAACTACTCTGTAGACGAGCTAGCTATCAGCGGAGTCTATTCAGACTTCTGTGTTTGATTGTGCGATCGCAACTTTTGATTCATGCAATAGCCTCAAGCTATCTAACAAATACCGATCGCAATGTCAACCTTTCTTTGCTAATAAGCTACACGGTTCAGGCGTTGCCTGCGAACTAGAGCCGATCGGGACAAATACTCTAATTCCAAAATTTTTATCCAAGTTTTTTGTGCTTCTTGGTTTTGCCCCTCATGTTTTTAAGTTAACACCAACTGCGCGCCTAAAAACACTTTGTTTACCAAACTTGACACTTTTTGATGTGATGAAATACTTCCAAAAGCGATTATTAACAATTTGTACGATCGCCCGTTGGCGAAGCCCTCGAGGAGGATCGCGCAATGTGTATAGTCGGCACTATTGGCTTGCTGTCAACGCAGCAGAGCTTCCCAAGTTGCGCGGCCGACAATGCCGTCTGCTGGCAGTTGATATTGTCGCTGAGCCGCCTTGACAGCAGCTTGAGTTTCCGGGCCGAAAACGCCGTCAGCACTCACCCGCAAAAATCCCTTGGCCCGCAGCCGTTCTTGCAAATCTCTGACTGCCCGCCCCCGCATTCGTCTTCTCAAAACCGGAAAATTGGTTAGCTGCGCTTGGGGGTTAATCTCTGAGTTGTCGGGATTTACAGGATCGTTAGCGATGGGGTTCTCGATCGCGCTAGCTGCAGGAAACAGCCGATTCCAAGTATCTTGACCGACTATGGCGTCGGGAGGCAGACCTGCTGCTTCCTGGAACTGAGACACAGATCTAGCGGTGCTTTGTGAGAAAATCCCGTCTACAGTGTCAGGGTAAAAGCCCAATAATTTAAGAGCAGCTTGGAGTTCGATCACTTCCGACCCTCGGCTACCCAATTTGAGCGTGGGGCGGACGATCGCACCTGTTTGGGCGATCGAGCTATTGCTGTTACTCTGTTCGGAGGTAGGTAGCTGTGCGACAGCAGGAGTAGGGGCGATCGAGCCTATTGCCAATAAACCGCACAAACTCCAGCCGAAGAGCAAACTCGGAACCTCGCGGGCTTTATTCCAGCTTGCTGTCAAGTTTTGGGACATTGGGAATTCGACCTCTGCAAAACTGGTAGCGATCGTACATCAAATCTGGAAAAAATTGCGAATTTCGGCATAGGGAATTGGGCAGAAGGCATTAACTGATTCCCTGGCTATGTCTGCGAACCAGTTAACTCAAAACTCACAACTTTCTCCCCTTCCCTTTCCTAAAAATAATTTATCCCTCTCAAATAGCTGCAATTGGCAAAAAAACTGCTAGATTGCCCTACAGAAAACATTGAACCGCGTTCATTGGGCCCCAGCAACACCATGTCCGAATTCAGAACCGCCAGCCAAATAGACATCGGCAACGTCAACATCGGGAACTTCCAAGTCGGCAGCATCAGCGGCACCAAATACAACGACTTCAACGCCAACGGCCTCCCAGATCCCGGAGAAGTCCCCATTCCCAACTGGCAAATCTACCTCGACCTCAACAACAACGGCCAGCCAGAATTTAACGAACCTTCCACCCTCACAAACCCGCAAGGCAACTACATCTTCGCCAACCTGCCGCCGGGAACTTACCAAGTTAGGGAAGTCCAGCAGCCGAACTTTCGCCAAACTACCCCAAATCCCGCACCCATCACAATTACCAGCGGGACAAACGTTGGCAATATCAATTTTGGCAACAACTTTAACGCAGGGACGATCGCAGGCACAAAATTCAACGACATCAACAACAACAGCAGCCGAGATCCCGGGGAACAAGGGCTAGCTAACTGGCAAATTTACCTCGATCTCAACCGCAACAACAGGCTAGACGGCGGCGAACCTGTTACTTTGACAAATTTTGAAGGCAATTACGCTTTTGTCAATATTCCTGCAGATACATATTTGGTGAGAGAAGTCCAGCAACCAGGTTTTCTCCAAACCACGCCTGACCCTGGGCCGATTAACGTTACTTCCAACGCCACTGTCAACAACATCAATTTTGGGAATGTCTTTTTTGTCGGCAGCATCAGCGGTGTCAAGTTCAACGACCTCAATGCCAACAGCGTCCGAGATGCGACAGACCCCCCTCTGCCCAACTGGCCAATTTACCTCGACCTCAACGGCAACAGCAGCTTTGATCCGGGCGAACCCAACACCATCACAAACCCGCAAGGCAACTACACTTTTGCCAATGTTTCTCCCGGCCGGTATTTGGTGAGGGAAGTCCAGCAACCTGGATGGGTACAGACTACGCCAAATCCAGGCCCGATCGACATCACCGGCAATACCAACGCTGTCGGCGTCAATTTCGGCAACAATTTTCCTACCGGCAGCATCAGCGGCTTCAAGTTCAACGACCTCAACGCTAACGGCATCAACGAACCGACGGAACCGAGAGTTGCCAACTGGCCGATTTACCTTGATTTCAACAACAACGGCAGTTTAGATCCGGGCGAACCTTCGACTTTAACCAACCCCGAAGGTAATTTCTCTTTTATCAATTTGCCTCCAGGGACCTATGTGGTAAGGGAAGTCCCGCAGCCCGGTTTTCTACAAACCACGCCCAATCCGACTCCGCTCACCGTGGGCAACGGCACGAATGCCACTAATCTCAGCTTTGGTAACGTGTTGGTGACGGGCACGATCAGCGGTGTGAAATTTAACGATTTTAACGCCAACGGCCGCCTAGATCCCGGGGAACCGCCGATCGCCAACACTCAAATTTACATCGACCTCAACAACAACAGCAGTTTAGATCCGGGCGAAGCGAGTACCTTAAGCGACCTTCAGGGCAATTACAGTTTCCGCAATGTTCCGGTAGGTAGTTATGTTGTCCGCGAAGTTCCGCCGCCGGGTTTCATTCTAACTACTCCGCCTGCGGTGGTTGTTGTCTCGGCAGAGATTCGGGCTAGCAGCATCGATGTGGTGACGGGAGATTTGGTGACGGGAGAGGCTGAGGGTAGGTCGGCTAAATCCTTGGGCGACCCGCTGACGGATGCCAGAAACTATGCGGGCGAACCTGCAGGCAAGATTGGGCCGGATAGCTTGCTTTTGAGTCAGGCTCGTGATAGTGATCAAATTAGTAATTTTTGGGTTGATCTACCTTTTGCGAATTTAGCCAGTATTCCTAACTTTGGGCAACAGAATTTAGGTCTGGAGCCTAATGCACAAATTGGGGAACTTGTCAACAAAAATGAATTAATTAAAGGGGCGATCGGGAACTCGGTCAGCACTGTGGCGGCGAGAGATTTATCGGTTATGTAGGGTGACACAAAACTCGATCGCCCCGCATCCCAAACCGCAGATAAAAATTAGGAAGAGGTTAAAGGGCGATCGCGTGATACCCTATTGTTGGCAACCTCCAACGCATAGCCAGAGTTCCGGGAAGCCCAAACCTGGCTTGTATATGAGGAGCAAGATTCAGAGGCAGTATCATACCTGTTTTTAGGAATTATCAGACAATTCCCCAAGTGCGATCGCCCTCGTGGCCAGGTCGCTCAATTCACCGAGGTTCAGTGAATCTTAACGTTGTTCCAGCTCTAAACAGCAAGTGTCCACGGGCAGAAGAACTCAGGGCGCAAATCTTGAAGATATTGCGCTCAAATTGCCACAGCTATTCAAAACCTGATATAATCTCGTGCGACAAAGCTGGAGTAAGCCTGATGTTAGATGAGGAACCTTCGAGCAACGTAGACGTATGTATGATTGAGTAGCGATCGTCAGTCGCTAGCAGCAGCTAACTGCTGATTGACAAAGTGATACAGTAGCCTGTAGCTTACGTAGATTTAGGTGTGAAGGAAAAGAAAATCATGACAGACCAAATAAGAGCTAGTCAGGTAACTCCTGTATTACCCCCAGTAGTGCTACCGCCAACCATCAATTTTGGCAACGCTCCTGCGGGTATCCAGGGTACCAAGTTCAACGACCAGAACCGCAACGGCATTCGAGAGCCAGGCGAACCGGGACTCCCCAACGTCCAAATCTTTATTGACACCAATAACAACGGCACTGTCGAGCCAGGTGAACCCTCGACGTTGACCAACGCCAGCGGAAACTTCGTATTTCCAGGCTTGCTTCCAGGCACCTATACTGTCAGGGAAATCCCGCCACCCAATTTCACCCCGACAACGGCAAACCCAGTCGTCGTCACCCTTGCCGGCATTAATGCCACAGTGTTGTTCGGTAATGCTACAGGTGGCAGTGAGATTATTGGCTGCAAATACCTCGATGTAGACAACGACGGCTTTCGAGACGGGAGTGAACCCCCGATGGAAAACGTCAGAATCTATATCGATTCCAACAACAACGGTCAGCTAGATGCAGACGAACCCACTACCTTAACCGATAGAAACGGCGAGTACCGATTCCGCAATTTGCAGCCAGGGCTTTACCGGATTCGGGAAGAGCGCGCCAACGGGCCGGGCACTGAACCGTTAGAAAGAGATTTTCCCCAAAGCACCCCCCCCGACAGCACCCCCCTGCTTGACATTAACCTCGGCCTCAACGAAATCTGGGCCTGCGCTCAAGTGGGCAACACTCCCCTGTACGAAATCCCGATATTCAAATTCCGAGACGACAACGCCAACGGCATACAAGACTCCGGCGAAGTTGCCCTCTCCGGCATCCCGTTCATCCTCGATTTGAACCGGAACGGCAGGACAGACGCGGGCGAACCGCAGGTCTTCACTGGCCCTGATGGTAGGGCTACCTTCAGAGATTTGAAAGCTGGCAGCTACTCGGTATTGGAAACCTTTGAAACATTCATAGCCAACCAGCCGCCAATTAACACTACCGAGAACCCGGTAGAAGTCACAGCCCCTGGGGATCTATCGCGACAGCAGGGAACGCTGCCTTTCATAGTAGCTGATCCAACAGTTCCAGGCGGTCAGCGGATCGTTTCGGCGAACTTCCCGCCCCCGTTCCCGCCGGTCAACCCGGAACCCGCAGTCTTCTTCACCCCGATTTTGGTAAATCCAGGTAGCGGTGCTGTCGGGAATACGCGCCCTAACATCACGATCTTCAAATACAACGATCAGAACGCTAACGGTCGTTACGAACCGGGCAACACTCCACAAGAAGTAGGAATTCCCGGCATCACTGTCTACCTTGATGCCAACGACAACGGCGCCCTCGACACAGGGGAACAGTCGCTAGTAACTGATGCCAACGGGCGCGGTGCTTTCACCAACCTGGAACCGGGCAATTATGTGGTTCGGGAAGTGCCACAAGCTGGTTTTAGTCCTACTACTCCGGATCGGGTGCAGTTCAACCTCAGCACTCAAGATGCCAACGTTGTCTTTGGCAACACCCCCAACAGCCGGATTACTGGGTGCAAATTCCAAGACTTGAACGGCAACGGCTACCGAGACGGCTTTGAAACGCCGATCGCAGGGGTCACAATCTACCTCGACAGCAACGGTAACGACGCCCTTGATGCCGGAGAAGCAAGTACCGTCAGCGATCAGTTCGGCCGCTGGGAGTTTGGCAATTTGACCCCCGGTATTTACCGAGTCCGGGAAGTTGTGCCTTCCAATTCTTTCCAAACTACTCAACCACTGGACATCGTTCTGGGCGCAAACCAAACGTTTACTTGTGCTTTGGTGGGCAACGGCCAGTTCTTTAACTTGATAGTTCCCAAATTCCGGGACGACAACCGCAACGGCCTGCAAGATCAGGGTGAGCCTCCTTTGCAAGACATCCCGTTCACCTTGGATTTGAACAACAATGGCCGCTACGATGCTGGTACCGAGCCTCTGGTAAGGACTGATGCCAATGGTATTGCCCTGTTCACCAATATAGCTCCAGGCAACTACTCGGTATTGGAAGTTTTCAACGCTCCAGGTGTTCCCAACCCGTTCCCCATTCCGACAGGGCCTAACCCTGTTACGTTCTCGGTGCCGGGGCCAAATACTTTTGTAACGCCGATCGTAGCGACACCAGTACAGACAACAGACCTAACTGGTGCTAGCACCGATCCGTTGACTGGCGGCACGGGTGTGGTAACTGCTTCTAGCATCCCCGATCCCGATGAGCTGAATAACTTCGACCCTTCAGCGGCGGCTCTGGTGAAAGCTAGCAGCGTCGATAACTCGATCGTACTTGATGATGCTGGTGTGGCTTATGTTGATAATTTCGCCGCTTTCTTGAAAGAGTCGGCGGAGGGTTTGATCGACTCGTTTTTAAAAGCTCAGGAGCGTGACGATGAATCATTGTTCGTCGTTCCTCCTCAGCCTACGAATTCGCTGCTTTAATCTTAAGTTAGGTCTCTAGTTTGAGACTCAGCAATTAGCAACTAGCTTGTTAAAACTGCACGTCAAATGATGTTTTGGCGTGCTTTTTACTATTTTGACAATAATTTAGAGGCTCGCGCGGCGGGTTTATCAATTTCTTTAATTACCGGAAATATTTTTCGTGAAACCCGCCTCTACAACAAATATATCGCGATGCTCGTAGGGGCGCGTTTTACCGACAATATTTGAGGAAAACTCACAATTTATATAAACCAGCCCTCCACAATCATGGGCTCGGCTGACGGGTTTATTTATATCTTTAATTACTGTCTTTAGTGGTAGGGCGCGATCGGCAAAAAGAGCGATTCCCTAGTTACAGAAAACCTTTATTTATAGAGGTAGAACTTAGAGGAATTTTTTATGCCAACCGAACAGAAGATTAATCCGGCTCAACATCAAGAACAGCAACCCGGTATAGAATCCCAAATGACTCCGCAACCTCAATCCTTCGCCGAGGGATATCGCGGTAGCGACAAATTGCGGGATAAAGTAGCCTTAATTACCGGCGGAGACAGCGGTATCGGGCGTGCAGTGGCGATCGCCTTTGCCAAAGAAGGCGCTAACGTGGTCATCAGCTATCTTAACGAAGATGATGATGCCAAAAAAACCAAAGAGGCGATCGAACAACAAGGCCGGCGCTGTATTGCGATCGCCGGCGACATCGGCGACGAAAACGTTTGTCAAAACCTTGTAGAACAAACAGTTAAAGAATTTGGTAGCCTCGACATCCTCGTCAACAACGCCGCCGAACAGCATCCACAAGAAAGCATAGAAAACATCACCGCCGAACAATTAGAGCGCACCTTCCGCACCAACATTTTCTCGATGTTTTATCTCACCAAAGCCGCTCTCAAACACCTCAAAGAGGGAAGTGCAATTATCAACACTACCTCTGTCACCGCCTACAAAGGCAATCAACAATTGCTAGATTACTCCTCCACAAAAGGAGCAATTGTTGCCTTTACCCGCTCTTTGTCTCAAAGTTTAGCTGAGAAAGGAATTCGCGTCAACGGAGTCGCCCCCGGCCCGATTTGGACGCCTCTAATTCCTGCAACTTTCCCTGAAGAAAAAGTGGAGAAATTTGGTGCAGACACGGCCTTGGGACGCGCCGGTCAACCCGATGAAGTTGCCCCCAGCTTCGTGTTTTTAGCTTCAAAAGATTCGTCTTACATGACTGGTCAAATTTTGCATCCCAACGGCGGATCTGTGATTAACGGATAGATTTGTGGCGATTTGAGATATCAATAACCGCATTTTGTGGGGGCGACTTTCACCCACACCTTCTGACTATAACTCACAATCTAAATAAACCCGCCCACACAACCACGTTACCTAGGGCGGGTTTATTCATTTTTTTAGTTATATTCAATCTGCTAGCATTATCGGGTGTAAAATCCAGTCAACACTGATACCCACTCTGCTTCGCCGAAGGGTCAACCATCACGGACGGTGCAACCGAAATTGATACAATTAATCTGCGTTAATCTGTGTTTATCTCCCCTCATCTGCGGCAAAAAAAAAGAATTGCTGAACCGCAGATGACCAGGGATTGACGCTGATTCACGCAGATTAAAAGAATAGATGAATGAATAATTCCGATGCTAACAGATTTGATATTAGTGTTTGAACATTGGTGAGTTTACACAAAACAGTAATCCCGCCACGTTAGTAGCGGGATTGATAGGTTGCAGTTTACCTAGTTTGGAGCTCACCTAGAGCTACAATTAGCTCGCTGCTAAATTAGCTCATCTTAGCCATTTCTTGCTGGATGGTGCTTTTGGCTGCTTTGAATTGAGTAGCCATTTGTTCCATTTGTGCTTCGCTCAAGTTGCGGCGAATTTGAGGGAACATATCGTTTTCTTCTTCTTTTACGTGATCTTGAACCGCTGTTTGGAGCTGTTTGATTTGGGCTTTGAACTCAGGAGAACTCGGACTCATTGACTTAATCTTGGCGAGCATTTGCTTCATTTCTGCTTGCTCGTCGTAAAGTTCTTGAGTGTTGCTGTAGTAGCTGCGAATTGCTGGGTAAACAACTTGTTCTTCGGCTTCGGCGTGAACGCTGAGGTCTTTGTAAAGTTGACCGAAGAATTCTTGTAGTTTTTGAGGATCGTCGGTGCTTGCGATTTCCATAAATAGGGTATCGGCTTTGCGGTGATCCATTGAGATGATTTCGGTGATGTTCATCTCATCTTTGCTGCGGGTAACTGCACCGCCGATGATGCCGGTCATGGCTGCCATTGCATCTTGCACGCGAGCCCAAACGCCTTGGTCGGGGTCTTTGCCGGTCAGTTCGCGCACTCCTAAAATTTCGAGAACTCCTTTGAGTTGTTCTTGGTGAGCGCGGTTTTCAAAGTTAACTGTATTGAGCGGGGTAATGGCAGCTTCGATGTCGGCGCCGACTACTTGAGCAGCTTTGTGAATTAACAAACCACTCATTGTTTGTTTGTGTTTAAGCAGTTCGTGCTGAGCGACTTTTTCAAACATGGTGAGTTCAGAACCTTGCATGAGTTTCTGAACTTCTTCAATCATTTTTGTAGTGGTTTCTTTGGGCTCGGTTTGAATGCCGTATTGCACGATCGTGGTTTCTAATACGCCCAAGTTTTTGCGATCGTCTTCGAGCATATCCCGGAAGCGCTGGGCTAGTTCGGAGTCGTTGCAGGAATTGATGAACAATTGCTCGTTGGCGATCAACAGGTTTTGCAGCGCTTTCATGTCTGCTAATTTAGTTGCGATCGCTTGGCGCTTAGTATCTTCTAGAGTAGCTACCATCTGTCGTTTCTCCTCTCAATGTCTTTAGTGTTCTTACATCTCTTAATTTATTGATATATTCTGATAACATCCTCTTTCTCGCGACTGATTCATTAATATCCCGCGCAACCTATTGACTTTTGAGCAAAAAAAGGGTAAGTATTTGAGACTGCTTGAAAAAAAGCAAAAACCAAAAAACAACAGATGAGTAAGGATGAATGGCAGATGAGTGATGATTTCTGTATCAATTAATCCCGATCGCATAGCTGGAAAGCGCTACCATAGTTGCAGCCGAAGTTAACTAAAGTTTAAGAATAACTAGCTTGTCTCAACTGCTCACTGCTTTAGAGTTCCCAGCCAATGTCTGGAAGCTGAATAATGGGTTAACGGTCATTCACCAGCGGATTTCGGCCACACCGGTGGTCGCGCTAGACGTGTGGGTGAGGGCTGGCGCTACGCTGGAGCCGGATTCTTGGTCGGGAATGGCTCATTTTCTAGAACACATGATATTTAAAGGGACGGATTCGATCGCCCCTGGAGAATTTGACCAGGTAATCGAAAATCGCGGCGGTGTCGCCAACGCAGCTACAAGTCACGACTACGCCCATTTTTTCGTCAACGCTGCGGCCGATTATTTAGCAGAAACAGCGCAGCCACTGGCAGAATTGCTGCTGCGGGCTTCGATTCCGGATCGGGAATTCGATCGCGAGCGAGATGTGGTGCTAGAAGAAATCCGTCAAGCTCAAGACAATCCAGATTGGCTGGGTTTCCAAGCCATGATGGAAACAGTTTACCAGCGCCATCCCTACAGGCGATCGGTACTCGGCACGGAAGAACTGCTGATGTCCCGAACTCCCTACGAAATGCGCTGTTTCCACCGATCGCACTATCAGCCGGAAAATATGACTGTGGTGGTAGTGGGGGGAATTGATGAACAACAGGCCAGAGATGTTACGGAGAAAGCATTTGAGCAGTTTTCCGATCGGTGGGATTGTCCCAAATTAACCGCAGAGGCGGAACCGCCACTGATAGAAATTCGCCGTCAGGAACTCTGTCTCCCCCGATTGGAACAAGCGCGGCTAATGATGGCCTGGACGGGCCCGGGAGTTGAACACTTGCAAAGTGCTTGCGGCTTAGATTTGCTGTCGGTGTTGCTTGCAGACGGGCGGACTTCGCGTTTAGTCAGGGAACTGCGGGAAGAATTACAATTGGTAGAGGCCATCGACAGCACTTTCTCGCTGCAACGGGAATCGAGTTTATTTACTATCAGTGCAGTCTTGGACGCGAAGGATGTCGAAGAGGTGGAATCTCGGATTTGCGATCGGCTTTGGCAATTGCAGTCTGAGCCGGTTTCCGAGGTAGAATTGCTCCGCTGTAAGCGTTTGCTGTGCAACGATTTTGCTTTCTCGCTTGAAACGCCGGGACAGCTAGCCGGTCTTTACGGATATTACAATACGATCGCCACTGCGGAATTAGCGCTCAGCTATCCCACCAGGATTAAAGCATTTGGGCCCTTAGACCTCCAGCGCCTAGCTCAACAATATCTCTCTCCCCGACGCTATACAGCCGTGGTACTCAAACCAATCTAATTGGTAAACGGGTGAAAATACATATATTTTGGGTACCGGAGAGATGTTGGGCATTTGTCCGGGGTTCTTTGTGCTTGTGGCGCACCCTACGGGATAGATGTTGTTACATTTAGATGTTGTGGGTCAGGCCCTGCCCGGTATGACATCATACAAGATCCGCATGGAAAATAGAAAAATGGCAATCAAGTAATTACCAATTACCAATTACCAATTACCAATTACCCATTTTCAATTACCAATACTTCAGCTACTCTCAGTACAAGTTCCCAACTAAATTCACCATGAAAAATGAAATCCAGCGCACGGTTTTAGACAACGGTATTGTTGTCTTAGCAGCAGAAAATCCAGCAGCAGATATTATTGCAGCTAGGATATTCCTGCAGGCCGGCAGTCGCTACGTGCAGCCGGAACAAGCAGGATTGTGTCACTTGCTGTCGGCGGTAATGACTAAGGGAACCGATCGGCTGTCTTCGCTGGAAATTGCCGAGCGTGTAGAATCGGTGGGAGCGAGGTTGAGTGCCGACTCTACTACAGACTATTTTTTAGTGAGTTTGAAGACGGTTTCTGCGGATTTTGAGGAGATTTTGGAGTTGGCGGCGCAATTGACGCGATCGCCCAATTTCCCGGAAGCTGAAGTCGAACTCGAACGGCGCATTGCCATATCGGCAATTCGATCGCAGCAAGAACAGCCATTTGCAATCGCCTTCGAGCAATTGCGGCACTCGATGTACCAGGAACACCCCTATGCTTTCTCTCCCTTGGGCACGGAAGCTACTATGTCAAAACTCACCAGAAACGAGCTCGAACAGTTCCACAAAACCTATTTCCGTCCCGATAATGTAGTTATTGCTGTAGCCGGCAGAATATCGACCGAAGATGCGATCGCCCTGATCGATCGAACTTTTGGGGACTGGAAAGCGCCTTTAACACCCTTACCAATTTTAAACGTCCCCCCCCTGTACCCCTCCCCTCAATCGGTCGTTACGGCGCAAGATACGCAGCAATCAGTGATTATGCTGGGCTACCTCGCACCCTCTGTCAGAAATCCCGACTATGCAGCGATTAAGTTGCTGAATACTTATTTGGGTAACGGTTTGTCGAGCCGATTGTTTGTGGAATTGCGGGAAAAGCGGGGCTTGGCTTACGACGTTTCGGCGGTCTACGCGACGCGCTTGGACACGGCACAGTTTGTGGTGTACATGGGTACTGCACCGGAAAATACGGCGACTGCTTTTGAAGGATTGCGCGCAGAAGTCGATCGACTCGCCAACGCCGAACTAAGCGAGGAAGAATTGCAAGCTTGCAAGAATAAAATGCTCGGTCAATATGCTTTAGGAAAACAAACTAATTCGCAAATTGCCCAAGTTTTAGGCTGGTACGAAATTTTGGGATTGGGAATTAAATTTGACCAGCAATTTCAAGAAGAAATTGCACAGGTGACAGCTTCACAAGCGCGGGATGCTGCTAAGAAATATTTTGTAGAACCGTATGTTTCTTTGGTGGGCCCGGAGGCAGCGATTACACAGTTGGTGGTGGCGGCTGTTTGTTGAGTAGGAAATTGGCGATCGAACTTGTGAAAAGTTCGATCGATGCGATCGCAGATAAAAAAATTTTTCGCTTAACAATTATTTGTGTTTTGCGATCGCTTTTAACCTTTCCAAACTTAACAACAAAGCCAACTATTATTGCTGGCCTTATCTAGAACTGACACCGACAAGCTCAACGGACTTTTCGTTGTTAGTATAACGTTCCGGTTGAGCTGTTGCAAATAACACTCGTAGCACCACCAGCAACTTTCAACAATCCGCTCCAACCGAATTGTTAGGTTGCGCCGTTAGCTTAAGGATTCCACGATCCCGCGCTAAATAGACAGTAGGTGTAGATTGCTAGACATGATCTGAATCTAACTCAAATCGTTGCCAATCGATGTGATCACACAAAGGTTATGATTGTCATCCATAACCACCCGACCGTTTGCAATGGCTTGTCGGAATTTTTTGATATCACAGGGTCTTGCTTTGGGGTCAGGTGTCTGCCGATCAATAAATTCCCTTGAGTGCTTAGAGATGAGCCAACCCAGAGGCAACTTAACTCCATCACCTGACTTTTTCAGGAACAAGGTTCTGAATTTATATTTGAGTGGATCATCAATCCCATCATTGACCGTGAACGTAGACAACTCAACAGCACTGCGGCTGCGGGACTTGCGCGCACTAAACAAGGCACGAACTGGCGATAAAACCTCGTTCAGTCCTTCACTCTTGAGTTGAGTTGTAGGCTCGTTAAATTGCCCATCAATTAAGGATAGGTAGACAATTTCAAAGGTTGTTCCGTAACCCTTAAGTCGCTGTAAGCTGCGCCCAATGTCCAAAGCGGTAGGAATACCAGAATTATCAAAATAACCGCCATCAGCCAAATGCAATTTACTTTTGTCCTTACTGCGTTGGTACCACCCTACAGGGGTGAAGTAGGGAAAACGAGCACTGAGGCCAGCCGCTGTACTCAGTTTCAAATCTAGATCGGGTTCATCAATAGCAATATTTTCTTTGTTGGGCAAGTTAATCTGAAAGGGGCTGATCACCAGGCGATCGCCAGTTTCGACAACAGTTGTGTTGAGAACCAGTGCAGGGGCGATGCCCTGGGGCTGCCAGTGTTGGTAAAAAGACTGCCGCAAGGGATTATCTTGATTTGGAAGAGACAGCTTATCCCAAGCTTTTTCAAACGCAACTTCCAGACCTCTTCCCCGATCCCAATCGTATATTGGGAAAAAGATAAATCGTTGAATCAGGTCAGGGAATAGCCCCATCGTTAGGAGGGGCGTAAGCAAGTCACTGCTAAACAGTTTGCTAGCCGTTTGGCTAAGGGATGTACCACTAATTCCACCAAATTTCACCAAACTTGAAAAGGCAGAAGCCCCCAAGCTACCGCCAGAAACACTACTGATTGCAAATATATGCTGAGGAAAACTTGGAAAATATTCTGTTAGCTTTGTGAAGGCTGTCGCTGCATGATAAGCGGCATAGATACCCCCACCTTGAGCCGCAGCGATATAGACAGGATAGGGTTTATTTGAGAATTGATCGAGATCGGGGCGATTAGCTAACCATTGCTGAAAACTAGATTCTAAAGCTGGAAGGACTGACTTTTCGGGTTTGCTAAATTGTCGAAAGCGATGATTGTCATTAAAATTAAAATTGCTAGAAACAACAATCAACACGATGAGAATCGTAATCCCAGGTATTTTGGTTTGCAGACCCCAGTCGTAAATTGTTGAAAAAACAACGACCACAATCGTCAATGATATTGCCACCACACTAATTGATCCCAGCAGATCGGGAAGAAATGTCGGAGGCATTATCAACCCTAATGCGAGGGATGCCAGCAGAGAAATTGAACAAGTCCTAACAACTGCAATTCGTGATTTTAGCGTGTGTTGCCAAGAAAACAGCGCCACATTAAAAAATACGAGCAACAGAAAAACAGCAACTAAACCAAAAGATAACTGTGAATCTTTTGCTGCCACGATCATAGGCAAAGATAAAACAATAAAAACAAAGCAGGCTAGATTAACAAAGATATTTTCAAATCTTTGCCCAAATAGACCTTCCCCCTTCTTATTAGAGGCAAAGGAACCTAGGTACTTTGAGTCTTTTAAAAGTTCAATACGTTTTATTATTAAATAAGATAAAATTCCTAATAAAACTATATTGCTAAACATCCACCCTAGCAAAAAAAAATTGGGAGTAGGATCTGATAAGTTCTGCAATGTTTTTTGGGTAGCCCAAGTGCCATAAGCAAGGCTACCCAGTGGTATAGCACCTAGCAAACGAGGTGCATTTTTGTATAAGCAATCGAATTTGGGCTTGTAGAATTCAGGAAGACGAGCTTCATAGCATTTTTCAAGTAAACGTGCCGCGAACCAGACACCAAGTGAAAGAAAAACAACCAATACTGTAGAAAAAACTGCCTGAGCTACATTATTATCGAAAGCAATTACACGATAGACCTCAATGGTTTGATCGATCTGGGTATAAAAATACCAAGATGCCACTGCAATTGTCAGAGGTACTCTTAAATATATCAAGAACTGCACGATGGGTTTAAGCTGGTTTTCAAACCAGTTAGAAATTATTTTAGTTAATTTATTTTTGTTATTAATTTTAGCCATATATCACTAACCAATGACTTTAAGGAACCCTTTCTATCTTGAAATAACTACAACCTAACGGCTAAATTGAACGGAAAACGATCGCCTCTGACTCAAACCTCAAATATTTCGATTTTGTCAGTTCTAATGATTCGTTATGCCTCGCTCGCTTAACAATTATTTATGCTTTGCGCTCACCGATAACTTCAGCTTGACTAAAATCATAGGTGTTTGTCCGCTCCAATGATTTGTTATACCTCGATCGCTTCAATAGTCCGGACTGTTTTTAGTTCTTAGGCTGAAACCCTCGATTTTCCGTTGGTAGTTCGATAGCCGAATCGCCTTGAAACCCTTATTCTACGGTTGGCAATCAAAAACTGTCCGAAGTATTGTTAACAATTATTTATGCTTCGCGATCGCCAGCCCAAAATGCTCACTCATCCCAAAATTCGTGGTGTGACACGCTCGCGGGTGCCGAAGGTGGGATCAAATTTAGCGTGAGGTTCTCTAGAGTCATGTTTATGTCGTCCAGGACTGTGAGTGACTTGACACCACCACGAACTAAAAAAGTTAGTCAGACTTCAATTGAACGTTTTCTGTTCCCGATCGGTCTAAATTCAAGACAGACCCATCAGGTCTAATTTATATGTACTTAGTAAAGCACTTTCAGATTAAAAAAGAGCTGACTCCCTGGCTTAGCGGACTCCTCGCCACTTCCCTGCTTGCAGGAGTCGGCTACACAGCTTACAGCCAACTCACAGTCAAATCCAGCCGCGAAACCAGGCGCAAGGAAAAAACCGTTGCTGTCGAAAGGGTGAACCTGCCGATTACAATTTCGGCAAACGGCACAATAGTGCCCGAACGTTCCGTTAACGTCAGCCCCAAAACTTCAGGAATGCTCAAAAGTTTGCTTGTCAATGAAGGAGATAGGGTTGAACAAGGGCAGATTCTCGCCTACATGGACGACTCCAACCTCCAAGGGCAACTTACCCAAACTCGCGGACAACTCGCAGCCGCCGAAGCAAACCTGGAAAAATTGGTCAACGGCACTCGATCGCAGGACATTGCTGTGGCTAAGGCGGTGTTAGCAGAACAACAGGCAAGTCTGGAAAAATTGCTCAACGGCAATCGAAGCCAAGACATTGCTGTAGCTGAGGCACAACTAGCTGAGCAACAGGCAACGCTGCAAAAATTGCTCAACGGCAATCGAACCCAGGATATTGCCGTAGCCGAGGCACAACTAGCTGAACAACAGGCAAATTTACAAAAATTGCTCAAGGGCAATCGGCCTGAAGACATCGCCCAAGCGATCGCCAAACTCAGAGATGCCGAATACGCCAAAAACCAAGCAGAGGAAGACTTTCAGAGAAATCAGGAACTCTATAATGCCGGAGCCATTGCTTTGCAAATTGTCAACAACTCCCGCACCGAGCGCGATCGAGCTCAAACGCAAGTCAGGCAAGCCGAACAAGCTGTAGCTTTGCTGCAAGCGGGTGCTCGCCCTGAAGAAATCGCTTCTGCGCGGGCTGCTGTGGAGCAAAAACGGCAAGCTTTGACCCTGGCGCGATCGGGCGCACGCCCGGAAGACATCGCAGCAGGGCGGGCTGCTGTGGAGCAAAAACGGCAAGCTTTGGCCCTGGCGCGATCGGGCGCACGCCCCGAAGACATCGCTGCGGGGCAGGCCGCCGTCGAGCAAAAACAGCAAGCTTTGGCGCTGCTAGAAGCTGGTTCTCGCCCCGAAGACATCGCCCAAGCCCGCGCCCAAGTTCTCGCCGCTAGAGGCAGCCTGCAAAGCGTTCAAGCGCTGATCGACGACACTGTGCTGCGGGCTCCTTTCACCGGCACTGTCACCCGCAAGTACGCCGATCCGGGCGCTTTTGTGACTCCCACGACTGCAGGTAGTGCGGTTTCTTCGGCGACTTCTTCTTCTATTTTGTCCTTAGCTTCAAAAAATCAATTAGTAGCAAACGTAGCAGAAACTAATATTTCTCAGATTCGGATCGGCCAGGCTGCGTCTATTCAAGCCGATGCTTTTGCGGGAAAGACTTTTGCAGGTAAAATCACTCAAATTTCGCCTCAGTCTATCGTCCAGCAAAATGTGACAAGTTTTGAGGTAAAAGCGGCAATTATTAATGATGATAAACAAATGCTGCGATCGGGCATGAATGTGAATGTTGAGTTTAAGGCCGGTGAACTCAAAAATGTTTTGGTAGTTCCGACTGCGGCAATTGTCCGCCAACAAAGGGAAACAGGGGTTTTTGTTCCCGGTGGAGAAGATGGTAAACCTGCTTTTATGCCGATTAAGACTGGTATAACGGTGGATGACAAGACGGAAGTGCGATCGGGTTTGAAAGGAAATGAAAAAGTGCTGCTTAGTTTACCCGCCGGATTGCGGCGTCGATCCCAAAATCCATCGTCGGGCCCGATTCCGGGTTTGCAACCGGGTGGCGGAACGCGCTTGCGTTAGTAGTCAGTCCGCGCAGTAGGGGCTAGTTGGTTCGTCGCAGAGTCCGTCAGGGATTGAAATCCCTGTCTCATAGCGAAAGTCCTCTGAAAGAGGACTGAAGAGTTAGTTGATCTACATCAGTTTCAGATGAATTTTCAGTCGGTTTCAACCGACTTTAGCTATGAGACGGGGGTTTCAACCCCCGGCGGATCGTGCCACAAATCATATCGTTTCCGGTTGCATCGTCAGGTGATAAATTAGGGGCCAATTTAGGCATAATTCTTAGAAGTTGCCACCAAATAACAAATAACAAATAACAAATAACATGAAATTAAAGACTCGCCCCCGCACCAACAAAATCTCTAATGTTCAAATCGCGTTCATGGCGACAGAGGCGCTGTGGAATAATAAGTTGCGTACCAGTTTAACTATGCTGGGCGTAATTATTGGGATATCTTCGGTAATTGCCATTACCTCGGTGGGACAGGGAGTACAAAAATCAACTGAAGAACAGTTAAAGGCTTTGGGTACGAATGTGCTGTTGGTTTTATCCGGCGCTTCGCGATCGGGCGGTGTCAGTCAGGGAAGCGGTTCTGCTACTACCCTTACTTGGGATGACGCTAGGGCGATTGGCAAACAAGCTCCCGCAGTTAAGGCGATTTCGGCTTATTTGCAGCGCCAAGTGCAAGTGGTTTATGGGGGACAAAATTCATTTACTTCGATTTTGGGAACGGATTTAAACTATCCAGATGTGAAGAACATTCAACCCCAAGAAGGACGGTTTTTTAACGAGGATGAATTGAATGCTGCTGAGCCAGTAGTTGTCCTCGGTTCTAAGGTGCGGGACGAACTTTTTGGAGCCGGAGCTAATGCGCTATCCTCCGATATTCGCATTCAGGGAAACCGCTACAAGGTTATTGGAGTGATGGAAAGCAAGGGGTCTGTAGGGGGAACCGATCAGGACGATCGAGTGTATATTCCCCTCAAAAATATGTCTTCGCGGATTGTGGGGAGAAATTCTTTAGCGGGGATTGCGATATCGGGTTTTTGGTTGGAAACTGCGGGCGAAGCGGATTTAGCGGATGCTCAATTTCAAGTAGAAAATATCATGCGCTTGCGCCACAATATTTATCCGCCACAACCGGATGATTTTCGAGTAGTAAATCAAGCTGAAATCGTTAATACTTTCAGCAATGTGATAGGTTTATTTACGGTGATGGTGGGCTCGATCGCCGGAATTTCTTTGGTGGTTGGCGGCATAGGTATTGCTAATATTATGTTGGTGTCTGTTGTGGAACGCACTAAGGAAATCGGGATTCGCAAAGCGGTAGGTGCTACTAATGCAGCAATTCTAATTCAATTTATGGCGGAATCTATTTTAGTTTCCACGGTGGGGGGAACGGCGGGTATTGGGTTGGGAATTGCGATCGCCTTTGGGGCCTCGACAGCATTCAAATTTCCGTTTGTGGTTTCTGTATGGTCGATCGCGGCGGGTTTTGGGCTATCCTTTACTGTAGGCTTATTGGCTGGAGTGCTACCGGCTCGGAATGCGGCTCGCTTAGATCCGATCGCAGCCTTGCGGAATGATTGAACTTAGTGATGTTCGCCCCAGTTAAATTGAACAGTCCTGGACGCAAGTATCACAATTAGAGTCCTGGACGCACGAGTGGTCTGATACCGCTTTTGATGGAAGATCAGACTTCGTTGTCGTAACGCGACTTAGACAAAAATTACATTAAAAATCGCTGCAAACAAAGACAGGTAAAGGGTTTGAGCTTAAAGGGGGTTCTATCCAGAGCTGACAAGGATTTCAGCTCTGACAGGGCATCAAACTCTTTCCCTTACCTAGACAGCTTTTCAGGTCTTTGAGGGGCTAGAAAATGTCTAAGTCTCATTAGAACTAATATACGTTTATTCAAATATAATAACCAAAACCCCTTATCCAACAAGCAATTTCCATGTTAGAAGCATTGGTATTGGCAACAGTATTTTGCGGATTTTTTGGTATCATCTTTAAAAAGAACCTGATCATGAAAATCGTCTGTATGGATGTCATGAGTACAGGGGTTATAGCCTATTACGTGGTGGTGGCATCGCGAGAAGGCTGGCTGACACCAATTATTTCAAAGGGGAAAAATGTCGCTTACGCCGATCCGGTGCCCCAGGCGGTGATCTTAACGGCGATCGTGATCGGCTTTTCGATTCAGGCTTTAATGCTGGTCAGTGTGATGAAGCTGGCACGAGATAATCCGACATTAGAAAGTAACGAAATCGAGATGAATAATACCCCATGAATACCCTGACGCTAGCCTGGATTGGACTCCCGTTTTTTGTCGGGTTTAGTATTTATTTGATTCCGAAGCTTGACAAGTATCTGGCAATATTCGGAGCGCTCGTATCTGCTGCCTATGCGTTCCTGCTTTTTGCTATCCCGTCAGCGGTGACGCTGGAATTACTGGATAATTTCAGTGTTACTTTGCTAGTCGATCGCTTGAGCGGCTTTTTCATCTTAACCAATGCCTTAGTCACAGCCGCGGTGATTATCTACTGTTGGCCCACAGATAAGACGGCATTTTTTTATGCACAGATTCTGATGGTACACGGCAGCCTGAATGCGGCCTTTGCCTCTACGGACTTTATCAGTTTATATGTAGGGTTAGAGGTCAGCGGCATTGCGGCGTTTCTCTTGATTGCCTATCCTCGCACCGATCGCTCGATTTGGGTAGCCTTGCGCTATCTATTTATTAGCAACACGGCAATGCTGTTTTATCTCGTAGGTGCCGTGCTGGTTTATAAGGCAAGTAATTCGTTTAGTTTTGCCGGCTTGGGTGCAGCGCCCCCAGAGGCGATCGCTCTGATCTTTATGGGACTCTTGGTTAAGGGAGGTGTGTTTGTATCGGGGTTATGGCTACCGTTAACTCACTCGGAATCAGAAACGCCAGTGTCGGCTTTGCTGTCAGGAATTGTCGTTAAAGCCGGGGTATATCCCCTCGTGCGCTGTGCGCTGATGGTGGAGGAGGTGGCACCCATCGTCCAAATCTTTGGCGTCGGGACGGCGCTGCTGGGGGTGTTCTATGCCGTTTTAGAAAAAGATAGCAAACGGATGTTGGCTTTTCACACGGTTTCGCAGTTGGGCTTTATCCTCGCTGCACCGTCTGTGGGTGGGTTTTATGCGCTGGCACACGGTTTGGTCAAATCGTCGCTGTTTCTGATTGCAGGATCGTTACCGAGTCGCAATCTGAAAGAATTGAAACAGAAGCCGATCGATACCAAGATCTGGATTGCCTTAGTCATAGCTAGCTTATCAATCTCTGGCTTTCCCATGTTGGTTGGCTTTGGGGCAAAGACGTTAACGGTGAAGAATTTGGGTTCCTGGCAAGCGATCGGGATGAATGTCGCAGCAGTCGGAACAGCAATCTCTTTTGCTAAATTCATCTTTCTACCCCGTGGCGGACAAACAGCAGTCAAACCCGGTTTTTGGCCTGCGGTTTTGCTGTTGCTAGCTGGGCTGATTGGAGCCAATGCTTTTGATCTTCAGGCTTATACGCTGGAAAATATGCTTAAGGCGATCGCCATCCTCGGCGTTGGTTGGTTAGCCTATTTTCTAATTTTTCAACGCACGGCAATCAAACTGCCACGTATGCTTGAAGAATTCGATCATTTGGTCGGTTTTATGAGCTTGATTTCGCTCCTACTATTCTGGATGGCATTACCAAAATGATTGGACAGCTAATATTAAGACTGACGATCTGGTTTCTACTTACTGCCGATTTTAGTTTGGCAAATATTGCGATCGGAATCATCATTGCTGCCCTGTTGCCGCGCAGCTACGCACCCTCGGAACCTTTGAGGGAATGGTTGGGGGTGTTGGGTAAAATCTTCATGGCGATTCCGATAGCTTATTTAGAAGCATTTGAACTTATCCTCCGTCCCCATAGGCACGAAGATGTGATCATGGAAAAAGTGCCAAATCATCGATCGCCCCTGCTGATCTTCCTAGATGTATTGCTGATCACTTTTACACCTAAAACTATTGTCGTAAAATACCACGAAGATGGTTTTTACGAAGTACACCGGGTTCGACGGACATCAAACACCTAGTTCAATTTGGTTGCTGAATGATTTAATCGCAGATGACGATATTGACGCAGAGTCAGAGAAGAGAGAAAGGAATAATTTCGATTGAGATAAGTAAGAAAAAATCAGGAGATCACATAATTGAACAACTTAAACAACTTAATCCTAATTGCCATGATTTTGGCTCTGCTCATACCCATGTACGAGGTATGGAAAGATCATGATATCTGGCAGACAATGTTGGCGTTTGCCAGTATTTCGACGAAGACGGCAATCATCGCTCTTGTCATATCAGTCTGGCGCGATGATTGGATGATCGGTGTGGTGGCGGCGATTATCCTCAGTGTGGGTAATGCTGGATTGATGTTGTTGGCACATATAATCAAACGTATCAGTGAAGCATGATCGTAATAGATGTATTGAGCTATACCTGCATCGGTATAGGGATTTTTTTCTGGTTTTGGGGTACTTCTTACCTACTTGGGAAGCGATCGGTTTTGTATAAACTGCACAGTCTTTCGGTAGCAGATACGCTTGGTTCAATGTTGATCGTCGTCGGATTGCTGCTGAAAATACCCAGTAAATGGCCCCTGCTGATTCTGGCGCTCATTTGCTTAGCAATCTGGAACACAATGCTGGGATATGTGTTGGCCTATTGTTCCAAAACAGGGAGTAACTATGAACGATAATAGCTACATTTATGTCCTCGTCGCTCTGCTACCCTTAGCTGCTTGTATGGTGGTATTTCAGGTCAATCCATACCACGCATTGGTACTGCGGGGGGTATTGGGAGCGATCGCCGCCTTGGTATACGCGATTTTAGGCGCGGCGGATGTGGCATTGACCGAAGCCTTGATGGGCACCCTGCTGGCGATTACACTTTATGCAGTGACGGTGCGTTCATCCCTCGTGCTGCGTCTGGGTGTAATCGAAGAGGGGACAGAGGGCGATGCTATACCAAACGACAAAACCGCAGGTCATTTTAAGCAACTGATAGATGACATCCGCACAGTTTTTCAGAAACGCCATATGCGCCTGGAACTCGTTCCCTATGCGACTACACAGGCATTGCAGCGGGCGCTGAGGGAAAAAGAAGTTCATGCAGCTTGTGCGCCACAAAGCCAATTGGAACACAGCGGCGAAGCGCAACTTTATAACACCGCAATCAGAGTTCGGCGTGTCTACGACATCATGCAAACCGAACTTTCATCACCGGGGACAATCCTAACCTATGTAAATACACCAGACGCAGAGGACAAGCATTGATGAAGTGGGTTTACTTTTTATCAGGTATAGCGCTGTTTGTCAAAATGCTGCTAATCGCCAATCCAACAATGGACTTATCGCAGCAAAGTTCGATCGTCGAATTGGTTGTTCAAGATAGTGGAGTACCCAATGCGGTTTCGGGTATCATTTTGCGAAATCGGCTGTACGACACGATCTTTGAAGTCGTGGTATTTACGATCGCCATCTTGGGTGCAAGTTTTATGCTAGCCAATGAAAGGCCGTCCTGCGCCATATATCAGTTTACCGATCAACCATCGATTCTTTTGGCGCGATTGGGAGCGACGATTGCGGCGTTGGTGGGTATCGAACTAGCAATTCGCGGGCATTTAAGTCCAGGGGGTGGTTTTGCCGCGGGTGTAGCGGGGGGAACTGCGATCGGCTTGGTGGCGATTACCTCATCACCGCAGTGGATGCAAGAAATCTACCAGCGCTGGCACGCCGCGACTTTGGAGAAGGTTTCGGTACTTGTTTTCATTGTATTGTCCGTTATCACTCTGTCAGGATATGAGTTACCGCACGGAGAGTTAGGCACACTTTTTAGCGGTGGCATTCTCCCCTTGCTCAATATCCTGGTTGCAGTCAAAGTCGCATTAGGATCGTGGGCGGTGCTGTTGGTGTTTATTCGCTATCGCGGATTGCTATGATAAATGTTCCGATCTCAAATCCATTGACATCGAAATTATTCATCTCTCTCCTTCTCTGACTCTGTGTCCTCTGTGTTCTCTGCGGTTTAATCATTCAGCAAGAACCGTAAACGATATTTTACGTTTATAAGGCTTACGAACGAGTAGTCAGAAACCGGGTTTTTTTGCTGAAAAGGCGCGTTACACCCCCAGAAACGGTCAAAAACCCGGTTTCTTTGCTTTTGGTAAGTAATTCCGATTTTGCTGAATCAAGGTATGATAAACTTATAATGCGATCGCCGACACAGAGAATGATTTCTTTGATTTTGATACGGAATGGGAACATCTGCAAATTTTAGATAGTGAATTAGTAATGGAATTGAATACCTTAGCATTTGTTCCGATTTAAAATAACAAATAGTTTTTCATTTTATGCGTCCTAAAGAGTGCATTAATCTTGTATTTTTACCCTCCACTATTATCATATAATTTTTGCTAATAATCAGACATCCATCGGGAATAAACTGCGGGTAAACTTTTTACCATCTGTCATCTAAAAATTGCCTTTCCATGTATTAACAATCCCCCATAGTAGTTCAAAGGTTTTTGCACGATCGGTCGCCGAAAACCCATCTTAGAATACCTGGTTTAAAATGACCTACTGATGCCCATAACCAGGTGCAAGCAAGTTTTTTTTTGAGCCAACAAATGTTTCTAATTTATCTAATTTTCCCACTTCGGGAGGTGTTTCTGCGTCATAAAAATTTGTTCAGAGTTTTTCTACTTGTTTGACCAAATTAATGATGGTCGTATGATGGACATTTTTGACTCTCTCAATTGCTCGAAAACCCATACCGTTGACATACATTTTGAGACATTCAAGTTTGACCTCTGAAGAGTAACCTTTATGAGGTTGATAGCAATTTATAAATAGTCTGCCACAACCGACACAAATATAATTCTGTTTATCTTTTTTCTGACCATTTTTAAGCTGTTGCGGCATTTAAATTATCTGTTAAAAAACAATCAAACAATGAGTGCGTAGGCATCCCGCCCGCCCAGAATATGCAATTTAAATACGCGACAGCTTAAATGAAATTTTAATAAAATTGAAAAAAGTCAACAGTAAAAAAGCTTTCAGTAAAAAAACTTGTTTTTACTGAAAGCTTTTGAATTTTAACTTTTAGCACATCGAGTATTCAACTCAAAACTCAAAACTCAAAACTCTTAAGGCGCTGCTGCCGCCCTGCGGTTGGCAACAATCAGATTAGCCTGATACTCTGCCGCTTTTTGCTGAGCCTTTTGATAGTTCGGGCTGGTTGACGGTACGGCTCTCATGAGCTTAACCGCTTGCTGCCACTCGCTTGCTACTGCGATCCACTCATTTTGAGACTGAGCCGTCTGGGCCGAAATTGCTGCCTTCTGAGCTGTGTTAACGGCTTCCCTCCAAGAGTCAGGCTTAGGCGCGGCGGCTTTTGGTGCAGGAGAAGCTGGACCTGGGCTTGCTGGCGCAGCAGCAGTGGGAGCGGGTTTTGGTGCAGGGGAGGCTGCCTGTGGGGTGGCTGGAGATGCGGCTGGAGAGGATGCAGCGGCTTTGGAAGGGGGAGATGAGGGTTGGGGGGAGGGGGAAGCAGCTTCGGGGGCTATCGGTTCTGGGTTAGAGTCGCCGAAGGGGAAAGTGTTAGTAAAGAAAAGCCCTGCGATCGCCGCCAGAGGTACTAAGATACCCACAGGTATTACCCATTTGGGAAATTGTTTTTTCGGAGGCGGGGCTTGATCTTCGTCTTCGTCTTCGTCTTCCTCGTCGTCATCTCGATCGAATTCTCCTTCTTGATAATAGTCTCCGCCTTCGGGCTCGACATCATCTAAACCTACAGAGTCGTCAGGCATTCCACTATCCAAGGGGTAAGGCATGGGATCGGCTGGCATCAGATCAATTTCATCTTCCCACGCAGGCTCACCGTCACCTGTTCGACGCCCGTAAACCTTTACAGTATGAATTGATTCGAGTCCCAGCTTCGTCATGCCGGTGCGGATGAAATCGACCAATACCATTTGATCCGGTACTTTGTCTGCCTCCAGAATTATGTGGAGGCAGCCGTTGTCCCGCGTCACATCGGCGTTGATGCCTTTGGGTTTGAGTGTACGGTTGATGCTAGATGCGATCGCGTTTGGATCGCCTTGCTTGAGCAGTTCCCGCGGGTTCTGTTGTGTCATGGGTAGCGCTCTTTTTTTGGGGGGGGTGGAGAGCCGGCAAATAATATTAACCGATCGGCATTCGGCGGACAATATTTATTTACCACATTAACTTCTACTTTGGCATTCTGAGAGTATTTCTAGTATCTATTGACCTTTTGGGCCGCGAGTGGGCATCAAGCACATAGCCACTATCGAAATTTGTTGTAAAAATTTACAGTAAAGGGCCGCTCCTGTGCTCTGTCGCGCATCAGCGAAACAAGCTAGAAAGTTCTATAACTTTGGTTTGCAGGGTTGAGTTTTCTTCCCGGCCCCGTTTTAAAGAAGCTTCTAACTCTAGGAGCAAAGGCAAACTTTTTTGCAGTTTTTCTAAGCTGGCGTTCTTGACTTCTTGCCGAAAATAGTATACTCGTTTCGGATTGCCGAGATCTAGAGCTTGAGCAATTTTATCATCGCGATCGCCCGCTTGGATCATCGCCTTTACCCACAGCCAAATCCGAAACTTACCAGTCAAGCCAGCCACAATCCTCAAACCAGGCTCGCTGCGACCTGTTAAGCCTGCCAATAAATCCAAAGCGGCGGAGGTATTGCCCTCGCGAATCGCATCGGCTAGCTGGAAGGTATTTTGAGCGTGACAGTGCACCAGTGCTGCCACTTCCTCCGGGTTCAGAGGTTGGCTGCGGTTGCCCGCAAACAGTCGCAATTTTTCCAGTTCGCTGTATAGCTGTCTAGTATCGCTGCCAATGGATTCGGCCAAAAGTTCGATCGCTGTGGCTGTCAATTTTACGTTCATTTCGCCCGCGACTTGGCGCACCCGCTGGGCTAATTCTTTGTCATTCCAAGGCGGAATCGGTGAAAATTCCCGCACTTGGGCGGACTGGGAAATTAACTTGGTAGACTTGAGCCGGCTGTCGGGTTTTTTGACGGATGTCAGCAGCAGCACGGTGGTAGGGGGAATCACTGGCAGTGTTCGTTCCAATTGGGCTAACAGTTCAGGAGAGCACTGCTGCGTTACAGTCGTATTTGCCAGCCAGACAAAACGGCTGCCGGTACCGAAGGGGGGCGTTAAGGCTCGATCGAGTCCTTCGACCACAGCTCCGGCGGAATCGGCAATAATTTTGTCATAGTTAAAACTAGCCCAGTTGGGGTCGAGGACTGTTTGGCGCAAACTTGTCACAGCCTGCGCCATCGCAAAGTCGTCTTCTCCCCAAAACAGGTAAATTTGCATGAAAAACGCTCACTAGCCAAAAAAATACAGTTGCACGCGAGGCTTGTCCAACATATCCTGAATAGGGCTGTTGGAAGCCCGCGCCATAATATAAAATTTGGTGTGGGAGTATGTCACCGCGAGGAAATCAAGATTGGATGATACTTATCAAGCTTACGTAAATCGGGTGGCGCGAATGACGCTGCTGGACTCCTACAAGTCCCAGGTGGAACACATTCAGGAATCTCCAAAATTTAAGCCGGACGAAGCTGGTCACAGAGATCCTGTACCTTTTCCGGGTTATTCGGTGATTACGCCGCCTGCTGGGGAAGATGCAGAAAATGCTGCACTTTATAGTAATTTGCATTCGATCCAACAACGGCTATTGCAGGAAATAGCGGACGGTGCGATCGTTGCACTGCCTCCTGATAGCTTCCATTTAACCGTAGCCGATTTGATTTGGAACAGCGCTTTTCGAGATGCCTCTGATAAAAATCCCGAATTTGAGGAGCAACTTCGCTCGCGCATGGCTGATCGTTTTGCCGCCTGCAAACCCTTAGCGGGCGGTGCTCCCATTCGCTGGATAGTGCTGGGGTTGATGGTGATGACTAGGGCTGTGGGTGTTTGTTTGGCACCGACGGACGAAAACTCTTACAAGCAAATTCTGGAGTTTCGCCGATCGATCTATCAAAATCCCGATTTAATGGCTTTGGGAATTGAACAGCAATATCATTTTACGGCACACATTACTCTGGGTTATTTTGGGGACATCGGGCCGAACCTTGACCGCGAGCGCTTGTGCACTTTGCTGTCAGAGTTAAACGAGCAATGGTTGGACACGCCGCAAGAACTGTCCGTAAACCGAGTGGAACTACGGAAGTTTGAGGACATGGCTACCTACATCCGGCAACCCGACTGGCCTGTTTTTGAGTTTTAACGAAGGAAGAGAGAAGAAGGAAGAGGGAAGACGGAAGAGGAAAGAAGGAAGAGGATCGATGTGAAGATTTTTTCCATCTCCCACTCTCCCCATCTCCCACTCTCCCACTCTCTCGCCCCCTCTCCCCCTCTCCCCTGTGACAAGAGTCAGGATATTGCCTATTAAATGCTTTAATTATTTTTGTTTGACAGTAAAGTCAAGGAAAAAATTTATGAAAAACCAGGAAAAATCAGTAATTCTGGTTTTTTACTTTTTGCTTAAAAAGTGATAATACACGTAGTTGGTATCGGTTTAGATGGAGCTTCTGGGCTGAGCGAATCGGCGCGGCACGTTGTAGAAATGGCCGCTCTATTAGTAGGGAGCGAGCGCCATTTGAGCTATTTTCCCCAGCACGACGGAGAGCGCTGGGCGTTGGAAGATTTGACCGAAGCAATTCTGGAAATTCGGCGCTGGTGGGCGACTGAACCCGAATTATATCCCTCTGGGGAGACGGTGGAACCCCGCGATCGACAGATCGTAATTTTAGTGGCCGGTGACCCGCTGTTCTACGGCTGGGGAAAGTTGTTAATTGCCCAATTGCCGCCAGAAAAATTGACTTTTCACCCCCATGTCAGTTCTGTGCAGTTGGCTTTTAACCGCTTGCATATCCCTTGGCAAGACGCTCATTTTGTTGGCTCTCAAGGACGTTATTTTGAGGAACTGACGGCAAAACTCAAACTCGGTGTCGAGAAAATTGCGGTACTCGCCGACGAAACTCATACTCCGGCGGCCCTGGCAAATTTGGTCAAAGCTCTAGATTTGCCTACACGCTACGAGTTTTGGGTTTGCGAGAATTTGGGTGCTGCTGACGAGCGGGTGGGCCTGCGTTCTCTGTCAGCTTTGCTGGGAGAGTCTTTTGCACCGCTGAGCGTGGTTGTGATGCTGCGGGAGTCCCCGCCGGGGCCAGAACCTTTGGATTTGGAAAAGTTGCCTTTGTTGGGAATACCGGATGCAGCTTTTATCGGTTGTGGCGATAAGCCGGGTTTGACGGTTGAACGGGAAGTGCGGGTGTTGGTGCTGGCACAATTGGCTTTGCAACCGGGACAAGTTGTTTGGGATGTGGGTGCTGGTAATGGTTCTGTGTCGATCGAAATTGCTCGTTTATTCCCGCAGTCTGAGGTGTATGCGATCGAAAAAACGGTTTCTGGTACTTCTGCGATCGAGTTCAACTATGGCCGTTTTGGGCTGCAAAATGTGTTTTCGATTAACGGAACCGCCCCGGAAATCTTGCACCGCTTGCGTCCTCCGCACCGGATTTTTATTGGCGGCAGTGGCGGAGGGTTGACTAAAATTTTGGGCGTTTGCGCGCTGCGGCTGCTCCCTGGAGGCTCGATCGTGCTGGCTTTGGATGCTTTTGAGGATATTGCTACTGTTTTGAGCTGGATGGGCGATCGGGTGCGCCGGGAACCGCACTGGAGTTACCGAATCGTGCAAGTGCAGTTATCGCGTTCTGTGGCTGGGGGGAATTCAACTCGTTTTGATGCGTTGCGGCCAGTTTCGATTGTGACGATCGATCGACACTTGAATTAATGTCGGAATTTTTACCGCTGATTTAAGCTGATTAGCGCTGATTAACGCTGATTTGAGTCAGGAAGAGTAAGGTTGCGGTTGCTAGTAGTAATAAAATGCCGACTGCACCTGCTAGCGGTTTCGCTGCTATTCCTGTAATCCATTCGGGTGCGCGGCCTGTCGGATTAATTGCGCCTTCTGTATCTACGGTAGTTATACCCCAAATCCAAGCTGCGTGAATGCCGATCGCCAATCCTAAACTGCCATTGTCGGCGATGCGGGCTAATGTTAAAACCATCCCCATCAGCCACAATCCTGGCAGTTGCGGTAGAGTTTCTTTTGCGGCCCAAATTAGGTGGGCGATCGCGAAAATGAAACTGGCGATCGCTGCTGCGATTAGCATTGAGTAATCTTGCTGGAGGATTGTTTGCAAGCAGCCGCGAAAGATTAACTCTTCTGTGGCGCTTATCCACAGTCCTAATAACAGAGTCAGCAGACTAGCAGGGTTAACGATTAAAGTCCAAAATTTAATTTTTTTTTCGCCTGTTTCGGTGGAAGTCTCGCTTTTTTTTAGATCGATCCAGCCTGCGGTTAATTGCAGACCGAATAAAATTACTAAGCTGATTATTCCTAATCCTAATCCCCGCAGTAATGACATCACAACTGCGGGTTGCCACTCCCAACCCCAATTGGCAAAAGATGTGTTTTCGATCCAACTTGTCGCCCATAAAATGAAGGGGACAATCACGTAGAGAGAAGCTAGTAAGGGTAGTTTTTTGTTTCCCAGGGGTTGGGGTGGATGCCATTTGAGGGCGATCGCCAGCACAATCGCTGCGGGAAGCCACACAACAATCCAAGTTGAAAAAAACAAGATTATTTTGACAATTGCTGGTATTGACGGCGACAGCAGTCGCAAGTTGTTTATGCTATTCCACATTTAAGGGGTTGCAACTATAATACTGTTGACTGTTGGCTGTTGGCTGTTGACTGTTAATTCTTAACTAATAACTAATGACTACCGATCGAGCTTGCGCTGAATTTGCCTCAAAGACTGGTACATTTCCGGCAAGCGGTTGTAGACGGCTGCGGCTTTGAGAAATAGTTTGTGGGGAATTGCTGGAACGCCCGTCACGATCGCACCTGCGGCCACGTCGCTGTGAATTCCGGCTTTAGCAGTGGCGATCGCCCCATCTCCGATTTTGGCTTGATTAGCAATTCCTACTTGACCTGCCAAAATTACATTGTTGCCAATTTTTACTCCCCCAGCCATGCCGACTTGAGCAGCAAACGCACAATTTTTTCCTACTTGACAGCCATGACCTACGTGTACTAAATTGTCGATTTTTGTATTCTGGCCGATGCGGGTTTCTCCGACAGCGGGCCTGTCGATCGTGCTGTTGCAGCCAACCTCAACGCCCTCTTCTAATACAGTGCAGCCAGACTGCTCCATTTTCACCCATCCTGTGGCTGTCGGCACGAACCCAAAACCTTCGCTGCCGATCGCCGCACCGCTGTGAATCACGCAATTTGCCCCGATGCGAGTACGTTCGTGAATGACACAATTAGCGTGTAAAACAGTGCCTTCGCCTATTTCCGCATCTGGGTAAATTACGACATTTGGATGAATGCAAACGTTGCTGCCAATTTTGACTTTTGCTTGGATAACGACGTTGGGGCCGATATAGACATTTTCACCAATTTCTGCTGAGGGGTGAACGACGGCTGAGGGATGAATTTCGGATGCTGGGCGAAACGGTTGATAGAAAATGGCGATCGTTTCAGCAAACAGCAATCGCGGATCTGCAGCAGCAATCCAAGCAATGTTGCGATCGTCACATTGAGCTTGGAGGCTTTCATCTAAGGGTAAAATTAAAGCCGAAGCATTTGTAGTGGCTGTATGAACGGCAAATTTAGCACCTTCTATATAACTGATAGTACCGGGTGCAGCTTCATCAACAGGGGCCGCGCCTGTAATTTCCGGATCGGTAGCAACCGACGCTGTGAGCGTGCGACTGGTGGCTGAGTTAAGTTTTTGTACTATTTCGCTAAACTTCATCTATAAAAATTTGTTGTTAGCACAGATGGATCATAGTTAAAATTACCAGCTTTGGAGCACGATCTGAGCAGTTGGCATTTAAAAAACAAAAACCCCGATTTCTTGAAGAAGTCGGGGTTGTAGCGCTCGATTATTTTTGGCAATTATTTTACAGAAACTGCATCTACGTCAACGGTGCTGCCTTGGGCTTCAGAATAATGGGCACCGGTGGCTTCGGATGCTGATGCTGTCTCTGTTTGGCGGGATTTAAAGTAGTCGATCGCCATTTGCGAAACTTCGGAAATCAGCAAGACTGCGATCGCCACATCGTCAATTTGTCCGACGACGGGGAGAAAGTCTGGGGCAATGTCGATCGGGCTTACCAAATATGCCAGCGTTCCCAGAATAATCCACCAGCGGTATTTGGGGTTGCGGAGGGTTTCGCGGTACCAGTTGTAAACAGATTGTATAGAAAAGTTCATGGGGTTGTCCTCTACTTATATTTTCAATCTTGACAAATTGTCGCTCGAAATGCTTGTGGAGATATCCCCCCTAGGGTTGGCAAGAGACTTCTACCTGAGAGTATAGGGAATTGGGGAGGGAGAAGTTGTCAAGCTGTGTCGGAAGGGCGGGGACTCGTGACAACGCCCCTACAGAAACCTGACAGATGAAAGCCGATGGAATTTATCTGTGTTTATCTGCGTTTATCTGTTTTTATCTGCGGTCAAATAAAGATTCCGCTTGTTGACGGTAGATTCGGTATTTTTTACTTGTATATAACTACTTAAATTGGGATTTTTTAACCGCAGATGTCAGCAGATAAACCCAGATGAACGCTGATGGGATTTATCTGTGTTTATCTGCTGTTTAAAAACATCTTCATCTCTCTCACTCACGAATTTTGAAAGATCCATTTTTGGTCGCCGATCGCAATTTCGCAGCCATTTGGCAGCCAAAAAGGCTCGTTAGCAGCCAGCCTCTGCCCACCCACAAAAGTGCCGTTGGAACTGCCGCTATCGACAAGCTGATACCGCTGTTTGCCAAGTTCGTCAGTGGCCCGGCGGATTTGAGCGTGGTAGCGCGAACTTTGCGGATCTTGTAATACTAAAGTGTTGGTTGGTTCGCGTCCAATTGTAAAGGGATTGGCTGTTAGGGCGATCGCCTCTCCAGAAAGTTTGTAGATTAAATATGCGGTTGTTTTGCGATCGCTGCTTGCGAGTACCGTTGGTGCAAGTTGGGGAGGATTTCTCCCAGGAGGGAGACTGTTTTGAGCAAGTTGTTCTGTCAGTTGTTGTAAATCTCGATCGAACGCTGCTGCTGTGTCAGAAGCTGGAAGACCCGCAGGAGAATTACCTGAAATTAAGTTTAACTGCTGTACGGGAGATTGAGGAACAATCGGACGGCCTGCTTCGGCAATTCTCATTTGCAGGGCGGCGGCATTTTCTGCTTCCTGTCGAGCACTCATTCCCTCAACTTGGCGAATAACTCCGTTGGTTTCGGGAAAGCTGACATCGCCAATTCGCACGTCTTCTAAGTTAAAACCTAGGGTATAAAAATCTTGGACGCGATCGAGCAAATTTTGGCGCAGCAAGAGCCGTCCTTGACTGATAAGCTGTTGTAGGGGTATTTGCCCGATCGCTAATCCCATACAATCCTTAACTGCACTTGCTAAAACAGCTATAGGATCGGACAATTCCAAAGCTACTCGTTTCGGATCTATAACTTGATAAATAACAGTCAGAGTAGCATCAATTAAAAACCGATCCTTAGACAAAAAATCTCCGTGCGACTGTACATCCAAATTGCGGAGTTTGGTGTCTACGAGGACAATTTGAGACTGTTCCAGCAGGGGAAGGGCAAAGCTGAAATGCCGCCCGGATTTTAGGGTACGCACGGCGCGGCCGTTTTTGACCAACAGCCCCGTGTAACCGGCCCCTATAAAGTCCATACTAAACCCGGCCCAGCGTTCTGGAGTTATCGTTTGAATCAGGGGAGAAGCGTTGTTCATGGGAGGGAGTTGAGGGAGGGGAGATTCTATTTTTAGGGTAACAAATTGCTGGGGGCGAGCGATCGGGCGGTGTGCCGGTTCCGCAACCTCTATTCTATACTTCTGGACTCCCCGCGATTCAGCGCGGACTGGATCTAGTTTGCACCCCAGCAATCCACCTTCTGTTTGTACTGCATTCCCACTTTTGCCATCACCCGCCGCCAAGCAATATTTTCACTCACATAAAGTTCAATATTGCGATTCAGTTTGAGAGATAAAATGTATAGAATACCAAGAATTGAAGTAGAGGGGTACTCGCTTCTAGTTACATTTGAAAAACAATATTTATTCTACTTGTCAAGACTCTTTAACTAAATTGAGATACCTCAGCCTCACCATCTCCACTAGACTGATATTTACCACTATAGCAATCCTCAATAATTTTCTATGTATAAGTGTACTGATGAATTTTGGGGAAATCAAATTTATGTTTCTTAGTGACAAACTCGTCCTTGCTCGAATGGATAAGGTTTGGCTAATTACACCAGGCATAAAGTCGAACTCATGGACTGGCTAATTTCATAAAGTCCTTTTTTTGTCAACTCCTAATACTGAACCGACGCCCTAGTCCATAGGTCGCTAGTTCCTAGCAAGAGAACCCTTAGTCTTTTGCTCGTTCCCCGTTCTCCATTCCCTCTTTCTTCTAATAAGGGGGCTGGTAATTGCAAGGCGGCGCTAATTGCGCTAATTACGCTAAAGCCTACTACGAACTGCTCACGCCGGAATAGAAATCACAAACTCCGAGCCCTGACCGAGGGAAGAATTTACGACTAATGTACCTCCATGTTTTTGCACAACAATTTGGTGGGCTATAGACAATCCTAATCCTGTACCTTGACCCACAGACTTGGTTGTAAATAAGTGGTTAAAAATATTTTCCTTGACTTCGGCTGACATCCCCACTCCATTATCCTTAATGCGAATCAGAACCTGATTGTTGTCCTCGCTCAGAGCAGTTTGAACCGTGATTTGATTAGGTAAGGCTTTAATTTCACTAAAACTGCGTTCCTTATTTGACTCCTCCAGAGCGTCAATGGCATTAGCCAGCACATTCATAAATACCTGGTTCAACTGTCCGGGAAAGCATTTTACTAGGGGCAAGTTACCATACTCTTTTACAACTGCAATGGCAGGGCGGAACTCGCTGGCTTTTAAACGGTGCTTGAGAATTAGCAGAGTGCTTTCAAGTCCATCATGAATATTGAAAGAAACGGGTCGATCGCTATCTGCCCTGGAAAACGTTCTCAAACTCGTACTGATATTGCGAATGCGCTCGACTCCTTCCTTCATTGAGCCAATCAATTTGGGCAAATCTTCTCGCAAATACTCCAAGTCCATATCCTCAATTTCTGCTTCAATTTCCCCTCCCGGATTGGGAAATTTTTCTTGATACAAATCAATCAAATTGAATAAATCACCCACGTATTCTTGAGCAGGTTGCAAGTTGCCGGCGATAAACCCTACGGGATTGTTAATTTCGTGGGCTACACCTGCGACTAAATTTCCCAGAGCAGACATTTTCTCACCCTGTACCAATTGCAACTGCATCTGTTTGAGATCGTGGATAGACTGCTCTAGTTTTTGGGCATATTCCTGGGATTGCTGATAAAGTCGGGCGTTCTGTAAGGAAATTGCTGCTTGCGAGCACAGGATATTGAGGATGGCGACGCGATCGCGCGTAAACGCCCCCGTTGTGAGATTATTCTCTAGATACAGAATCCCCATTACTTTGCCTTGATGGAGAATGGGAGTGCATAAAACGCTCTTGGGTTGGTGCTCAATGATGTAAGGATCTGCCGCGAAGGTGGTTTGAGTGCTGGCACGATCGAATACCAGGATTTCTTTTGTACGTTTAACGTAGTTAATTATACTCATAGGAATTGCTTCGCTTTCTTCAACTAGAAGTGATTCCAAGTGACAATCTTGGCGATTTGTACAGTGTACGGCAACTCTCCACTTTCGACCTTCCTCCAAAATTAATGCTCCGGTTTGTGCTCCGGCATTTTGCACTACTACTTGCATCAAAGTAGTTAGCAATTGCTCTAGTTCTATTTCACTGGAAAGAGCTTGAAAAGCTTTGATAACTGTCGGCCAATCTACTAAGCCCCAACTGCTGGTGCTACCGATAATTGTTTTATTCGTGTTAGATAGGGACGATTCACTATTGCTGGAGATGTGAATCATTTCGCTCGGATGCTGGCAAGTTCGCTCTGGTTGCAGGATAGGAGCAAGCAATTCGGGGTAGCGCTGTTCTAAATGGTCAATCTTTGCTTTGGCTCCCCAACGAGCGTAAGCATAGTAAGCATCAATTAAATAGGGTTTTGCCAGTTTTTCTTTGCCCCATTCTAAATAGAATTTGGCAGCGAGTTCGTTAGCTAGAGCTTCTTCGTTGATGTACTCGTTTTCTTTAGCGAGCGCAATAGCCTTGTCATACATCTCGACCGCTTCTATTTTTTCGCCTAAAACCCGATGCCGTTCTGCCTCTACTAGATAGAATTTATGCAGATGATTCATGGGGGCATGATGTGCCCATTTCTGCATTTTTTCTTGATTAGCTTGTACTCTGTCAAGAAGTTCCTTTGCCTCTGAAAACGGAGTATTCAAGTATACCGATAGCCACACCAGAGAATCATAGAAATAGAAGATAGCAAAAGTTATCTGTCCTGTAGCTGCACCCAAATAACTTTCTACTCGCTCGATGTTTTCCAGTGCTTCCGAGTAATGCTCAAATAAATAACAAAGTACAATCTTGTTCAAGTAGAAGTAATGAAGCGCTACTCCATTATTACTTTGCTGGTGTAGTGGCAGCATTTTATCTTCGTCGTAAACTTCACCCTTTAACTGACAGGGATTTTCCACCCGTCCCATCATGTTTAAGGCAGCTTGCCAAAATACTTCTACAAAATGAAGCGGTGTCTCTTGCTTAATTTTCAGCACTGCTTCCCAGTATGTTGCCATTTCTCGTTCCAGTTGCGTTAATGGCTTACCACTAAAATACGAGTGATTAATATATACGCTAATAGTATAGCCCGCAAATTCTAACTCTCCGGTTTCCAGGCCAATAAAGTATGCTGAAAGCAAAAGTTCTAGTGTATTCTTGAGATTTTCTTTCCAATGTTGAACGCCACCAGCAACTATGTACTGCGTCTTGGAAGCGATTGCTTTAGCATTTAACTTCGACACCAAAGATAAAGCTAATTGACCGAACTGATAGCCTGTATCTATATCTCCCATCGCACATAGCAGATAAGCATACTGAGCATAAGCTGGGGGAGATACAGAAGCATTGCCATATAAGACAGATAAATCGACCTGTTTGCAAATTACTAAAGGCACTAGAGACGGCAGCGCTATGTAGGCAGAGGAAAATAGAGTTGACAGAATCCTAATAGTTGCTAGCTGATGCGGATCTGTCATTTGAGGGAGATAGATTAAATTCTCAATTTGCTTTCCGCTCAAAATTGAAGTGGTTTGGGTCAGCGCGTGTCCGATATCAGATTGGTTTGGCGAGTTGGGAAACTCTATTCCGAGCAGCTTTAACACTTGTAGCCCCATACCTAGTGCTTCTTGTAGCTTATTCTGCCCCATATAAGCTTGCATTTGCACTTCGTACACCCTCACTTTGTCCAGCAGCGATATAGCTTTTTGCAACACTCTTATAGCTAATATCTCCATTTCTTCAAAATCGCCGTTCAGATAAGCCACTTCTGCTGCTTCCTCATGCAGCGTCAAAGTTAGTTTATACTGACTCTCCCAGCTATTTGCTGTCAGTAATTCCCTTGCGGAGTTCAAATATTCAACCGCAGCAGAATAGGCTGTAGCAGCTTTGGCTTTCTTTCCAGCAACTAGATTCAATTGTGCTAATTGCTCCCGTTCTTCCTCGGCGGTAATTAGCTCCACTCCCACATTCAAGTGGTTGACAATATCAAAAATTCTTTCTTCTCGCTCGGCTTCTGGTGTATTCTGTAATAACAGTTGACCGATTTTTAAATGAGTCGATTGCTTTTGGTCTTCTGGAATGAGGGAATAGGCTGCTTGTTGAACGCGATCGTGTAAAAAATTATATTTGGGTAATTGATCCTGGGTAATTAGTAATTGGTCAGATTTCTTGACATTAGCGATTACCGATTCGCTATTTCCCTCTGCTTGATAAAACTTATAAACTTCGCTAATGGGTAAAATTAGCCCGTCTTGTAGTGCCTTCCATAAAGCCGATGCGGTTTCTTCGGGCGAATTTTCATCAACAATTGCTAACGTCGCCAAATCGAACTGATTGCCAATACAAGCAGCTAACTTTAAAACTTCCTGTGTCTGGGCTGGCAACTTTCGCAACTGAAGTGCCATAAATTCTACAACATCATCTGTTAGTGCCAAGGTTCGCACTCGGGCAATATCGCACTGCCAATACCGAGATTCAAAATTAAATTCAATTAGCCCATCTTCCTGCAAAGATTTGAGGAATTGTGTGCTGAAAAATGGATTGCCTTGGGTTTTATGATAAACGAGTTCTGTCAAAGGCTGAGCCAACGCTGTAGAACAAGCTAGAGTATCGGCAACTAAACAATTTACGTCGGCTCTATCAAGTGGTGCTAAGGTAATAGTATTCACCTTTGCGTCAGTTTTTTGAATCTCTGCTAACGTCAGCATCAATGGATGTGCTGGAAAAACTTCGTTATCCCGATAAGCTCCAATTAAAAAGAGATAGCAGTTATCAACGTCGCTCATCAGCAGTTGAATTAATTTTAACGATGCTGAGTCTGCCCATTGCAAATCGTCCAAGAAAATCACTAAAGGATGGTCTTTTGTTGTGAAGACTTGAATGAATTTTTCAAACAACAAATTGAAGCGATTTTGACCAGCACTTCCAGAAAGTTCGGGGACTGGCGCTTGCTGTCCGATAATACGTTCGAGTTCAGGAATGACTTCAACGATTACCTGAGCATTCTCGCCCAAGGCGGCCAAAATTTCCAACTTCCATTGTTCAACTCTCGCATCGGTTTCCGATAGCAGTTGTCCCATTAAATCGCGAAAAGCTTGGACAAATACTGTAAAGGGAAGAGTACGTTGAAATTGGTCAAATTTACCTTTGATAAAGTAGCCTCGCTGTCTCACAATTGGTTTGTGAACTTCGTTGACTACAGCGGTTTTACCAATACCAGAAAAACCAGAAACGAGCATCATTTCACTGCTGCCGGCACTCACGCGCTCGAAGGCGGCTAGCAGGGAGAATACTTCGCTTTCTCTACCGTATAATTTTTCTGGGATGAGGAAGCGATCGCACAAATCTCGCTTCCCTATTTTAAAGTTAGGGAGCGCCCCTGTCTCTTGCCACTGGAATAAACAAGTTTCTAAGTCGTACTTGAGTCCTAGGGCACTTTGATACCTATCTTCAGCATTCTTTGCCATCAGTTTGCTAACAATTTTAGACAGCACCAATGGAACGCTTTTGTTGAGGTGATGGACTGGGATAGGCTGCTGGGCTAAATGACAGTGTACTAACTCTATCGGATCGTCGGTTTGGAAAGGCAACTGTCTCGTCAGCAGTTCGTAGAATGTGACTCCCAGAGAGTAGAAATCTGTGCGGTAATCAATGCCTCGGTTCATTCGCCCAGTTTGTTCGGGAGATATGTAAGGTAAGGTGCCTTCAAGGAGGTTGGGATTTTGAATTTCTTGGGTTTCGCGCGGTAGCAGGGAAGCGATGCTGAAGTCAATCAGCTTCACTTCTTTGCTGGTGGGGTTAATTAGAATGTTGGCTGGTTTGAGGTCTTTATGGATGACTCGGTGGCGATACAGTCCGTCGAGCGAGTTGGCAATTTGAATGGCAATTGGGAGAAACTCGTTAATGGGCAAGCCTTCTAGGGGCTCGTTGCTCTCGGCTGCTAGACTAGCGAGGTAGCTACTTAAGGAAATTCCCCCAAAGTCTTCCATCACCAGAGCATAATGGTTATGGTAAGTCTCCAGGCTGTATGCCTTGACACTGCCGGGGATATTTAAGTTTTTAGCAATGACGTATTGGTTACGGAAGTGAAGCAGTTCGTTGAAGTTGGGAAAGTCATTTCGCAGTAGTTTGATCACTACGGGCTGCTGATCTGAAGAGCGAATGCCACGATAAACTAGAGTTCGATTTCCTGCGTATATTTGCTCGTTAATGTCATACCCTAGGAAAAGTTTTGTGATGTTAATCATATCTACGTATTCCTACTGCTTCTGTCAAACCCGAAGCTTCTTAGAGTTACTATTTACTATTTTCGCTTGCTGGGCTGTGCTATTCAGTCAAGTACATTTTTCTTAATATACTTTGTGGCTCAACTTATGAAAGTGCCAGTTTAAAACAATATTGGAAGATTTTATGTAAGAGCTGTTTATACTTGAGTTAAGACTCAGTAGAAAATAAAGCAGGCTAATGCTGATTGAACGACAGCAGTTGATAGAAGAGGAATTTAATAGGCTAATCAGGTACTTAAGAGTATTTTTGAAACCGATGCTTAAATGCGATCGCCTATAAAATGTAATGTCTAGTTTACATCATAATTTAATGTCATCTGTACAATTCGGGCCGATCAGGATTTAAAGCCGGAAGCAGAGGAAATCGAGTTTCGGCGCCAGATTGCCGATCACTTGGGAGTCGCCCGATCGCAAGCTGAATTATGTGCCCAGATGCCATAACAAGTTGCCCCCCTCTCAAAAGTGAATCAGGTATTAAATGCCAAAGTTCAGAAGCGGACAATGAAACTAGCCCAAGTCAATCAGGCACTGCAAGCAGAGATTAGGGTTCGTCAGCGATCGAAAGCGGGATCTGGCAATTGAGGAAGCGCCGCAGGCAGTCGGCTAAGTTTTTTTTTACAAGTTTTTTTACTTATATCGTTACGCCAACGGACGATCGCCCCGACGCTTTCCGATCGCCGTTTTCACTTCGGTGAGCTAAAAAACCCGGTTTCTGAGCGTCGCAGTGCGTCCAGGAGGGGCAGAAAGCTGTCAGAAAGCTAGTTTCTGAGCTTTTGCGTATCATCCTGTCTCTTTCTGCGGAACAGAAATCCTGCTTGTTCTCGAAAGACGTAAACTTAAGGCTCGCTCAACTTACAATGAGAATTGTTATCATTCGCAAATCAGTAAGTCTCATGCAAGCGAACTCAGAAGCCACGCCGCCCCAAATTGATTTAGCTTTAGTCGGCGCTGGGCCCCACGCCCTGACTTTGACATCACACATCTTAAAAAAACGCAACCGCCTCCGGAATAAACTTTTAGCATTCGATCCGAGCGGCGAATGGCTCACCCAGTGGCGGAGGCAATTTGCAGCTTTAGAAATTGGGCATTTGCGATCGCCCGCAGTACACCACCCAGATCCCAACCCTTACGAATTGCGGAGGTTTGCCGAAAATCGCTCCTCGGAATTGTTTCCCCCCTACGATTTGCCCGGAAGTCGGTTATTTGAGGAATTTTGCGGCGACACAATTAAACGGTGGCAATTGGCCGATCGAGTTATCAAAGCAAAAGTCACCCGCATTCAGCCGAAATCCGGCCGTTTCCGCCTATGGTTTGAAGACGGAAAAAGTGCGATCGCCCGCCGAGTAATTGTCGCCGCCGGAAGTGGAAAACCGCATTTACCAGCGTGGGCCAATCAAATTCAAACACAGCATCCCGCCGAAAGAATTCGCCACTCCCATCAAGTAGATTTGCGAAATTTGCAATTGCACGGAGAACACATATTAATTGTCGGCGGCGGACTAACCAGCGGACATTTAGCCGTAGGAGCAATTGCCAGAGGAGCCAAAGTCCTGTTAATGACGAGGCGCTATTTCCAAGAAAAACTATTTGATGCCGAACCCGGTTGGTTGGGGCCAAAATACCTCAAAGGATTCGTCGCCGAACCAGATTGCCAGAAGCGTTGGGAAACTATTCAACAAGCCCGCAACGGTGGCTCGATGACACCGGAAATTATGACACAGTTGCGGAGGCTCTCCCACAGCGAAAAGCTGGCATTTCACGAACAGTGCGAAGTTGTTGGCGTGCGGTGGGAAAACAACAGATGGACTGTTGATTGCAGCAGTGGGGAGACGTTATTTGTCGATCGAATTTGGCTAGCAACCGGCACCAAACTAGACATTGCAGCCGAACCAATGTTCAAAGAAATGCTAGAAACGCATCCCATTGAAATAGTTCAAGGTTTGCCAGTCTTAGACAAACACCTGCGTTGGCCCGGATGCGAATTATTTTTGACCGGTGGTTTAGCCGCGCTGCAAGTGGGGCCAGTCGCAAGAAACCTTTCTGGGGCGAGAATGGCGTGCGATCGCATTGTACCGGCGATCGTCAAATCCAGCATTGCACTTTCGCCCGCCATAATTAGTCAGCAATCATTAGTTATCAGTGATATCAATTCCGGTTGCACCGTCCGTGATTGTTGACTGTTGACTGTTGACAAGCGAAATATTTTACACCTAATTTCCAGTTCCCAGATTCATCTGTGGAGTGAATTCTAAAATCTAAAATCTAAAATCTAAAATCTAAAATCGACTGGCTGTTGACTGTAGAAGGAGGGGTGGAAAAACTCAATGGTTGAGTGTTAACTGTTGACTCGATTTTATTATTGTGATGCAAGGGGAAACGATATGAGTAGTCATCAGTTATTAGTTAAGTTGTTGTACATTTAAATTGCATATTTATGGTGGCGTCGGAGCAAGGAGCCACTGATGGTTTGAGTATTTATTGACACAGCATTTAAATGCTGAGTGAGCTTATTAGCAAGTTACTTTTTAACTCGGAGGTAATCATAGCAACTTCACAAAATCCTACTACAAACATTTGATCTCTTTACCTATTCCAATACCTGCGCCAGTGAAACAAATTCTCCCACAAATTTTGGATAAAAGTATTGCTGCGAAAGCGCTGCGACTCCCAAACAGCAGCAGTTTGACCGTTAATGACCGAAAAACTTGACCAAATATAAGGAAGTTGGGCGATCGCCTCAACCTTCATCCCGTGACGCACAGCCAAAGCGATCGCGTGAATTAACTCAGCAGCTTGCGGCCCCACAATACTAGCTCCCAACATCTCACCGTTGCGACGCCCGACAATCTTACAAAAACCAGTTGTATCCCCGGACATTTGAGCTCTTTCAACATTCTTGAAATATTCGCGACAAACAATTAGATCATCTCCAAAACGGCGCCTTGCTTGCGCTTCAGTCAAGCCCACCCTCGCCAATTGCGGGTCAGAAAAAATCGCCCAAGGAATCCCGCGATAATCTATTTGAAACATTGGCAAAAACAAAGCATTTTTCACAGCAACTGCCGCTTCGTAATTAGCGATGTGAGGGAACGGATAACCCCCAGCAACATCGCCAATCGCGTAAATGCGGTGATTTGTTGTTTGCAGCTTTTCATTTAAAATCACCCCCCGATCGCTGAATTTAACCTTCGCCGCTTCGAGATTTAACAATGAAAAATCCTGCCCTCTACCGGCGGCCAGAAAAATCTCCTCAGCTTCGATCGCCCTTGGCCCCGCTTGAATCCACTTTTTACCATCAATCACCCTCGCTTGAGTCACCTCAGTAGCAGTCAGAATCCGCACTCCTTCAGCTTCCAATGCAGCTTGAACCAACCCAGCAGCCTCTCGGTCTTCTTTAGCCAAAATGTGCGAACTTTTCACTACCAAAGTGACAGCAACCCCTAGCCGAGCAAAAGTTTGAGCCACTTCGACACCGCTGGGATCTGCACCGATTACAGCCAAACTTTTAGGCAACTGTGGAAGTTTTGCTAATTCCCCGACAGTTTCCGAAGTAAAAAAGCCAGCGGACGAAAGTCCTTCAATATTGGGAATCGCCGGCAGAGTTGGACAAGCTAGCAAATAACAGAGCGATCGCAATTTTCGCCCGCCGACAACAAAAGCCAAATCCGGTTTCGCAACAAACTCGCCGTTGCCAAAAATAACATCGACCCCGCGAGCAGCCAAAAGGCCGAGAGAATCAATTTCTGACAAATTAGAAACAACATCATCGGCCCACTTTAGAACCCCGTCAAAGCGCAATTTGAGCGGCATAGAGGAATTCGCGACTTCCCAGCGCACCCCCAACTGCTGGCGGCTGATCTGCTGAGCAAAACGAGCAGCCTCCCTCAAAGTTTGGCTATATCTCAAACCAAGGTCGATCGACTCTTTCCCCCCTGTCGGCAAATCTTGGGAATTACTTAGCGGTTCCACCAAAGCAACGCGAGCCGGGAAATTAGTTGCAGTCAAAGCAGCATAACGTCCGGCCGGAGTTCCACCAATAATCACTAAATCATAGTCAAGCATAAATAAAGAAGTCAGTAGTCAGTAGTCAATAGTCAGCAGTCAGTAGTCAGCAGACTTGAATTGCTTTCCTCAGCTCTTAATTCTGGAAATTATCTGCGTTTATCTGTGTTTATCTGCCTTACATCTGCGGTTGATTGGCTCTATCAAAGATGTGCAGTCTTAAACTCACTGGCATTCATCTCACGCCAAATCTTTGATGTTGGCGTGAAATGAATTTCCGAGTTAACGACTAATGACATCCGTAAGTCCAGCAATTAGCCGCAGATTGTCCGTCCTGGAGCGCACAGCCACCCGAAAAAAATGATCGCCCAACTCAGGAAAACTCAAACAATCCCGAATCAAAATCCGGTGTCGTTCCAACAGACTTTTTTGAATAGAAGAAACCGACATAGACGACTCAACCAACAAGAAATTAGCCGCGCCTGGAAAAGGTTGCAAACCCGGTAAATTAGCCAAAGCCTCAAATAGCTCAAAGCGAGCAACAGGAAGCCAATCCCAGGTTTGCTGCTCAAAAGCAGCATCTCGAACCACAGCAGCAGCAGCAGCAGCAGCCAAAGCATTCACCGGCCAAGGATCGCGCTGCTGCTGCCAGCGATGCAGAATATCGGGATGGGCGATCGCACAGCCCAAGCGCAGTCCCGGCAGAGAATAGAATTTAGTGAGCGATCGTAAAATCACCAAATTCGGAAACTCCTCAACAGCATCGATCAAAGTTTCCTGCTCAGAAGGCGGTAGAAAGTCCATAAAGGCCTCATCCACCACCACCATACCTAACTGCTTCACATAAGGCAAAATCGCCTCCCTAGCGAACAGTAAACCCGTAGGATTGTGCGGGTTGTTCAGGAGCAAACCTCGTCGATAATCGGCATCGAGAGCAAGAGGCACCGGGAGACGGAGAGAAGGGGAGACAAGGGAACGGTTAGAAACTGACACATCATCGGTTACTAACTCGTTTCCTGTAGCAGCGTCCAACGATTTCTCCAACTGAGATGTTGCACCCTGCTCAATTAATTGTTTAGGGACAGGCAAGATGCCTGTTCCACAAGAAAATTCATCTCTTGTGGAATGGGCATCTTGCCCGTTTTTGACAATGGTGCAAGATTGGAGTTCCAAAGGACATTTCAGCACCTGCGCGCCGAAAGCCGAAAGAGCTCGCCAGTAATCGCCAAAAGCCGGAGTCACCAAATAAGTTGCCTCCAGCTTCGACAAATCCCAAGCCGCCCAAGTCAACAATTCCGCCGAACCATTGCCCGGCAAAATCCAATCCGGGTCAACATTCAAAGCCTCACCTAAAGCAGTCCTGAGCTCTCCATAATCCGGATCGGGGTAAGCCGTCAGACTGCTCAAGTGTGATTGAATCGCAGCCAGGGCCGACTCAGGAGGGCCCAAAGGACTGATACTCGCAGAAAAATCGACAATAGCAGAGGCAGGGCAGCCTGCCAGTGCGGCTGCCCAAGCTAAATTCCCACCGTGTACAGGTCTAATCAAGACTCAGTTCGCCACTTATTCCGCGTTTTTCGGGGGTGCAACTCTGTCCTTAAACAACTTCCCTGCGGAAAATGCAGGAACTCGGGTTGCCGGGATTTCCATCTTGTCACCAGTTTTGGGATTGCGACCCTCGCGGGCCTTGCGTTCCCGCGACTCAAACGAGCCAAAACCGACCAGCGTCACCTTGTCGCCATCGGAGACAGCTTCCATGATTGCTTCGAGGGCGGCACTCAAAACAGCATCTGCCTGTTTTTTCGTCACGCTAGCCTTTTCCGCGACTGCATCAACCAATTCACCTTTGTTCATTGCGAACTCCTTCTGGATTTGCAAAATTACGTTAAACAGAGTTAGTTCAACTATTAGCTGTGAGTTATCAACTGGATTGAGGTGTGGATTGGGAGGTTTGGGTGGTTCCCGACTGCTCCCGTCCGCTTCCCCGAATCACAACTCCTGCTGAATACCAATTACCCTAGGGTAATTGGTCAGAAAAGGAATTTTTGTTTCTAACTGCTGAAAACCCCACAGCATCTAATTTTCACTGCATTATTCTAAAGTCTTGCCGACCGTTATGGATCGGTGGAACCTTTAATTTATATGGATTTGGACAATTTTTTTAATTAATCCCAAAATTTAGGTAAAAAAATACCACCTTGGAGAGAAGATTTCTCGCCTCGGTGGATTTGAAAGCATAAAAAAAGGAGAAATAGAAGGAATAAAATGTAATTTGTCAAGGGCTAAAGGAAAAGTTTTTTCCTTCTTCCTTGTTTCTTTCCCCTCTTTCTTTCCTCGTGGGGCGGGGCTGTTTCCTTCTCCCGAAAGCCGCCAGGGACTGAAGTCCCTGTCTCATAGCTGAAGTCGTCTTCAGACGACTGAAAGAGTGATTTATAGTCGTCTTGCAGAGGACTAATCAGTTCTTTAGTCCTCTAAAAGAGGACTAAAGCTTTGAGGCAGGGGTTTCAACCCCTGTCGGACTGTCGGACTGTCGGACTCAGGGGAAAGAGCGTGGAAAGTTGACAGCAAGTCATTTTTCCTTCGTTCCTACTGTCTCGGCTGGACGGGCTGACTGCGCTGCAACAGTTGGCGGGCGTCGGGACTGATGTTGTTTTGGTACCCAAAGTTCGATCGATCGCTATCATCCAAAATCTGCGGTGTCAGCAATACAATCAACTCTGCCCGCTGGTTGGCCTTACTGGTGCTCCTGAACAGCGAACCGATAATCGGCAAATCTCCCAAAATCGGAATCTTGTTCGCTGTAGTCCGTTCTTCGTCGCGGATAATCCCCGAAACAATCAAAGTCTGACCGTCCCGCAGGCGAATTAGCCCCGATTGCAACGATCGCTCGCCCAGCAGCCTGATAGTATTGGTGTTCGGGCCCGTGCTTAGGTTTTGGGGGGTGCCCGGTGTCCTGATAATCGGGTTCACCCGCAGAGACACAAAGCCGTTGTCGTCAATCCGATCAATCGCCACCCCCAACTGCAAACCAGCCCTGTCTTTGACTGCCGTCACCGTTGTGGTACTTGTATTTCCGGTAGTCTGGGTGTCGGACGTGATGTTACTGATCACCTCATCCGTAATATTCACATTCGCCGTTTCTCCTTCTTGAACCACTAGAGTCGGATCTGTCAGGATTTTGGCATTCTGGGTCTGAATACTTGCCTGCAACGCCGACAGGAACCTCCTCGGATACTGGAACAGGGGGAACAAGCCGAACTCTGCACTTCCCGAAGCGGTTGCCGATCCAGGCTCGTAATCCGTAATTCCAACTCGCGTAGGGTCATTAGTAACTGGGGCTGTGGGTCGGAGGAACACACCTTTGGCGGCGGTATCGAGACCTTGACCTGTAAGCGGCACGATACGCCGGCCGTTCGCATCGTAGAAAACATCCGGGGTTCCTAGGGGGTTGCCGATGATCGGTCTAGCGATGGGATCTCCAAGGCCACTGGGCGGATTGATGCCACCAAAATTGAGACTTGCCGCCCCATTGTCATTGACGAAGAAATTGTTATTAATTCCGAAAGAGAAACTGCTGTTGGTTCTGTTGTCTCCCAACAAGTTGATATCGATCACCTTGACGTTGACAGCAACTTGACGGCGACGCAAATCTAGCTGTGTCAAGAAAGCCACAGCCATGTCAACTTTGCGCGGGTCGCCCACTAAAGTGATGGAATTGAGCCGAGAATCCGCCAGCACCGACAGTCCCCTTAGCAAAAGCGGCCCGGTGCCTTCCCTAGCGCCGATCGCCTTAATGTCGGGTTCCCTAATTTCTACATCCCGCGCCGCATTTCCCTGGCCGACGCTTTGGATCGTCACCCGAGTAATCGGCAGTTGAGTTTCCGCGCCTTGAGCGCTCAAAAAGTTAGCTGCATCGGTAGAGCGAACTTGATTGAGCCGCAGAGTCCGAATGATAATATTGCGCGAGTCGATCGGCAAGCTAGTCCCTACAAAAATCGTCCGCCCCTGACGGTTAGCTTGCAGCCCGCTGAGCCGCAGCACGTAATTAAAGACATCTTGCACCGACTCATTTTCGATGTCCAAAGAAATCTTTGGCCCTTCATCTGAACCGGTGGCTCCCGGCTGACCAGGCACTGCGGGCTGGCCTGGTTGAGCAGGGGCACCGCCACCTGTAAAAGCAATGTTCAAGCCCGCAGCGCGAGCCAGCAGAGCCAAAACGTCCCGGACTGGGGCATCCCGTAGCACCAAGCGGGGGATGCGTTCTCCCGAACTCAGTTCAATATTTCCCGCGCCGGGGGCGATGTTAGACACTGCGATATCTCCCAAGGGCGGCGCCACAGCCCGCGGTTGGAAAGGCGCAGCCTGATTGCTCTGGGATTGTATTTCGCCAGGGAGGGGCGGGCGATCGTTCCTGGTAACAGTAACTTCGGGATTTGGCAGCAGCACGCCTGGGTTTTGCGATGTGCGGACTTGGGGAGCCGGCGGGGGAGCTGTTTGGCTCAGCGGCAGTCCCGGAGGCGGCGGAGGTGGAGTTTGGGCAGACTGTACTGTACCGCCCTGTCCGGCAACGCTGAGAACGATGCTTTGGCCTTGTCCCGGAACAATTTGTCCGTTGGGAACTCCGTTGGTGCCGGCTACCACAACGCGGATGCTGTTAGCCTCTACCTGGCTAATTTCTACTGAAGAAATTCCCGGAGCGGGGTTATCTTGACGGAAGCTGTTGCCTTGTGGCAAGCGGAGCTGGGTGTTGATAATTGTGGCTTGGTAAGTATTGCCGTTATTGATCGCGAAAACTTGCGGGCGATCGCCCTTTTCTGTCGCCAGGACAATATTTACGCCATTATTGCCTTGACTTACTTGCACTCCTGTGACTTGAGTGGGCGCTGCCCAGACGGGGGCTTGGGCGATCAGAACTCCTGCAACGCTGCATAAGAGTCCTCCACTTAACCGTAGATGCTGTTTCACGTTCTCTCCTCAACTACACTTTGTTATTTGTTGTTCGCAGTCTTTTGTCGGTAGCTACTAAACTGACTAAAATATTCTCGATTCGAGCCTTTTTTAAGGAAGAAGTTATGCCCTTTTCGATTTTCTATTTTCGATTGGGAATAACAGATGACATCAGGGTTAGAAGCTATCCTACAGCAACCTTCGCATCATTTGTGGATTTCTTACTCCCTCCCCTTTGTAAGGGGAGGGTTGGGGTGGGGTAAAAAAAATACGACTCCTGCAAGGATTGCTATACAGTTCCATTAATTTTTGAAACTGGTATTAGAAGAAATTAGGTTTGAGAGCAAATTGTTGATTGCCATATAAAAAATTATTGGATGGCATTCATATTTTTTGACTTCTACCTTCAATCATCCAATTTCAACCTTCTGCCTTCTTGTGAAATAGCAAGTTGGGAACAATAGCTAATATCTATCCGCCCAACTACCGCTACTTAGCAGCAGGACTTGGAGCCGGAGTTGGCGGTTTTTCTTCTTGCTTTAACGGCAGCAGGGCGTGCAAGTCAAAAGCAGTTTTAATTTTAGTTGGCGGCTGCTCCACAGGAACTATTTTCCCTTTCACAAAGTCAACTTCAATTGGCTGATTTGATGCTACCAATTCAGATCTCAAATTCCTCACTACCAACAGCGACTGCATCAACTCCAAGTTACGCATAAAATTGCGGGTTTGAGCGAAAGTGCCTTCAAACTCTACCTTAAATTTTTTGCGTCTGAGCTTGCCAGCCAAGGACGGCCCGAAGGAGGTATCGGCCAGAATATCAGGGTCTGGAGCTCCTGGCGCGGCGGTGGCTGCCGCTGGGGGCATATCCGGCTCAAATTTGGTAATTTTAGCCTTGAGGTCATCTCCTTGCACCCCGGCGTTGATTCTATTAACCAGTTGGGTCATGTCAAGCAAAATCGTGTTGGCGCTGGCGTCGCTGGCAAACATTGCCGTCACGTTGGCCCGGCGCTGTTTTGCTTCTTCTTGCTTGGCTTCTGCTTCTGCCTTTTTTTGAATTTGAGTTTGCAATTGCAGTTGCGTTTGCTTGCTTTCGCTAAGTTTTTGCTTGAATTCGTCGCTTTTTTGGAATTCGGGCAGTACGAACTGGTAGCCAAGGCCGCCGGCAATGACGAGGCCGAGAACGGCGATGCCGATTGCTTGGACTTGGGGTGTCAGTTTAATGCCGAATATTTCCTGACCCCCTGTCTCTTCTGCTTTTCCGCCACTGGGAATAAACTCATTTGCTGCTGTCATTGTTTTTTCACCTCTGGTTTTTGTGGTTCTAGCACTCCTTTTTCTTGAAGTGTTTCTATCCGTATTGCTAGCCCGTCTGCCTGCTTGCTGCGGAGCTCGGGGAGCAACTCGGAGGCTCCCGTCGGGCTGAGCGTCGTTTCAATTTTATATTCCACCACCGGTCGCAGTTTGGGAAGTTCTGGTGGTGCTGCGTTTTGGTTACGCACTTGTAATTGTGCAGGGTTGTTTTTTAATGTGGCCGCTATCAGTTTGGTATCGGTGTTAAGGAAGAAAGGAGAGCGCTGGACTAGCAACATAAAGTCGTTAACTTGAGCAAAGGTACTGGCTATCCCTGAAATTTGTACTTTTGCTGCCTGCTGCGGGACGACGGGGGGGGGAGCTGCTGCCGGGGGGGGGCTGGCGGGAGACGGACTCGCCCCTGGGGACGGGCTGGCTGCGGGGGTGGCGGCAGGGGGTGGGGGTGCTGCCGCAACGGGGGAGGGACTTGGGTCGATTTGCTCGATTTTGCCAATTTGCACTCCCGCCGGAGTGCGGGCACTCAGGTCTTGCAGCATCGCCGACCAAGGTTTAATTTGGTCGAATACTCCGGCTAATGCTTTGTATTCGGCGGTAACTTGGTCGGTTTCGGCATTGATGGCTTTGATGACGTTGGCTTGAGTGTTTAACGTGGCCAGTTCTTGGTCCATGTCTGCTTGTTGTGCGGCCAAGTTGGTATTTTCGTTCGTCGCCCACCACCAGGCGCCCATGACTGCGGCGTTGATCCCAAAGGCAAACAGTACCGCCCCATATATGGGCAGTTGGTCTTTGGCTCCACCGGAACTTTTTTTAGTTGAGCTTTTGGCTGCTGCAACGGGTTTGTAGTCCGGACGGTCGTTGAGAAAATTAATATCTAGGCTGTACATGGCTTCACTCGATTTTATAGCAGAAGGAAGAAGGCAGAAGGCACAAGATAAAAGGTAGAAGGCACGAGGTAGAAGGTAGAAGGAAAAAGTGCTCTACCGCTTATGTTTGAGCAATTAAGAATGTCCTCACAGTCTTGGCTGTTGCTATAGATTTAAATTTGAAATTTTAGATTTTAGACAGAACCCAAGATTGCTGGTACAAGTGAAGGATTTATTTAGGGAAGAAAGAAACAACTTTTTGCCTTCTACTTAAGGAAGGGGCTGCTTCTACCTCAGATATATTCTACCTTTTACCTTCTACCTTACTACCTCCAATATTTTACCTTCTGCTTTCTACCTTCTTCTTTTGGCAGGGGTTTTTACCTAAAATTCTCAAATCGGTTTTTCTCTCATCTAAAACTGTTAGTTCACATAACCTCCCTTAGTCCTAAACCTAGGGCGACTCCTAAACCTGCTCGCTGTTCTGGGGTAATTTCTTGGCTGATTTCGAGTCCTAGGGTTTCGATGGGATCGACTTGAGATGCGGGCAAGCTTAATCTTTGCATAAAAAATTCGTCTAGTTTGCCGATCGCAGCTCCCGGGCCTGCTAGCAGCAGTTGCGCTACTTCGAGTTCTTCGCTCTGGTTGAGGTAAAAGTCTACTGAGCGGCGCAGTTCGTCTGCTAGTTCTCCCAATACTTTAATCATCGCATTTGTTCCCGGATTGGCGTCTCCCGATGCGCCCATTGTATCTGTGACTGGCAGGGTCATGCCTTGCAGTTCGCTGGTGTCTCTGGTTGGCGGCAGGTTCATGGCTTGGTTGAGGGCGGTCTGGATTTGGTAGGTGCCGATCGGGATGGTACGGTTGAACTGAGGTATGCCGTCCACTACTATAGCTAACTCAGTGCTGTCAAATTCTATGGCGGTGAGAACTGCTGCTTCTTGGGAGGAAAATTGTTGCAGTTGTTCTTTGAGGGTGCGGATTAGGGCAAAACTGGTTACTTCTAGTACGTCTATAATCAGTCCGGCTTCTTTGAAGGTTTCGATGTATGTGTCGGTAACTTCTCTGCGGGTTGCTACTAACACTACTTGCACTTTTTCTACTCCGTCGTCATCTACAAAAAGGCCTATTTTTTGATAGTCTACGTCGGCGTCTTCTCTGGGAAACGGCAAGTACAGTCCTGCTTCTGCGTTCATGTAATCCCGTAGTTCTTCTTCGTTGAGCTCTGCGGGAACTGGGATGAGGCGGATGACGGCTTCGCGGCCGGGAATGGCTGTGGCTACTCGCTTGGCTTTGATTTTATTGTCGGCAAGGACGGTACGTATTAGTTCTGCCATTCCCGGCGTATCGACTATTTGTCCTTCTTGTACATAGTCTTCTGGAACTTCTATGGAGGCTAGGATGCCTAATTTTAATGCCTGAGCTTTCTTTTCGAGCTGAATGATGTTGATGCGGTCTGGGGCTATTTCGATCCCGATTCCTGGCTGGCGTTGGGAAAGTAGACCTTTGAAAAAGTTAACCATGTGATTGGGTCGCCGGTAATTACTATTTTTTTCTTTTGTTGTTGGCCAGCCTGATTCAGCGAGTCCGGTGTTGGAGGGTTGGTTTCCAACGACCGAGAGAGTGCTGTAATCTCGGTATCCCGCCGTAGCTACGCAGCTCCGTCTGTGTTGCGCGATCGCTAGTTCCGATTTTATGCTATCCAATTTACTTGACAATAGCTATTCTGCTGCCAATGTCAATAAATTCCAGCTCGATCGACCGAAAACCTGCTGATTCTACACAAAAACAGACTCTCTCGCTCCTGGGCCCAGGTACAAAACTCTGTTACTGACTCGATCGCGCTTGATTCGGGCGATTCCCTACCCTACCCTACAGGAACCCCTACGGGGAACGGGAACCCCTGCTGGGAAAGGGATAGCTTCGTTTCACGCTTTGTTATCTAACGGTTCCCATAACTCTCAAATTTTATTCTATGAAACGTAAATCTTGGCAACTGTTTGCTGTTTTTGGACTGGTGGGGCTGCTGCTGGCTGCGGTGGTGAGTTGCGGCAAGCCTGCTGTTAATTCCCAGGCAAATAATACGCAGGAAATCGAGTTCTGGACTATGCAGCTTCAACCTCAGTTTACTGAGTATTTCAACAAGACGATCGCCGGTTTTGAAGCGGAAAATCCGGGGGTGAAGGTGCGCTGGGTGGACGTTCCTTGGTCGGCGATGGAAAGCAAGATTTTGGGGGCGGTTTCGGCGAAAACTGCGCCGGATGTGGTGAACCTAAATCCCGATTTTGCTTCGCTGTTGGCGGGACGCAATGCTTGGCTGGATTTGGATTCTCGGATTCCGCAGCAAGTTCGATCGACCTATCTGCCAAATATCTGGAAAGCTGGCGTACTCGACGGCAAGAGTTTTGGCATTCCTTGGTATCTCACGACTGGGGTGACAATTTACAATACGGAGTTGTTGAAGAAGGCTGGAATTGCTAAACCTCCTGCTACTTATGCCGAGTTGGCAACTGTTGCCAAGCAGGTGAAGGAAAAGACTGGTAAGTTTGCTTTTTTTGTGACTTTTGTGCCGGAAGATTCGGCAGAAGTTTTGCAATCTTTCGTGCAGATGGGTGTGCCTTTGATTGACGCTAAAGGCAAGGCGGCTTTTAATACTGCTAAGGGCAAAGCTGTTTTTCAGTATTGGGTAGATTTGTACAAGAACGGACTTTTGCCGCAGGATGTTTTGGTGCAGGGACATCGTAGGGCGATCGAGCTTTATCAAGCTGGGGAAACTACTTTGTTAGCTTCTGGGCCTCAGTTTTTGAAGGCGATTGCTGAGAATGCTCCGAGTATTGGTGCTGTTTCGGCTGCTGCGCCTCAAATTACGGGGGAAACAGGCAAGAAGACTGTGGCGGTGATGAATTTGGTTGTGCCTCGCGACAGCAAGCGCCCTGATGATGCTGTCAAGTTTGCTCTGTACGTGACTAATTCTCAAAATCAGTTGGCTTTTGCTAAGGCTGCTAATGTTTTGCCTTCTACGGTTGAGGCTTTGCAGGACGATTATTTTAAGACAGTTTCTGCTGATGCTCCTGCTGCCGATCGAGCTCGGATTGTTAGTGCTTCTGGGTTGAGTTCCGCCGAGCTATTGATTCCGCCTCTCAAGGATGTTAAGAAGCTGCAAAAGGCGATTTATGACAATTTGCAGGCGGCGATGTTGGACGAGAAGTCGGTAGATCAAGCTGTGGCTGATGCGGCTAAGGCTTGGGATCAAAGGTAGTTTTTAATAGAAGCTGGGGCGGGATTTTTTTTGATCTCGCCTCTTGCTTTTAAGGTTGAATTGTCCAGTCTTCCTGCACTAAACCAGGCACTTGCGAAAAATGTCGGTGGTTGCGCGTAACGAGGATAGCATTATTAGCAAGTACAATAGCAGCAATCCGCAAATCTCTGGTGCCGATGCGTCTTATTTGACGATGGAACGCAGTGTAAATAGTGGAAGCATTCTGGTCAAATTTCAGAATGTTGAGATTTTTGAAATCATCTAATGTATCCCATAACCTGGTGTAACCCCATACTAATTTGTCCGCTTGTGAAGGTGCCGAAGCCTGGCTGATAACATTGAACCAACCGCGAATTACTTCCTCTACGGTTACGATAGTTACAGCAAGGTTTTCTGCGTTAACCTCGACCCGCTGCACCATCATTGGATGATTCTGTTGCCAAAGGGAGAAACAATCCGTATCAAGTATGTATAGGCTCATTCTGTCTCAACCGCATCGTCAATTTGACTGTAATAAGCTTCGGTTTCTGCATCGAGTTCGCGGCGAGATTCTTCTATGTGTGCCAATACCTCATCGTAATACGGATCGTTTTCATACTTACCAGCTAACCTCACCCAAGGATTGTTCGATCGACTATTCGTGAGTTTGACAGAGACGATTTCTGCTTCGGCTAGCTGGGCATTTACTAAATCGTGAAGGTTTTGCAGTGCTTGCGATCGCGTCTCCCCAAAAGCTTTACATTCGGGCCATCCCAGCAACGCTGCACTGACTGTTCTGTCTGATTCGTTTTTAATGATTACGTGAGCAGTTGAGCTGTCGAGGTCGCCCCCAGAGTTAGTGCGATCGGCTGCGCGAATGTCGCAGGTAGCGTTACCTGTTAAGAGTGTTTTTGTCTTGACTGTCTGCTTGGTGTTTTCCTGGCGCGGCTTTTCTCTTTCTCCAATGATAAGCGGGTCTGCTTTGCGAACCGCGTAAATAGATTTGGCCCTGTTTAGTATCTCGTTGCCTTTCTGGAGGAAATTTTCTAGTGCTTGCCAGCTCGCCGAGTCACCAGCTACCGTGACTGTAGTATCGATGTTTTCCTGACGCTGCTTGATTATGTTTCGCCTGAAAAGCTCGTCAAATAGTAAAGTTTGCTCTTGGGCTGGCAAAGCTTCTATATATTCAATTAGCGTTTGCACCGATATAAGGCTGTTCATAAACTTCGACATCTAAATTTTTCTAAACTCACTTGTATTGTAACAAAAATTGGGCATTGGGCATTGGGCATTAGGCATTAATCTTTTTTGAGTTCGCCCCTTGTTTTTTTCTGCAACTTGACGTATTATTAAATAATGGAAATCTGTGCCACCATATATATAAGCATATATAAGCTTTTAAGTTATTATCGAATGATGAAATTACCGCCTATTCACAACGCGGATTCTATTCTCCTGTTCGTTGCTAACGGACATCAGATTACGACAAGAAACCCAGTGTCTATGAAGCAACTCTTGCCAGTTTACCCGAACAATTCTTCTTAAGGCAGGATGCGTTTAAGCTTGGGATTGTTGTTGTTGCAGAAAATAGCCGACGAGATAAAGCGAACCGCAAAGGATTGTTGGGTTGTCGCCTGTAACAGCAGCATCTAAAGCTGTTGTTAAGTCGGGGAAGGCTTGACAGAGAGTTAATTCGGGACAGAGAATTTGAGCTAGGGCGGCTAATTCTGCGGGGGATGATGAGTTTTGATCGGGTACCGGTACTAGGTAAAGTCGATCGCCCTTTTTGAGTAATGCTTTCAAAATATCATCGCAGTCTTTAGTCGCAAGAATGCCGATTACCCAGTTAATCGCTGACGGGTGATTGTTCAGGCGGTCGACATATTCACGCAGGGCGATGGCTGCGGCGGGGTTGTGCGCGCCGTCAATTAATATATTGCGGTTTTTCCAAGTTGTCTGCTGGAGTCTTCCGGGCCATTGGGTTTTGGCGATACCGTTTTCGATGGCGGTTGGGGAAATTTGCCATCCTTGGTTTTGGAGAGTTTGCAAAGTTGCGATCGCAATTGCTGAATTCATTAGTTGAATTTTTCCCAGCAGCGGCAATTGATATTTTATTTTAACCGCATTTTGATTTAACTGATATTCTGCGAATCCTTGTCCTAAATCTATTGCTGGTTTTACCCAAGTTGCCGGACAGTCTAATTCTTGAATGCGTTTTTCTACTACTATTCTAGCTGATTCTGGCAATTCTCCGATAACTGCCGGACATTTTGCTTTGAGAATTCCCGCTTTTTCCCCAGCAATATCTGCGACGGTGGGGCCGAGTATTTGCCAGTGTTCGAGACTGATAGAAGTAATGACGCTAGCGAGAGGTGTTTCGCAAACGTTAGTCGCGTCTAATCTTCCTCCTAATCCAGTTTCTATGACTGCGATGTCTGTTTTTTGTTCGGCGAAATACAGCCAAGCTGCTGCGGTGATTATTTCAAATTGAGTGGGAGTTTCGGTGTTATTTTCGGTGGCGGCGACAACTCGTTCTAAACACTGTTGCAATTCTGTTGGGGAAATCGGTTTTTGGTTGATGCAAATTCTTTCTGTCCAATCGATTAAGTGCGGGGATGTGTAGCGTCCAACTCGATAGCCTGCTTCTGTGAGTACGGAAGAGAGATAAGCGCAAACGGAACCTTTGCCATTGGTGCCGGCAATGTGGATAATGGGTAATTGTTGGTGGGGGTTGTCTAGTTTTTGGAGAAGTTGGTGAATTCTTTCTAAGCCAAGATGGACGCCGAAATGTTGGTAAGATTGGAGGAGAGATTCTGCATTCATTGAGGATGATAAATTCTGTTTGTGTGTGAATTATATTTTTTTATTAACCGCAGAGGGCGCAGAGGGCGCAGAGTGAGAGAAGAAAGAGATAGATATCTAAGAAAAGTGAGGTTTATAATTGATTTATTGTATTTATTGCGGGTGAAAAAAGGTGGCTTTGGATATTATTTCTCTGTTTTCGGGTTGTGGGGGGTTGGATTTGGGTTTTCGCTTAGCTGGGTTTAATCCGGTTTGGGCGAATGAATATGATAAGTCTATTTGGGATACGTATAATTTCAATCATCCTGAAACTATTTTAGATCGCAGAGATATCAGAAAAATCAAATCTGATGAAATTCCCAAATGTATTGGGATAATCGGCGGGCCTCCTTGTCAAAGTTGGAGTGAAGCGGGGGCGAAACGGGGGATTGATGACTGTCGGGGTCAACTTTTCTGGGAGTATATCAGAATTGTGCGGGACAAGCAGCCTTTGTTTTTTTTAGCTGAGAATGTTAGCGGTATTTTGGCTCCCAGAAATAAGGATGCTTTCACTTATATATTATCGCAGTTTGAGGACATCGGATATCGAGTTTCGTACAAGTTGGTGAATGCTAGAAATTTTGGGGTTCCGCAAGATAGGCAAAGGGTGATTGTTGTTGGCTATCGGCAGAATCTGGGTTTTGGTTTTGAGTTTCCCGAACCTGGAACCAATGTTTTGACGCTGAAAGATGCAATTTTTGATTTGCAGGCGATCGCCCCTATGTCAGTTAAGGGTAAATTAGATAATTATCACGATTCTGTCGCAAATCACGAATGTGCCGATTTGGGGTTTTCGAGCATTTATATGTCGCGGAATCGAGTTAGAAGTTGGTCAGAACCTTCGTTTACAATTCAGGCAAGCGGCAGACACGCACCTCTCCATCCTCAAGCTAGTAAAATGATTTTGGTTGGCAAAGACAAACGCATTTTTGACCCCAATTCGCCTCTGCCTTACCGTCGGCTTTCTGTGCGAGAGTGCGCGAGAGTTCAGACTTTCCCGGATGAGTTTATTTTTAAGTACAAGTATATTGCTGATGGATACAAAATGGTTGGCAATGCTGTTCCTGTGAATTTGGCTAGAGTTTTGGCAAGTAAGATTTTTGAGGATATTGTCATAGGGCATAGGGAATAGGGCATCGGTGTCAACGGAAGCCGACCATCTACCAGTCGCTAGGGAATGAATTCCACGGGGCTTTTAGCGAAAGTCCTCGCTATGAAGACTAATCTCAAATCCGTTGACATCAGAATTATTCATCTTTCTCTTCTCTTCCTCTGTGTCCTCTGTACCCTCTGCGGTTTAATCATTCCGAATTATCCGTCATTGAAACTTGGTTAACTCGCCGAGATTATGCTGAATCGCATTTGTCCCACGAATATGAGACAAGGGAGAACCTCCGTACAAAAAGCTATTCAAACTAACTTGATAATTTTGTTGAACTGCTAAATCTAGCCACAAATTGTTAATCACATCTCCCGGTTTGTAGTCGGGAATGTTGTGCTGATAATAAGGAAAACTGTCTATACAAGTATTGAAAAAGTTCTTGCGGCCGCAATTCTTTAAATACTGATAGCGCGGTTTGAATTCTGTTTGATTTTCTAATACTGTATATATAGTATCTGCGAGAGATTCTGGATCAAATTTGGCGTAAAGACCCGCACCTTCGGGGAAAACTGGCGAGTTGCCTCTGGCGTATTGGTTGAATTCTTCAAAACAAATTACTGGTAAGTTGCAACTCATGGCTTCGGTAATTCCCCGGTTTTTTCCTTCGAGGAGGGAACCGAGGACGAATGCTTGTGCTCGCGAATAATATGTGGGGATTTCGCTGTAGTAGTCAACTCTTGGCACTAAGTTAATGTAGTCGGAGGGATTGCCTAAAATTGCCTCGACTTGTCGCCATTCTTTTAATGCGTACTCGTCGAGAGTATTCAGGTTGCTAGCATCAAATTCGTGGCCGGTGACTACTGTTAATTTAATCGGTTTTTGCGGATATTTTTGGCGGTAAACTTTTAAGGCTTTGGCTATGATTGGCAAATTTTTTTCTTCGGAAATTCGGGCGACGGCTAACAAGTCGATGTCTTTGGCGGGGACGTTGCGCGGGGAAATTAAGTATTCGTTGATGAAGTCGGTGTCTTGCAGTGGTATGATTGGTTTGTGGGCGCGATCGGGATAAGTTTCGCGAAACCACTTATCTCGCTGCGGGTTTTTGTATAAACTTGAGTAGGCGTCAGCTATGGGGGCCCAGGAATAGGAGATTCCGGGGGAATAGGTGAAGGAGAAAAATACTGAGGAAAGTTGGGGAAAGAGTTTGTTGATGAGTTCGACTGCTTCGCTGAAGTAAATTCCTTTGATGAAACGCCCTTCGTAAAACAGTGGGGGAAGCAAGACGTAGAAACTGACGGTATCAAAGCGGTGAGGTTGGTCTTCAAATATCTCCCAGGTAAAGGCGTCTAAGTCTGCATAAATTTCGGCGATTGGTTTGTTGATGTGGGGGTTTCGTAAATATGGTTTTTGTCGATCGTAGTTTCCGCGTACCATATAATTCTTAGTGTGAGTATCTAGCTTTTTTTATTTAACCGCAGAGGCCGCAGAGGGCGCAGAGGAGAAGAGAAGAGAGATATTCACAAGTCATCTAAGGGTTGTTTTAGCGATTCATTGTCGCCAATTGTGAGGGCGAGTTGGTAGATTTGGCGGCGGGGGAGGGATGTTTGTTGCGCTAGCTGGCGGCTGGCTTGGGAACGAGTTACGCCTTCTGCAATTAATGTTTGCAATTCTGCTTTAATGGCGTCTTCGGAAAATACTGGTGCGGCTGTTTGGATACCGGCAATTACGAGGGTAAATTCTCCCTGGGGTTCGCGATTGGTGTAAAGTTCCATCGCACTTTCCATACTACCACGCCAAAACTCTTCGTGCATTTTAGTTAACTCTCTCGCCAGCACAATCTGTCTGTCGCTTCCCAAAGTATTTGCTAAATCTTGTAAAGTTTGCCGCAATCGGTGGGGAGATTCGTATAATATTATAGTGCGGGATTCTATTTGCAAAGCTTCTAAACTCTGTTGGCGTTCTTGACCTTTCACGGGTAAGAAACCTTCAAATACAAATCTATCTGTGGGTAATCCTGATGCAGTTATGCCAACAATGCATGCGGTCGGGCCGGGTATCGGAATAATGTTAATATTAGCATCGGCACAAGCTTTGACTAACTCGTATCCGGGGTCAGAAATTCCCGGCATTCCAGCATCGGTGACGAGGGCGATATCTTTGCCTAAATGCAGTTTGTCGATGAGTTCGGGAAGTCGCTGGTGTTGGTTGTGTTCGTGATAGCTGATTTGGGGAGTTTTAATTTGAAAATGGTGCAAGAGTTTGCCTGTATGGCGGGTATCTTCGGCGGCGATGAAGTCTGCTGTTTGCAATATTCGGATGGCGCGAAAGGTCATGTCTTCCAGGTTGCCGATCGGGGTTCCTACGATGTAAAGTGTTCCTGTATTGGGATTTGCTTGCATTTTAAGTTTGGGATTTTTTAACCGCAGATGAACGCGGATTAACGCAGATATGAAAACTGGATTGTTTTTGGGATTGGCGACTTTAGATTTAGTTTATTTGGCCGAGAAGCCTCCGGGTGAAAATCAGAAAGTAGTTGCTTCTGATTGTACCATTGCTGCGGGCGGGCCGGCGGCCAATGCTGCGGTCACTTTTAGCTATTTGGGGAATGCGGCGATATGGGCTGGCGTTTTGGGCACTCACGCGATCGCCCAATTAATTCGTGCAGACTTAGCGGAGTATAATGTCAGGATAATCGACTTGGAACCCGGGCGATCGCACTCGCCGCCAGTTTCCTCGATTATTGTAACTGAAGCAACCGGCGATCGATCGGTAATTTCCATCAATGCTACGAAATCGCAAGTTGACAGTCAAACAATTAACCATGATATTTTAACATCAGTTAGTATTGTACTGGTTGACGGACATCAAATCGCAGCCAGCCAAGAAATTGCTCAACTTGCCCACTCAAAAAACATTCCCATTGTCCTCGACGGTGGCAGTTGGAAACCCGGATTAGAGGAAATATTGCCTTTCGTTGAATGGGCGGTATGTTCCGAGAATTTCCTTCCACCCGACTGCGACAATTCAGAACAAGTCTTTGCTTACCTGTCAGCAGCCCGAATTTCCCATATTGCCATGACTCGCGGCGACAAATCAATTTTATACCTCAGCAATGGCAGTTACGGCACTATAGAAGTACCTCTAATTCAAGCCACAGATACTTTAGGCGCTGGCGACATCTTTCACGGCGCTTTCTGTCACTACATTTTGCAAAATAACTTTACAGATACTCTCACCGCAGCGGCTAAAATTGCTTCCCATTCCTGCAAAAACTTCGGAACCCGCGCCTGGATGAATAAGAGTTAATTTTAAATTAAAACTAACCAAACTATCCGGTCAAAACCCCTCAAAGCTAGAAAACTTGAACTGGCAACACCTGTTAAGTTAAAATCCTGACAGCAACCTCGACAAAATTTGTGAACTTCTCTCTTCTCTTCCTTCGCGCCCTTTGCGCCTTCGCGGTTCGTTAACAAAATTGCTATATTAGTAAGACAAGTTAAAGTCACACAAAACACTTCCAAAACAACATACCCGAATCATGCCTGACACCCAACCTCTAAGTATCACCCTTCCCCCTTTGCGGATTACCCTCACAGAACAGCAGCAAGTTAACCTAGAATGGCTGACACAAAATTTGCCCAATCTACTCACGCCAAGCAAACAAGAAATCCCCGACAATATGAAACAGTGGGTGGCGGCTAACAAATTATTAAATCAACCCGACGCCGAAATCATTCAAGCGCTAATAAATACCGGCATAGATGCGGAAACAGCCACCGCAGAAGTTAGGGAAATATCATCTCATCCCTACTTTCAAGCAGGTAGTCAGTACGTCCAGTTATTGCAGAAATTAGAATCGCATCTTAGGATTAGCAATCAATTAGCTGCATTGTCTTCCAAGTTTGGCACAATCGAACGCAAAGGCAGCCTTTCTAGAGAGTATTTTCTCGAAAATTACTACGCAAAAAATACTCCAGTAATTATTACCAATATTATGCACAACTGGAAAGCGTTGCAGTTGTGGACGCCGGAGTATTTGCAGCAAAAATATGGCGATGCAGAGGTACAAATTCAAGCTAACCGCAATTCCGACCCGAATTACGAAATTAAGATAGAAAATCACAAAAAAATTGTTTTGTTCCGCAAATATGTAGAGATGGTGGTCAAGGGCGGGCCTAGCAACGACTACTACATGGTTGCTAACAACAAAACTCTAGAAAGAGAGGAATTTAAATCCCTATTCGACGACATTGAAATTTTCCCAGAATACCTAAATCCAACGGACACAAAAGGCAGAGTTTTCTTTTGGTTCGGCCCGAAAGGCACGATTACACCGCTGCACCATGACCCAGTTAATTTAATTTTAGCTCAAGTGTCAGGTCGCAAACTAATTAAATTGATTTCTCCGCAACAAACACCTCTGCTTTACAATCACGTCGGAGTTTTCAGCAAGGTTGACGGCGAAAATCCCGATTATGACAAATACCCGCTTTACAGAGACGCGAAAATTATTGAAGTGATTTTGGAACCGGGAGAAGCTATCTTTATTCCTGTCGGTTGGTGGCACCATGTAAAATCCTTAGAGGTTAGTATTTCGGTTTCGTTTACTAATTTTGTGTTTCCCAATTATTATGAATGGAAATATCCTCATATTAATTGGTAAATGCTAATGTATTTTTCCCAGGGGCGGGCACAGGGGTACCGCCCCTACAGAAATCTGCGTTAATCGGCGTTCATCTGCGGTTCACAAAAAAGAAATTCATGAAAACTCTCGAAGAAATCAGCGAAATTGCCCGATCGATCGCCTGGAGTGCATCAGATATCCTACAATCCTATTATCGCCAGGATTCCAACACTCCTAACCTCGACATCCAAGAGAAAAAAGATGGCCCCGTCACCGCCGCCGATGTCGCTGTCAATTCTTACATTCTCGACCAATTGCAGTCGGCTTTAGGGAATGCAGAATTTGGCTATCTCAGCGAAGAAACTTACAAATCTTATTTAGAAACTTATGGTAAAGTTCCCTTACCTCAAAGTTGGGTTTGGATTATTGACCCTTTGGATGGAACGCGAGATTTTATTGACAGGACAGGTGAATTTGCAGTTCACATTGCTTTAGCATTCGAGGGAAGACCGGTATTGGCAGTTGTGGCTTGGCCACAACAGCAAAAGATTTATTACGCAATCCGCGATGCGGGTGCTTTTATGGAAAATCGGGACGGTTCTGGGGTCAGATTGCAGGTTTCGGCGCGAAATATAGTGGCAGATTTATCTATAGTAACTAGCCGCAGTCACCGGGGCGAGCGCTTTAATCAATTGTTACAAAAACTACCTTGTCAAAATCAAATAGCTGTCGGTAGTATCGGCTGTAAAATTGCGACAATTGTCGAACAAAAAGCTGATGTTTATATTGCGCTTTCGGGAAAGTCTGCACCGAAAGATTGGGATTTAGCGGCGCCAGAATTAATTTTGACTGAAGCGGGCGGTCAATTTACTCGTTTTGACGGTTCTACTTTGCAATATAACCGGGGAGATGTGAGTCAGTGGGGGGGATTGTTGGCGAGTAACGGTTGCTGTCACGCTGCTTTGTGCGGGCAAGCCGAGCAGATTTTAGCGGGGATAGATGGGGGTTTGAAGTAATCAAAAGTTTAGTAGGGTGCGTTAGAAGACCGTATTTTCTGCACGACTAATTGCTGACGCACCCTAAAGTATTTATCAAAATTGCTGAGTTTTAAATTTCTGTACAATTGCACTTACGTTTCACAAATATTTGTGGTAAACTAATCTCGCATTCGTTACCGTAATAATACTTAAGTATTTTTCACATTTTTATCAAAAATTTAATTAACCAGGTATTTTTTAAGAAAAATTTACAGCTTTTCTGTAAAAAAACTGTTAGGGTTACGACAAAAGATCAGGACTCACCGGGTTTTTACGGAGAAAGGGTGTGTCTGTATAAATAAAAATTGATAGATAGTTTCGGACGCCTGTCACGAAATAGCGGAATTTTTGTATTTTTTTGAAACCCCAGTCAGGTGGATTATGCCCAATTTAAATATTCCAGTTTCAGTAAGGTCGATCGCCTTTATCGACACTCAAGTTGAAGATTATCAAAGTTTAATTGCCGGAGTAACACCGGGTACGGAAGTAGTCATTTTGGATGGGAATAAAGATGCGATCGACCAAATTACTGATATTTTAGGCGCTCGCAGCAATATTGACAGCATTCACATAGTTTCTCATGGCAGTTCAGGCAGCTTGCAACTCGGCGACGGTAGCTTGAGTTTAGATGATATAGAGTGCGATCGGCATGATCTACAGCAGTGGTTTTCGCCACGAACCGACTCAATCCTCAACTATCGACCTCACATTCTTTTGTATGGCTGCAACGTAGCAGCAGGCGAGACAGGTAAAGCATTTATAAAACGCCTGAGTGAGTTAACCGGCGCCTCGGTTGCTGCTTCGCAAAACCTTACCGGAAGTGCAGCAAAAGGCGGTGACTGGTTCCTAGAAGTAACAGCAGAGAAAATTGCCACACCTTTAGCATTTCGACCAGAAGTGCTGGCAGCTTACAACCACGTTCTCTCCAGCTTCAGTACGGCTACTAACTTTAGTGCGGGCTTTTCGCCGACGGCAACTCCTCTTTCAATTGGTACGGGCGACTTTAACGGCGACGGTTTCCCCGACTTAGCCGTGGTAAATCTCAACTCCAGAGATATTTCCATATTGTTGGGGACAGGTACGGGTAGCTTTGGTACTGCTACTAACTTATTTAACCCCGGCAACGAGAATCCCTTTTTCAGTGTAGTGCGCGACTTTAATGGAGACGGCAACCTCGATTTAGCTGTCGCCAATCCTCTCAGTGGCGCTAACGGCGATTTCGTTTCCATCCGGCTGGGGACAGGTACTGGCACTTTTGGCAATCCTACCAACTTTGGTCAAGGGATAAATCCTAGATCGATAGCTGCGGGCGACTTTAATGGAGATGACAGGTTAGATTTAGCCACAGCCCCTTTGAGTGGTAACAACCTTTCAATTCTTTTGGGAGACGGTACCGGTAGCTTTAGCACTCCCGTTAGCATTAATGCAGGACCCTCTCTTTCTATTGCCACAGCCGATTTTAATGGCGATGACCAACTCGATTTAGTCACGTCGAATAATACCGCAACTAACAATATCTCAGTTTTGTTAGGAGATGGTACGGGGAACTTTAGCGCCCCCGTTAACTTTAGTGCGGGGACGGGGAATCACTTTGTCGTTACAGGCGACTTTAATGGCGACAGCAAACTCGATCTCGCCGTATCGAACACTGGTTCTAACAACGTTTCAGTCTTGTTGGGGGATGGTACGGGTAATTTTGGTACTACTACCAATTTTAGTGTCGGCTCATCTCCCGAATCTGTAATTACGGGCGACTTTAATGGCGACGGGAAACTCGATTTAGCCGCGTCTAACGGCGGAGATAACAATGTCTCAGTCTTGTTGGGGGATGGTACTGGTAATTTTGGTACTGCTGTCAATTTTAGTGTAGGAACTATTCCCCGTTCGATCGCTGCGGCAGATTTTAATGCTGACGGCCAGTTGGATTTAGCGACGCCGAACTTTACCTCTAAAGATGTTTCAATTCTGCTAAATACACCCAATACAGTTAATTTAGGTGCGACTACTTACAGCGGTACAGAAGGAGCAACAGACACAGTAGTTAATATTCCCGTCACCATCAGCGGTCGCACTCCTTTGAGCGATGTAGTTGTACCAATTGTCATCGACCCCAGCAGCACAGCCACCGAGAATTCAGACTACACCATTTCCCCTCCCTCGATTACATTCCCCGCAGGTGCAACAGGTGCGGAACTCACCCAGAATGTTGCAGTTACTATCAAACCTGATAATCTCCCTGAGAACGATGAAACCACAATCCTCAACTTTGACACAATTACAGGTGGAGTTGCCGGTACAATCGCTCAAACCACACTAACTATTGCTGCTAACGGTCAACCTTCAAGTCTGAGTCCGTACCAAATCGACCTCAAAACAGGCACAATTACTGGTCAACCAAACCCGTTTATTTCTCTAGTAAATACCCCTACCGACTCAAACGCAGATAGTTGGTTTGAAGCGGTAGCCAAAATCAATTTTGATGGCAACATCAAAAAAGCGAAATTTATCGTTGAATACGACCAAACCCCATCAGGCTGGACGGTAAATCTCGGCGACTCTGGGTCAAACGACGGCTATGGAGGGGATGCAACCACTCAAAGCCGCGATGCCGAGATGAACATTGTTAACGGCAATATGAGCGTTTTCGGCAATGACTACAATACACCTCCTGGCGGAGAACTTACCCAAGGAAATGTGCCTAACTTTGTTAGTAATGGTTCCCGTGTCGAGTTTGAAGTCAGTAACGAACAACTTGGGTGGGATAACAAAAACGGGCTAAAAAATAGCTTGAATTCGCCATATCTTTACGCCCTCAACGGTCAACCTGATGCTACGGGGCCAGTCAATTCCGAGATTTACGCCGGATTTAACAGGGTGATTTCAGGGCCAGGCGATCGCATCGGATCGGGTGCTAGCAAGGTGACAATTCTGCTTAATCCGATCGACTACGCCATTAGTGCTGGCGTTGCAACCGTTACAGAAGGCAATGCCGGCACAACTGCTGCCACTTTTACTGTTACTCGCAGCGGTTGCACTGAGTTGGCGAGCACAGTAGATTATGCGATCGCGGGTACTGCTGACAGTAGCGACTACAACAACATCGGCGGCACATCCGGTGCAACTGCTGCGACTGGTACGATTAATTTTGCAGCGGGCGAGACATCGAAAACCATTACTCTTGATGTTTTAGGCGATGCGGCGATCGAAACCAATGAAACCCTTGAGGTTACGCTGTCAAATCCCTCGGTATTAGATTCTACACCGACAATTACCATTGCTACCGCCACCACAACTATTACTAATGATGATGTAGCGCCACCGACACCGACGCCAACGCCAACACCAGTCACTCCCACACCAACGCCGACACCAGTCACTCCCACACCAACGCCGACAACTGAGACTCCCACACCAACGCCGACACCAGTCACTCCCACACCAACGCCGACAACTGAGACTCCCACACCAACGCCGACAACTGGTACACCAACACCAACGCCGACAACTGAGACTCCCACACCAACGCCGACAACTGAGACTCCCACACCAACGCCGACACCAGTCACTCCCACACCAACGCCGACACCAGTCACTCCCACACCAACGCCGACACCAGTCACTCCCACACCAACGCCGACAACTGAGACTCCCACACCAACGCCGACAACTGAGACTCCCACACCAACGCCGACAACTGAGACTCCCACACCAACGCCGACAACTGAGACTCCCACACCAACGCCGACAACTGAGACTCCCACACCAACGCCGACAACTGAGACTCCCACACCAACGCCGACAACTGAGACTCCCACACCAACGCCGACAACTGAGACTCCCACACCAACGCCGACACCAGTCACTCCCACACCAACGCCGACAACTGAGACTCCCACACCTGTTGGTACCATCGACACACAGAAGAATTGGTGCGGCGTAGAAGCTGGATTGGATAAACTTGAGAAAATTCTTGACGACCAATTACAAACAATTAACCTACCCATTGTCGGCCCCCTCAAGGACATTTCCCCAGATTTTATTGGCAATATCAAGACTAAGTTAGTCGATACGATTAAAAATCAGGGAAATCAAACTCTAAGCCAGTTAGAAACTAGCCTTCGCACTGCACTGGGATCTGACTTCAATGTTGCTCTAACTGAGAATTCTAGCGCTGATGAAAGTACCTTGCTAATTACTCTTGGCAAGCAATATCAATTTCCAGATCTCAATCTCTCGCAAAATTTAGGAGTACCAGCCTTAAGCTTAGATGTAGATGGAAAAGCGAAATCAAAATACAACTACAACTTGTCCCTAGGAGTTGGTGTTAGTAAAGATTTCGCCTGCTACATAGATACTGACAAAACCAAGTTAACCGCCAACCTTGACTTGAACCTAGATGACCAATTCAAGGCTAAAGGCAACTTAGGTTTTTTCCAAGTTGACTTGGCCAACGATACCAACAACCCTACTAAAGTCGATGCCAACCTTGAAGTTAAGCTCAATGACTTAGACAATCTGGGCGGCCCGAATGATGGAGCTCGCCTCACCTTGCCAGAACTGCAAGGCAACTATCAGTTTAAAGACTTATTCAATGCCAACTTAACGACCAATGCTAATCTCGGTCTCACCGCAAATACCAGCATCAACGGCAATGCTGCATTCCCCTCCTATAACTTCGAGTTAGCAGTTGATTGGCCGATCCTAAATTACGCTAACGGTCAATTAACCGGGCCGCAAAAGCCCGCAGTTGCATTTAACAATATGCAACTCGATTTGGGGACATTTGTCAATAATTTTGCCAAACCAATTATCGGGAAAATTTCTGATGTCATTAAACCATTTCGACCAGTTATCAACTTCCTCAATGCCGACACCAAGTTACTGTCTACACTAGGTCTAGCGGGGGAATTTGATAAAAATGGGGATGGCATAGTCAGCGTACTAGAACTGGCAGCAAAAATATCTGGTCGCGATATCGATACTCGCTTTTTAGATGCGGTTGCCAAGGTTGATAAAGTTGTTGATTTGGCAAACCAGATAGCAAACTCTCCCGATAAAATCGACTTTGGTTCCTACACTCTGGAGAATATAGATGTTTCCGATCAAAGTGCTAATCTTCAGAATGCTTCCCCAGTTCCAAAGACTGCTATACAGCAAACCCCCAACGAACAAATCAACTCCCAAACAAGCGCCACTGTCAAGGATTTCTTAAATGCTTTACAAGATATTGATGGCTTTGATTTGCCACTCTTGACTCAACCGGAAACCGCGATTCAATTACTGATAGGTAAACCGGATGTTCCGGTATTCAGCTATCAGATGCCCCAACTGGGATTTGACTTTAATATCGATCAAAAATTTCCAATTTGGGGGCCGCTCGAGGGTTTACTGGAAGGGAATTTTAGTGCTTCAGCTCATCTAGGATTTGGGTACGATACCTACGGATTAGACCAGTGGAAAAACTCGAATTTTGCTGCGGGTTCTGCTGACCAAGTTTTGAATGGATTTTATGTGAGCGATCGCGAAAATGCTGACGGTACAGGGCCAGATGTTGACGAACTCAGTCTTGACGCTAGTATTGCGGTGGGTGCGGGGATAGATGCGAAAATTGTCGAGGGTTATGTCAAAGGTGGAATTCAAGGAAAAGTCGGCATCGATTTGATAGATATTGGAGAATTCCAGCCCAAACAAGGCGGTGACGGCAAAATCCGAGTATCAGAAATCACTTCCCGCATCAGTCAACCCTCGGTACTGTTTGATGTAACAGGACAAGTTAATGCTTTCTTGGGCGCTGAAGCTAAGGTAATTTCAGTCAAATTCTGTGAGAAAACCATTCCAGCAGTAAAAGTTTGGACGCCCTGGGGTCGCAAAAAGATCACCCCTGAAATCAAGATACCTTATCCTTGTGGATTTGATTACAAAACAGTCTACGATAATAACTTTGCCACATTTGAGTTAGCTAGCTTTAGTTTGGGGCCGAGTTCTAGCACTAGGGGCAGAGCAATTAACGGTTACATGGCTGGGGCGACTGTTTTCTTCGATGCCAACTTTAATGGAGTCAAAGATGACAATGAACCGTTCTCAATTACTAATGCAGATGGCAGCTTTGACTTAGATGTCTCTCTTGACCAATTCGACAAAAATAATAGTGGCGACCTCGAACCGGATGAAGGCAAAATTGTACTCATAGACGGCATCAACACCTCTACTTATTTGCCGCAGCAAACGCCCCTATTTGCCACACCAGATGCTACTGTCGTCACTCCATTAACTACCCTATGGACCGAGTTAATCGAGCAAGGTACTGACCCTAATCAGGCGCAAATTCAGGTAAAATCTGCACTGGGAGTGTCGTCAGGAATTGACTTGACTAGCTACGACCCGTTACAGGGAATTACTCAAAACGATCCGAACGGTTTGGCGGTTTATGCAGTCCACGCTCAGGTACAAAATACCATTGTTTTAGTCACAGATTTAATTAGCGGTGCTTCAACTACCGCTAAAAATGAGATTGCCTCTAGCGTGATTTCCGCCATTGCTAATCAACTTAAATCTGGTTCTCTAGATTTAAGTAATTCCACCCAAGTGCAAGCGATTATTCAGTCGGCGACGAGTCAACTGCAAGTACCGCAAGTATCTAGTATTGCTTCGGATGCCGCCAAAATTATTGCCGAGGGAAATCAGCGAATAAAGGCCCTGGCATCCAGCAATTCCTCGCCCTCAGATGCCGCGACAGAAATCGCCCGCATACAAAAAGTCGCACAAGGAGAAGTAGCCCAAGATTTACTGCAAGTCGCAGCCGGAAATAAAACGATTCAGTCGGCGATTTCCGAAAATACTGGTGCATCTCTAAATACCCAAATTCAGTCGGCTACAGCTAACAATCCAACAGTCCGTAATACTTTAGATACTGATGACTCCAGTACGCCATCTACACCCGATGAACCATTCCCAGAAAGCGGTATTGAATTCGTTAAAGATGGGGAAAATACTACCGAAAGCACAGATGGCGACGATACCATTATGGGCAGCGCTAGCGATGATATAGTGCGCGGTAGAAAAGGAAATGACTTGCTGTTTAGTCTTGATGGCAATGATTGGATGAATGGCAATCAGGGGAACGACTTAACAGATGGTGGAATTGGTGACGATACTCTCTACGGCGGAAAGGGTTTTGATACTTTGACTGGTGGCGCCGGCAATGACTTCCTTTCTGGCAATCGAGGTGAAGATATGCTAATTGGTGAAAAGGGCGAGGATACCCTCTACGGCGGTCAAGGCAATGATATTCTGCTAGGAGGTCAGGGTAACGATTTCCTCAGTGGCGATTTGGGGGATGATACCTTAGTAGGGGATGTAGGGAGCGATCGCTTCTTATTATCTACCAATTCCGGTATTGATACAATCGATGACTTTGAAGTCGGTCAAGACTTGTTAGTATTGGGTAACGGGCTGACTTTCTCGCAATTGGCAATTGCCGAAGATAGGGGTGCAATTTTAATCCGGTTTGCACAAACTGGGGAGATTTTAGCTTCTCTGGGTGGTGTTTCTGCTAGCAGTATTAGCGCTGCGAATTTCGGATTGATTTAAGAAATATGTGGGTTCAAGCACTTATTCTATCGGAGTTTGAAGTAAGTACGTGAAGCGAAGCTATCCCGTAGGGAATCGCCCGTAAAGATGGTAACGAATAAGTTTTAGGGGCGGGTTTTACCAAAAATAATTGCCTAAAACCAATTATCTCGTAAACCCGCCCCCACCCTTGCCCGAAAGTCCGCCAGGGGTTGAAACGAACGGCCCAACCGGATCGCAGATATGTATCAAAAATCCCGATCTTAATATTTCAGTATAATGACACTTGCTATTGAAGTGTCTTTGTGTTATGTCATCCTCCTCGCGCTGGCTCATCCCTAATATTACTTAATAAATTTTCCCATCTTTATCAAAACTTTAATTACAAAAGTGTTTATAAAGAAAACTTTATATAGATTTTTAGAAAAAACAGTTATTGTTACTACAACCTTCAGAAAGTGTTTCGGACGCAAGTCGCGAAACAGGGGAATCGTTGTCTTTTTTTAGCTATTAGTAGGTGCAGTATGCCAAATTTAAATAATCAAGTTTCACCAAGTGCGATCGCCTTTATAGATACGAAAGTAGAAAATTATCAAGGTTTGATTGCCGGGGTAAAACCGGGTACGGAAGTAGTCGTTTTGGATGGGAACCGGGATGCGATCGACCAAATTACTCAAATATTAGCTCTTCGTACTAATATTGACAGCATTCACATCGTTTCTCACGGTGCTCCCGGCAGCTTGCAAGTCGGCGACGGTAGCTTGAGTTTAGATGATATAGAGTGCGATCGGGATTCTCTACAGCAATGGTTTTCGCCACAAACCGACTCAAGGAGCAAAAATCGACCTAATATCCTGCTGTACGGGTGTTCCGTAGCAGCAGGCGAGACAGGAAAAGCATTTGTCAAACGCTTGAGTGAGTTAACCGGCGCTAGTGTTGCAGCTTCGGAAAACCTCACCGGAAGTGTAGCAAAAGGCGGCGACTGGGAACTGGAAGTCCGAACTGGGGAAATAGAAACGCCGCTGGTATTTGAAGCCGAAGTATTAGCAGGTTACGAGTATGTTCTGCCTACTTTTGATCCGGCAACGAATTTTCCCATAACCTACAGTCTCCGTAAAGTTGCCAGTGGCGATTTTAACAAAGACGGCAATCTGGACCTAGCCTTTGCCAGCACTGGAGTTAATCGCAACGTCTCGATCGCACTGGGAGATGGCACTGGCAAATTTGGCGCTGCCACTAATCTTAACACCAGCCCGCCAAGCGATCTCTATACCTGGTCTGTCGCTGTAGCCGACTTTAACAAAGACGGCAATTCTGACTTAGTTACGGCCAATAATTTGACTAACAACGTTTCTCTCCTGTTAGGAAATGGCGATGGCACTTTTGGTGCAGCCACCTACTTTGGTGTGGGGTCAAGTCCGTATACCGTCGCTGTGGGAGACTTCAACGGGGACGGCAATTCTGACTTAGCTACAGCCAATCAAACCTCTAACAACGTCTCCATCTTGCCCGGTAATGGTAATGGTACTTTTGGCGCAGTTACTAATTTGAGCGTGGGGTCAACTCCTTCTTTTGTGCTTGTCGGCGACTTTAACAAGGATGGCAAGTCTGACTTTGCGACAGCGAACTCGGGTTCTAGCAGCGTATCCATCGTGTTGCAGAATGCTGATGGCACTTTCGCCCTCGCCACTAACTTTCCCGTTGGAAATAACCCTAATTACATTGCTTTAGGAGACTTTAATGGGGACAATAATCCTGACTTAGCAACCAGCAATGAAGGCTCAAACAACGTATCAATACTGTTAGGAGATGGCACGGGAAACTTTAGTGCCGCTACCAACTTTGGCGTTGGAACACAACCCCTTGCTATTGCTAGTGGTGACTTCAATGCCGATGGAAAAGTCGATTTAGCCACAGCCAACAATGAATCGGGCAATGTCTCCGTCTTGTTTGGAAGTGGCAATGGCAGCTTTGGGACTGCCACTAATTTTCTTGTGGGAACCAATCCCCAAGGTATTGTTGTAGGCGATTTTAACAAAGATGGCTTATCCGATTTAGCTACGGCGAACTTTGGCTCTCAAAACACCTCAATTCTGCTAAATACACCCAATACAGTTAATTTCGGGGCTGCAACTTACAGCGGTACAGAAGGAACAACAGACACAGTAGTTAATATTCCCGTCACCCTCAGCGGTGGCACACCCTTCAGTGATGTAGTTGTACCAATTGTCATCGACCTCAGCAGCACAGCCACCGAAAATTCCGACTACGCCTTTTCGCCTACCTCGATTACATTCCCCGCAGGTGCAACAGGTGACGCACTTACCCAGAATGTTGCATTTACTATCAAACCTGACAATCTCCCTGAGAACGATGAAACCGCAATCCTCAACTTTGGCACAATCACCGGAGGCATTGCCGGTACAACGCCTCAAACAACATTAACTATTGCAGCAAACGGTACAGTTTCTTATGCCATTGCCGCCGGTAGTGCCAGCATTGCCGAAGGCAATACCGACACAAAACCTCTGACTTTCACCGCGACTCGCAGCGGCGACACAGGCGGGGCAAGTAGCGTCAATTATACCATTGGAGGAACAGCTACAAACGTCAGCGATTACAACAACATCGGTGGCACTTCAGGGGCAACTACTGCTACTGGCACAATTAATTTTGCCGCCGATGAAACATCCAAAACCATTACTCTCGATGTATTAGGCGACACCCTAGTTGAACCCGACGAAACCATAGCCGTCACCCTTTCCAATCCCACCAACCCGGGCGTAACCCCGACCATTACCACTGCTACCGCTACCACAACTATTACTAATGATGACAAAGCTGGCTTTACTATTAACCCAACAGCATTAACTACAACTGAAGTCGGTGGCACTGCTACCTTCACAGTCAAACTCAATTCTCAACCCACTGCTGACGTTACCATCGCTTTGAGGAGTGACAATCTTGCAGAAGGAACAGTTTCAACTAATAGCTTAACTTTCACTACTGCTAACTACGATCAACCGCAACCAATCACGGTGAGTGGTGTTGACGATTTAGTAGCTGATGGCCCTATACCTTACAAAATTGTCACCGCTGCTGGTGTGAGTACCGATGTTAATTACAATAACCTCGATCCTGAAGATGTCACCGTCACCAACAGTGACAATGAAACTCCGGGAATTACGGTGAATCCGACGGCGGGATTAACTACTGGTGAAGATGGCACCAAGGCTAACTTTACTGTGGTTCTGAATACTCAGCCAACTGCTGATGTGACTATCGGTTTAAACAGTGACAATGTTGCAGAAGGAACAGTATCAACTAATAGTTTAACTTTCACTCCGGTTAACTGGAATATAGCGCAACCAGTAACAGTAACAGGGGTTGAGGATAGCATTGCTGACGGCGATATTGATTACAAAATTGTCACGGCGGCTACTGTTAGTACAGATGCGAATTACAGCAACAAAGATGTAGCGGATGTTAGCATTACCAATAAGGACGATGATACCGCTGGTATTTCTATTACTCCCACAGCAACAACTGCTACAGAAGGCGGCGCGACGGGCAATTATGCGATCGAGTTAACGTCACAGCCGATCGCTCCTGTTACCATTAACTTTAATGCCCCAAGTGAAATAAATGCGATCGCGCCTGTTATCTTTGACAGCACGAATTGGAATGTTGCCAAAACAGTCACAGTTACCGCTACCAACGATAGTAAAGCCGAAGGATCGCACAGCGGCACGATCGCTCACACTGTTACCAGTACCGACACTAAGTATAGCGGCACAACAATTCAGGATGTCAATGTAGCGATTACCGACAACGACACAGCAGGTGTCAGCATTACACCTACGAGCACAACTGCTGCAGAAGGCGGCGCGGATGGCAGTTATGGCATCAAGTTAATGTCACAGCCGATCGCCCCTGTTACTATTACTCTCACAACAGGTGAGCAGATTCAGGCGATCGCGCCTATCACTTTCACTACCCTTAATTGGGATAGTGTTCAAACCGTTACGGTGAAAGCTGTTGAGGATACGGTTGTCGAAGGAGCGCACAGCGGTACTATCACTCACAGTGTGAGTGGGGGTGATGCTAAGTATAATCTAGTTGTGGTTCCAGGGGTGACAGTGGCGATTACGGATAACGATGTAGCGCCAACACCAACGCCACCACCGACGCCGACACCAACACCGACGCCGACAACTGGTACTCCGAAACCGACGCCAACGCCGACAACTGGTACTCCGACGCCGACGCCGACGCCGACAACTGGTACTCCGACACCAACGCCGACACCGACAACTGGTACTCCGACACCAACGCCGACGCCGACAACTGGTACTCCGACTCCAACACCGACAACTGGTACTCCGACACCAACGCCGACACCGACAACTGGTACTCCGACACCAACGCCGACAACTGGTACTCCGACTCCAACACCGACAACTGGTACTCCGACGCCAACGCCGACAACTGGCACTCCGACGCCAACGCCGACGCCGACAACTGGCACTCCGACGCCAACGCCGACAACTGGCACTCCGACGCCAACGCCGACGCCGACAACTGGCACTCCGACGCCAACGCCGACGCCGACAACTGGCACTCCGACGCCAACGCCAGTCACTACAGGAACAGGCAACCCAAACATATTCCCGATCGGATTACCGAAATCTAATGAAACTCCTTTGGGAATAACGGAACCTAACAATCAGATTCTTAGTATTCCCACGGTAAATTTTTCCCCAGCTACTTACCAAGTTAATGAAAGTCCGACAGGAATCGTTCAGAAACAAATTACCCTCACTCGCACTGGGGATCTAAGCAACTTTTCCACGGTGTGGCTAGAACCTCCTACTGGTTCAGCGACTTTGGGAATAGATTGGAACGTTCCGCCCAATTTCTCTCCTCAACTCACCTTTAACCCAGGCGAAAATAGCAAAACTTTCACAATTGACATTTTTCCCGATGGTCAATTTGAGGGAACAGAAGAAATTGCGTTTCGGATCGCCAATGGGGGGGTTAATTTCAATATCGGCACCCAAAACACTGCCACTTTGCAAATTTTGGATGCTCAGGGGCCTCCTACAATTAATTTTTCCCAAGCTACTTACCAAGTCAATGAAAGTCCCACAGGAATCGTTCAGAAACAAATTACCCTCACTCGCACTGGGAATCTAAACACCTTTTCCAGGGTGTACCTAGAACTTCCTACTGGTTCAGCGACTTACGGAACAGATTGGAACGTTCCGCCCAATTTCTCTCCTGAACTCACCTTTAACCCAGGCGAAAATAGCAAAACTTTCACAATTGACATTTTTCCGGATGGTCAATTTGAAGGAACAGAAGAAATTGCGTTTCAGATTACTAATCGGGATAATGCGATTATTGGCCTCCAAAATACTGCTACCTTGCAAATTTTCGATGCTGAGGGGCCTCCTACAATTAATTTCTCCCCAGCTACTTACCAAGTCAATGAAAGTCGCACAGGAATCGTTCAGAAACAAATTACCCTCACTCGCACTGGGAATCTAAACAACTTTTCCAGGGTGTACCTAGAACCTCCTACTGGTTCAGCGACTTTCGGAACAGATTGGAACGTTCCGCCCAATTTCTCTCCTGAACTCACCTTTAACCCAGGCGAAAATACCAAAACTTTCACAATTAACGTTGTTCCGGATGCTCAATTTGAGGGAACAGAAGAAATTGCGTTTCGGATCACCAATCGGGATAATTCCATTATTGGCACCCAAAACACTGCCAGTCTGAAAATTATCGATGCTGAATCTACACTCAACAACCGCGCGCCGGTGGTGACTAATTCCATCAGGAATCAAGGTTTTGGCATTTACCGCAGCGACTTCAATTTGACTCTTGCTCCCGACACGTTTACTGATTATGATCCAGGTGACAGCCTCACTTACTCGTACTCCATAACTCCAAACCCGTACTTGCTCTCCCTCGGGCTGACCCTCGACCCCAATACCGGCACCATCATTCCACCCGATTGGCTTAAGTTCGACCCGAATACGCGGACCTTTAGCGTGAATTTCGATGCGGGAAAAGCCTTCTCAAACATCAATTTCCCAATTAAGGTGACAGCAACGGACAATGCCGGTGCCAGTGTCAGCGACGACTTTAACCTGCAATTTAGCAGCACCGGCGTAGTGATTGACGGTTATATCTCCGGTGCAACTCTCTTCCTCGATGCCAACAAAAACGGCATCCTCGACACCAACGAACCATCCACCACCACCGATAGCAACGGTAAATTCAATCTCAACATCCCCTTCGAGACATTCGACACCAATAAAAACGGAGAAATCGACCCATCAGAAGGCAATCTAGTAGCCATAGGAGGCATTGACACCGCCACCGGATTACCCCTAGAAACACCAGTCACCGCACCACCAGATTCTAGTGTAGTCACCCTCCTAACCACCTTAGTCGCCGACTTAAGCGACAAAGGAATTGCACTAGAAGAAGCCCAATCTTTAGTCAAAGCAGCCCTTTCTCTCCCCGCTGATGTTGACCTAACTAGCTTCGATCCAATAGAAGCTACCAACAACAACGTACCGGGCGGCGTCCAAGTCTTAGCAGAAATGGTGAAAGTCCAAAACTTCATCACCCAAGCCAGCGCTTTGATTGACGGTGCATCCAGTGCAGCTAGTCACGATATTGTCAAAGCTGTTGTCAGTTCAATTACCAATCAAATTCAATCAGGTACAGTCTTAAACCTGAGTAATGCAGCAGCCTTAGAACCAATCATTCAGCAAGCAGCCGCTAAAATCCAGCAAATAGACCCCAGTTTCAACTCTCAACAAGTCAGCCAAATTACATCGCAAGCAGCGACAGTAATGGCAACAGCCAATCAGCGCATTGATGCGGCTGTCTCCAACCCAACAGCAACATCAATTCCTGAATCACTTGCCCGCCTCCAACAAGTAGCCTTGGGCCCAACTACTCAAGACTTCAAAGAAGTTGGTACCGGAAATAAACCTATTTCCCAGCTAGTTGCTGACAATACTGGTACTGCTTTAGATAGCAGAATTGAAGCTGTAATATTGCCTGTTGGGATTGCAACTCCTGTTGTCAGCGGCGATGCTGATTTGGGTAGCAATTCCCCGAATGCAATTCTCGGTACCAATGGCGACGATATCCTGACGGGCGACAGCGGGAATAATGTCTTGATGGGGATGAGGGGCAATGATTCCCTCGATGGAGTTCTGGGGAATGACACTATTTTCGGAGGCAAAGGTAGCGATACAATCCTGGGAAGTAGCGGTGATGATGTCTTATTTGGCAACCGTGGTGCTGACATTTTGAATGGCGATGATGGTAATGATATTCTTTACGGAGGTAAGGGAGATGATTTACTCAATGGCGGTTTGGGAATTGATACTTTGGTAGGAGGAATGGGAGTAGATAAGTTCCTACTCTCTACAAATTCCGGTACTGATACAATTACTGATTTTGAAGTCGGTAAAGACTTATTAGTATTGGGTAACGGGTTGAGTTTCTCGCAATTGGCGATTGCTCAAGATAGCGGTTCAACATTAATCCGGTTTGCACAAACAGGGGAGATTTTAGCTTCTCTCAATGGTGTTTCTGCTAGCAGTATTAGCGCTGCGAATTTCGGATTGCTTTAAAGGTTCGTAATGAGGACTTGAGTCCTTATTATTCTTCAGTCTCTTAGAGAGGGACTTCGTTTGTCTCTATGCGGTTTCAACCGCTGACTATCAAAGCCTTGATCCCCCCTAACCCCCCTTAAAAAGGGGAGTAGGGGGTGGGACAAAAATCTTCTCAAAGTCCCCCTTCTTAAGGGGGATTTAGGGGGATCTGGCCTCGGCGGTAAACGAGAGATAAAGAGGGTTTTAGACTTAAGTTGACAGCAATGGCCTAAACCGTATTACTTACAAATCAGCACCGCTGATATCGCATTCCCGGTAACTGCGAAACTAATCCCAACAATTCCAACTGCAAAAGTATACTAGAAACTCTTCCCGCTTCTAATCCCGCTGCTTCGACAATTACATCAAAAGAAATCGGCCCAGATACGATCGCACTTAACACCTTAGCCAATTCCGGCTCCAACGGCGGCCCTTGCTTCTCAACCGTCGGATTTGGGGGAAATAGCGACAACTGCTCGGCATTATCCAATTTTGGCATAGCTCCGAGCATTTCCAATAACCTGTCTTCGCTTAACAGTCGATCGCTACTCGGCAGAATCGGATGAGCACCTTTACTCAGCAACTCCAAACAACCAAAAGAACGCTCATCATCCAATCTGCCCGTCAAAACATACACATCCCGGCAAAAATCATTCGCTTGATAAGCAGTAATTAAAGCACCCGATTTATGCGGAGCTTCTATCACGATTGTAGCGCGGCTTAAGCCAGCAATTATGCGATTGCGGCGCGGAAAATTAGTTTTATTCGGTTGAGTACCGGCCGGATATTCACTAATTACCAATCCCTGCTGCAAAATGCGATCGCACAACCTCTCATTTTGTTTAGGATATACAATATCTACTCCCGTCCCCACTACTGCGAAAGTCCTTCCTCCCGCCTCCAAACAGCCTGTATGAGCCTCTGTATCAATGCCTGCAGCCAATCCCGAAACCACAGTAAAATTACTTTTAGCCAAAGCCGTACTAATTTTGCGACTCCACCTTCTGCCGTATTCCGAAGGGCTGCGAGTACCAACCATCGCCACTGTCGGCGTAATTCCTTGATTCTCTTTGCGATCGATATTACCACGATAATACAACACTGGTGGCGGATTGGGAATTTCCAATAATAAGCGGGGATAATCTGGATCGGCGGGCGTCCAAAAACAGGGATTTTTTATAAGATGTTTTTCGATAAATTCTTCGGGATTGAGTTTAGTGCGTTCTTGCACAATGGTTTCAATTATCTGCTTGCCAAACCCTTCGATTCGCATTAAATCTACTGGTTTTGCCGCCCAAGCTTCTGCCAAACTATTGAAATTTTGGTGCAATCTTTGCAACAAAATCGGCCCGATACCGTTAATTTGCGACCATGCTAACCAGTAAGCGCGTTCTTCTAGCAACGAGTTACCCTCAACTTATCTGAGAATAATTTTATCATTTTTGGTTGAATGAATAGTAGGGAAACGGCATTGCCATGTCCTGTATTCCTTGGGTAGGGAAATGGCACTGCCGTGGCCTGTATTTTCACAGATGCCCGGGTAAGGAAACGGCACTGCCGTGTCCTGTATTTACACGTATTTAAAACTGCTATATAAATTTTTTTTTACGAACCGCGAAGGCGCGTTAGCGCTAGAACGCGAAGAGAATTAAGAGGGAGGTTGACAATTACTGGCTAAGCTTTCCAATCAACGAAACGGGCGTAAATATAAGCAATAATTTCTCCGATTACAGTCCGAAAACCTTCGCTGGATTTCCACCATTCTTGTGAGTTGTAATCTTGCGGTTCCGCCGCTATAATCCCGACTTTAGTGTCAGGATTCAGCACTTCTTTGAAAACAATCCAACTTCTGCGGGCGTGAGGGCCAAAAGAATAAAGATTAATTGACTCAACTTTTATGGGAGAAGCAGCCAGCCAATCGCGAAGTGCGATCGCAGAAGCAGCAGTGCGGTGTTTCAAAACATTCGCGGCTGGTACTGCTACTAATTTGTTTTTATCAAATCCTAGTGCAATACAAGTCGCGGCAGTTAGTGCGGCATAATTTTTATATTCAGCGAGATAGTAGCCTTTACTTAAAGGAACTCCTGTGGTAATTAATTGGCTGTATTCGCCTTTTTTGAATTCGGCGATCGCACTTTCGATCGCATAATCCGGCAACCAGCCTTCGACAACCAATATCTCTGCTTTAATCGGCGCATTTACCGCCAAAAACGGATGGATATTTGTGAGAATTAAAAGCATTAAAATTATCAACCCCGCGCTTGCAATTACCCAACCTTCCCTAGTAATTGCCCAGATTTCTCGACGACGGATTAAACGAATTCTCATTATTATAGCCGAAGGAAGAAAATCGATGTGAAGAAGGAAGAAGCCACAATACCAATGGTTTCAAGAAAATGGAAATAGTGGGACAGTGAGAGAGCGATCGAATTGCTCTTCAGTCCCATGCCCCATTCCCTATGCCCCATGCCCCATTCCCAAATTATTTGTGTTTCAGGTACTCAAAAACGCTTTTATCCCCGATATCCTGCGGCATTGGTTGAAAAAACTTACGCACAGCAAATATGATAAACAAAGCGGCCCAAATAGCCAGCAAAAACTGTTCATTTTCGGCTGACAAAAAACCGAAAATATGTCCTAAAATTAGAAGAGGAACGCCGGGAGTCAAAAACTTAGTTTCTAGGCGATTAAAGCAGAATGCTTCCTTAAAATAAATGCCATTTAAGGCGGCAAAAGTAAAGCCAATTCCCCACAGCGTGGCGGGATGTTCGTACACTGCTAAAGCTAGAGGTTGGCTGCTTTGTAGGGCGACAAACAATGCTGCCGCGCCGCCGATCGCCCAAAACGCCTGTAGTGTTCGGTGTAGCGCAATCATGTAAATGTGAATAGTTGCCAAGCTGACGCCTAAAGCTATCCAGAAACAAGCAAAAACAGGCGTTACAGCTTGGATTGCAATCGGGTTGTCGCCCTGTTGCAACACCAGAGTAGTGCCGATCGCAAAACACAGCGCTGCCACCCCCAATCCGGCGCGGTAAATCAACACTCCCGTGCGATCGTTTTGAGTAATCGTAAACTCGCCGAATTGTCCTTGATAGACTGGCGATTCATCAGGTGATTTCAGTAGTTGCATTACAGCTTCCTCCTATTAGACACGAATGTACTTCTGCCAAGATATACTTTATTGATAAACCGATCCAGCGAGACCGAGCGATGCCTAAATTTAACAAGCCTAAACTTAACCCGCCTAAAGTTAACAAATCTAAAGTTAACAAATCTAAATTGGACGATCGCCCCGATCACAGCAAATCCCTTCCTTCGCAATCCGAACTTCCTCCAGTTCAGCTTGATGAAACCATTGTAGCAGGCAGAAGACCGAAACCGCTAGACGACTTCCAGCGCCTGCTGGCAGAAGTAACCGAATTGAGATCGGGGTTCGATCCAGAAATGTTAGCGCATATCGACAAAAATCTCCCATTTAATACCAAGCAATTTGAAACTAAGATCAGCAAAATTTTGGGTGGTAAAAATATTGATTCTACTCTCAAAAATTCAGTCAAATATCTAGAGTACATCAAGCAAAATATTCAACTTCCCTGTCACGTTACCGGCATAGAAGAGTTTGAATGGGAAGAAGAATATACAATGGGTTATGGCAGCAAAAAAGAATATGCAAGGCTCAAAAAAACTCAACCTTCTTATACTGATAGATTCACCATTAATCGGTTGGAGGATTTTGTGATTCAGGAAGAAGGCATATTTGTGGAAGTGCAGCGCGTCGGCGATCGCCAAAAGTTTATGTTGCCTTTATTCGAGTTAGAATCAGTTGATGTAATCTCCCGCAACAATCAGTTATTAGATGATTATGCCGTGTGGTTTCTCAATTATTAAGGAAAAGTGGAAAAGTGGGGGAGGGGAAGAGGGGAAGAGTGGAAGAGTGGGAGAAGGGGAGAGTGGGAGAAGGGGAGAGTGGGAGAGTGGGGGATGAGAAAAATCTTCCTTCTTCCTTCTTCCTTCTTCCTTCTTCCTTCTTCCTTCTTCCTTCTTCCTTCTTCCTTCTTCCTTCTTCCTTCTTCCTTCTTCCTTCTTCCTTCTTCCTTCTTAATTAAATGGAAGCTGGCAAGTGCGATCGCGAAACCAAACCCAAAGCTTCAACCAAACTGCGAACAGCCGCAATCATCGCCACTTCGCTATTAAGTTGGCTGACAGCAGAACCTACACCAACACCCGCAGCGCCGGCTCCAATAGCGAGGGGTGCGGTGACGCTGGAGATACCGGAGGCGCAGAGTACGGGGACGGATACGGCGCGGGAAATTTCAAAGGCTGCGGCTAAAGTAGGCGCTGCTTTTTCAATTAATCCCAAGGTGCCGGCGTGAATTGGTTGAGCGCTGGTGCCACCTTCGGTTTGAATGATATTAGCCCCAGCTTTGACTAATTCAATTGCTAACTGTACTTGTTTGTCGAGTGCCAAAATGTGGGGAACTGTCACAGAAAGAGTGATGTTTGGAAATAGCGATCGAGTTTCGCGAGTCAACTGCAAAACTTCCTCAGCTTCAAAGCGGCGGCCTACTGCGTAGAAAGCATCAAAGTTACCAATTTCAATCAAATCAGCGCCAGCTTCTACTGCAGGCACAAACTTTTCCGGTTCCACAGCCGATACACAAATTGGCAAATTTGTCAACTCTTTTGCCATCAATACCAAATCTCGATCGGCAGCAATATCGACAAAAGAAGCACCGCCGAGATCCGCTGCTTTGACGACAGCCGCAACGTTTGCGGCATCAAAATTATTTAAACCGCTGATAATTTTCAGGGCGCGACCTTGCTCAAATGCGCGCTGCAATTTAGAATTTACACTCATCGTCTGTTTTCCAACTCAAAAAATTTCTTAGACTCATTTTGACATAAATTTAGAACAAATTTTAATTTTTAATTCTTAATAGCGATAAGGTGCAACCTAAGCACCCTACATAGGTCGATTATGCCTCCAGGACTGTATTTTTTATTTTTATAGCAAGCGCCAAGACAGTTATAAGGTTCTTAATGGCTGCAACTATTGTTGTGACTGCATTTCCACATCGATCTTCTTCCCTCTTCATTCTTCCATCGGACTGACATCTGTTACATCCCGTACAGTGCTCGTTGCCGAACTTCCCGGCTGTCGAAATTTGTAAACATCTTTGATAACTTGTGCCCAGCCGTCAGAGAGAGATTCGAGAATCCGAGATCCCTTTTCTTTCGTCGCCACCGTCGCATCGCCCAACACACCGCTTTGTGTCAACTCTCGCGTCAGCCAAGCAAAAGGCAAATTGCCTTCCATACTCAGCAAACAGTCTGTTGGTAAACCCTGCGGGTACTCGCAAACGGCCAGTTCCATTTTCACCTGTTCGGGCAAAATTGACAACATCAAACTCGTTTCTGCATCACCCGCGTGAATCCCAAACTCCAACTCCTTCGCAGTTAATAATTCAGCAGCTACATTAGGAACGCGCCAAACAAACAGCGGAAAAACCGAAAAATCCTGATATTTCTGATGAATATCCCGCGCCGCAATTTCCATCACCTGCGGCTGTCCGCCGTGGGCATTCATTAACACTAATTTCCGAAATCCTGCCCGGTAAATACTGTCCGCTATTTCACTGATTACTGCTAAAAGTGTCTGAGCGCTGAGCATGATTGTACCGGGAAAATGGCAGTGTTCGTTCGACTTGCCATAGTACAAAGGCGGCAAAGCATACGCCGGAATATTTGCCTCTAACTTTGCCAGGGCTTTGCCTGTCACTGCCACGCTAATTGCCGCATCTACAATTAAAGGCAAATGAGGGCCGTGTTGTTCGATCGCACCTAGCGGCAGAATTATCACAGTATTTTCTTTATCCGGCATAGACTGAATTTCTGTCCAAGTCAGATAGGGAAAAAAGCGCGATTCGGGAATAAAATTGTGCATATTGTAGCGGCAAGAGCATAGGCAACCAAGGCAATTAACGGGCATGAAAACTAAAAAGTAATTCCCCAGATAGATAACATCTTCTGTCTGTCGGTAGATAATATAATATAGCAGATACTTTAATAGCGCGCTGATAATATACGCTCGCCAGCTCAGACCGAAAGACATAGAGACCACTAATTGATGGAAGCTTGGCAAACCCCACAAACTAATTTAACCGACATTCCGATCGCCGATGAACTGTCGCGCCGCATCCCTCGATCGCACGATTGCAAAGCAGAAAACCGAGCGCTGCAAACGCTGGCTCGACAATTGGCAACCTCACCCCACACGCTGCTCAAAACACTGGTGGCGATCGCTAAAGATTTGTGCGAGGCAGGAAGCGTCGGAGTCTGCTTGCTAGAAGAAAATGCAAATTCCGAACAAATATTTCGCTGGGAAGCCTTGGCGGGCGCGTGGGAAGCCGCAGAACATAGAAACACACCCCGCACATTGCGTTTGTCGGGAGCGGGTCTCGATCGCCAAACTCCCCAGCTTTACTTCGCTCCAGAACAATACTTCACCGACTTACAGCAGCTAGAATTGCCGATCGCCGAAGCATTAGTCGTGCCACTGCAAGCAGAAAATCAATCGCTGGGGGCAATATGGATTGTATCTCACGAGGACGATCGCCAGTTCGATGCCGAAGACTTGCGGATCGCGATCGCCCTAGCAGACTTTGCCGTTGCCGCCGTACAAATCGATCGCGCCGAGCGAACCAAAGAAGCTTTGCGAGAAAGCGAAGAACGCTGGCAGCTAGCCTGTGCCGGCAACAACGACGGGATTTGGGATCACAACCTGCAAACCAATTGCCAGATCCTGAGCGATCGGTGTTTAGAGATTTTGGAACGTCGGCCCGAAGAAGTCAAGGACTTCAGCCAATTTTTGAGCTACATTCATCCCGATGATTTGGAGATAATGCAAAGCAATTGGCAGCAGCACTTGCATCGAGAAACCTCACATTACTGCTGCGAGTACCGCGTTCGCTGTCCCGACGGGCGCTACAAATGGATTTTAGCCAGAGGGCGAGCAATTTGGGATGAGTCAGGCAATCCCCTGCGGGCCGTAGGTTCCCTGACAGATATCAGCGATCGCAAACAAACTGAAATTGCTTTGAAACAAAGCGAAGAACGTTTGAGCGTCGCCATCGAAGGCTCAGGCATGGCAACCTGGGATTTAGACGTGCGAACAAATCGAGTAATTTGGTCGGCGACCCATTTCAGCATTTTGGGCTGCGAACCAGTACCAGACGGCGAAGTAAGCGTAGCTGTGTGGGAAAACTGCGTGCATCCAGACGACTTAAAGCAAGTCCTGCAGGCAATAGAAACAGCTCGGCAAACCCGCTCGCTCTACTCCCCCGAATACCGGATCATCCGGGCAGACAACGGAGAAATCCGCTGCTTGAGAGCGTTCGGGCGCTATCTCTACGACGAGTCAGGCGAAGCAGTGCGGTTTATCGGAGTATTATTTGATGCTACCGATCGCAAAATGGCCGAACTCGCCCTGCACGAGAGCGAGCAAACGGTGCGCCGTCAACTTCTAGAGATAGAGTGGCTCTACCAAACAACTCCCGTGGGTTTGGCAGTTTTAGACAAAGATTTGCGGTACGTGCGGCTCAACCACCTGTTGGCCCAAACGAACGGCTTGCCCGTCGAAGCGCACATCGGCCGCACCCTACGCGAAATTGTCCCCGAATTGGCAGACACAGCCGAACCTTTGTTGCGCCACCTTCTCGAAACCGGAGAACCGAGGCGAAATTATGAAATCAGCGGTGAAACCAAGGCTCAACCCGGTGTTGTTCGCACTTGGCTCCAGAATTGGTTGCCGCTCAAAGACACGGGGGGGGAGATTGTCGGGATTAATGTCGTGATACAGGAAATTACCGATCGCAAAATGGCCGAACTCGCCTTGCAAGAAAGCAACAACCGCTTTCATTTAGCTACAAGGGCGATCGACGGCCTGGTGTTTGAGTGGGATTTGGCAGCAAACTCAGTTTACCGTTCCGAGGGACTCTTCTCGATCGTCGGTGTCTACCCAGAGGATGCACCGGCAACACCAGAGTGGTGGAGAGAACGCATCCATCCCGCCGATTTGGCACGCATCCTTGCCGGGGCCGAATCAATCTTAAGTGCCGAGCGCTACGAAGACGAGTACCGAGTCCGGCACCAAGACGGGCGCTGGATTGATGTTTGGGAGCGCGGCTGTTTGATCCGCAACCAGCAAGGTGAAGTGACAAAAATAGTCGGCTTCACAAGCGACATTACCAAGCGCAAACAAACAGAAGCAGCACTGCGCGATCGTGAAACCCACCTGCAATTGATTCTCGACAGCGCCAAAGACTACGCCATCTTCACCACCGACACCGACGGACACGTTACCAGTTGGAACGCAGGCGCCCAGAGATTGCTGGGCTATACCGAAGCTGAAATCGTCGGGCAGCACGGACGCATCATCTTCACCGCAGAAGACTCAGCAACCAGAATGCCGGAAGCAGAAAGGCACATCGCCCTGACTCAGGGAAAGGCAGAAAACGAGCGCTGGCACGTCCGCAAAGACGGCAGCCGCTTTTGGGGCAGCGGGCTGGTGATGCCCCTGCGCGACGCAGACGGCGAGGTGCAAGGTTTGCTGAAAATTATGCAGGACAAAACCGAGCGCTGGCAAATAGAAGAAGCACTGCGGCAAAGCGAAAATCTCTACCGCACCCTCGCCGATGGCGTCCCGGAATTAATGTGGATCAACACCGCCGACGGCAGGTTAGAGTTTTGCAACCAACACTGGAAAAGCTACACCGGCATGATGCCAGAATTGCCGCTGGCTGCGCCGGTGCTGCAATTATTTCATCCTGATGATCTGCCAGCAGTTGTCGGCACGCGCACTGCTGCGATTGAAGCAGGGGAAGCCTACGAATTCGAGTGTCGGGTACGCAGGTTTGATGGTAATTACCGCTGGCATCTAGCGCGACTTGTGCCCGTCAAAGACAGGGGGGGAAAGGTGGTGCAATGGGCTGGGATCGGCATTGATATTGACGATCGCAAACGAGCAGAAGAAAGCTTAGCAGAAAGCGACCGCCGCTTTCGCTTCCTGGCTGAGTCGCTGCCCCACCTGATTTGGAACGTAAGTTCCGGCGGAGAAATTCGCTTTACCAATCAACAACAATGGTTGGAATATCTGGGAATGTCTTACGAGGAAGCGGCTCAAAGCAATTGGGAATCCCTAGTCCCGCCCTCGGATTTGGCAGAATCTTGGGCCCGCTGGGAAGAATGTCTAATCACCGGAGAAGTTTATCAAATTGAGCTGCGCCTGCGGCGGGCAGTAGACCACATGGAACGCTGGCATTTGTCCCGCGCCGTGCCAATTCGCGACGCAGGAGGCCAGATTGTCGAGTGGATCGGCACGAATACTGATATTCACGATCGCAAACAAGCCCAACTGAACGAGCAGTTTCTCTCCGAGCTCGAAGTCCGCTTGCGGCAGCGCTCTAACCCCGCAGAAATGTTGTGGGAAGCCATGAACAGTCTGGGAGAATATTTACAGGTCGATCGCTGCGTGTGGCACGGAATCGATGTAGAAGCCGACCTGGTATTTGTCCAGCAAGACTGGCACCAGTCCGACCTTGCCAGCGCCGCCGGCACCTATAAAATCTCAGACTTTAAGACGCCAGAACTGAAAGCTCTGTCTATGGCAGGTCAAACACTTGTCATCTCAGATATTGCTAATGACCCCCATACAGCGCATTTATTCGATAACTACGGTGCCGTGTCGATTCGCGCTTTGGTCGATGTTCCCTGCCTTGAGGAAGGGCGCTGGGTGGCTCTTTTGCTGGTGACATCAAGGGTGGTTCGGCACTGGCGACCCGATGAAGTTTGGCTGATGCAAGAAGTGGTGGCTCGCCTCTGGACGGTGATCCTGCACGCGCGAGCTCTGCATGAGCTGCACGAAAGCGAGGCTCGGTTCCGCGCTCTAGCTGACAACATCGCTCAGTTGGCCTGGATCACAGATCCCTCTGGCGGGAGTTTATGGTATAACCAGCGCTGGTTTGAGTACACGGGCACAACGCTAGAAGAAATGCTAGGTTGGGGCTGGCAACTGGTACACCACCCGGAACACCTCGATCGCGTTGTCGAAAAATTTAGGCGCTGCATTGAAACAGGCGAACTCTGGGAAGATACTTTCCCCTTGCGCGGCAAAGACGGATCGTACCGCTGGTTTCTCTCCTGCGCCGTGCCGATTCGGGACGATCAAGGCAACGTGCTGCGCTGGTGTGGCACCAACACTGACATTACCGATCGAAAAGTTGCAGAAGCGGAACGGGAACGCCTTCTAGCGCGGGAAAAGGCAGCGCGGGAAGAAGCAGAACGCGCTAACCGTGTCAAAGACGAATTTTTGGCTGTTTTGTCCCACGAATTGCGGACTCCCTTAAACCCGATTATGGGCTGGGCGAAGCTGCTTCAATCGAATCTTCTGACACCGGAAAAGCAGCGTTATGCCTTAGAGACGATCGAGCGCAATGCCAAACTACAAACCCAGCTTATCGAAGATTTGCTCGACGTGTCGGGGATTCTGCAAGGCAAGGTCAGCTTGAATATTGCACCTGTGGATTTAGCTGGGGTAATCGGCGCTGCTATTGAAACGGTGCGTCTGGCGGCGGAAGCCAAGTCGATTCAAATCAGCACTCAATTTGCACCCAATCTCGGCCCGGTGTTGGGGGATGCGGGGAGACTTCAGCAGGTAGTCTGGAATTTGCTGTCAAATGCCGTCAAGTTCACCCCGCCAGAAGGCAAAATCCAAGTCGTTCTCGATCGGGTGGACACCTTGGCCCAAATTACTGTAACTGATACGGGAAAAGGTATCGAACCTGATTTTCTGCCCTATGTATTCGACTACTTCCGGCAAGCTGACAGCACGATGACGCGCAAGTTTGGCGGATTGGGTTTAGGATTGGCGATCGTCCGCCATCTCGTCGAACTCCACGGCGGCACAGTGAAATCCGCCAGTCCCGGTGAAGGAAAAGGTGCAACCTTGACCGTATGGATACCTCTGATGCCCGTGCAATCTCAGACGAGTCCTGCGAAAACTGCGTCGCCGGACCAATCCTTCAATTTGAGCGGTATCAGCGTGTTAGCGGTGGATGATGATGCCGATGCGCGAGATTTGGTGGTTTTTCTGCTTGAGGATTGTGGGGCAAGCGTTACAGCAGTTTCTAACGCCGCCGATGCTTTGGCGGTTTTAACTGAGTCTGTGCCGGATTTGCTGTTGAGCGATATTGGAATGCCCGACACCGACGGTTATATGTTGATGCGACAGGTTCGGGCTCTGGCGCCAGACAAAGGGGGACGGATTCCGGCGATCGCCCTCACGGCTTATGCTGGAGAAATTGACTATCAGCAGGCGCTGGCTGCGGGGTTCTGGCGCCACATTTCTAAGCCTTTAGACCCCGACAAGTTGGTGCAGGCGATTTGCGAGGTACTCGATCGTTCTGGCTAAAATATTTTTTAAGGTTTTTTTGTGTCTGAAAAGTCTTTATTTAATGAACCGCGAAGACGCAAAGAACGCTAAGGAATAAAGGAAGAAAAAAGGAAAAAGTTAATAATTTCAAGTCCGGTTATATCTGACCTATGGCACCATTCTCAATAATAATTTTATTGAGTGGCTATGAGCAACGGCCCGCAAGAAAATTCACTCTTTGTGGAAGCGGGCGGAAAGCCTGTTCATGAGAATGGTGCCATAGGTCAGATGTAACTAATTTAATCCTGGTTCGATCGCGCATCATCTCAAACAAAAAAACCTCACGGAGGGAGGTTTTTTGATGATTATTGGCTATCGTCGGACAGGTTAAAACATCCTGTCCCTGCATAATGCCCACAGCACTAAGACTCAATTCTTAGCGGTAGTCAGTGCGCGCCGCAGGCTCGCGATCGCTCGTTGTAGTGGTATAGCGGACATTTTCTTCGCGTTTGCGGGGAATCAAACCCAACAAACCAGACAAGCCTAGCAATCCCAACCATCCCCAATCAAAATCGCGATCGGTTTCAGCATTGTAGACATCGGAGCGAGGAGTGGTGGTGGTTGTTGTGCTGTTAGTACCTGAAGTTGTACCGCCAGTTGTATCTGTCTGAGCTGAAGCAGGGAGATGAGCTGGTGCTATGGCTAAACCAGCAGCTATAATACCTGCACCGATTGCTTTGGATAAATCAGAACGTTTCATAATTCAGCTCCTCTGTGTTGGCTAAAATCTTTAACTATCAAAACTATATCGATCTGCAGACAGGTTAAAACATCCTGTCCCTGCATAAGACCGACAGCACTAAGACTCAATTCTTAGCGGTAGTCACTACGCACAGCGGGTTCGCGATCAGTCGTTGTAGTGGTATAGCGGACATTTTCTTCGCGTTTGCGGGGAATCAAGCCTAACAAACCAGACAAGCCTAGCAATCCCAACCATCCCCAATCAAAATCGCGATCGGTCTCAGCATTGTAGACATCGGAGCGAGGAGTGGTGGTGGTTGTAGTGTTGTTAGTACCGCCAGTTGTATCTGTCTGAGCTGAAGCAGGCAGATGAGCTGGTGCTATGGCCAAACCAGCAGCTATAATACCTGCACCGATTGCTTTGGATAAATCAGAACGTTTCATAATTCAAATGCTCTCTGTTGGCTAAAATCTTTAACTATCAAAACTATATCGATTGGCTTTTAAAGTTAAATCCATCTCTAGCGGTAAACATTGCTAAGTTCCACGTATTACTAGAGATTGATATCAAATTTTTAGCAGGCGCACCAAATTTAAAATTGCTCGCGGAGGCACTCCGGCACTATAAAACGCGGGTCTGACACCTCACTCGGTTGTGAGGCACTCCGGCACTCTCGACAACAGACAAGGTGTTGTTTACAAAAAAAGGTAAACTCAGATATTGCACAGACAAGTGTTGGAACTCGATCGACGGAGATAGAAACTTTTGGGTATAGAGCTACGCAGCTACGTATTTCTAGACAACTTGCAGCCACAGCACGCAGCATACATCGGCACAGTCGCCGCCGGATTCTTGCCGCTGCCGGGGGATGCGTCGCTGTGGATAGAAATCTCGCCCGGTATCGAAATTAACCGAATTACCGATGTCGCCCTCAAATCGGCCTCCGTGCGCCCCGGAGTGCAGATAGTAGAACGCTTGTACGGCCTTCTGGAAGTACACTCGAGTCAGCAGGGGGAAACGCGGGCAGCAGGCAAAGCAATTCTAGAATTCATCGGACTCCGCAGAGAAGAAGGTATCAAACCGCGAGTGATTTCCAGTCAAATTATTCGCAACATTGACCCCCACCAAACACAATTAATCAACCGCACCCGCCGCGGACAGTTGCTGCTGGCGGGCCAAACGCTTTACGTCTTAGAAGTAGAACCCGCGGCCTATGCAGCGCTGGCGGCCAATGAAGCAGAAAAAGGCGCGTCTATTAACATCTTAGAGGTTCAGGCTGTAGGCAGTTTCGGACGGCTTTACCTCGGCGGCGCAGAACGAGATATTATAGCAGGTTCCCAGGCAGCAATTGCGGCGGTGGAAAACGTGACGGGTCGAGAAAATCCAGCAATTTTTGGTCGCAAGGAATAGCCGTTAAAGGAGATGCAATTATGGCAAATACACAGCATTTAGCGCTGTTAAAAAAAGGTGCAGTTACTTGGATTGAATGGAGAAGTCTCAACCCAAATATAGAACCGGATCTGGGCGAAGCTAACCTCGCCGAAGCAAATCTCAGAGGCGCGCATCTTTGGCGCTCGAACCTTTTTAAAACAGATTTGTTTAAGGCTAAGTTAATTTCGGCAAACCTCGCTGAATCTAATCTTAGTTTAGCAAATCTTGCCGGAGCACAATTGCTCGAAACTACTTTAATTAAAGCTAATTTAACTGGCACTAACCTCCAAGCGGCAGACATGAGGGGAGCTGATGTGAGCAGTGCTAATTTAATTGGGGCTGACCTCACCGCTGCTAATCTCCAACAAACCGATTTCGGTGATGCGAATTTAATCGGTGCGGTGATGTTTCGAGTTAATGCGATGGGCGCGAACCTTAACTGTGCTAATCTCAGTCAAGCAAATCTCACTCAAGCTGAATTGATTGAAGCACATTGCTATGGAGCTAATTTCTCTAAAGCTAACCTCGGGGAATCTCACTTCACGGGAGCATATCTTTTCCGGGCAAATCTCTGTTTTGCACAGTTGAGCGCGGCCGATTTCCGGTGGGCAAACCTTGGCAAAGCTGATTTGAGAGGGGCGAATTTGACCGGGGCAAATCTCAGGGGAGCGAACTTGGCGGGAGCTAATCTGGGCGAAGCTATTTTGAAAAGAACAATCATGCCTGATGGCAGCATTGTTTGATAAATATTGGATAATATTTATTCTTGTAAAATAACCGCGATCGTTAAAAAAAAGTCAGTTGCGCGTTTACCGAAACGATTGCCAAAACATGAGCTTTTGGGGCGGGTTGAGGCTTTCTCTCTAATACAAATCCGAGATTGATTAAACCCGCCTCGGCTCAAAACTCGCAACTGTCGATCGATTAATTTTTGCCAGCGGGCGATACTTGATAAAGTCCTCTAACGGGTCCTGGATCGGTCGGTGAATCTTGCTGCTGTCTTGGAAGTGTAAACTGATCTTGGAGTCCAGCGGGAGTAGGGAAACAGCCACTTGGTTGAGGTCCTAGCTGGCAAGCAGCAGGCAGTGCCATGACTGAGGCATCGAAGGGATTAACTGCATCTGGGACGCGGAGAATCGGGTCGCTGGAAACTTGCCGCTGCATTACTCGTCGGTAGAGGCCGTTGATGCGACTGGCATCCCTCTCGATTTCTTTTTCGGGAAAGGCAACGACGCCACTGGGGGAACCGATTCCTAAATAGTCGCCAAAGTAACCTTGCAAGCTGACGTTTTGGTAAAAGTCTCCTGAAGCTTCAAAGAATTGTCGGTTGAAGTCGTCGGCAATCGGGTGAAATCGCTCTGTTTGTGCTTGAGCTGGTTTGACTGATGCCAGTGCGGCAGAGGCGACAGCGAGAATCAACGCGCCGCTCAGGCTTTTTAACTTTTGACTCATATATTTGGGCCTCCTTAATTAATTCCGATTCCAATATAAACTGATTATCGACGGATTATTTGTGTTTTTTACACGGTGTGAGTTATGAATGCTGCGGATTTAAAGGTGTTGCGCGATCGACTTCTAGATTTGTTGTGCGAGTTTGCCTATCGCGAAGGCGATTTTGTGCTGTCTTCGGGGCAGAAAAGTTCTTATTATATTAACTGCAAACCGGTGACGCTGCACGCTGAAGGTGCATTGGCAACGGGACGTTTGCTGTTGTCGATGTTGTCGTCGGATGTGCAAGCTGTGGGCGGTTTGACTTTGGGTGCTGACCCGATTGTAACTGCGGTGAGTGTGGTTTCGGCTTTGGGCGATCGACCTATACCAGCTTTAATTGTCCGAAAGGAGACGAAGGGACACGGGACAATGGCGTATATTGAGGGGCCGCTGTTGCCAGAGGGGACGAATGTGGCGGTTTTGGAGGATGTGGTGACGACGGGTAAGTCGGCGATGCAGGCGGTGGAAAGGCTGCGGGCGGCTGGTTATAAAGTCGATCGCGTTTTGTCGCTGATTGATCGAGAGCAAGGTGGAGGGGAATTATATCGCAAGGCGGGATTGGATTTTCAAGCCATTTTTACCATTCAGGACCTTAAGGAATGGATTAGTAGCAAGAAATAGCAGTTTGTGCGATTCCCTTCGTTACCAGGTAGAACTTGGTAACGCAGATATTTTCGCTCTGCCTCATGTTAACAATAGTGCAAGATATCAATCTTAACCAGCGAGTTTAAGGCTATGAAAACCATCCGTTTTATTGACTTATTCTCAGGAATAGGCGGCATGAGATTAGCCTTTGAATCCGCCGCTCGTTCCTTGAATCTGGAAACAGAATGCGTATTAAGCAGCGAAATCAATCCCGACGCTCAATTAGTTTACCACAAAAACTTTGCCGACACACCTTTAGGCGACATCCGATTAATTGACAAACTGCCTGAACATGAAATTTTACTAGCGGGATTTCCTTGTCAGTCTTTCTCCTATGCTGGCAAAAAAGAGGGCTTTGGAGACACCAGAGGCACCCTATTTTTTGAGATTGCAAGGTTAATTGATACCTTTAAACCTCAAGCATTTATTTTCGAGAACGTGCGGGGGCTTGTCAGCCACGACGGCGGCAGAACCCTCGAAACTATTAAGGGCGAAATCAAAAGCCGAGGTTACAGCTTCGATTATTTCTTGCTCAACAGCTCTAACTTTAGCTTACCTCAGAACCGTGTCCGAGTTTACCTAGTAGGAATTTTAAATGCTTCGCCCCAATTTGGCTTAATTTCTGACTTAGGCCCAAAAGATTCGCATTCCTCTAGTCATCAACAGCTATCGTTCTTTTCCCCGTTAAGTCAACCTGTCACAGTTGCAGATATTTTGGAAGACAATCCAGATCCAAAATATGATTGTTCGCCAGAATTTGTTAATGCCTTGAAACAAATAGTTAACAATGATTTCAGTCGCTTGCACGGTAGGCGGCTAATTGACTATCGCGGTGGCAATTCGATTCATTCTTGGGAACTGGGTTTGCGAGGCGAGTGCAGTTTAGACGAAATTGAATTAATGAATCTTTTTATATTGAAAAGGCGCAATAAAGAATTTGGAGCTGACCAAGATGGCAAGTTATTAACTAAAGAGCAAATAGCTACTTTTTTTGCTCATCCCAATCTCGATGAAATTCTGGATTCCTTGGTAACAAAAAAGTACCTGCAACGGAACAACAATCAATACAAACCTGTATCAGGTAACTTTTCCTTTGAAGTCTATAAATTTCTCGATCCGCAGAAAATTTCTGTAACAATTGTTGCCAGTGAGGCTAATAGATTAGGAGTTTACTATCATAACCGAGTCCGCAGGATTACTCCCCGCGAAGCAGCACGGTTACAAGGTTTTTCAGATTGTTTTATTTTGCATACCAATGATGATAAAGCTTATCATCAACTGGGTAATAGTGTAAGTATTAATGTAGTTAAAGCTGTTGCTTTAGAAGTTATTCAGAATGTTTTGTGTTCTACCAAACAAAAAGTTAGCTCCTGGTGAATTAGGAAGGGTGAGCCGAGTATTTACGCCCACCCGATCCATTAGCTTTGCGCTACAGGTTCCTTAGCCAAAAACTTCTCTAATTCCGCCAAAGCATCGGCATCAACCTTAGCTCGGTGTTTTATAGGGTGGGATTAGAAACTATGCCTGCTATAATTTTATCAAAATCAGCTCAGGTACTTGGAGGACAAGGGAAAATAAAGTTTTTGGTGCTAAACAAGCGCAAGCTTTCAGGTTCAGAATCTCTACCAATCGGCTGATTTTAGCAGAGGGAAATTATAACCTGAGTGAGATATTAACTAGAGAAGATTGTTTTAATATGTTAAATGACGCGCAAGGAGAAGCAGTAATGATTTTACCTGCATCTATTAAAAGGAAATGGAAACTACTGGCAACAGCCTTTATTTGTCCTCTGACACTAATTGGTGTCGGCATTCAGCAACAACCGCTTCAAGCACAACAAAATCCATCTAAGACTAATGTTGCTGCTTTGCCAGATGGTATTTACCTCTACGGAGATTCGCCACAGCCTAACCAAGTTCTTCAAAACTATATTGTGTTTCAACGCCAGGACGATCGCGTCGTTGGTGCAATCTACGCGCCGCGATCGGACTTTGCGTGCTTCACTGGTAAAATTCAGGGAAATACACTGTACGGGAAGGCAATCTCAGCCGGAAAAGTTCAAACAGTTGAACTCAATACTCAGTTAACAAATTTGCATTCTATCCGCACAATTAGCTCAAACGATCGGCGCATTCTTTCAACGTGCCAACAGACAGCGCAAGCTAACATATCCAGATAAATCTTTTACTTAGCTCAAATGGCGCATTAGGCTGGCGGTGCGTTACACGGCGTTAACGCACCCTACGAATTGAAAATTTATCGTTACCAGGCAGAGCCTGGTAATAAATATCTAGGTAAGTATTAAGGTAGTTGAAGCTGTTGGTCTAGAAGTAATCCAGAAGTGTTTATCCTGTGCAAAGCAAGTGCCTTTGAAAAATGCAGTTTAATCAGCATCAAGCAGCAAATTTATTGTTCTGCGGTTGAGGAAGTGCGATCGCCCGCACTCAATATCAAATCCACACTGACTGTAAAATCAGGAAATGCGATCGGTGCCACCTCTTGACCAGGGTACAAGTTTAGTATTAAACTATAACCGTTTGGTGTTGGCTGGCGGTAAACTTCCAAGCAGTTTTCCACTAAATTAACCAGCCAAACCTCTTGAATGAGCGATCGGGCATAAATAGGAATTTTGACATTTCTGTCATTATCCACTGTACTGTCAGCTACCTCTACTAAAAGTAACACTTCTGAGGGAACGGGATGTGCTGTCTCGTAATCATCATCGCGAAATTGGAGCAATACTAGATCAGGTTGCGGTTCAGTACGTTCGCTTAACTGAACAGGGTTGTGGACATCAACAATAACTCTATCTTCTGGTAATCGGTGAAAAAGTCGGTTAAGTCGTCTCACAGCAGTTGCGTGACGAGTTCCAATAGCAGCTATTTGAATAATTTCTCCTTCAATGAGTTCGACGCGCTCAGCTTCAGAAAGAATCCCTGTCTCACCAATCAAATGATATTCTTTCACCGTAAAAAGCCGTCTTTGAAGTTGAAGGGACATCGAATTCTCCTTTTAGGAAACTGCTTTTAATATAACCTTAAGTAAGGTGCGCCATCAGCACCATAGTTTTGGGCGGGCAGGATGCCCGCCCCACAAGAAACGAAACAGCTTTACGATTAAGTAAGGTGTGCCATCAGCACCCTACGAATTAATCCAATTAGCTTTGGGCTACCGGTTCCTTAGCCAAAAACTTCTCTAATTCCGTCAAAGCATCGGCATCAACCTTAGTCTGCATCGGACAGAACTTAGGCCCGCACATTGAACAGAATTCAGCAGTTTTGTAGATATCCGCCGGCAAAGTTTCGTCGTGATATTCCTTTGCCCGTTCTGGATCTAATGACAGCTCAAATTGACGGTTCCAATCGAAATTGTAACGCGCTTTCGAGAGTTCATCATCGCGATCGCGCGCACCCGGACGGCCCCGTGCAATATCTGCTGCGTGAGCCGCGATTTTGTAAGCAATCAGCCCGTTTCGGACATCCTCAGCATCCGGCAATCCTAAGTGTTCCTTCGGCGTCACGTAACACAGCATTGCAGTACCGTACCAACCAGCCATCGCCGCCCCAATTGCTGAGGTAATGTGGTCGTACCCAGGCGCAATATCTGTCACCAACGGCCCCAAAACATAGAAGGGTGCTTCCGAACACTCCTCCATTTGTTTTTTGACATTAAACTCAATTTGATCCATCGGCACGTGGCCGGGCCCTTCCACCATTACCTGCACATCATGTTCCCAAGCTTTGCGAGTTAATTGTCCCAAAGTTTTGAGTTCAGCTAATTGAGCTTCATCCGACGCATCGTGAGTGCAACCGGGGCGCAGAGAATCTCCCAAACTAAACGAAACATCGTATTTTTTGAAGATTTCAATGATGTCGTTAAAGTGAGTGTAGAGAGGATTTTGTTTGTGGTGATGCAGCATCCACCGCGCCAAAATGCCGCCGCCACGAGAGACAATCCCAGTCAGCCGATTTTTTACCAACGGCAAATGCTCGATCAGAATTCCGGCGTGAATTGTTTGGTAATCAACGCCTTGTTGAGCGTGTTTGTCAATGATGTGAAGAAAGTCATTGGGCGTCAGACTTTCCATATTACCGTGAACGCTTTCTAAAGCTTGGTAAATTGGTACAGTACCGATCGGCACGGGTGAAGCTTTGATAATCGTAGTGCGAATTTCATCCAAATTGCCGCCGCCGGTGGACAAGTCCATCACGGTATCAGCGCCGTATTTCACTGCTAATTTAAGCTTGTCAACTTCTTCTTCCATATTGGAAGAGTTGGGAGATGCACCGATATTAGCATTGACTTTGCATTTAGACGCAATGCCGATCGCCATCGGTTCCAAATTCGGGTGATTGATATTAGCGGGAATAATCATCCGTCCCCGGGCTACTTCCGCGCGGATAAGTTCTGGCGGGAGATTCTCTCGCTTAGCAACAAAGTGCATTTCCTCAGTAATTACACCTTGACGGGCGTAGTGCATTTGAGATACATTGCTCTGGCCCTGACGCTTAGCGATCCATTCGGTACGCATATTTAATTTCCTTGATAAACAGCTTCCCTCCGCTGGTATTACCCAGACTCAGGTTCTAAGGGTGTTTTCTCAGCCCGGATATTCGGGCACCCCTAGCTAAGCTGTTAATAGTAGCACTGATGTCTGTACCAGATGAAAGCAATTAAGGAAATCTTAATATAGCTATCGTAAATGAGTCGTAATTTTTTTACCCCACCCCAGCCCTCCCCTTAGTAAGGGGAGGGAGTAAGAAATTCACAAATGATTTAGGAGCGCTATAGATATAAAAGCGCTACTCACTTGGTGGAAATCGATCGGCTGAGAACAGGAAACTTTAGGCGAATGGCCCAAGCGATTCGATCGCACTACCGCATTCTGGTTAGTCGGGCTAATCTCCGCCCGGAAGCTGAACTATTCCCGTTTAATCTGCGTGAATCGATTCCTCATTTCTTGCTTCCTTTGCAGTCAGGAGATGAAGAACCTGTTGTGAATTTATCTGAGGTTTTGGGTGAAGTTTATCAGGAGGCCGCTTTAGATTTGGTGATCGATTATTCAGTGTAGTCTATACCAGCGCTGAGTGAGGGTGATTTTCAGTGGGTGCGATCGTTGATGGAATCGTAGGATGGAGACAGGGAGTGCGATCGCAGGCTATGGTATCGCCTTATTAGCTAAGATATCTGAGCGATTCTAATCGTCCCATTGCCCAAAAATTATAGCTTTTTATCTTGAAAATAAAACCCGTATAGATTAAAATGTGACTATGCCAGTTACTCGACGGTGCTAATTGATCGGCTGTTTCACCTTGAAAGGGGTGTTAGGCTGAAAAATTACTTTCTTCGCCGGACAAGAGACAGAAAATTTTAGTGTATTCATCTATCAGCACAATATATATTTATAGGTACAATCTTGCATGAGTTCACTTCAGTCAGTAAGAATACAACGCTTTAAAAGGATAGAAGATGCGTTATTTGACCTTGATGCCATCAATGTTCTTGTCGGTGCGAATAACTCAGGTAAGAGTAGTATTATTCAAGGCTTACATTTTGCTATTGGTGTTCTCCAGTCTCTTAAGCTGATTAACGGCGATATCCGCCGAACTGCATCAACTTTGAGTCCTACGCAGCTCATATACTCACCATCAGAATCTGTATATTGTTTGGGTAAGGGAGGAGAGCTGCGAACGGATGAAGCACAAGCGATTGCTGTCAACTTCACGCTTACGAGTGGCGAATCCTGCGAAATCAAAATTAGGAAGGGAAAAAATAGAAATATCTCTGTAGCAGTTGATTCGGTAGAAACTGCGGAAAAGATATCGGATATTAAAACCCCATTTAGTATTTTCTCACCAGGACTTGCAGGTATTGCAAAAAATGAAACTTATTTATCAGATGGCGTTTTGCTCCGAACATTAGCCAGAGGTGATGCAAACCTTGTTCTGAGAAATATCTTACTTAGGCTTTCGGAAAAGCCTGAATGGGATAATTTCATACAAGATTTACATGAAGTGTTCCCAGAAACTAATATCAAAGTTAGCTTTCTTCCAGAAACAGATGAGCACATTCAAGTCATGATCTCAACTGATTCGGGGGAAGTGCCTATTGAACTTGCGGGGACTGGGGTTCTGCAAGCGACTCAAATTTTGTCCTACATTCATAGGTTCTCTCCGCGCCTAATTGTCTTAGACGAACCTGACTCACATCTCCATCCCAACAACCAACGACTTCTATGCAAATTGTTGCGGACAATTGCCGAAGACAGGAATACACAAGTCCTTCTCACAACCCACTCTCGCCACGTTGTAGATGCTCTTGGATCATCAGTTAAATTCCTTTGGGTGCGAAATGCAACAGTTGAAACAGCTACGCAAGATGATGAGCTTGGCGTACTTTTGGACATTGGTGCACTAGACATCCGAGAAAGAATTGCACACGACGAAACTGCAAAAGTTGTAGTACTGACTGAAGACGAAAATATACGTATTCTCGACTCTATTCTTAAGTCTTCTGGCTTTGACATGAATAGTACTCTCATTTTGCCTTACTACGGTGTTACAGTCATCAAGAATCTGCGCCCCCTTGTTAATATAGTCAGATCTTCAAACAAATCAGCCAAGATTCTTCTTCATCGAGATAGAGATTATCTTAACGATTCAGAAATCGTAAATTGGCAGCAGCAAGTGAGGCAGTTACAGGTAGAACCATTTCTAACGGCTGGTACAAATGTTGAGTCATACTTACTAAATCCTAAGCATCTAGCAGCCCTTAATAAGGATGTTTCGGAAGAAGAGTTTGAAGCAATGATTGAAGAAGTCACACAAACGCATCATGAAGAACTTATTGCAGCTTATGTAAATGGGCGTATTGAGGTCGAACGCCAACAGGGAAATGGAAGACAAGTTAATTACGGTAATATTGCCGCAGAAGCTCCATCAAAAATTGCCAATAATAAGCAGCAACTGTGTCACGGTAAGATAATGATTCGAGGGCTTAGAGCCGCTTTTAGGGATAAGTACAAAGGTAATCTTATCGACATAAGGAATTCTCCGCATCTTGCAGTAGCTCCGCTTCAGGTATTTGCACGAAAGGCTTTCTAACTAGAGTACATATATAGCTAAGGTATTGGACTTTGAAGAAATACAAAACTGTTCGCGATGGTTAATAGCTGTAACAACTCAAGCGGCAGGGCGTTCCTACCCACAAGTTAGTTTCGCCAGAGTCACCCGTGCTGATCGCACTCACCAGATTTTCCCCTAAGTCTGTAGGGCTGAATTTAAGTCTCTTTTTTACCCGATTAAATTTTGTCTGTCTCCTGTTTTAATTCCGATATAATTGCGCCGCGATCGCGCCAACCTTCCGCATTTTCTGGCTTAATGGCGATCGCTCGATCGTAAGCTGCCATTACTTATTCATACTAACCCAATATAAAATCAACACTCACTTCTAAATCGGGAAAAGCCAGCGGCGCAACTTGTTGACCGCGCCAAAACTTGAGCATTAAACTGTAACCGTTCGGGCCTGGCTGACGGTAAACTTCCAAACAATTTTCAACTAAATCTACCAGCCAAACTTCCTGAATGAGCGATCGCGCGTAAATGGATACTTTCACATCTCTGTCATAATCAACCGTACTATCTGAAACCTCAACTAACAGCAAAACTTCAGACGGTACTGGATGGGCTGTGGCGTAGTAGTCAGCGCGAGGTTGCAGCAATACAACATCCGGTTGAGGTTCAGTGCGCTCAGTCAACTGGATAGGATCTTGGGCACCTATAATCGCACGTCTTCTCTCCAAATCCGAGAACACAGCGATCAGACGCTTAACAGAACTTGCGTGACGAGTACCAATTGCAGCCATTTTAACAATCTCTCCTTCTATGAGTTCTACCCGATCGCCCTCGGAGAGAATACCAACCTCAGCCATCAAATGATATTCTTTTACTGTAAATAACCGTTTTTGAAGCTGAACAGACATATAACTATTCTCCTTGTTAGCAGCTTACCTAAATTTACCATAAAAAAAACCGCCCCAAAAGGAGCGGAAAAAAGAGGAAAAATTTAGCTAAAAAACCCTAGACAAAAAGCATTTAAATGCCCGCTATTAAGTCGGTTTAAATACTCGTCAATAACTGTAGGGATGGTTCATCGCCAAATATTAATACAGTTAAATTTGATTGTTGTTGCAAAAGTTACTCTCGATATACAGGCCACATATTCTCCTCCCTTACCAACTTAAAAGTAAGGTGCGCTTCCCGATCACCTGAAATCTATGAATTTTGAACAACTGAATTGTGGCTGAATTTAAGTCTCTTTTTCCCCCGATTCATTTCCGTGTGTATCCTGTTTTAATTCCGATACAATGGCGCCTCGATCGCGCCAAGCTTCCGCATTGTCTGGTTTGATGGCAATAGCTCGATCGTAAGCTGCCATTGCTTCCTCATACCGCTTTAATTCTGACAAAGCTATCCCCACATGACGCCAAGCATCGTAGGAGTCGGGCTTAATAGCAATCGCTTTCTCATAAGCTGCGATCGCTTCTTCATTGCGCTGCAATTTTGCCAAAGATTCGCCTTTACCAAACCAAGCTTCGTAACACTCGGAATTAAGGGTAATTGCTGATTCGTAAGAGGCAATTGCTGCTTCGTGCTGCGACAGTTTGTCGAAAGCTGCGCCTCGGTTGTGCCACACTTCAAAATCCTGCGGTTTAAGGGCTATTGCTTTGTCGTAGGATTCGATCGATTCTTGATATCGCTGCATTTTTCCGAGCACAGCGGCTCTATTGTACCAAACTTCGTATTTCTCGGGCCGGATGGCGATCGCCCGATCGTAAGAATCAATAGCATCGCTGTAGCGGAGCAGTCTCCACAGCATATTGCCTCGATTGTACCAAGTTTCGTATCTGTTGGGATTGAAAGCCAGAGCGCGATCGTAAGATTCAACTGCGGCTGCGTGCTGCTGTACTTTGGCCAGCATCGCACCCCGGTTGTGCCAAATTTCGCTGTCGGTTGCTTTGATAGCGAGGGCGCGATCGTAACTAGCGATCGCTTCTTCGTAATGCTGCAATTGACCCAACAAAGCGGCTATACTGTGCCAACAACCGTATTTTCTAGATTCGCTCAAACTTGCTCGCTCGTAACTGGCGATCGCCTCTTCGTACCTGTGCAATTTGCCCAGCAAATGCGCTTTATTATACCATGCTTCGTAGTTATCCGCTTTAATTAATATTGCTTGGTCGTAACAGGTGAGTGCTTCTTCCAAGCACTGCAATCTTACTAACACATTTCCGCGCCAATACCAAGCCTCATTCAAAAATTTATTCGCTAAAACAGCTTTTTCCAAACACACTAATGCTTCATCATAATTGCCTTGAAAATAAAGCCCTTCAGCTTGCTTGATATAATCGTCAGCAATCAAATTTTCGTTGCTAGCAGGTAGCGTTTGCGAATTTTTGGAATTGTTTAAGGGCGGTTGAGGTGCGACTTTGAGAGCTTCTTTGGCAACAACTGCGGGAACTTGGGAAATTTCTTGAACAATTTGAGATTTTTTCTCGTCAACTTCTGTCCGCAAAACTTGCAGGTGCATGATAAATTGCGATTTGAGAGTCTCAATTTGCTCGACGGAAGATTTGGAAAGTTCAGTTTCTCTAGTTAAAAAATCAATAGATTGTTTAGCGGCACTCATTTGCGCTTCTAATTCATTCCTCAACTTTTGAGTCAGTTGGCTAGAATTTATGAGTTCTGATTCCAATACACCAATGCCTTGCAATCGTTTATTGGCATCAGCAACCAAGTGTTTGATGATCAGCCGTCGCATCATCCAAAAAAAGGCAATTGTCACTGGTGGAAATACGGTACCAAGAATTAGTAAAATATTGAGCAGAGTTATGGTACTATTAAAACCATATCCAGATTCAGAGCTGCCACTAGACGGGGAGATAAAAGCGAAAACCTCGCGAACTTGAGGATTGGTTTCAACCCCGGTTTCGATTAATTTAGCCAGCCAGGTTTCTTGTAAAGATTTTGTTAGTTCATCGCCGGATGCAGCAGGAGTATTCGCCTTGGTTTTCGCAGTAGATACATCGGGTTGAGCGGCCGCTACCAGCAAACCTGTCGGCGATTTTACAGCAATTCGCGGGGAAAATTGTTCGTAGGCGATCGTCTCAGGCTCGCTAATTGGCTCAGCCCGACGGGATGCGGTAGTATTTGGGGAAAATTGTTCGTGGGCGATCGTGTCAGGCTCGCTAATTGACTCAGCCCGACGCGATACGGTAGTATTGGGGGAAAATTGTTCGTGGGCGATCGTCTCAGGCTCGCTAATTGACTCAGCCCGACGCGATTCAGTATTATTTACCGCATCAACAAAGTTGCTAGCCTGCGGTGTCTCAGGAGAAATAGGATGTGCAGCAGGATTGGCGCTAGTATTAGCAGTTAAATTGTGGGATGCGAGGGCAGCCAGAGTCAAGAGAGCTACATTTGAGACGCGCATAAACGTCAACTCATTTAGGAGAAATTAGTGCTTGGTTGTCAGCGATCGGGCGATCGACTTCATACTCTCAGCAGTTAGAATAGCTGACATGAGGAATGCTGACTTACTATCTCCAAAATACGCGCGGAGTGTGACTTTTCAGGAAAAGTGGCAATAATTCTGGCTGTGGAACTTTTTTGAAAAAATATATTCTCGCGCCTAATCCGGTTGAATAACTGTCGGAATCATCATTAGGCTGGTAGGGGTGGCTTCACCAATCTGCACAATTAGCCAACTATCCGGGTGAACCCGCCCCAACCGACCGATTTTTAGCTCTAAACCCTAGCTAAAATCGCTTCAGGCTGCTGATGTTCAGTCGGCACTTCCTCTAAATCAGCGCCAAAAATTTCACAGCTATTATTCGGACTTTCAATCAGCTTAATCTTGTGTAACTCTGCGCCCAATTCCCGAACGGGCGATCGCAATAATTGCCCGATCCGAACAGCAATATTCTCCGCAGTCGGCACAACGTTCTCAAAATAAGCAATATCCTTATTTAAAAAAGTGTGATCGAAAGGTTCAACAACATAATCGTCAACGGCTTTTTGCAAAGCTCCCAAATCAGCAATCATGCCAGTCCGCGCATCCATTTCCCCTTTAACAGTCACCTCTAAATGATAATTGTGACCGTGACCGTTGGGACGAGCACATTTGCCGTAAATTTCGGAGTTTTCTTCAAAGCTCAAATCGGGACGAGCCAACCGATGGGCCGCGCTAAAATGAGTGGACAAAGTTAGATAAGCTTCCATTCCATTTCCTAAATATTCAGCCCAAAGTTCGGGATGTTCAAACAATTGAATTTTGCTCACAGGCAAATGAGGGGCTAGCCGCAGCCAAATTTGCCGTGCTATGTTTTCCGTAGTTGGCAGAGTTTGCTCAAATTCCGGCCACGCTTCGTTAAGGTAGGAAAAATCGAGATCCTTGATAACTTCCCGCTTGATGACGTGCTTGACATCAGACAGGTTGAGCACCATGCCGTACTCGTCGAGTTCGCCTATCATGGAAACGTAAAGGACGTAATTGTGTCCGTGTCCCGGTGCGCGGGCAGTTGGGCCAAACCGCTCAAAGTTCTCGGCTTCGCTTAACTCCGGCAGCCAGTACCGGTGACTCGCCGAAAACTGTGCCCGACGATTGATGATGCACTGCATAAAAGTCAAGTAGGGTAAGCTTGTTAAGTTCTGTAAAGGACTTACTTCTTAAGGATAAACTAATTTTTGCTGGAATTTTTCGATTATTTGAGGGTGCTGTAAATGAATTTCTACCAATTTTCCAAATATTGGCCACAAGTCGCCGATCAATCGCGCCGCCGGGCCCATTTTACGCCACAACACAGATATCCGGCAGAAAATACCGCTACAAAATAGTTTTTCGCCACCAGTTACTAACCCATCAGTTAACAGCCTTTGACAAAGTGCGTGAAGCGGATCTATTCCGTTCGCGAAGCGTTCCCTAAGAGTAGGGAATCGACTTTTTTGCCACACAGGACACTCCACAGTTCGAGTTTTTCGCCTAAGCTCTGCAATAGTTAGCCGTTTGCAGTTCAGTTGCGCTCAAAACTAATCACCCATTACCCATTACCCAATATTAATGAATTCGATTACTGCACGAGCCGATCGCTTTTTTGAACATTTCTGGGGTGCGATGACAACCCCGCTATTCTATATCGGGGACACTCATCTGTCCATCAGTGCGATCGTCAAACTGATAATCTTAGCTATATTTGCCTTGATTATAGCTAAGATTATCAGTGAAGGAATCAAGCGCAGCGTGCTAGTTCGGATGAGATTGGATCGCGGCAGTCGAGAAGCAATTTCTACGATCATTAGCTATATTTTAGCCACTATTGGCTGTATATTCGTCCTGCAAGGTTCCGGCATAAACCTCACTTCTCTCACCGTCTTAGCTGGGGTGGTCGGCATTGGTTTCGGCTTCGGCTTGCAAAATCTCGCCAGTAACTTTATCAGCGGGCTCACCCTGCTATTCGAGCACCAAATTAGAGTCGGAGACTTTATTGAAATAGACAAGTTATTAGGAACAGTAGAAACAATTTCGATCCGCTCTACAATTATTAAAACAATTGACGGTCTATTTGTAATTATACCAAATATTAAGTTTGTCGAAACTAATATTATTAACTGGAGTTACAGAGACCCCAGATGTCGCCTCCACATCCCCATCGGCGTTGCTTACGGATCTGACCCCGTAATAGTTACGGAAGCGCTGTTAATTGCGGCGCGGATGGAATCGAATGTTCTGTCCCATCCTTCTCCTAAAGTATGGTTTCACGGTTTTGGAGATAATGCTTTAAATTTTGAACTTTTAGTTTGGATTGACCAGCCACAGGAAAGCGATGCTATTAAAAGCGCGGTAAATTTTTTAATAGATTACGAATTGCGCCACCGAAATATCGAAATTCCCTTTCCGCAGCGGGATTTGTGGCTGCGAAACCCGCAAGAGTTAACTCAACTTTTTCACAATAACAAAGACGATAATTCCAACGGAAAAATTTTTCCGCAGACGGCAAAACATTCAGCAGAGTTTAAATCTAATTCCACCGTTTCTGAACCTAAAAATCCAGCGCCTAAATCCCCCAATAATTGGACGCTGCGAGATTTGTTGAGGCGAGTAACTTATTTTGAACAGTGTACGGATTTAGAACTGCGACAGTTAATTGAATACGGCTACCGACAACTGTTTCCAGCGGGACAGGTGGTATGTAAGGAAAATGACCCTGGCGATTCTTTTTATATTATTCTGTCAGGTACTGTAGAAGTTCTTTCTCAAAAAGCCGGTCAGTATATTGCTACACTTCACGAGGGCGAGTTTTTTGGGGAAATATCTTTGCTGTTGGGTACTCCGAGAACGGCGACTGTTAAAACTAGCGAAGATGCAATTTTGTTTGTTGTGGAACGTCACGATTTGCAAAAACTTTTAAGAGAACAACCCAATTTAGCCGATCAGATTGCTCAAAAATTGTCGGAACGCCAGCAAGCTTTGAGAGATTTGGGATTGTTAGATGGCGACTCTCTGGAACAAACTCCTTTTATTAAAATTCGCAAGCGAATTCAAGTTCTTTTTGGAATTTGAAAGAAGGAAGTTCGGCAACGGATTCTGTAACGGATGTAACGGATGTAACAGATGTCAGGAAGAAGGAAGAAGGAAGAAGAAGGAAGAGGGAAGAGGGAACAATCTGTTTTTTTAACTTTTTTAACTTTTAATTTTTAATTCATCCTGCGCTTCCCGCCGCAGTCTAGCGGCAATTCTAAACAGTTCTTGACCGGTGTGCAAGTGGCGATCGTCATAATTGAGCGTAAATAAATACAATTCTTCTATGCCGTCTCCGACTTGATTGATACAGTAGTAGAGATGGGCCGCAACTCCGGCTACATTAGATGGATTGGGCATTGATGTAAGAAAGTTATGAGCTTTTTTGAGGAACTCGCGGCTGGTTTCGATATAAAGTTGAAACTTTTCTATCAGTTCGTCATCAAACGGATCTGCTGACAATTCGTCTATTTCTTTTTTAAGGGGCTTCAAGATGCTGTTGAGCATTTTATTGACTGGTTTGTATACTTTAATCAGCCACTGTTCCATTTGTTCATCGGCCTCCCTCGCTGTTTGTTTTTGCTGGCGGCTGACGTTTGGTGCGCTGGGTGATTGCTGTTCACTTTCCTGGGAAAGTTGGCGATCGTAAGATTGTCTGTGCTGGGCGTCTCCTAATATTTCATAGGCTGCATTGAGGCGGACAATTTCTTCGTGACCCGCTGTGTCGCTGCGGCTGTCTGGATGAAATAATTTGACTAAACGGCGGTATGCTTGTTTAATCTCGGCTTGTGTTGCGGTTGGGCTAATCTTTAGGGTTTTGTAGTGATTGGTAACGGAAGACACGCTCTTATTTCCTTGAAATCTGAATAATCTGTGAAAAACTGCTTGACAAAAATATCATTTTTTGCTATATTTTTAAGTATTTATCTGATATAAATGTCAAAAATTGTCAGTAAAAAACCTCAGTTTTCAACTTATCATAAATCTATTTTAGAAAAACATTGAGGCTTTGGAAGTGGTAAGCCGATAGACATTGAGGACTCCTATAGCGCTCCTCCCGCCAACATTTAGCTGCTCTTTTCTTTTCTCTTCCTTCGCCACAAGAGCGCTCAGCGCCCGCTTCGTTAACACGCCCAAAGCGGTTCAAAAAAAGCGCATTCAGAACTTCGGCATCATTCGCGATCGAGGGAGCTACAACCTATCACAATTCTTTAAACTCAAAAGCCAAGCAGGGCGTACACTGTACGCCCTGCTCTCAGTTTCTGCTACTTGGGCCGGAGGCTGACCTAGTTGAGGGCCATCGCCATATTGAGTTCTGGATCTTGGAACAAGGGAGTGCTCAGATAGCGTTCGCCGAAGCTAGGCTGAATCATCACAATCAATTTTCCGGCATTTTCGGGACGCTTGCCGACTTTCACCGCCGCACATAGTGCCGCACCGCTGGAAATACCGGACAACAGTCCTTCTTCTCTGGCCAAGCGGCGGCTGTAGGCGATCGACTCGTCATCCGTAACAACTATAATTTCGTCGATCGAATTCACATTCAGCACCGGCGGCACAAAACCAGCACCGATACCTTGAATTTTGTGAGGCCCTGGCTTTCCGCCTGACAGTACCTGACTGTTGGCCGGCTCAACGGCGATCGCCTTAAACCCCGGTTTCCGCGACTTAATCACCTCTGCGACACCCGTAATCGTACCGCCCGTGCCGACTCCCGAAATCAGGAAATCCACCTCGCCGTCTGTATCTTCCCAAATTTCCTCAGCCGTTGTCGAACGGTGAACCTGCGGGTTCGCTGGATTCCGAAACTGCTGCAACATATACGCATTGGGAGTTGTGTCCACAATTTCTTGAGCGCGGCGGATGCAGCCGCTCATGCCCTCTATTCCCGGAGTCAGTTCTAGTTGGGCCCCGTAAGCTCGCAGCATTGATCGGCGTTCCGTGCTCATCGTATCCGGCATGGTCAAAATCAACTGGTAGCCCTTAGCCGCCGCCACCATTGCCAGAGCAATTCCGGTATTGCCAGAAGTCGGTTCCACTAAAACCGTTTTGCCTGGACTAATGAGCCCTTCGGCCTCTGCTTGATTGACCATATTGACACCGATGCGGTCTTTCACCGATGCTGCCGGATTCATGCCTTCGAGTTTTACCACAATCCGAGCCAAGCAGCCTTCCGCTTGGGGAATGCGGTTGAGTTGCACCAGGGGCGTCCGCCCTACCAATTCTGTAATGTCACCAGCAATACGCATAATCTTTGTCAGTTTGTGGTTGAAAGTAAATGTTAATTCCTAGTTGGCAATATTTTAACTAGATGTAATACATGATATCGAGCTGCCGTCTGCCATTGCGCTTTTCGCACAGATCCTGTAGCGTGTATTTTTGCAAAACTGAGTTGGCAATCGATCGAGCTTCTTGCCAAACTTCCCAAATCACCGCACTTTCTACAGTTTGAGCAGGCGAGTCTTTTTCAGAGCGATCGAAATCTGAGCCTTCGAGACAGTTGATAATTTCTAGGAGTGTAATTTTCCAGGGTTCCCTGGCCAAGATATAACCTCCCTTAGCTCCTCGCTGGCTGCGAATCAGGCCGCAGCGTCTCATGGTAGCCAGCAACTGCTCTAAATATCGATCGGGAATATTTTGCTGAGCCGCTATCTGGCGAATTTGCAGAGGCTCGCCTTCTTCGTAGCAATCGGCAAGCTCCAGCAAAGCTAAGATTGCGTATTCGCTTTTACAGGAGAGTTCTACCATAATTGCTTCCAATACCAGAATTATCAACTCCGAAGTCAGATGTTAAAATTCTCCTCAATGTTGAGTTCCCAATTATAACTCCTAACTTTACCTTTTATTATACCCCGGTTTTCCACTGAACTTAATCGACTTTCGTCACTTCATCCTTGGGACGATGGCACTCTCGCTTATGTGAAACCGACGTTGCTAGTTTCGACTCTCTCCGCTTCCACTAGGGCATTACCTCAGAAAACCGGGTTTCTGCGTCTATAACTAATAATTTTTAATTTTTAATAGATTCTCGGCGCCCCCTTTGTCCCGCACACAAAAAAGCCCTGCAGCAGGCAGGGCGAAACTGAGCCTTGAGAGTTGCCAGCAGAGAGGGTATGACCCCCCTGCCTCCTCTAACCCGCTCTTAGAACGTGAAAGTAGTTCTCAGAGTACCAATGATGGTGTCATCATTACTGCGATTTTGATCGGGATTCGTCACCCAAATCACGCCCGGAGTAACAGAAATGTTGTCCGAGAGCTGAAACTTGTAGAACCCTTCAACGTGCCACGACTGGTCATTTGTGAAGCCCCGCAAATCCCTCGGAACCTCAAGTTTATCCAAGTAAGGCTCGCGACCTACCACCAACCCTAGCAAGTTGCCTTCTTTCCCTAAATCGGGCAAAGCCAAGGTGACAGCGTAATTCCAGATTTTCGCATCGCCGACGCCGAGAATGCGGGCATTGGTTAAACCAGCCCAGCCACCAATAATAAACCTCGGGCTCAGTCGCAACGAAGCCTGAGCGCCGTAGGAGTTGGTGACAACTTTGCGAGCGCGGAACTCAGTGCCGTCAGCGAACTCAAAGCCCGAACTCAACAAGCCCAGAGAATTAGCCTGGCCGGTACCGGTGAAACCGCCTTCGACGCTGTTCCCGAAACCGTTGTCAAACCCAAAGTTACCTCTGCCAAAGTAACCGTGGTTGTAGTTGAAAGCAACTTGCAAGTTGCGTCCGGGGGTAAAAGTCAACTGACCCATCGCTGTGTAGTCGCCGTTCGTCAAGCCTGCACCCTTGCTAGGATTTGCTGCATTTGACGCCAAATAACCGAAGGACAGAGAAGTCGGGCCGAACACGCCGCCCAGCAAGCCCCTGCCGCCGAAGGCATAGTCAAAGCCGATACCTGCACCGCCACCTAAGCGATAAATCGGGTTCCGCTGTCCAAAGGTGCTCAATGACCCGTTGCCGCCGTCAAAGTCTTCAAAGTAAGGGTTGACAGTCGGCAGAATGTCGTCCCACACAACACTGTTGGCTGCAAGGGTTACGTTCAGTCGCTGACCGACGGGGAACTTGTACAGCAAGGTGTCTAGCGCAACAGCGTTGTCGGTATTGCCGACTACATTCCAAGTTTGAGTGCCTTCGTTGGTGAACCCTAAGTTCAAGCGTTGACCGTTGCCTACCTGAAGCCTCGTCAGGAGCAAGTCTCTGCCGGTGAAGCTAGTGTTTAAATTCAGACGCACCCGCTGTTGGAAGACAGCTTCGTTGTTGTCACTGCCGACTCTTCTGCGCTTTATGCCCGGCACGTTAATACCGCCAGTAAAGTTACTAAAGTCGTCGGTGAGGGCAAAAATTGCTTCCCCAGTCAGCTTGGTAGTAGTTGAGAATTGGTTGGCTTCGAGTTCAGATGTCCGAGCTTCCAAAGCATCGACGCGACCGCGCAGGGTTGCCAGTTCCGCTGCAAATTCTTCTTGGAGCCGTTGGAGGGCTGCCAAGTCATCTCTCGTAGCGAAGTTGCCCGTGCCGCCTCTAATTAGCTCGCTCACCTTGTCTAAGCAAGCATTTAAACCGGCTGCGAATTCGTAGCGAGTCATTGCGCGGTTGCCGCGGAAGGTGCCGTCGGGATAACCGGCAATACAGCCGTAGCGCTCGACTAGGGATTGCAGTGCTTGGAAGGCCCAGTCTGTGGGCCGCACGTCAGAAAGTTGAGATACTGAGGTAACTTGACCTTCAGTTTCGCCCGCGGCAGCACCTTCGCTGGTGTACTGGTTGAGCTGTTCTAATGTAGCGGCTGGGTTTGGCTCTTGTGGTGCTGCAGTTTGCGCTACAGATTCAGCCGCTTTTGGCAAACTTTGTTCTGCCGACTCTGCCACTGCCGGGGCTGGAGTTTCTAATTGAACTGCACCGATTTGCTCTGGGAGAGCGGTAGCTGCTGGGGCTGGAATTTCTAGTTGGGCTGCCGGGGCAGAATTTTCTACTGGTTGAGCGACTGTTGGATCAACTGCGGCTAAAGATTCACTTGTAGGTTGTGATGCCGCTTGGGGATTTGCCTCAGCAGGGGCTGCGTTGGCTCCGACGATCGCACTTTCAGTTGCATCAGTTGCAACTGTCGCCACATCTGCCATCGCTGCCTGGGTTTCGCTGCCAGCGACTTGGGAAATTTCTTCTACTGGCTCGGAGGCTGCAGTTGTTTCGGAAACAGCAGCTAAAGCATTTACTTTCGCTTCGGAGGTTTCAGCGGTTTCAGCTTTGGCGGCAGCGGGATTGAGCGCATCAGCAGCCTGCTGAGCGTCTGCTGCCATCGCGCTCGAAGAAACTACTAGGGTAGCTCCTAAGACTGCTGGGCTGATTAATAGGTAACTCCACAAAAATTTCGACATATTCACTCTCATCCTCACACCGATTACAGAGAAACTTTTCTAGTCTTCTATGTGGTCAGTTGTTGCTCAACTAGCATACTCTAAAAAGAGACCTAAAATTCACTTTTTCTTTTGATTCTTTCGGGCTGACAGAGTATATAGATGTGACTGACGGCTGCAGAGAGCCTGTTTTTTAACCTGTACTCAACTGCGTCAAAACCCGACCAGGCTTGGCTTGTGGATTGATTTGACGGCTGACACTAGATAGCGCCCGATCGCCTATTTACTTTTTAGCACAGCACGCCCGACTCGTCTAGGCTGATTCGACTTTAACCTCCAAGCTGTGCCCGAGGACGCTAAAGACTTGGCGATGATCGAACAATTCTAACAAATCAGCGTTGATTTTGTTGTGAGCTGCTTCTTGCCGCAAAATTTTCATCGCTGCCTCTGTACGCAGGGCTCGCTTGTAGGGTCTATCGCCTGCTGTCAGGGCGTCGTAAATATCGGCGATCGTCATCAATTGCGCTTGAATGGGAATTTCTGACTTGTTTAGACCTCGCGGATAGCCTGTGCCGTCTAGTTTTTCGTGATGTCCGTAGGCTATGTCGGGAACATTCTTTAAATCCTTTGTCCAAGGAATTTGTTTCAGAAACTCGTAAGTGTGAGTTACGTGAAATTCTATTGCCGATCGTTCTTCCGGCGTCAGGTTGCCCCTCGACACCATCAATTGCAGGATCTCGTCTGGGTTCAGCAGGGGTTTCTTTGCCCCATCTATATCTCTGTAAGTTTGTCGAGAAATTTCTCGCAGTTGAGCTAGCGGTTCTGCTGCCAAAATGTGAGGCTCGTTTGCCTCTAGCAGGACTTCCCAGTATTCTGCTAATCTGGTTTTCGCCTCTGCTAGCTTAGTGTCTAGCTGTTCGATTTCCTGGCACTGAGCGCACTCTGGCTCGTGGGTCGGGTGTTTTCGGTAGGCTGAATGCTCCAGCAAGTATTTATATTTAGACTGGACGCATTCCATTTCCATTGTCCGTTGAGCTAAGCCAAAGCGATGGCGAATGATTTCTAGCTGTGCGGGGTAGAGCTTTTTCTGTTTGGTCAAAACTGCTTCGGGGACTCCAATTTTGCCAAAATCGTGCAGCAGGGCGGCGTAGCGAAGTTCTTGAATTTGGCGGTTGTTAAAGTAAATAGAGCGCAGTTCTCCGCTGCTGACGGTGTTTACTTCTTCTGAAAGGCGTACTGTGAGGGCTGCTACTCGTTCTGAATGGCCGTAGGTACAGGGGTCTCTAGCTTCTATGACTTGCACCGAGGCTTTGACGAAGCCCTCGAACAAATGTTCTATGCTGTCTTGGAGTTGATTGCGCTCGATCGAGATTGCAGCTTGAGAAGCGAGCGATCGAACTATCCTTTCTTCCCACTCCGAATACTGCTGCGTCGATTCCCAGGCATTGTCTGCAGTCAGGACCGTATCTGCCTTTGTTTTGCGGTTGATCAGTTGCAGTACACCTATTGTCTCCCCCTGTCGGTTTTGCATCGGCAGTACCATTACCGAGCAAGTGCGGTAATCAATATCCCTGTCAAAACTGGTATCTAGCCGATAGGGTACGCCGGGGGGTAAGTCGTAGGCATCAGACAGGTTCAAACTTTGACCTGTAATTGCCACGTATCCCGCCAAGCTTTTGTCTGTCAGTGGCAGGGCAAACTCTTTAAACGACAGTCTCGGTTTAGAAGCGTTTTGGGCTACCTTGAACAGCAGCTTAGATTTTTCGTCGCTGTGATCTACTAAGTAAACGCTGCCAGCATCGCTGTAGGTAATTTCCCTACTTTTGGATAAAATTAAGTTTAACAAGTCGCCCAAATCTTGGGCGCTCGACAGAGCTGCGCCAATATCTAAAAGCTTTTCTATCAGATCGGTTTTTTCGGCTGCCGACTCGTTCTTGAACTCTGGCTTTTCAAATACGATCATGGGCGGATGATGGGGAATAGCCTTTTATACATTGAACGTTTGGCCTCTCGACTTTTCACCTAAAAACGAGCGAGAAGCCCCTGGCTTTAGACATGGAGAGGAAAGCGGCAGCGACTCTTCGGCTACGCTCAGTGCATGGCTTCAGTCGCCTAAAAATGCTTGCACAGTTTGAGTTAGTATACAATATAATAAGTGTAGCGAGTAAGAACAACTATCTACGTGTTGAAACATTTTAGTCGGGAGTGAGATTCCGGCACAGTAAACCACTACTGTTTTTAGACAGGAAGCCTATTTAACTGACCAAAAATATCAAAATGTGGAACGTACCTATCTGGCATAAGTGATGGACTCTGAAAGCATACAAAAGTTAAAAGTATACGCAAAGCTTGGATGCGTCCATATTGAGTGGGTAGATGTGCTTTGATAACGCCTTTGAAAGCCCTTAATGGTCTTATTCAAGAATTCCCCTCATTCATCAGTGACGAGTATCAAACCCGATTTTAACCCCAAGTCGATTTTTTATTTGCGAGCTTTCGGCGATCGGGGACTGTTGCTAGATGCAGGACTCTTGTTGGGTCAACTGGCACTCTTTTAATCTAGCGCAGAAATCTCTTGGGCTAGATTAAAGTCTTTCTCAGTTAAGCCTCCAGCATCATGGGTTGTCAAGTTAACTGTAACTTTGTTGTAGGAGATTTCTATGTCGGGGTGATGTCCTGCGGCTTCTGAGGGGGCAACCAACTTATTTACAAAGGCGATCGCTTCGATAAAATCTTTAAATAAACGGGTAGAGCGCAGTTGTTTACCTTCAATTGTCCAGCCTGACAATTGACTGGCGCGCTCTTGAATTTCAGTATTATTAATTAGCTCAGCCATAATTTTTTTCTTTGGGATTAGCAATGGCAGATTAACTGCCAACGTTTAGAAACCCTGAGCAAAAACTATCCGCTCTCACCAATAGCGTTTAGTCTCAAGTTTTAATACTCAAGATTTAACACTATTTGAGGTGAGAGCGGTCTAGCGGGTCTTCAGATTAGAACCTGACTGCCGGGAGAATCCCTAGCTCAGCCTGGTTCCCCGTGGAAGTCGTTTCCCGTTGGAGACGACGGCTGACTGCTAGTGAGCGGCCCCGGCGCACAGCCGGTAGTTTCCAATCTGATGACCCATGCGTTTACTACTTTCTATCATGGGCATCACCTCCAGGTTTAGCTAAATGGCTTAATATTGGAACGCACATCACCTAAATACAAGATTTAAGGTGATGATTTGTGCGCTAGCCATTGCCAGCGTTACCAGAAGAACTTGCGTTCTGAGTATCGTTCTAGTATTCACAATTATTAGAATAACACAAGGAATTAGAAGTGGGGGGATGCAAAGGGAGATTTTTGTAAGATGATGGCAAATTACTGCTGCTGGAACGTCTTTGATCGATCTCTACAGCAATCGGGCGATCGCAGTTTCCGCCATTTGTTTATATTTTCTTCAGAATCCGGGTTGTGCGGTTATCAGGTGCATGGCAACTCTGGCGACGGGGAAAGGTCGATCGATTTCTTGCCCGATAGGAGACTTCACCAGATATAAAGACACAAGTTGTTCTAGCTACAGGCAGACTTGGTTTTTGTACAAAATCAACTTTTTTTAGGGCGCTAATTCGATCGAATCCTGGAAACAAAAAGCTCCCGCCACCAGGCGGGAGCTTTTTAAGCATTAAGGGTAAAGCCTAAACTGCTTTATCTTACCCTTTTAAAATGTTGGAAATTTTGATATTTCGCGCTGATTACAGAGCGTTACCGCGAGGCAGAACTTCTTCAGGGAAGATGTAGTTTTCGTGAGGTTGGTCTGTCGGAGCCATCCAAGCACGAATGCCTTCGTTAAGCAGAATGTTCTTAGTGTAGAACGTTTCAAACTCAGGATCTTCAGCAGCGCGCAATTCTTGGGATACGAAGTCATAGGCGCG
>NZ_JAMPLN010000011.1:0-171731 GCF_040004035.1 Microcoleus vaginatus FACHB-2002 | reverse complement strand
GCCATCAGCCGAGCGCCCGTCATCAGTCGAGCGCCCTGGTGCGACCGAGTGTCAAAATATCTCAAATGGGTTCCATATTACCTCGTTCGTTGTAAAAAACCTACACCTGTCAGAGCGGGAGGGCGGGGTTAACAATAGCCGGAAAAGTTTCGGAGCTCTTGTTTATAGCCGAGACTCGCTCCCCCTGGCATCTCCCTTAAGAAGGGGGATTTTCCGAGTTTCCGGTTCTCCCTTTCTTAAGGCTAGGGGGGATTGAGTTTAATTGTTTAACAGCTTGTTCAGTCCCCCTCTGTTCGGATGAAAGTTTGACTCTTGAGCGGTTTCAACCGCCGAGTTTTTTCTGCTGGGATTTAGACACGTTCGTGGAAAGTCCGTTTAATCACATCTAATTGCTGTTCGCGGGTAAGTTTGATGAAATTAACCGCATAACCGGAGACGCGAACTGTTAGCTGGGGATAGTTTTCTGGATGTTCCATCGCATCTAGTAATGTTTGCCGATCGAGCGCGTTAACATTGATGTGATGGCCGCCATCGTGGAAGTAACCGTCTATAAGACTAACTAGGTTGTTAGTCCGATCGCTCTCCATTCTGCCCAAGGCCTGCGGTAGAATCGAAAAAGTATTCGATATGCCATCTTGACAATCGCTGTAAGGCAGTTTTGCTACAGAAGATAAGGATGCGATCGCCCCACAGGAATCTCGGCCGTGCATCGGGTTAGCACCGGGAGCAAAGGGTTCACCTGCTTTACGTCCGTCGGGAGTGCTACCAGTTTTTTTGCCGTAAACTACGTTAGAGGTAATCGTGAGTACCGATTGAGTCGCTACAGCGCCGCGGTAGGTTTTGTGCTGGCGAATTTCGTTCATGAAGCTTTGCACGAGTTCGATGGCCAAACTGTCTACGCGATCGTCATTATTGCCGTATTTTGGATATTCCCCTTCGATCGAGTAATCTACGGCCAAACCTTGCTCGTTGCGAAGCACTTTAACTTTAGCGTGTTTAATCGCCGATAGGGAGTCCGCCACCACAGACAGTCCGGCAATTCCGCAGGCCATTGTCCGGTAAACATCGCGATCGTGCAGTGCCATTTCCAGGCGTTCGTAGCAGTATTTGTCGTGCATATAGTGAATGACATTCAGCGTATTGATATACGTTTTTGCCAACCACGCCATCATTTCTTGGAACCTGGCTCTTACCTCGTCATAATCGAGATATTCGGTAGTAATTGGTGCGAACTGCGGCGCGATTTGGTCGCCGGACTTCTCATCTTTACCGCCGTTAATCGCATAGAGCAAAGTCTTAGCCAAGTTAACTCGCGCACCGAAAAACTGCATTTGCTTGCCAATTCGCATCGCGGAGACACAACAGGCGATCGCGTAATCATCGCCGTATTGAGGACGCATCAAGTCGTCGTTTTCGTACTGAATCGAACTCGTATCGCTGGATACCTTTGCACAGAATTCTTTGAAGTTTTCCGGCAAGTTTTCCGACCACAAAACCGTGAGATTTGGTTCTGGTGCAGTACCGAGGTTTGAGAGGGTGTGCAAGAATCGGAAACTGTTACGAGTTACCAATGTTCTACCGTCAGTGCTTATACCGCCGATCGCCTCTGTTACCCAAGTTGGATCGCCTGAAAACAGATCGTTATAATCGGGAGTTCGCAAAAACCGCACCATGCGGAGTTTCATGACAAAATGGTCGATCAGTTCTTGCAATTCTTGTTCGGAACTCGCGCCACTTTGCAAATCGCGCTCGAAATAAATGTCTAAAAACGTCGATACGCGACCGAGAGACATCGCTGCCCCGTTTTGTTCTTTCACTGCTCCCAAGTAGCCAAAATACACCCACTGGACAGCTTCTCGTGCATTTGCCGCCGGACGACCAATATCAAAGCCGTAGCTAGCCGCCATTTCTTTTAACTCAAACAATGCCCGAATTTGCTCGGACAACTCTTCGCGCAAACGAATTGTTGCCTCGTCCATCGCGTCTAGTTCGAGTGATTCTTGCTGTGTTTTTTTATCATCAATTAGGCGATCTACACCGTACAAAGCAACGCGCCGATAGTCACCGATGATGCGCCCGCGTCCATAGGCATCTGGCAAACCTGTGATGATACCAGAACGTCTCGCCAGACGCATCGAGCGCGTGTAAACATCGAATACACCATCGTTATGAGTTTTGCGATATTTCGTAAATATTTCTTCTGTTTGCGGATCGAGCTGATAGCCGTAAGCTTCTAAACCGGCCTTGACCACGCGAATCCCGCCAAACGGCATAATCGCGCGTTTCAAAGGTCTATCGGTTTGCAAACCTACTATTTGTTCTAAGTCGCGATCGATGTATCCTGCTGCATGAGCCGTGATAGATGTGGGAACTTTTGTATCAACATCCAATACACCTTTTTCGCGCTCTTGCTTCATTAATTCCAGAACTTTTTGCCAAAGCTGCTGGGTTTTTTCGGTTGGTGCTGTGAGAAATTCTGCATTCCCTTCATAGGGGGTGTAATTCTTTTGGATGAAGTCTCTAACGTTGACTTCGTTTGTCCAGTTACCTTCAGTAAAGCTGTGCCATTCTGCAAACATAGCTGCTTTCACCTCAATCTTTTGTTAGCGATCGATCTTTTTCTCTTCGACCACTACATCTACTATATATTTAATCTCAATATTTTAACTACCCGGTTCGCTATTCGTTACAAAAATTGACTTGCTAATTCCCTGGAAAGAATTAAGATAAATAGTAGGCAGAACATCCTCGTGAATTGTTGAGGAAGCTCTGACCAAATGGGTTCCCGAACTAACACTTTGACAACCGAAATGTTGTTTAAGGGGGGGGTGGGTCGGAAACGCGCAATGAGATTTTTTTTCCGAAACCGCGAACACCCGAAGAAGATGAAGAAAAAGCAGAAAAAAGTAGAAAAAGAGTTCGGATTGGATGCGGTAATTGTTATCGAAAGCAGAGCAATATTAATTGCTGATTAATTGAAGTAGGGTATTATGCAGATAAATTCAAGAAATCAAAGCACTGCGAGCGATCCGGCTCACGATATTTGGAAAGAACAGCGTCATCCGCTCGATCGGATTTTTGCGCCTCGCTCGGTGGCTGTAATCGGCGCAACAGAGAGAGAAGGAAGCGTCGGACGAACTCTCCTGTGGAACTTGATTCGGAATCCGTTTGGCGGAACAGTTTTTCCAGTGAATCCGCAGCGCCGTAGCGTCTTGGGGCTCAAGTCTTATCCTGACATTGCTAGCGTCCCAGAAGTAGTGGATCTGGCAGTGATTGCTACGCCTGCTGCTGGGGTGCCGCAAGTGATCCGCGAATGTATTGCTGCTGGGGTGAAAGGGGCAATTATTGTTTCTGCTGGCTTTAAAGAGATTGGTGCGGCTGGGGAGGCTTTAGAACAGCAAGTTATCGCCCAAGCGCGTCTGGGCGGAATGCGGATTATCGGCCCAAATTGCCTCGGCGTGATGAATCCTGTGCTTGGGCTCAATGCTACTTTTGCAGGTACGATCGCCCGTCCAGGTAATGTCGCCTTCATCAGTCAAAGCGGCGCCCTCTGTACTTCGATTCTCGACTGGAGTTTAGGAGAAAATGTCGGTTTTAGTTCCTTTGTGTCGATCGGCTCTATGCTCGATGTCGGTTGGGGCGATCTGATCGAGTATTTCGGGGACGATCCCCATACTCACAGTATCGTTTTGTACATGGAATCTATGGGTGATGCTCGTTCGTTCCTGTCCGCCGCCCGCCCAGTGGCGATCGACAAACCGATCATCATTCTCAAGGTAGGACGTACCGCCGCCGCCGCCCAAGCCGCCGCTTCCCATACGGGAGCTTTGACCGGCAGCGATGACGTGCTTAACGCTGCTTTCCGCCGCTGTGGCGCGTTGCGCGTACATACGATTTCCGATTTGTTCGACATGGCAGAAATTCTGGCCAAGCAACCGCGACCGCAGGGCAACCGCCTATCGATCGTCACCAATGCAGGAGGCCCAGGGGCGATCGCCACTGATGCCTTAATTAGCGACGGCGGTGCGCTGGCAAATCTGGCACCGGAGACGCTGCAGCAGCTTGATGAGTTTTTGCCACCTCAGTGGAGTCATCACAACCCGATCGATATTTTGGGCGATGCTAGTAGCGATCGTTACGCCCAAACTCTAGAAGTTGTCGCTCCAGATCCCAATAGTGACGGATTGCTGGTCATCCTGACGCCACAAGCGATGACAAATCCCACCCAAACCGCAGAAAAACTCAAGTCTTACAGCCAACTCGGAAAGCCCTTATTAGCAAGCTGGATGGGCGGTGTGGAAGTGTCAGCGGGAACGCAAATTCTCAATCAGGCAAATATTCCGACTTTCCCGTATCCCGATACCGCCGTCAGGTTGTTCAACTATATGTGGCGGTACACGTACAACCTGCGCGCTATCTACGAAACGCCTTCTCTCCCCGCTGATTGCGAAATCGAGACTTCCGGGTGTGCGACTGCTGCGAAGATTTTGACTGCCGCCCGCCAAAACAATCGCACTCTATTAACCGAGTACGAATCAAAACAGTTGCTGGCAGCTTACGGCATTCCCACCGTAGCGACAGAAATTGCAGCGAGTGCGGCCGAAGCTGTGGAAATTGCCGAGATCCTCGGTTATCCAGTGGTGCTAAAACTCCATTCTGAGACGATTACTCACAAAACCGATGTGGGGGGCGTACAACTAAATTTAGGCGATGCTAAGGCTGTAATTAGTGCCTTTGAGGCGATCGCCAAGCGGGTACGGGCGATCGATCCTGCAGCGTTTCTTGGCGTAACTGTGCAGCCGATGGTGCATTTGGAAGGCTATGAACTAATTTTGGGTAGCAGTATCGACCCACAATTTGGGCCGGTGATGCTGTTTGGTTCCGGCGGACAATTAGTGGAAGTCTTTCAAGATCGATCGCTAGCACTTCCGCCTTTAAATACCACCCTAGCGCGGCGGATGATGGAGCAAACTCGCATCTATAAAGCTTTGCAAGGAGTGCGCGGCAGAGCGGCAATTGACCTGGTACAACTCGAACAGTTATTAGTTCGTTTCAGTCAACTGATTGTAGAGCAACCTAAAATTGCCGAGATTGATATTAATCCGCTGTTGGTTTCTCCTGAAGGTGCGATCGCTCTTGATGCCCGCGTTGTTCTCAAGACAACAGAAAACCCGATTTTACCCGCGATTCGCCCCTATCCTACGCAATACGTTCAAACATGGTCAACAAACGGCGATCGTCCCATCACGATCCGTCCGATTCGCCCAGAAGATGAGCCGCTGATGGTGCTGTTCCACAAAGAACTTTCCGAAGAGAGCGTGTATTTGCGCTACGCTCACATGGTAAAGTTAAAGCACCGCATCGCTCACGAACGTTTGACCCGGATTTGTTTTATTGACTACGATCGCGAAATGGTGTTAGTAGCCGATAATCAAGACCCAGAAACCTCAGAACACCGGATTTTGGGAGTAGCGCGTCTGAGCAAACTCCACGGCACAAACGAAGCCGAATTTGCGCTGATCGTTAGCGATAGCTATCAGCAGCACGGTTTGGGAACAGAATTATTGAGGCGGCTGCTGCAAATTGGTCAGGAAGAGAAATTAGAGGCGATCGTCGGCTACATTCTCAATAGCAACTACAAGATGCAGAGCCTCTGTAAAAAACTAGGATTTGAACTCCAACCAGACCGAGGCGAAGGAATGTTGAAAGCTGTTTTTGTTTGCTAATAGCAAGTTTGGTTAAATAATTCTCATTCATCATGACTTTAGTCCTCACTACAAACCGATAAAGTTTGTAGTGAGGACTAAAGTCCTCAAAGTTAGATGCTACTAAGCGGCAGCCAAATTTGCTGCTGCGAAATCCCAGTTAGCCAAATTATCCAAGAAATTAGTAATGTAGTCGGGACGGCGGTTTTGGAAATCCAAATAATAAGCGTGTTCCCAGACATCCAAAGTCAGCAACGGAGTTTGGCCGTGTGCTAGCGGGGTGTCGGCGTTAGCTGTTTTGGTGACTTTCAAAGTGCCGTTGTCCAAAACCAGCCAAGCCCAGCCGCTACCGAACTGAGTTGTCGCAGCAGTCTTGAATTCTTCTTTGAATTTGTCGAAGCTGCCGAAGTCGGCGTTGATTTTGTCAGCTAAAGCTCCTGTCGGAGTGCCGCCGCCACCCGGTTTGAGGGAATTCCAGAAAAAATTGTGGTTCCAAACTTGACCTGCATTGTTGAAAATGCCGGCTTTGGATGGGTCTTTAGCAGATGCCTTGACAATTTCTTCAAGGGATTTGCTGGCCATTTCAGTCCCTTCAATCAGTTTATTCAGATTGGTGACGTAAGCAGCGTGGTGCTTGTCGTGGTGGAACGAAAACGTGTTGGCCGACATATGAGCTGGTTCTAGGGCGTCAGCGGCGAAGGGTAATGGTGCAAGTTCAAATGCCATTGTGTTCAATCCTCTCTGGATTACTTTTGGTTTTTCGGTTGACTTTCCGGCTTTTGTATGATTAAAGCCGAGACTCACTAGCTTGAGTTTATCAAGCTGTGGTAAATAATTCTTTACAATTTTCCTATTTTATAGCAGTTGCAGCATTTCAGCATTCAGACTTCTATTTTTTAGATATCAAAGCTACTTATTGCAGGCTTCAAATAGCATAAAGGCTTGCTAAATGTCAAGCCACCTGGGAGGCAAATAAAAGGGTGTGTGAAATTGTCAACCGATCAAAATTTTATGAGACTGATAAATAGATTAAACCTGTAAATGGTCAAAGATTAACCTAAGTTCAATTAAGCTGTAAGAAAGCCAAAAAAGTTGCAGGATATGTCAATGGAAAAGCGTTTAAACAACTCGTCCAGTAACCCCCCTCAATGGTTAAATCTGCAATTAATCGTCACCGCTCTGGAAACAGTCCAAGACTTAATTGTAATTTCCCTATGTATTGGTTTGTTTTGTTTCATGGTGCTAGAACTGCGAGAAATGTTCTTCTCGCTGCTACCTCCTTTGAATTTCCAGGAAGTGACAGCAGATATTTTATTTCTATTAGTTTTAGTGGAATTATTTCGCTTGCTAATTATTTACTTGCAAGAAAAAAGAGTTTCGATAGGCGTAGCTGTGGAAGTTTGTATTGTATCAGTTTTGCGAGAAGTGATAGTGCGGGGATTCCTGGAAACTCCCTCGGTTCAAATATTATCCACAGGCGCATTTTTGCGGGTTTTGGCAGTGTTGTTGGTAGTCCGAGTTTGGTTGCCGCCAACCTTCGAGGGAATTGACCCGGAACGCCGCATGGCTAGCAGAAAGAGAAATTTTTCAGAGCCTGAATCTTCTTCCGAGCCTGTTGCAGTCAATAGCAAGTTTAATTTTCACTGAGTATGGCAGCACAGGCGATTTTAGATTTTAGATTTTAGATTTACTCTTATATCGCTTGTCACGTTACCAGCTATCATTTCCCGTAAAACTGAGATTTTGCACCATTGTCAAGAACGGGCTCTCCGGCCCGTTCCACAAAGAGTAGATTTTCTTGTGGGGAGTAGGGTTGGGCAGGAGAATCCACCCAAAAAAGGATTATTGAGAATGGTGCAAGATGTGAGTTCAAATCAACCTGATAACGTTTGCAGTGAAGACTACATTCCTCTGAAAATACAGAGGAATGTAGTCTTCACTACCAAGACTAAGGTTCATCAGTCATTCCCAATTATTCAAATCTAAAATCTAAAATCTAAAATCTAAAATCTAAAATGGTATTACCCGTTAGCCTGCAATTCCCCCAAACGAGCCAACACTTCTTTAGAATGAATCGCCGGATTAATCTTCACAAAAGTTTCGCGCAAAATCCCTTCAGGGTCAATAATAAAACTGTGTCGCGCCGAGATAAAACTCATCCAAGAACCGTAAGCTTTACTCACTTTACCATCCGTATCAGCTAACAGCGGAAACTTCAAACCTTCCGAATCGCAAAATTCCGCATGGGAATCGACATCATCAGCGCTAATGCCGATAATTTGAGTATTCTTTGCCAAGTATTTCGGCAAGTCTTGCTGAAATCTCCGTGCTTCGATCGTACAACCCGATGTAAAGTCTTTCGGATAGAAATAGACTACCAGCCACTTACCGCGATAATCGGACAGGGACACTTGTCCGTCGCCGCTGTTTGTCGGCAAACTAAAATCCGGTGCGGCTTCATTCAGCGTCGGAAGCTTGCCACCCAGGGCCAATGCAGGTGCGGCAAAATTGAAACTTAGAACAACTAGACAAATTGCCAATAAAGTGCTAAAAAACTTGCGACGGGACATCATAAATTTAGAAGTAGAACTGTACTTAAGACAAGTTTACAGTTTTCTGATTAAATGGGTAAGGGCAATTCGCGGATTGCTTCTAAAACCCAAAGCTCACTCACTCAAATAGCAATTTACCCATGAGCGCTGCACTCCCGTTAACAGGCAAAGCTATAGTAGTCCAGATAATTAACGGTCAACCCGTTACGATCGAAGTAGACGGCACTAATGCCCCGATTACTGGGGGAAATTTTGTTGACTTAGTTGAACGTGGCATTTACGACGGGGTGATGTTTCACCGAGTTGTGCGCCAGCCAGAGCCTTTTGTGGTGCAAGGAGGCGATCCGCGCAGCAGAGATACTACAATTCCAGCAAGTCAATTGGGAACAGGTAGTTTTATAGATCCGGATACCAATCAGCCGCGTTTTATTCCTTTGGAAATCAAGCCGCAAGGGGCCGCGCAACCTGTTTACAACCAAATTGTAACCCAGACGCCGCAGTTGCAGCACACTCGCGGGGCCGTGGCAATGGCTCGTTCTAATGCTTTGGATTCGGCTTCTTCGCAGTTTTATTTTGCTTTGGATGAGTTGCCATTTTTGGACGGTAGTTATGCTGTTTTTGGCAACGTTATTGGAGGTTTTGAAACGGTGAATGCGGTGCAGCAGGGCGATCGCATTTCGACTGCAAAAGTCATTGACGGAATCGTCCCCAGCCGGGTTTCTAGCATCATTACCGATGTTAATGTACTCAACGATTTAATTAATAGTACCAATTTCGTAAATCTATCTTTGCGAGCGCTCAGATTGCCAAACACCCCCAACAACTATCAAGTCACTCCCCAAGACTCTCAGCAAAATCCCAGTGGCGTACTCGGAGGTAGCGCAAACGATCGCATCCTCGGTGCACCGACGGATGATGCAATTAACGGCAGCCAAGGCAACGATACCATCACGGGCGAAGCAGGCGACGACTTTCTAAGAGGCGGCAAAGGTAACGACTCCATTAGCGGCGGTGTTGGCAACGATATTCTGATTGGCAATTTCGCTGACGATACTCTCAATGGTGATGCTGGTAACGACTTTTTGCGAGGCGGTCAAGGGAATGATATCTTAATTGGTGGTGATGGCAATGATATTTTGATTGGAGATACAGGCGACAATACTCTCACAGGAGGTAGTGGTGCAGATACTTTTGTTTTGCTCGGAGTAGATCCTGCTTCTCTTCCTTTTATTCTCCTACCCATAACAAGTCATACAATAGTTGATTTTAGACCAGAGGAAGGCGATCGCATTGCTTTGACAGGAAATTTATCCGATACTACATTCACTCAATCTGGAAGCAATAGTGTCATTAACTTGGCAGGGGCTTATACTGTGGTACAAAATTCTACTGTCGCCTCTGTTCAAAATGCAGCCTTTGCAATTCCTTTATCTAGGATTCCTAGTGATCCTAACCCTCAACCTGCCGATGCAGCCTTGAGAATTGGCTAACATTAACTATAGGTGTAGGGTGCTTATGGCGCACCTTACAAATTCCCCAATTCCTCATTCCTAAATTCAACTAATACCATAGCTGTCTAATTTTAGAAACCGCTTCTCGGGAATAATCTATGTGCCCCTGCAGCTTAAACAGCCCTGGCGCCTTCTGAAAATCCTCAAATGCTCCCTGAACCTCTCTCAATTTATATCTAATCACTCCTCGGTTGAAGTAAGTTTTAGCAAAATCGCGATCGAGACGAATTGCTGACTCAAAATCAGCGAGTGCTGCAGGGAATTTTCCACTTGCAGGCGGATAGCACCTCGGTTAAAGTAAGCTTGGGTTAAATTGAGGCGAAGCAGCAGTGCCGAGTTGTAATCCGCTTGCCAATAAAGTGCTAAAAAACTTGCGACGGGACATCATAAATTTAGAAGTAGAACTGTACTTAAGACAAGTTTACAGTTTTCTGATTAAATGGGTAAGGGCAATTCGCGGATTGCTTCTAAAACCCAAAGCTCACTCACTCAAATAGCAATTTACCCATGAGCGCTGCACTCCCGTTAACAGGCAAAGCTATAGTAGTCCAGATAATTAACGGTCAACCCGTTACGATCGAAGTAGACGGCACTAATGCCCCGATTACTGGGGGAAATTTTGTTGACTTAGTTGAACGTGGCATTTACGACGGGGTGATGTTTCACCGAGTTGTGCGCCAGCCAGAGCCTTTTGTGGTGCAAGGAGGCGATCCGCGCAGCAGAGATACTACAATTCCAGCAAGTCAATTGGGAACAGGTAGTTTTATAGATCCGGATACCAATCAGCCGCGTTTTATTCCTTTGGAAATCAAGCCGCAAGGGGCCGCGCAACCTGTTTACAACCAAATTGTAACCCAGACGCCGCAGTTGCAGCACACTCGCGGGGCCGTGGCAATGGCTCGTTCTAATGCTTTGGATTCGGCTTCTTCGCAGTTTTATTTTGCTTTGGATGAGTTGCCATTTTTGGACGGTAGTTATGCTGTTTTTGGCAACGTTATTGGAGGTTTTGAAACGGTGAATGCGGTGCAGCAGGGCGATCGCATTTCGACTGCAAAAGTCATTGACGGAATCGTCCCCAGCCGGGTTTCTAGCATCATTACCGATGTTGATTTCCTTAACGATTCCATTAACATTACCAATTTGGCAAATCTGCCTTTGCGACCCCTCAGATTGGCCAACACCCCGAACAACTATCAAGTCACTCCCCAAGACTATGAGCAAAATCCCGGCGGTGTAGTGGGAGGTAGCGCAAACGATCGCATCCTCGGTGAAGCCACGTATGGTGATGGAATTAACGGCAGCCAAGGCAACGATACCATCACGGGCGAAGAAGGCGACGACTTTCTCAGAGGCGGCAAAGGTAACGACTCCATTAGCGGCGGTGTTGACAACGATATTATCAACGGAAATCTCGGCGACGATAATCTCAATGGCGATGCTGGTGACGACTTTTTGCGAGGTGGCAGAGGAAATGATGTTTTAATCGGCGGCGATGGTAACGATGTTTTAATCGGCGATAGTGACAGCGATACTCTCACTGGTGGCGCAGGTGCAGATACTTTTGTTCGGCTTACGGGTGAAATTCTGGAGTTGGATGGGACGAGCGATATAATTCTTGATTTTAGGCCGGGAGATGGCGATCGTATTGGCTTAACCAGCCCTTTATCCAACACCTCATTCACGCAATCTGGCAGCAACACACTCATTCAATTTGGAGGAGTCACTTTGGCTGTGGTTCAAAATGCCACTCCTGCAGCAGTTCAAAATGCTGCTTTTGAAATTAACTTTTCTAGTGCTTACCTTTTGGATAACTTGCCTTCCAGAGACGCCGCCTTGAGTATTGGCTAACTTTAACAAGACTGACGCAATAATTATAGGTGTAGGGTGCTCTTCGGTGCACCTTACCTGATTATTAATTGCCAATTCCCAATTCCCAATTCCCAATTGCCAAATTCAACTAACACCATAGCTTTGTAATTTTAGAAACGGCCTCTTGATAATAATCCATTCTCCCCTGCAGCTTAAAAAGGCCTGCCGCTTTCTGAAAATCCTCAAATGCTCCCTGAACCTCTCTCAATTTATATCTAGTCAGTCCTCGGTTAAAGTAAGCTTTAGCAAAATCGCGATCGAGGCGAATTGCGGACTCAAAATCCGCTAGTGCTGCGAGGGAATTTTCCATTTGCAGGCGGATAGCGCCTCGGTTAAAGTAAGCTTGGGTTAAATTGGGGTTGAGCAGGAGTGCCGAGGTGTAATCTGCGATCGCCGCAGTATAATCTTTTAAACGAGTCAGCATAAACCCCCGATTGCTGTAATACTTGGCTCGGTAAGGATTGAGTTCGATGGCGGTAGTTAAATCTTCGATCGCCGATTGCTTGTAGCCTAATTTGTAGCGGGCCACACCGCGATCGTTGTAAGCTGACGCGAATTGCGGATTAATGTTAATTGTGGCAGTAAAATTTTTAATAGCGCCGTGCAAGTCTTGTTGTTCGAGATTTTTTAAACCCTGAGTGTAAAACTTTTTGGTACTAACTTTTAAATTTGCTTCTTGTCGGGATTCAGCTTGCTCACCCGAAAATACTTTGCCTGCAATATTAGTGAATCCCAAAGATTCGATCGAATTGAAAATAGTTGTGACAACTAATTGGCTTGGGAGAAGGGGGATAGTAGGCATGGGAGGAGTGGTGTTCAACTGTATGCTCTTATTTTCCTCCATACTTCAGCTACTGACAGTGATATCCGTAGTCTCAGGAACGTGATAAGTTTGATGCGATGTCGTGATGCTGGGGCTTGACTTGTGTGATGAAAGTTGGGCTTAGTTAGTGATGCCGATCGCAATTAACAAAAATTGTTGCGTCTAGAACCCTTTAAATATAAGGCTTGTAGGCTAGAGGAGCGGTTTTTTGATTCCTATATTGAGCAGTTTATACCACGATTGTTTGCAGGTATGCCCCTGGGGAAGCGATCGCAACTGCCTGCTGCAAGTATTACTTTTTAGCGATATTCTGTCGGTAAATCGCGCTCGAACTTGCGGTCATCTTATACCGGGTTTTTAGGAAAAAAATTAGTTTGGCAGCGAGGCATCTGTGAAGCAACCGGGTTTCTAGCTCAAAGCGCGTCTAAGACTGGCTGAGTTAAGTTTGTGCCTGCGCCAACCCTGATTAACCTTTCACTACACTAATATTTTTGAGTAATCTTGCTGAGGGAAGTTGCAGATTATTTGCTATGCTTTGATTAGACATCAATAATTTATGGCGCAACTTAGTGTCAATGAAAAGAGTTATGAGGTTGAAAACTTTCTTCGCGGCGGTGTTGGCGATCGTCCTGTTCACTCTCTACTTAACTCCTCCTGTCATGGCCGCAAATTCGGAGGATCTGAGTCAGCTATTAAAAGATAATTGGTGCGTCAGCTTTCTGTGGAAGCAATGCGATTTGAGCGCTGTCGATTTGCGGGGCGCTAATCTCCAAGAAGCCAATTTGAGCGGCGCTAATTTGTCCGGGGCTAATCTGTCCGGTGCTAACTTAAAAGATGCGGATCTTTCTGACGCAGATCTCACCGGCGCTAATTTAGCAAATGCTGATATTTTAGGCACGGATCTCAGTCGCTCTAATTTGACCGAAGCTAATTTCAACAGCACGAAGTTGTGGGATGCTAATCTGACTTTGGCAAATCTGAGCCGCGCCAATTTACAGGATGCTAATGTCTTAGATTCTCGACTTTGGGGAAGCAATCTTTCCCAAGCTAATTTAATGGATGCGACGCTGCACGGTGCTGACTTGCAATATGCTAATTTGGCAGACACTAATTTAACAGGTGCTGACTTGCACAGCTTCTTTTTCCGAGGTTCCAAACAAGTCACAAATTTGAGCAATGCTAATTTAGAAGGCGCTATTTTAACGGGAGCAAATCTCAGAGGTGCGGTGCTGGCAGGGGCAATAATGCCGGACGGGTCTATTAATGAAGAAAGTGGCTTTAATTTAAAGTAGAGTAAAATTAAAGTCTGTTTGAATAATTTCCACAACAGGCTTTCGGGCCGATTTCGCAGTCAAGGAATTATCGGGTGTAGCTGCGCCCGTTGCCAACAGCTTGTTGAGGATGCTGTCAAGATATCAATTTAAACCAGGGTGCGATCGACCTTTTAACTCCCAAGCTGCGCCCGTTGCCAACAGCTTGTTGAGGATGCTGTCAAGATATTAATTTCAACCAGGGTGCGATCGACCTTTCAACTCCCAACCAGTAAATATCGCTAAAATCTTAAATCTCAAACCGAACCTGCGCGCATCTGTTACAATTTTCAACAAAGCCAGAACAGCCCCGAACCTGAAGTCACCTGCCTAGGGGTACAAGCCCCCGACAGGAGTCGTGAAGAGCAAAAATATTAGATATTTAGTTTAAACTCCCAGATTCATCTGTAGAGTCTCTCTAAAATCTAAAATCTAAAATTTAAAATCGATAGACTGTGGAGTCAATCTAAAATCTAAAATCTAAAATTGATCGACTGTGGAGTCAATCTAAAATCTAAAATCTAAAATCTAAAATCTAAAATCGACTGATGGAAACCCTGCAAACTCAACTTTACCAACTCGCACAATTTGCTAATAATTTAGTCAATACTCAACTGACAAACCTCAGTTTAGTCAGCGTCGGAGTCATCTTTCTGGCAGGGTTGCTAACGAGCTTAACGCCCTGTATGCTTTCAATGTTGCCGATCACGATCGGCTACATCGGTGGATACGAAGCAAAAAGCCGCCTGCAAGCTGCCGCCCAGTCTGCGTGGTTTTCCCTGGGATTGGCCACAACCCTTGCGGGTTTAGGCATTGTAGCATCATTCGCCGGACAAGTTTACGGCAAAATTGGCCTGGGTTTGCCAATTCTTGTCAGCATTATTGCTATTCTAATGGGGCTGAATTTACTCGAAGCTTTACCCTTGCAAATGCCATCTTTCGATGCTGTGGGGTGGGTGCCGAAAGATTTGCCGGCTGGCGTGCGATCGTACTTATTGGGCTTAACTTTTGGTTTAGTAGCGTCTCCCTGCAGCACTCCGGTTTTAGCTACACTCTTAGCTTGGGTTTCCAAAACGGGGGATACAGTTTTAGGTGGTGTATTGCTGCTGTTTTATGCTGCTGGCTACGTCGCTCCGCTGATTATAGCAGGTACTTTCACTGCTAGCATTAAAAAGTTGTTAGAATTACGTCGGTGGTCGAGTTGGATTACGCCTGTTAGCGGCGTTTTGCTAGTAGGATTTGGCGTTTTCTCTCTGCTTTCCCGCATCCTTCCCGCGTAACTTTCGTTCTCAGGACTTCAGTCCTTATTTAGAGATATAGCAATCACTATGGAATGCGTGAATTAAGTTTTTTTTAACGAACCGCGAAGACGCGAAGAACACGAAGGAAGGAAGGAAGGAAGGAAGGAAGGAAGGAAGGAAGAAAAGAGAAAGACTTCAAAATTGATTGAGACTTGCTCGATAAAAATAATAATATTTTCTTCATTTTTTGTTGTTCCCTCCTCTTTCTTTCTTTCTTCTTCCTTCTTCCATCCGTTACATCCGTTACAAAATCCGTTGCCGAACTTCCTTCCATCCGTTACATCCGTTACAAAATCCGTTGCCGAACTTCCTTCATAATTACCAATGACATCAAAAGAAGTATTTCTATCTAAACTATCAAACTGGGCGACTGCCCCTCAAAGGTTTTTCAAGCGAGAAATCTTGCCGGTGCTAGCAGATTTGCGGCTGGCAATTATCTTGCTGCTGGCGATCGCATTTTTCAGCATTTCCGGCACTGTCATCGAACAAGGTCAATCAGTACCCTTTTACCAATCTAACTATCCAGAACACCCCGCTTTGTTCGGCTTCCTAACGTGGAAAGTTGTGCTAATTGCAGGACTAGACCATGTGTACCGCACTTGGTGGTTTTTGTCAATTCTAATTTTGTTCGGAAGCAGCTTAACAGCTTGTACATTTACCCGACAATTTCCAGCATTAAAAGCCGCCCGCCGCTGGAAATTTTATGAAGAACCAAAGCAGTTTGAAAAATTAGCTCTCAGTGCGGAATTAGAAACAGTTGGTTTAAGTTCGTTAGAACCACTTTTGCAGCAAAAAAACTACCGCATATTTCGAGAAGGCGAAAAAGTTTATGCCCGCAAGGGAATAATTGGCAAAATCGGCCCGATTATTGTTCACGCCAGTATGCTAATTATTTTAGCTGGGTCGATGTGGGGCGCGATGACGGGATTTCTCGGTCAAGAAATGGTTCCCAGCGGCGAAACATTTCAGGTGCAGAATATCCTGGATGCGGGGCCTTGGGCGGGGCCACAAATACCGAAGGATTGGTCGATGCGAGTTAATCGGTTTTGGATTGATTATACTCCCGAAGGCGGCATCGACCAATTTTACTCTGACCTGTCAGTTTTGGACAAAACAGGCCAAGAAGTCGATCGCAAAACCATTCACGTTAACGAGCCCCTCAGATACCGGGGAGTCACATTTTATCAAGCAGATTGGGCAATAGCCGCCGTGCGAGTTCGCCTCAACAAAAGCCCGGTTTTACAATTACCAATGGCTCAGCTAGACACTCAAGGTAAAGGCCGGATTTGGGGTGCTTGGATTCCGACAAAACCAGATTTGAGTGCGGGAGTTTCTCTGCTAGCAAAAGACTTGCAAGGAACGATGTTAGTGTACGGTACAGATGGCAAATTGTTAACTACAGTTCGCGCAGGAACGGCCGTAGAAGTTAATGGAGTCATGCTGACAATTGACGAAGTTGTAGGCAGTACGGGATTGCAAATTAAAGCCGATCCGGGCATTCCCATCGTTTATACTGGCTTCGGGTTGCTGATGCTGAGCGTGCTGATGAGCTATCTGTCTCACTCGCAGATTTGGGCTTTGGAAAAGGACGGCAAACTATACGTCGGCGGGCGCACAAATCGCGCTCAGGTGAGTTTTGAAAGAGAAGTTGTGGAGATTTTGGACAAGTTGGCAGAATCGAAAACAGCAGAGGAAAAAAGTGCGTTAAGCGAAGCTATCCCGTAGGGAATCGCCCCGACTTCTGTGGCAAGTCAAAGCTAACCGTAGGGTGCGCCTAGCGCACCTTACACCAACTATAAATATCAACAAGATTAGTTGAGTTTGTAGCGTGCGCGTTGCCAGATATGTCGAGGTGGTTAATGTGAAGCTGAGAACAACCATAAAACCGCTATTTCACGTTCGGATTTTTCAAATTTCAAGTAATGAAAATTGCTAGACGGAGTTTGGGTTTAAAAATCAAAATGCTGAAACGCCGGTAAATCGGTGATCTTCGGTGGGCGACAAACTCAACCGATACTTAGTGTACACCCTACCAACTACGAGATTTTAAGCGTTTGAACGACTTTTTGACTCGCTTGAGAGGGCTGCCCTGACGCAGCCTACAATTACTTACTAATTTTATTAACAATCCTATTTCTTAAAACTATTGTGGGGTGCGCTTCAACGCCACCCCACAATTAAATCTCAATGCCACAACAGCTAATACCCACCCTACTTCTGGTGCGACACCTCAATCACGGTGTGGACGTTCCCCCGCGGCGAAAAATCGCCCTTAATCGTCGCTTCTAGGGGCGCGCAAGCCGCCACAAAATCGTCTAAAATTTGATTGATCGATTCTTCGTGAGAAATGTAGCGATCGCGATAACTGTTAACGTACAGTTTCAGCGCCTTTAACTCTACCACCCGCTCGTCTGGCACGTAAGTAACGTGAATTGTCGCAAAATCTGGATAGCCAGAAAATGGACACTTGCAAGTAAACTCCGGCAAAGTAATGTTAATTGAGTAGCGCCGCCCGACTCGCGGATTCGGGAAAGTAATTAACTCCCCTTCCAATATCTGGCGTTCGCCGTATTTCATTTCCTCGGTGCTTGACTTTTGCGACATACTTTGTTCCGGTGCGTAGTTGTTCATAGCGATTGACTAAAAACTTGTAACATTAAATTAAATTTACGTTCAATATCTGTAACAAATATCTTGACGAATTGTGTTGCGATCGATCTAATTGCAAATACTCTCAGGCTAAACTAAAACAAGTTCACCCTCGCCATCTACAATTATGCAAAATACTACCTTATCTGACAATACTTCCCCTGAAAACTCAAATAGTTACTCTCCATCAGTACCGATTTCCCTCTATCGAGAAGTCACGGCAGAGCTGCAAGCAGCCCAAGCGATGGTGGACTCCCTCAAAACCCACAATCAGCAATTAGTCCAACAAAATCAACAACTGCGGCGAGAAGTAGAAACAGTAGTTCAAGTATCCCAACAGTTACAGCAAGTAGTCAACTCGGCTCAGAGCGTCACCCAGACAGGGATGCCTCAAATGCCGTCAGTCAAATTCAATTTCAGCATTGAACCTCCGCCCTCACCACCTGCAACCTCGCAGACTAACTCTGCCATACCTCAACCACCTCAGACAGTGGCTTTCCCCTTCCCACTACCGGACCCGGAGCCCATACCCGCCTCGATGTCGCAGCCACTTCCCGAAAAATTATTTACAGAGGTGCCGGAAACTCCTTACCGTGTGCGCTCTCAACCCAAAAAAGCCTCAGACTTAAGCGGATTGTGGTTGGCCATCGCGATTTTTCTGATTGTGATTGCAGCTTTCGGTGCAGGTTATTTAGTTGTCCGCCCTTTATTAATGAAAAAGTAAATTCCAACAAGAATCCCACGGCTCAAGCCGTGGGATTTTAAACAAAACCTAGCATAAATTGTTCAAAGTTACGCTAATTGGCCATCATCCTCTGGCGGCACTCGTTTCTACTGAACGAGGGGCATACTGCTCTTCACAAGCAGAACCTACGATTCCCACCCCTGGCTCGAAACCGCGCGTGAACTCAGTGAGTTTTACCTGTTTAGCTTCCAAAGCAGTCTGTAGCACCTTCATGGCTCGGTGAGGGTCGCCGGCTCCGCAGAAAAATAAGTCTGCAGCAAAATAACCGTGTTCAGGCCAAGTATGGATTGCTATATGAGACTCGGCCAAAGTAGCAGTAGCCGTCACTCCGTGAGGACTAAACTGGTGTACGCACAAATCGATGAGAGTAGCTCCTCCGGCTTCGATCGCATCGAGTATGGCGCGGCGGATACGTTCCGGATCGTTAAGCAGGTCTCCAGGAGACTGCCAAGCATCAGCGACCAGATGGGTTCCCAATTGTTTCATTCTGCGGGGTTTTACCTCTAACTCATAATGTCTCAAACCTTTTGACTATAGCACGCAGTTCAGGAATTTTCAAGTATATTTCCCAAAAAAATCAAAAATAGTGGGATCGCTGGCGCACAGGGGTTTTTGGGCGCTTTGGCCAGGGTCGATGGCAGGTTGAGTTTGATTGGAGTTCGATACGCGCGATCGATATTTCCTGCCACCATCGGCTTTCGCTAGAATGCGGTTAAAGCCCAACCGCCTTAATTTGCTCCAGGCGAGGGAGAGGCTAGAAACCCGGAAGGGCCGGCACTCTTGGCACCGCCCATACAAAAATCGGGTTTCTCGGTGTTCGGTTTTTTGAGGTTGACCTACTTAATTAGGGTTAATTAAATGGTTAATCAACTTATCAATCCCGGCTGTGAGTAGCTCCATTGGGCAAAATTGCCCCGCTCAAAGCCGCTTCATTCAAATTATCAACATTCAAGCTGGCCCCAATCAAATTAGCCTCCGACAAATTAGTTCCTGTCAAATTCGCCCCTGTCAGAGAACTCAACAGCAAACCTGCTCCCGACAAATTGGCGTGACTCAAATTCGCCCCCCGCAAATCCGCTTCCAGTAAGCTAGCACCTGCCAAATTTGCACCGCTCAAGTTAGCTCCCCGCAAAGAAGCTTTGTTCAAATTCGCAGCCCTCAAATCAGCATTGTGCAGAATCAAACCATTTAAATTAGCTTTACTCAAATTAGCTCCCTGCAAGTCGGCACCGCTCAAATTAGAGCCATTTAGATTGGCGGATTGCAAGTCAGCACCGCTCAAGTCAGCACCGCTCAAATTAGCAGCGCAAATAGAAGCCTCCCGCAGACTTGCTTCGCTCAAAGAAGCCCCAACCAAATTGACGCCGCTGAGATTTCCGCGATTGAGATGAGCCCGAGTTAAAGTTGCTCCGCTCAGGTTCGCCCCGTTCAAATCTACCTCGCTGAGAATCGCTCTCGTCAGATTTGCTCTGCTTAAGTCAACCCCGCTCATAATTGCTCGGCTCAGCGTCGCCCCGCTCAAATTAGCCTCAGTTAGTTTTGAGCCGCTTAGCAAACAAGCTCCTACTAAACTCGCTCCCGTCATCACAGCTTTGCTCAAGTCACCCTGAGACAATATTGCTCCGCTGAGATTTGCCCCGCTAAAATCTGCTCCGATCGCCACAGTTCCAGTTAAACTAGAACTTCCTAGGTTAGCTTCAATTAATTTCGCCTTAGACAAATTAGCCCCGCTCAAGTCGGCACCGTTTAAATTAGCTCCAATCAGTTTGCTTCTAATTAAGTTGGCGCCTTTCAAATTAGCGCTGCTCAAATTTGTTCGACTGAGATTAGCTTCACTCAAATGAGCTTCAATGAGGTTAGCCCCTCGAAAATCTCGTTCCCCGTTTCTATGTCTAATTAAAAGTTCATCGGCACTTAAAATTTCAGTGAAATTCATAAAAAAAGTTGAGTGAGTTTCCTTAATTTCTCGATGTTCTCTGTTGTCGGAAAGTTGGTACTATCGTGTTTGCCAGTCAGTTTTTTAAACCAAAACTGCCACACTAACAATTGTCAAAACTGCTTGATTCATAGCATCACCCTGCTAACCTAGTTATCACTTAGGAAAAGAAACCGGGTTCGGGGAAAATGTGAAGTTTGCCCGCGCGGAAGTCCTGAAAAAACCGAGTTTATCGCCGCGTGTAAGCCCTGTAAGTCTTATTTTGCTAGTAATTAGTTGGCGGTTAATATTAGTTGTTAATTGTTAGGTGGATTTATACTAACTGCTAATCACTAACTATTAACTGCTAACCATTTACCAAAAAAATACCAAGAGGTTTTCGATCAATCTTGTCAAGGTTGATCGAATATTTGGGGTATTGCTGGCGGCATCCGCGCCGCATTCTGACCCGAAAAATTGCTAGTACAGGCGATCGGATTTATTAGTGCAATCAAGAAACAAGATATCGGAGCTTCTACCCCTAATGCCTTCTACATAAGTGCCTTCAATCTTCGATCGCCCATGAAAGCAGAGCCCGGTCAGCTCAGCTAGTCTCACCTCCCCCCACTGTGCTCGATGCCAGTGAAAACCAACAGGAAGGCTGTTTCCGTCGGAGTGATGGAGTCGCAGGCGAAGCAAGCAATACGCTGCCATTAGCCTGAGATTTCGCGAAAAAATGAACCGCGAGCCGTTCCGGTATTCTCGCGCTGCTGTGCTTGCTGTTAATCTTTACTCGATCCATGAGCGCTTGCGGTTCTAATTAACAGAACACCCGACACCAGACGCGCTCCCGAACATAAAAGCTGTTCCTGGGCTTCTCAAATGCTTCGCTGAGGCATTCCCAGAAAAAGTGCATTCCTGTAGCAGGTCCTGCCAACGGCAATTGGGCTGCTACAGCCAACTAATGACCAGCCTAAGTCTTGCCGGAAGGTGACGACAATATTATTATTCTAATATTTGCCGACCACCGCAGGCTTTTCTGAGCGCGTGGGACTGGCTACTTCACCTGTATAAGTTGCTGAAATTAGCTACCCATAATTAAAGATAGTCGCTCTTTGACTAACTGGGCAATATCTGTCGTAATTTAGGTCATTAAATTTGATAATACTGCGGGGTTTAAAATCGAGCAGTAGTGAGTGTTACAGACTAAAAAACCGCTGCAGATTTCTGCTGTAAAAATTCAGGGAGCCGATCGATCCTCCGGCGCCAAGCCCACCTCACCGACTAGGCCCCCAATCAAAATTAAACTTTTGAGAGGTGGCTTTTTTAAGTTTCCAGAACAAAACAAAAGCCGGCTTTCAGAGAAAAAGCCGACTTTTGAGATAATTTTACCGACGAAGCGTAAAACCGCTAGCTCGCCGGTGTTGGTTGGATCACTTTCCACAATCCGAGTGCGCGAGTGCGACTACCCTGCAGGAAATAGAAACAATACCCAAACAAAGTCTTAATTATTAAACCCGACGGTTGCCGGTAAGGCCCTGATTGGGATCGTAAATACCAGGCGTAGTATCAACCCCTGGAGTGCCAGGAGCGCCGTAATCAGCCCGAGCAGTATCGACGCTGGGATAGTCGTAGGTGTTCCAATGTTGAATACCTCCGCGACTCAGAATGCTTTCGGCTTGAGCGACTTCTGCTTCGCTACCGTCAACCAGTACCAAGTAATCTCCTCTTGCCACGCGATCGTTGTATACTTTAGCTTCCTCTTCGGGAATTCCCATACCGACTAAAGCTCCGATCAAGCTGCCTGCTGCCGCACCCAAAGCCGTACCGGCAAGTGTAGTGGCGATCGCCGTAGCTGAGGCTCCTGCCAGCATAATCGGCCCGATGCCCGGAATAGCCACTAAGCCCAGACCTACCAACAAGCCTGTCAAACCGCCCAAAGTGCCACCTGTGAGGGCGCCTTTTGTGGCTCCTTCATCGGCCTTGTTGTCTGTGCTGTCGTGCACGTCAATGCCTGCGATGTCCCCTTTCGAGTCAGCATCCTTAGCGATAACCGAAACCCGGTTCATGTCGAAACCGGCAGTTCTCAGTTCTCCCAGTGCGTGTTCCGTCTCGCGACGGGTTGAAAATACTCCCACGGCGCGCTTCTGGCGACCCGAAGCTCTGCGGCCGGTGTCTGCGGGCACATCGTAAATGCCCCAATTCTGAATGCCCCGCACGCTCATAATTCCTTCGGCTGTGGCAAGTTCGGCATCTGTTCCTTCTACGAATACCAAATATTCTCCGCGCGAGACGTGATCGTTATAAACTTTAGCTTGTTCTTCGGGAACTCCCAAACCGACCAAACCGCCGACCAAACCGCCTGCTGCTGCCCCAATCGCGCCTCCAATTACAGTATCGGCCAGCAGAGTTGCGATCGCGCCCCCCGCCATCACCGGGCCAACTCCCGGAATCGCTAGCGCTCCAATGCTTCCGAGTAACCCAATCAAACCGCCCGTCACGACTCCCGCTGTCGCGCCTGCTTTTGCGCCGCCGCCCACTTGGTCGTCGGTACCCTTACCAGTACCCTTCCCCGTACCAGTGCTAGCGCCCGCAATTTCGCTGCGATCGAGATTTTCGCCAACTACCGAAACTTTATTCATCGGAAATCCGGTACTTTGCAGCTCCATTAGGGCTAGTTCCGTATCTCGGTAATTAGAAAATGCTCCTACAGCTCGCTTGTGTTGACCTAAAGCCATTTTTTTTCTCCTGCAAAATATACTACTTTTTCACAACCACAGAATTTATGCTCTGCTTGCTGCCATCAATCACATTTAGTCATTCTTTCCCAACATTTTTCATCGGTCGCTGGGAATAACCTCTGTCTCTATCTTCAGGCTGGTTTCCCACTAATTCTCCGGGATGGGAAATCGGAAATTGGGAAGGGGAAGTTGCAGGTATTGGGCGAGTTTTGAGTGCGTGAATTTTAAATGCAATTTACACTCTTTAACTTAAAACCCCGCTCTCCCTAGAGAGTCACCTAAGCGTTGCGATCCGCTCCCAAAGCAATCTTACAAGACCCAACTTTACCCTCTTCCCTCAGACTTCTCTCCTAGATAACTACATCCTTCTTCCTACCTTCCCTGGGATTTCTTCCTTCTAATTTATTGATTGCTGCTAGGCGATGCGGGTGCAGCGGGGGCGACAACAGCGGTAACATTCACCTGTTTGACACCCTTAATCTCTTTAGCTAGCGGCTCAATTTTAGCTAAATCAGTTTGATTGGGAACTGTGCCACCTACGGTGACAAGCCCGTCTTTTGCCTCCACAGTTAGCTGACCTTTAGTGATGTTTACTTCTAATTTAGATCGGACTTCACTTTGGAGGTCGCCATCGGCTCTTATGGCATCGCCGCCCGTCACATTGTTGCGCTGTTCTCTGGCCCTGATATCAGAATTTGCTTGGTTTTGGCGAATCTGGCTAGTGGCGTCACCCTGAGTTTTTTGAACTGTATCGGCTGGGGGTGGGCTAGTGGTATTTCCTGTGGCAGAACTAGGAGAATCAGCGCTAGTTTTAGCCACGTCGCTGCTGCAAGCAGCACCTCCAAATAATAGGATGCTGCTGAGGAGAATTGGTGTTAGTTTGTTCATCATAGGTTAATACCCTCCGGGTAAGCTTTCAATGAGGCTGACTTGGTTGAGCCAGGTGGGAGCCAGATGAAGCAAGACAGCATCTTTGTTTGTGCTTTCTGGTTTGTGCTTTCTGCGCATTTAAAAATCCTTATATCAAATATATAAACTTGAGCAAGGATCTACATCGCTCCACGGGTGTAAAATTTATCTATGTCGTTAGATAGAGTACAAAAAAGAAAAAAAGATCTTAAGTCAAATTTAGCGTAATTTAGTTCTGACCACATTATTACTCAGAAACAGGTTTGAGCCCGCCTTTTTGCTGCCCAAGTCAATATTTTCATAGACACCAAGTTTAAAAGCGTAAGTTTTATGAATAAATTCGATCGCCACTCCCAACAAATTTTTCCCTCGAACCTCGAACCTGGGACTTCTTGCCTCAACATCCATCCATTAAATCGGTTAAAGCCCATACATTGCTGGTTGCCGAACCTCCTGCTTCAAAACAAACGAAAAGAGTCGAGAAATTTTTGAGCATTTTCTGGTTCTGGGGTAGTGGCAACCAGCCCGTAAACGCGGGTTTCCACCAAAAAAACTTGACCTACACCTACAGGTTCATCGGGGTAAAGTGTCTGAAACTCAAACTCTTTTCCCGGATAGCCTCCGAGGGAAATATCCCGCACTTGCAAGAGTTTAGCATTCGCTGCCACGACGAAAAAATCAACGGCACTATTTAAAGTTATTCTGATATTATTGATATTATTGTTCCTCAGCCGCAAATCTAGATCTAAGTATTGAAGCAAATAAGTTTCTTTGTTTTTTAAGTTCAAGCGGTATGTATGAGCAATAATTTGATTTGAAAAAATTTCGGAATTAATTTTGGGATTTCCCGGCATATCGATCGCAAATTGACCAATCGCCGAGCAAAATGGCTGCCACTCTGGCGTCTGAAGTGCTTCCGGCAGCGGGGCTTGTTGAGCTTTTGCGGGACTGGCAAACTTGACAGGCGAGATAAGCAATGTAGCAGTAACTAGGAGTAAATACAGTAATTTCATTTTGGTAAAAATTATATTGACCCGATCGATCTGCGCTAGCCTAGAAATATATCCGCAAAGGGGGGATTTATGCTGAATATTATATTTACTCAACGGCGAGGCAACTCGATCGGCCGATCGCCAGCTAAAACCAGTAAAACCAATAAAACCAATATACTCGCTGCTGTAAATACTTGGCTGGCTGTATGTCTGCTGGCTGCTGTCACAGCTTGTGCAAACAGCCCCAACAGCAAGGCCCTCGAAGAAGCCTTAGCCGCCGATCCAAAATTAAAACAAAACCCAGTAGTTTTCTCTTCCCCGCCACCAGCGACAGCAATTGAGACAAACTCTATCGCCAAACTTCCTCCCGATTTCCCGACAGAGATTCCACTCTATCCTAATGCTGAGTTAATCGAAGTTGGTGGGCAAACCGATCCGTCGCAAAAAAATGTGCGGCTGCGCTGGGAAAGCACTGATCCTGTTAATTCGGTTCAGAACTTTTACTCGACAGAGTTTGGGCGTCGCAACTGGGAAATAGTCAGCCGCCCCACCGCCGAGGGACAAGGTTCTTTGGTAGCAACGCGAGATAATTTACGGGTAACTGTGTCGCTTTCTCCTACTCAGAAAGTAGGGGGTTCTACAGAATTTGCGATCGACTACAGCAAAGAAAGCCCCGAAATTGCCGCCAGTCCCCAACCTAACAATTCCGAGTCTAGCGCATCTCCAACCGCTTCACCAACTCCATCTAATTCAGAGGGAACTACTTCCACACCATCCGCCTCGCCAAAATCAGCAAAAGTTAGCCAACTAGACACCCAAATTCCTCAACAGTTGCGGCAGTATGTGGCTGATTTAAGTCAGTTGGAAGTGCTGAAAGTGCGATCGACAGAAAATGCTAATTTAGAAACAGCCAGCACTTTGCCCAAACCCAACAAAATTGTCACTCGCCGCGAATACGCCCGCTGGTTAGTAGGCGCTAACAATCAGATTTATGCTAGCCGTCAAGCCAAACAAATTAGATTAGCAGTAGACTCTAGCGAACCCGCCTTTTCTGATATACCTAAAACTGACCCGGATTTTTCAGCAATTCAAGGTTTAGCAGAAGCCGGTGTAATTCCGAGTTCGCTTTCGGGAGAAACTAAAGATGTGAAATTTCGCCCAGATGCACCTTTAACTCGCGAAACAATGATTCTTTGGAAAGTACCTTTAGACACTCGTCAAGTTTTGCCCACAGCTAACATTGACGGAGTGAAAGAAAAGTGGGGTTTTCAAGATGCTTCTAAGATTGATTCCCAGGCATCGCGGGCAGTTTTAGCTGATTTTAACAATGGAGATTTGGCGAATATTCGCCGCGTTTTTGGTTTTACTACTCTGTTTCAGCCGAAGAAATCGGTGACTCGCGCCGAAGCTGCTGCTAGTTTGTGGTATTTTGGCGTTCAAGATCAGGGATTGTCTGCTAAAGATGCCCTGGAAGCAAAGTCTCAACCAGCTCAATAGAGGTGTTTGGGGTGGTTAAAAGTTTTGAACACACCCTCTACTTACCAATACCCAAGAAACCGGGTTTTTTCTCTGTAAGCAAACCAGGTTTCTGCGTCCAAGACTGCCGAAATTTTACCAAATTTTGATTAATCGGCGTGCGATCGCCCGCCACAAAAATTGCAGCTTGAGTTTCTAAGATTTCGGTGAATATGGCTTACGCAGAAACCGACTTTTATCTACGAAAATGCCATGTAAAACGCGAGGCATATCCGGTGAAAAACCCCGTTTCTTTAATTCCTCTGGGGAGTTCTCGTAAAAAACCATTTTACAAATTAACAACCGGCTTTCTGTCCTTGTGGTCTATCCTAGGGGATAGATTTTTTTTTATTTAATCTTAATTTCTGTATACTGCCATACAACTGCTGCATTTGGCGGGCAAATTTTATACACATTTTAACTAACACTTTGTTCAAAACTCTCAGTAGGATTCCGGATGCCGTAGCGGCCTTAACGATAAATGAACAAGAGTGTTTGAGCTCTTGGAGAGCATTTTTTCATGTACGATATTACCTTATTTACCCCGCAAGACATGGCTAAATGCAGCTTAGTCCTGCGCCACTTAGGTCGAAATACTGCTAGTATGGAAGCCAGCAGCCAGAAGATTGTTAACTATATTTACCAACATTTTTGCGATTCGCAAACTGGAGAAAATACCTGTGCCTTAGTGCGTTTGTTCAAAACTCATCCCTACGGGGAATTAGAAGACTCATTGCAACAATCCGCCCGCCGCTTGATCAAGGGCAATTCCCCCGCCGCCGACATGAAATGTTGGACTCTGCTAGCAGCCGCAGGCACACAACCGCAGTGGAATTCTCGGCACACAGCAGCAGAAAATACAGCTATTCCATTAGTTAGCACAAAATTAGTGGCTCAAATGCCGGCGATTTCGGAAATAATCCGGCAGTTTGGTTTAGATATTCCTACATTCCTCGGAATTGAGCCAGAAAGGTTCCTGCAATTAGAGCCTGCAGTATTAAATATTTTTCACGTATCAGAGGCAAAAGGCAGCCGCTTTATTCCTGAGCAAAATTCTTTAATTATCCCCTACAATGTCAAGTCTGTCTTGGGATTTGGGGGACTTCTGCCGTCAGGAAGTTTGTTTGCGGTAGTGATGTTCCTGAAAGTTAAAATTCCCCAAAGCAGGGCTGAAATGTTTAAAGATTTGGCACTTAGTGTCAAAACAGCATTGTCTATCCCCGACGAAAATAGTGTTTTTGAATATTCAAAAAATCCTAAAAATTTTGTTACTAATAACAATTTAGCCGAAACCCAATTACTGGAAGATCAAGTTGCTAATTTAATTCAAATGCTGGATTTTTCCGAACAAGAAATGCTCAGACAAGCCTCTGGGTTTCAACAGACAATTGACAACTTACAGCGCGAACTGGCAGAGTACAAAAATAAGGAACAAGCTTTGAAAGCAAGCCAGAATTCGTTTACAGGCATCCTCAATATTCCCAAAGAGGCTATTGGTAGTCTAGAGGAAAATCAAGGAATTCAGCATTTTAATCAAGGGGAAGAACAGATTTAAACCAAGCTCTGTGTTTAGCAACCCGGTTTATCAAAGAAACCGGGTTGTTGCTGTGTTTGTTCAGTGAATTTTACTTTTATAGGAAGGAGTGCGAGCATCCGGCTCGCTGTATATACCTGTAAAGAATGAAAAATAAATAAGGTGACTAATAGAGCAATAGTTTACCTTGGATCAAGGCTTCTGGGGTTTAATTGTGCAAGTTATTGATTTTTCATTCCTAAGTAGGTCGGCAGAAAAAAAATAGGTAAATAAATGAATTTTAATGCCCGTTCCCCAAAATAATACTACAAAAACGCTGAGAGTTTGAGAAATATTTTATGCACGTAAACTACCAAGAAAAAATTGATTTAACCCCAGAGGAGTTAAAAATAATTTTGTCGCAGACCCGTGAACTATAATTAATCGGCCACAAATTCAGACACCGAGATTGTTAAAGGCTGGATATAACCAAAGCTTTACAGATGTAGTGAACCTGCGAGATATAAAGAGAATTACTGTAAATAGATGGTTAAAACAATATAGTGCTGGCGGTCTGCAAAAACTGTTAAAAATACGGCACGTAACTGGTAGACCCGGAGTCATACTCTCCCCTGACACAGCCACGCCTATTAACGATTAATGTGCGAATTCAACCAGGGCCTAAACCCGGAAGCCGCATCTGTGTCAAAGGTAAGCGTCGTCCCAGTCCATTCTCGCAAGCTAGGAGAGATTTATACCTGACTATCGAGCTACTGCCCCATCCATTTTTCCGGTTTAAAGGTGATGATATTATCAGTGAAATTCCGATTAGACCTGATGAAGCTGTATTGGGTTCTCAAATAAAAGTACCAACGCCTGACGGCACCCAGAGTTCATCGAGTGTTCAAGCTAGCGTGTAACTAGAATACTTTCGCCAAGTAGAGAAAGGGTTCTCATGCTTACGGCTGGAAATTATTTTATCTGCGCTCCTTGGCACTTATTTTAGGATGCAAAAATAGTCTTACAATGGCTACTTTTTTTTGCGCCCACATAGAGCGAATTTTGCGGGGTGTGTTTGTCTCGGACATTGCTAGTTGCAGCATACCCGATCGCGGTTTGCGGTATTGTCGGGACCACTTAGTTTGGCTGTGGTCATTCCCCCTGCTGTGCTTGAATTTCATTGAGCAACATCTCATCAGAGTAGGATTTTTCCCATTCGCCCTGAAGCTTGAGCCGCACTGACTTTGCGCCACCACTAGGCGTACAGACTACCCAGTAGCTATCTTCTTGTCCTTTAACCTGAGCGGCATCCTGGTTTTCTGCATTGTGGGAAATCCCAGAATAGGCTTGAATACATACCCAGGTAATGCCGTTGCTATCTGTAATCTCTCGTTCCATGACTATCCTATCGATTACTATACTTCTGTAAGGTTGGGGACGATCGCCTCTTGATGTTGCTCGATCCAGTCCCATGCCCATTGAAAGGGTATACCTGCTCCTTGCGCCGCTTGTTCATCTTCGGGGCGATCGCCCACATACAGCGAATTTTGCGGGGTGTGTTTGTGTCTGACCATTGCTAGTTGCAACATACCCGATCGCGGTTTGCGGTACTGTCGGGACCACTTAGTTTGGCTGTGGTTATAAACATTGTGATCGGTGACGCGGAAACACTTTTTACCCTCAAAGTCTGGGCAGAAGTAGATTTCTCTCAACTCTGGGAATAACTCAAGCGTGTATTGCTGTTCCTTGATGCACTCTTGCATAGACTTATGACCGGCGGCAACTCCACCTTGGTTGGTGATGCCGACAATTATCCAATCCTCCTTGAAGGTGCCAATGGCAATCTGGGCACCTTCAATAATGCGTTGATCTTTGGGATGTTGGAAGTATTGTTGTCCGCTGAGCGGTTCACGGAGCGTACCATCCATATCTATTAGTAATAAGCTCATCGTTCCCTAGAAAATTTCCTGTTTTATTAAACATCCTAAGCTGGGATGGTTTCCCTCTCCTCTAGCTAATGGAATGTACTGCTAGGGCGATCGACCTATCTTGAAACGAAAGGGGTTGCCTCACCGCCAGAGATACAAATCTCGCCCACCAAAGAATTTAGCCTCACCTCAGTGCTAGCAGAGACAACCCCTTCCTTTTGCCCCTCCTTCCTGAAACCAAGTTGATGATTACCTCAAGTCCGATGCCCCTCGAAGCCCAACAACGCCAACCACCTGTAATTTATTGGCTTCAATCGAGCCTACTCCTTAAAATCCTAATTAAAAATTCTTGCGCTTGAAGATGAAGTCACTCTAGGAAAGTTTGGTCGAGTTGAAATCTACGAGTTCAACTTCTAACTGCATATACCTTGGAGGTGGCATATCTGCATCCTCCTCAGAGTTTAGAAATAAATCTATCTTGAGAAATAACCTCTAATGATTAACTTTAAACTAATTTAAGTAAATATTGTAACTAACAACTTAAAATTTGTTTACAAAAAACAATTATTTTTTATAAAGCTTTTTGTCAAATTATTAAAGTTCTACTATACTAGAATAGAGAGTATTTTTATATGAATTCTGTAAAAAAAGCCTGACTATTTGAGACAGGTTGTGGTTATATTTCTGAAATACTTTATGGCGTCTAATAATTAACGCTCAGCAGGTAAGGGGTTGCCATTACAGGATTTAAATAAAGCATTTTTTAGGACATTTGTCTTTAGAAAGGCACTCAGAGCAAAGCAGTAATGTAGTTCCGATTAAGTCTTTAAGTATTGTCTAGATAATATGCTCAGTCCACACGAAGATAGCATTTTAGTAGAAACGAATCCTCTGACCCCTCTGGTCATTGAGAAAAGCTCAGACAATAAAGCATTATCAGAGACAGTATTTACTACAAACCCGCATCTTAAAATTCCCAAGGCAGAAATTCGGAAAAGCCTGAAGGCATTAACTACCGAAGGTAGCTTCGCTACGGTATTTTACAGTATAATTGGCGGCGCCTTGCTTAGTAATTTCTTGCTGGATCTCGGTGCCAGTACAGTGGAAATTGGTCTGCTCGCCTCAATCCCTCAGCTAACCAATTTGCTGCAACCGCTGGGAGCCTATCTGGGAGACCGCCTCAAGAGCCGCCACTGGTATTCCCTGTTGATTTTCGGCTCGTCGCGGCTGCCGTGGTTGCTGATTGTGCCTGGGATTTGGTTGGTGGGCTCATCTCGTATCCAGCCGCGCCAGTTGGTGCTGTTGACATTGGCAATTATCTGCCTGAGTAATTTCATGGAAGCTTTGGGCCGTGCTTCCTTTCTTAGCTGGATGGCTGTGTTAGTACCAGACCGATTGCGGGGGCGGTATTTTGGCTTTCGCAATAGTGTGGTGACATTAACCAATCTCATCGGCGTGCCGCTTCTGGGTCTAGCGGTATCGAAGTGGCCGGGTGGTTCGCTCTCTGGCTTCGGTGTGGTCTTGGTTGTGGGAGTTGTGTTCGCAATACTCAGTCTGATCTTTCAGTTCTGGATAACCGATGTCAACCCGCAGCTAGTACACGCCGCCGATTCCGATACAGACCACGGGTCGCCCTTGAAGAAAGTTTTTAGCTTCTTTAAAAATGCCAATTTTTTGAGGTTTCTGCTTTACTCTGGCTTGTGGAGCTTTGCGGTTAACGTCAGCGCTCCCTTCTTTAACCTCTACTTGCTGGGGGACCTCAACCTAGATGTCAGCGTGGTAACGCTCTATAACAGCTTGGGAGCTGGTGCTAACTTGCTGATGCTGATGTTCTGGGGCAGACTGGCTGACCGGATTGGCAATCGTCCACTGATGATAATGGTAGGCATCTTGGTGGCTCTGACGCCTCTACTGTGGCTAGAATCTGGAACTTCTCCCATTTTCCTTTGGGCTTGGTTCCCCTTGTTGCACATACTCGGCGGTGCGACTTGGGCAGCGATTGACCTGTGCAGTGGCAATCTGATGATGTCGGTGACGCCCCTACGCAATCAGTCGATTTATTTTGCTGTTGCTGCGGCGGTTCCTGGAATCACTGGGGCGATCGGAATTAGTGTTGGTGGCTTTGTCGCAACTCTGACTGATTTTGGTGGCTTGCCAATGGTGTTTGCTCTCTCAGCCGTCCTGCGGGTGTTGGCCCTCCTGCCATTGGTGTTTGTTCACGAGCAGCGCTCTGTGCGTGTGAGTGAGCTCATGCGAGTCCTGATCCCAACACTCAAGCGTCAAGCAGCGGCTATTCAAGCAGGACGCACCACTTTGAAACCATTACCATTAATAGAAGAACTTGAGGATGAAGGTCCACCTGCAAGCTCATCCACTTAGTCTTGAAATGGCGAATTGACGAACCCTCCCCGTTCAGGGGGAGGGATTTTTATAAAGAATACCCTGAAAACCCTGTGGCTTTAGCCCAGGGATGAAAGGGCGTTGCAGGATTTATTTTGCCTACTATCAAGATTGCCAGATGCGGTAAAATAAATCAAAGGAGGTGAAATCAAATGTATGCAGTACAAAAAGATATTTGGCATTTAAAGGGACTCCACAAAACCATTGTTGAGCAACTACTGAGATGGTCGAACAATCTGTTTAATGTTGGCACTTACGAAAGTCGCCAACGATACTTTAAGGATAAAAGAGCTGTCAAATATCTTGACTTGTACAAAATTACTAAAACCAACGAGAATTACGGTTTACTCTATTCTCAGGTAGCTCAACAATCCCTTAAATCTGTTGCCGAATCTTTTAGCTCTTTTCGAGCCTTGGAAAGGTTAGCCAAAAAAGGAGAGATTAATCAAAAACCGAGGCTGCCTAAATATAGAGCAAAAGGCGCTATGTACCAAGTCTCCTATCCAGGGCAAGCCTTAAAAATAGTTGGCAATCGAGTGAGGCTACCTCTGGGAACCAAAGGGAAAGGACACTTTGGGACAGATGCTCTCTGGGTTCCATTGCCAGAAAGGTTAAAAGATTGCCAGCTCAAAGAACTTAGGCTGAGTCCTAAAAACGGTCAGGTCTGGATTGAGTATGTCCACGAAAGTCTAACTGAACAGCCTCGCCTGTGCAGTCTCGAAGTAACAGGAGTTTTGGGCATCGATCATGGCATCAACAATTGGTTGACCTGTGTCTCTAGCAATGCCAACCCTTTCATTATTGATGGTCATAAGTTGAAGTCTTGGAATCAATGGTTTAACAAACAAAAAGCTTTTCTTCAATCTGAACACGCCCGACATAAATTACCTCAAGGCTTTTCGTCAAAAAGACTGCAACAGTTATCGGAGACTCGCGCCCGAAGAATGAGGGATGCGGTTAATAAAGCAGTCAGAACAATCGTAAATTATTGCAAAAACAACCAAATTAACGTCATAGTTTTTGGCTGGAATAAAGGACAAAAGCAAGAAGTTAATATGGGAGGTAAGATTAATCAGAGTTTTGTTCAAATTCCTACCGCTAAAGTCAAGGAAAGATTGCAGCAAGAATGCGACTTAAGGGGATGGCGATTTGTAGAGCAAGATGAATCTTACACATCAAAATCGAGTTTTTTAGACCGAGATTTTCTGCCAGTGAAAGTCGGTGAAAAACCCGACAATTGGCAGCCATCGGGCAAAAGAATCAAAAGAGGATTGTACCGTTCTAGCACTGGATTGTTGATCAATGCAGATACTAACGGTGCAGGGAACATCATTCGGAAATCAAAAGTAGCCACAGACTTAATTATTAAGCGAGTGGGTAGTGGGCTGCTGACGAACCCTTTAAGAATTAAACTTTGGCGGGATTCATCCCCCAAAGTTTGTCCTTAAGAATCCCCGCGTATGCGAGACCGGGGAGTGTCAATCATAGTTCATTGCAATAAACTACTGCGGGGACAAGAGCCGCCTTGTACCATTTCTGAAAATTCAACTATTAAGTATAATTGCTTATTACAAAAGCTTTTCTACAGATCTATCCTAGTGGGGATGTGCCAAAAAACGAAATGATAATTGGTTTTCTGCTTATCATATGTTAATGTAGCGGATATTACCAAGAAAGCTCATGAATCCTCTACTGACAGGATTACTAAACTTGCAAGGAGTAATAGTTGAAGATTTTCAACACACCGAGAAAAATTTAGTATTAAAAGTCGAATCTGAGAATAGGGCATTATCAGAGACGGTATTTCCTCCAAAGCCGCCTCAAAAAATTTCCAAGCGAGAAATTCGGACAAGCCTCAAGGCATTAACTAGCGAAGGAGGCTTCGCTACAGTCTTTTCCAGTATCATTGGCGGCGCGTTGCTCAGTAATTTCTTGCTGGATATCGGTGCCAGTACAGTAGAAATTGGTTTGCTCGCCTCAATTCCTCAGCTAACCAATTTGCTGCAACCGCTGGGAGCCTATCTGGGAGACCGCACTAACAGCCGCAATTGGTATTCCCTGTTGATTTTTGGATCCTCGCGGCTGCTGTGGTTGCTGATTGTGCCTGGGATTTGGTTGGTGGGCTCATCTCGTATGGCTGGACACCAGTTGGTAGTGTTGACACTGGCAATTATCTGGGTGACTAATATCATGGAAGCTTTGGGCCGTGCTTCCTTTTTTAGCTGGATGGCTGTGTTAGTACCAGACCGATTGCGGGGGCGGTATTTTGGCTTTCGCAATAGTGTGGTGACTTTAACCAATCTCATCGCTGTGCCACTTCTGGGTCTAGCGGTATCGAAGTGGCCCGGTGGCTCGCTCTCTGGCTTCGGTGCGGTCTTGGTTGTGGGAATCGTGCTGGGGATAATCAGTCTGGGCTTTCACTTCTGGATGACTGATGTCAACCCGCAGCTATTACAGGCCGCCGATTCGGATACAGACCACGGCTCGCCTTGGGCGGCAGTTTTTAGCTTCTTTAAAAATGCCAATTTTTTGAGGTTTCTGTTTTACTCTGGCTTGTGGAGCTTTGCGGTTAACGTCAGCGCTCCCTTCTTTAACCTCTACTTGCTGGGGAACCTCAACCTAGATGTCAGCGTGGTAACGCTCTATAACAGCTTGGGAGCTGGTGCTAACTTGCTGATGCTGATGTTCTGGGGCAAATTGGCTGACCGGATTGGCAATCGCCCGCTGATGATAATGGTAGGCATCTTGGTGGCTCTGACGCCTCTACTGTGGCTAGAAGCTGGAACTACTCCATTTTTCCTTTGGGTCTGGTTCCCCTTGTTGCATATAGTGGCCGGGGGGACTTGGGCAGCGATCGACCTGTGCAGTGGCAATCTGATGATGTCGGTGACGCCCCTACGCAATCAGTCGATTTATTTTGCTATTGCGGCGGCGGTTCCTGGAATCACTGGGGCGATCGGAATCACTGTTGGTGGCTTTGTCGCGAGTCTGACTGGTTTTGGTGGCTTGCCCATGGCGTTTGCTCTCTCAGCCGTCCTGCGGCTGTTTGCCTTGCTGCCCTTGGTGTTTGTTCGCGAGCCGCGTTCTGTGCCTGTGGGTCAGCTAATACGCACCCTATTCCCCGCCAGACAACCAATAGAGCTGATTGAAGCAAAGGAATAGCAATAAATTTATGGCCTAGCCCTGGTTGCTTCCCTGAACGATGAGTTTCTAACGTTCGCCGCCAGTCAGTTGCGTCATACCCTCCACATCATTTTGATTACCGGATCGAGGCTCTAGCAGTGCTATTCAACCGCCTAAATCCTTGCCTAATCCGAGCCTTGTCCCTGCTGGTGCATCTCATATTCTTGGATAAATTGGGCGATCGCATTTTTCCCATCTTCTGTTAACTCGCTCGTTTCAGCGAGACTACTCATTCGCTCAACGATCGCGGATGGTTCGAGATAGGGTTCGAGCCAGCTAAGGTCAAGTTTGTAGCCTGTTTTTTGAGTTTCGTTTGACCCATCCTCACTAAAATCTTTTGGCAGCAAATTCTCCAAGAAATTAACTAGCCCTTCGTCATCCTCAATAATCTTTTCAACCCATTGCTTGACTTCCTCTTCTCCTGCCCAACTTTGCCAATAGTGTAAATTTTCAGATAGCTTTGGGGATTGCAGTAGGGAGTTTTGTTGTGCAGCATCTCGCAGCCGCTTCAAGGCTATTCCTTCAAGTTCTTTCAGGTGTTCTACACTCTGGAGCCATTCCTCTGCGGGGATAAATTCCTCTGCTCCATACTTACCTTGTTCCTGACCAAAGGCTGCTACTTCGCGCACAATTATGGATAAGGCGTTACCGTTTGATATTGCCTCTTTCAAGGTTTCAAACCGTGCTTGTTCGTCAATCCGATGCAACAGTTGTGAGATCAGGCGTTCAATTCTAATGTCATTGCCAAAATCAAACATTCCATGCGGTTCGTCTTCCGGAGGCAAAAGCTGGTCGCCGACATCAAACAAAGCTTTCACAAGTGAAGGAATGCAATCGGTAGGAATTTCTTTTTCAGGGTAATCCTCAAGCCGTTCAAGAAATGCCCGAATTTGTGTCGTGCCATCAGAGCGTTTTTGATGAGCAAGTTCTACAAGATTTTTACCAAATGCCTTTGCATCTTTTGCCAAGGCAAAAATTGTTTTTATCTCAGCCTCCGAGAATTCATCTTGTGTTAAGACTAAACGGAAGTAGTTGGGAAATATATCTAAGCTGCAAATACGTAATTGCTTGCCCCATATTGACTCGTCTTGGGCAGGGGAATAGGTATTATACCAAACACCTTCTAATTTAGGGAAAAGGTGCAATAGCAGCCGTTTTATTGGTTCTTTATCCTCATATTTAAACTGAGCCAGCCACGAAGAATGAAAATCTTTGATTTCGTCCCATGTCGGAATTAGAGAACCTTCCACATCCACACTTCCTGCAAAGAATTTAGGATTTTTGCGGATTATGTCATATATCATTGGGCGAAAGGCTCGCAGGGACTCAATAGCAATTAAATCAACTGGGTTCACTTTACCTTTCACCGCTGGGTATGTCACGGTTAAGAGGTTGGTTAGACGAGTAATGTCGCGAGGGTTGGTAATAAAGTGGTCTATCCCTTGTAAATAAACATTGCCCCAGCGATTTTGATTGAGTAATGGCTTTGGTGCGTCAGCCACTATGCCATTGAGTTTTTCAAAAAGTAGCTTGCGGAGTGAGGTTTTATCTGGGAGAGGTAACTCAAAAGAAGCTTGAACAATCTGATTGAGATAGGTGTCTCCGGGTAAAGGTTGTTTATCGGCGAGGGTTTTGATGACAACTTCTTGATCGAAAACGAGCAAATAGACAACGTTAGTAAAGTTGGGAATTGATTTAACAAGATAAAATAATTGACTAATTTCTTTAGCGGAGAGCCTGTCAATATCGTCAATGGTTACTACGATTCGCGGATGCTGCTTTTCTAGTGTATCTTCAACTTCTTCTTTTAAGTCCGAAGTCTCCTTTTCTTGATCATCAAATAATTTTACAATTGCCTTACTAGCTTGAGCGTAAGGAATAGGAATTTCAGAAACTGCTTTAGCCAGATTGCTTATTCGACCTAGGAAGCCTTTGGGGACAGCTTTAAATTGACTCAAAACAGCCTGCAATTGACCAATAAAGCGCCTTGTGATGTCTTCCCCCCCAGAAAATAACCAGGGATTAAAAGGCACAATAATAGGTTGCTCGCTCTCTGGCTTTTGCTTGAGATAGTACGTTAAAAAGTTCAATAGTGTGGATTTGCCAAAACCGGAGGAACCGTAAACTGCAATAACGAACCCTTCAGGAAAGTTCATTTGGCAAATACTGTCTGCAAGATGTTGGGCGAAGGGTGCATATCCTAATCGGTCTTGTTTCGGCTCGATTAAGGCATTATCTGCAGATGGGTCACTAAAATCATCAGGCAAGATTTCTGAATCGTTCTTTGTTGCCATACAGCCTCTCTCTTTCTTAGGTAAGGTAATCTTACCGTACAACGTTTGTTTTAATAATTAACACCCCCTTAGCGTGCTGAGTTTTGGGTGTTGAATTACGTTTTAATTATGGGACTGCTTATCTTTATAGATGCTCATAGATTATCATCAATGAAGCTCTGTTTTGGTCTACTGCTAGATAGATTTTAAGGTTAAGCTAGGTTGTGTAGAAGGAACTGAGTTGCCAAAATAAAACACCGGTTTGCACGCGCCTAAGTGGGCGATCGCCGCAAACGAAGGCATCGTGGTGAGGCAGAACACCAGGATGGGTTTTTCTACGATCGCACCTTAAGCTAATCGAAAATTGTTGGAGGAAGGTTTCGCTGCACTTTATTGCTGACGTACATCCCGATGTGCCCAACTAAGAAGGAGCGCAAGGTGTAGTCTTCGCTAGCAATGTATGTCTTAAGAGCTAAGGAAGATGCTGGTGGAGGAACGAGAGGATCTTGCTAGGTGTAAATGTTCAAAATCGGGATGCGGATGTTTCCCAGATCCACTCGCTTGTTGCCAATCTCAACCTAATCTTGAATCAGTTTGTTTCGCTTTCATTGAAACGCTTCGTGTATGGCTGATGCGATCGTTAACGCCTACGTTATTATTATTGAGAATTTCGCTTTATGGACCCAAAACAACTGAGTGAGGAGCTGCGTCAAGGAAAGAACCCTCACATGACCCGTCGGCGATGGATTATCGGCTTATCTATGCTTGGGGGTTCGATGGGACAAGCGGTCACCCTCTACCAGACTGGGATCGTTAATCACCTAACCGATCCGCCGGGACAAAAGCTCTTCGATGCAGACCGGGTTGATGCTTCTAATTACGCTTACAACAAATTCAACTCACCCGACGGGCCAATAATGGTGGCTAATTATGCCATCACTGCTTGGCTAGCTGATGCTGGTGGTCTAGACCGCGCTAGGCGCAAGCCTTTGCTACCAATTGCAATGGGTATCAAGCTCGTGTTGGACGGAGTGACCAATGTCGAGTTAGCTCGTGAGGAATGGAGCGAGAACAAGGCGTTTTAGTGAATACTTCCAAGTTGCGACGGTTTGCTCGATCGCGTCCATTGTACTCGCCGTGCCGGAGGTTCTTACCGCTGTTGGCACCCTGCTGGGACGCCGTAACCAGGACACCAAAGCACAGAGGAACACACGCTAATCGATACAACGGGGAAAAGTACGGACGATTTTCTACAGCGGTGTTGGGCGTACAGCAAATGTTAAGCCCGATCGAGAATGATTGCACATATTTTATGCAATTATTCTCGCTCAATATTCCCTCGGTAATTAGTGATAGAACGAGTCATGTCTGAGGATAGAGCGCATACTTGAAACTGAATGATAGCCTTGTATAGTAAGGTCAAAAACAGGTGCAAATCATGACATCAGATAGTCCTCCAGACACTCGGCAAGATAATGCCAAATATGACCCTCAAGATAATCCTGGAACTCAAACAAGTATACCGACCACAGAAGAGGGTGACACTCCAGTTGATGAGAGATATCGCATGACCGGTCAACAATCCGGTACTGACGTTAGTCCGGGTAGTGAACCTGAAGCTCCTGGAGCGGCTCCCAAGGTTGTTGGTAGTCCAAATCAAGGAACTGACTCCCGTTAAAAAGATTCTGGAAAATCACGCAAATGTGCGATAGAGATGAACGGTAGCTCAGCAAATAAGGTGGTAGAGACACTGCCTTATTTGCAAATAATGCCCAGCAGAAATTGCTGAGCCAACCGGATAACAATAAATATCAATCAGATTATTTTAATCCAGGATAAGTAAACAGGGTTACAACGTTAGAGGATATCAAACGGCTTCCGATTGGCGAAAGATTGGCAGACCTGAAAGCCTTGCAAAATTTAATTATCTCGAAGGATCAAAAGCTAATAGATGCGTGTCCTGATGACAACCTATTACTCAGAGGAGAATTTTAAGATTTTAGTATCAGATTCAGGTAACAGCGTAGACGGCGCTTCACAATACATCAGCATTTGAGTTTTAACCATGAATTTCTATATAGATAATCCGAATCCTCTTATCCTTTTTGCAGTGGGCGTAGGCGCTTGGCTCGTCGTGCTTTGGGTGGTGCGATCGTGGCGCGAACGTCAATACGATCTCACAGGCAAGACGGTGCTGCTTACGGGGGGTTCTCGCGGACTTGGTTTGGTTATGGCACGGCAGTTGGTGCAGCAAGGAGCGCGTTTGGCAATTTGTGCCCGCGATCGCGCCGAACTCGAAAGGGCGCGTGTCGAGCTGCAGCAGCGCGGTGGAGAGGTGCTGACTGTTCCCTGTGATGTCACCGATCGCTCTCAAGTTGACCAGATGGTGCAGCAAGTGCGCGATCGCTTCGGTCAGATCGATATCCTCATTAACAACGCAGGCACCGACCTTGTGGGGCCAATGGACGTATTGACGATCGAGGACTACGACGATTTGATGAAGCTGCATTTCTGGGCACCGCTATACACTACTTATGCGGTTTTCCCGGAAATGCGTCAACGACATGCTGGACGCATCGTTAATATCTCTTCCATCGGCGGCAAGGTAGTTTCTCCGCATATGTTGGCGTATTGCGCGAGCAAATTTGCCTTAACCGGTTTCTCGGAAGGGATGCGGACAGAACTGGCAAAGGACGGGATTGCTGTCACAACGGTATGTCCCGGTTTCATCCGCACGGGCGTGATAGACCACGCTATGTTTAAAGGTCAGCACCGCAAGGAGTTTACCTGGTTCAGCATTGCTGATTCGTTGCCCTTGATCTCGACGAGTACCGAAAAAGTTGCTCGTGAGACGATTGCTGGATTTCGACGGGGTGATGCAGAGGTAATTGTGCCACTTTGGACTTGGTTTAGTGCCAGACTCTATGCTCTTTTTCCAGGGCTTTCTACTACTGCGATCGGTTGGTTTAATCGGTTGTTACCTGCAACAGGTGGCATTGGTACCGAACGCGCTTTTGGAAAAGACAGCCACTCATCTTTATCGCCTTCGCTGTTAACCTCTTTGAGTGACAAAGCGGCACGGCAAAACAATGAGATGGGGATCGAGAAGGCAAATGGTGCGGCAGCAGATAAGCAGGTTGAAACTGGATCGAATGGACAGGTATAAGCACAACTCTCCGCTAAAGATGTTCAGTCCTCTGGAATCACGGCACAAATGCCAGCGCCTGAACGAGCGATTTCAGTGATGCCGCGCCCAATAATCCCTGTTCCACCGAATACTGCCAGCTTCTGCATCGCTTTGACTGGCTGTTTTCGCGATCGTTACCATAAACAGTATTAGATGAAGTTTATTGTGCCTGTATCCTTGTATAGAACTACAAGGATTGGGCATTTGTATTGGATTTGTATTGGAAGTGTAATGTAGCTACATAACGGTTGAGCTAACCCGACGGAGATAACCTTTGCAACTCAACCGAGCAGATTGGTATGTTCCGGTGCAGCGACAGATTGTGTGAAAACTCTATACGATTAATGCAGTAATGCAATAGGTGGGGTAAAAAAGCAATCTAAGAGCTAATCTGTGGTATGTTGTCGAGTTTTCAGACACTTTGAGGATGTGTTAGACCTCGGTGTCATTATTGATGTTCTAAGCCAATAAGATACTCCTGAATTCCTTTGATAAACTGCCAGGGATCTTCCTCATCATTAACCTCCAGCTTAGGAAGCAGTCGCAGCGCTGTTATGATCCATCCTCGTTTGTCTGTTGTGTACGGAATACCGCAGTGTGCCAGCATTGACTCTAGCTCACCAAACCGATTAATAAATAGTCCTTTTTGGGAACAGATTTGCCATAGCTCGTCAAATTTTGGTTGTAGCTCTGTTGGTAAGGCTGCTCTCCCTTTCTCCTTGAACTTCTTCCAATTTTTTGTCGAGGCTGCAATCTCGCTTCCTCCCCTTTCAATCTCTTTTAATAATTTTTCTTTTGCAGATTTTGCTTTTTCGTCAGAAGCAAATTGCTTAGCTTGTATGTCATTGACAGAGGTTAACAATTTTGTCATTTGCTCTCTGACATTATCTAGCCTCTCTTCAGGAGGAAGTTCATTTGCTGCTTTTGCAATCTCTTCACGGATAGCCAGCATTGTAGCAATTTGTTCTTCGCCAAGTTTTAACGCCTCTAGCTGCTTCTTGAATTCTTCCTGATTATTCAAAACATCGAAATCAACAATACCTGCAGAGCGTACACCCATATCTCGATACAATGCAGTAATCCGTGGAACAGTTTGCTTGTTGTCCGCGTTAACGAAATGCAAGTCGATGTCATTCTTACGCTTGTTAGAAGCAGTCTGGTAGAAACGTGCATCACTATCAGCCTCTACCACAACCACACCGGAATAAAAAAGTCCATCAAGAACACGAGCTGAACTCAGTAGAGGGTCACTTACCAATTCCTGCAAGCGCTTTGGATCAAGAGTATGGAAATAGTTGGTCTCATCTCTGCGGTCAATTCTGAGAATTGTTACATCAGTTGTCTTGCTTAAAAGACCACGTAGTAAGTCGGCACTGTGAGTAGCTAAAATAATTTGACGTGCACTGTTTGCTTGTTCTGCAACAAATTCGCCTATCCGAAAAGCTTGGGGCGGATGAAGAAATGCTTCCGGTTCGTCAATCAGGAACAGATTTCGATTGATCGCTAGTAGCGCCGTGATAATTCCGACAAAACTCCTTATTCCGTCACCTTGATCATCCAATTTGCTGTGCTGATGCATGATGTCTCTAGCATCTCTGGGATCAGGGGGAACTGCGCTAAAGTCATCTCCGACTCGGAGAAGTAATCGCTGGGGGACTGTAAAGTCCAACTTTATTTCTTTGCCAAAAGCACGTTTTACTAATTCTTGTATCTGCTTTTCTATAGAACTTCCTGCATTGTAAAGAGCTTGCAGCAAGTTTGCCTCTTGTCTTTCATGGCCTGAACTAGCAGACTCTTTCACCAATTGCAGTCGGTTTTCTGTTGTCAGGAATGCAACCATAGCGCTACCCAATTGACCAGCAAAAGCAGCCTTATTCATCAAGTAAGGCAGAAAATTCTGCTGTTCGTCCCAGTTAGACCAATGCTGTGCGTTAATTTGATATTCTTGGTGAAGTTCAGGAGCTAATGCGCGAAATATCCAGTTTCCGTTTTCATCTTGATATCGCTTCAGATTGTAGGCTTCACGTAGCTCTTGAAATTTTTGTGGGAGAGTCCACTCAACCTCGTTAATAATGATTCTTTGGGATAGTGTTTCTTTTGTAGTTGTCCAGGCAATATCCTTCAAAGCACGGCTTTTACCAGCATTATTGGGTCCAATTATGACCGTAAGGTTTCCTGGGGAAATTTTTAATCCGTTGTTGAGTCCTACACTGGTTAGTTTGTACGTATACATTAAAGATTAATCTAATTTAATAATAAATACCTAAATACTGTAACAGCTACTTAGTTTTGATTGCCAATCACATTTGAGAACGCTCTCTGATTATGCCTAATGAAAGATGTTGGATCAGCGATCATCAACTGCAATCGTTAGTAGGCTTGTTAAGATGATTGTCCAGCTTAGTATAGCACTAATCGATGCTCCACCCATTGGAAAAAAATAGGAACCATCAATGCCTAATTCAATTAACCAACAAATCTTACTCAAAAGTCGCCCAGTTGGCGAACCCAAGGAGAGTAATTTCGCCCTAGTCGAAACCCCAATCCCAGAACCAGGGGAAGGCGAAGTTCTCAACCGCACGATTTACCTGTCCCTCGACCCCTATATGCGCGGACGCATGAGCGACAATCGCGAATCTTATGCTTCTCCGGCAGAATTGGGTTCCGTGATGGTCGGTGGCACAGTCAGCCAAGTGGTGAAATCGAACCATCCCCAATTCTCAGCCGGAGATTTTGTGCTGGGTTATGACGGCTGGCAAGCTTATGGCGTATCGAAAGGCGAAACCTTGCGCAAGCTTGACCCCAATCAAGCACCCATCTCCTATGCGTTGGGCATAACGGGGATGCCGGGAATGACGGCATATTTTGCGCTGCTTGATATTGGGCAACCACAAGCAGGCGAAACGGTTGTCGTTTCTGCTGCCTCTGGCGCAGTCGGTTCTGTAGTCGGCCAAATCGCTAAAATCAAAGGCTGTCGGGCAGTGGGGGTGGCTGGGAGTGAGGATAAAAGCGATTACGTAGTGAAAGAGTTAGGGTTTGATGCCTGCATTAACCGCAAAACTCAAGACCTCAGTTCAGCACTGAAAGCTGCTTGTCCTAACGGAATCGATGTTTACTTTGACAATACGGCGGGTCCAATTTTAGAAGCCGTGTTGCAGCAGATTAATCTTGGGGCAAGAATACCACTGGTTGGTTTAATCTCGCAGTACAACGCAGAAACTCCTCCTCCCGGTCCTAATTTGATGCCATTGTTGGTTAAACGAGCGTTAATCAAAGGTTTTCTTGTGGCAGATTACCAACACCGTCAGGCAGAGTTTGTAAACGATGTTTCTCAGTGGTTGCAGGAAGGGAAGCTCAAGTATAAAGAAGACGTTGTAGATGGTTTGGAAAATGCTCCCCACGCCTTCATTGGTTTACTGCTGGGGAAAAACTTTGGCAAGCTGATTGTTAAGGTAAGTGACGATCCAACGCGATGAGCGTGGATTATGAATCAGTTGAGATGCCCGACTTCTTAGAGAAGTCGGGCATCTCCTCTTCACGAGCGATCGCATAACGCATCAACTCAACCCTGTACCTCACACCTCCTAAATTGCCAATACTCACTTTTAGTGTGTCTCCAGCAAGATGTGGTAAACGTTTCCTTGCGTTTGAATTTGCTCATAGCTATATGCACTTAAGCAATAGCTGCCAAACAAGGAGAACAGATGTCAGAAAGTACGTCAAACTCAGAAATGGTATACCGAACTCTTGGCAGCACAGGAGAGAGGGTTTCTGCGATCGGATTGGGTGGTTGGCACATCGGATTGAAGTATGTTGATGAGCAACTGGGTATCCGGATTGTTCGCACTGCGATCGACCGTGGCATCACTTTTATGGATAACAGTTGGGATTACAACGGTGGCGCCAGCGAGATTCGCATGGGGAAAGCTCTCCGCGATGGCTACCGAGACAAAGTATTCCTGATGACGAAAATTGACGGTCGCTCCAAGAAAGAAGCCACAAGACAGCTAGACGAATCACTGCAACGCCTGCAAGTTGATTGCATCGATCTCGTCCAGCACCACGAAATCCTCCGGTTCGAGGACCCGCATCGAGTTTTCGATCCAGAAGGGGCAAATGCCGCCTTAATTGAGGCGCGGGAAGCTGGCAAACTCCGATATATTGGCTTCACCGGACACAAAGACCCCCAGATTCATCTGCATATGCTGGAAGTTGCAGCTAGTTATGGGTTTAAGTTTGATGCGGCTCAGTTGCCGCTGAATGTGATGGATGCACACTACCGAAGCTTTGGGAAGCTGGTTGTGCCAGAACTGGTTAAACAGGACATCGGCATTCTTGGCATGAAAAGCATGGCAAACGGGATTTTGTTACGGTCAAATACGGTAACGCCAATAGAGTGTCTGCACTATGCGCTGAATCTACCTACATCGGTTGTGGTTACCGGAATTGACAGCATGGAAATTCTCGATCAAGCGTTTGAGGCGGTGCGGACGTTCCAGCCAATGAATGACGAGCAAGTGCGATCGCTGTTAGCAAAAACGGCAGAAGCCGCATCGCGCGGCGAGTTTGAGCCATTCAAAACTTCATCAATTTTCGATAGCACTGCCCAGAATCTAGATTGGCTGGGAGAGGAGCCACAGCGCATTCAGCAACTGATGCGAACGTGATCGAATAGATCGAATCGACTGATATGTCATGCAAGAGCAACGCAGCATATAAGATTGGAGATGCACTGCCAACCAATTGTTAGGCAGATTTTTCCAGCGGATTAACTAGGCTTACTGTTAAAGTCATTGAGACTCTTTATGGCCTCAAGAAACGCTCTTTGGTCTTCATTCTCCCGAGTACTACCATTTTTTTAAAGATGTGATAGAGATAAAGAATGTAAAATCCAAGACCATCCGGTGAGAAAACCAATGACGCGATCGGTGAAAGATGCCAAAATTTCCTTGACTTTTGTGCGGAGTTCGTCAAGATTACTAAACACCGACTTTCGCTAAAAAATCTTTCAGATATTCCCACACTCTTTCTGTCGGATTTACTTCGGGACAAGCCGGAGGCTGAAATAGTAAAATAACATTGTCTGGTAATTCAGATGAGCTTAAATTATGAGCGGGTGCGTTATCTACTTGAATGATGTGTAATTCATGAGGATATTGTATTGACAAAAGTTGTAAATCGGCTTCAAAACAAACTTTGTCTAAATGCGAAAACTCCCAAAAAAAACTCTTTCCAGTAGGGATTGATACTGCCCCATACAGCCAAAAACACTCAAATTTCCATTGATGCTTCCCCAGGGGCTTTACGCCTGAAAGCGTCAGCTTGCGCCGACGAATTGTATGCAGCCCTATCCGCGTTTCATCACTACACCAATAACTCACATTTTTATATTTGTTTACTTGAGGTAAAGCTTTGTCTAGTAAAGCTTTTATCTGTTGATGCAAGTTATTTTTAAATTCATTAATTGCCGTAGATTTCTGAGAAATACTGCGAGGTCTTGGAATTTTTAATTTACTTTTTAATTCCCCTCTAACTAAAGAATATACAGCCGGGTACCTACTGGCTATTCCTTTAATCAACCATAGCAAAAGATGAACTTCTTTATAACTCTTAAATCCTTCGGGCTCTCTCAACTCTTGTTGCAAGGTCGCTGCTATTTCAACTGAGAACTTTTTTGGGCGACCGAAAACCTGCCTATTTTTTAACAAATTTTCCAGACCGCCCTTTCTATATTGGGAGAGCCAGCGATGAATCGTTGCCTCACTTTTACCTAAAACTGCGGATACTTCCCGCACAGTTTCTACTTGTTTTGACTGAAATAAATAAAGCATTTGGACTTTATTATAAGCTAGGATTATTTTTTGTTTTTTGAGTATTTCTCGCAAATTTTCTCCAGATTCGGTAATCTTTATATGAGGACGACCAGACATTGTAATTCTCTCCTTTACTTTTTACACAAGTCTATCACATCTTTAAAAAAATGGTATTAGTGCGTTTGTTCAAAACTCATCCCTACGGGGAATTAGAAGACTCATTGCAACAATCCGCCCGCCGCTTGATCGAGGGCAATTCCCCCGCCGCCGACATGAAATGTTGGACTCTGCTAGCAGCCGCAGGCACACAACCGCAGTGGAATTCTCGGCACACAGCAGCAGAAGATACAGCTATTCCATTAGTTAGCACAAAATTAGTGGCTCAAATGCCGGCGATTTCGGAAATAATCCGGCAGTTTGGTTTAGATATTCCTACATTCCTCGGAATTGAGCCAGAAAGGTTCCTGCAATTAGAGCCTGCAGTATTAAATATTTTTCACGTATCAGAGGCAAAAGGCAGCCGCTTTATTCCTGAGCAAAATTCTTTAATTATCCCCTACAATGTCAAGTCTGTCTTGGGATTTGGGGGACTTCTGCCGTCAGGAAGTTTGTTTGCGGTAGTGATGTTCCTGAAAGTTAAAATTCCCCAAAGCAGGGCTGAAATGTTTAAAGATTTGGCACTTAGTGTCAAAACAGCATTGTCTATCCCCGACGAAAATAGTGTTTTTGAATATTCAGAAAATCCTAAAAATTTTGTTACTAATAACAATAATTGCGAAACCCAATTACTGGAATATCAAGTGGCTACTCTGATGCAATTGCTGGACTTTGCCGTACAAGAAATGCTGAGACAAGCGGCTCGGTTTCAACAAATTATTGACAATTTACAGCAAGAACTTGCCGAACACAAAAATAAGGAACAAGTTTTGAAAGTAAGCCAAAATTCATTTACAGGCATTCTCACTATTCCCAATGATACTATTTTACAAGTCGAGGAAAATCCCGTAATTCAGCGTTTTAATCAAGGGGAAGAACAGATTTAAACTAAGGTCTGTGTTTAGCAACCCGGTTTATCCTAGAAACCGAGTTGTTGGGGTGTTTGCGGATACGAATTTACGATCGCACATTTTCCCGATCGAGTTTTTCGCTATCAGCCAACTTACAAATGGCTACCGGCGCGCCTTTCTGCGGGAAATTGGTCGCACTGGCGAGAAGGGCTAAACGCTTTGAGCGTAACTTTTGTAGCATTTGCTATTTCCTTAAGTGTTAGTTCGTTTTTGCTTCCGGCTCCCTATGGAAGCGCCAACTTAGATTATTATTTGTTAAGGAGGAGTCTATTTTGGTTGAGGCTAATTATCATGCCAACAATATTTTTTATTGGGCCGGCTTACCCCTACAAATATGACTGTAAAATTCTACATCCGAAAAGCCTGAGTCGTAAGTTTTTGGCAGGGGAGAATTGATGGGGCTCTACACAAAAGCGCAGTTACAATAGGAAAAGAAAATAACTGCTGGGACTAACGTGCGGCGCGATGGGGATACTGAGTGAACGAAGGCTACAAATCTCCCCGATTTGAAGCCTTATATTTGTCAATAGGAATTTTTGACAGCAACAACGCGAATTCGGCGATAATCTGCAATCCAATTACCATCGCGGTACAGCGCCGATCGCAAACGCTCTTCAACTGCGTTAATTACCTGCGATCGCACATCATCAGACAACCCCGACAAAAACCCGCCAGCAAACATCTCAATCCAATTTACCATACCCGCGCTGCCACCTTCTAGGGGAGTCGGTCGATCAAACAAAACCGCATAACCCACATCAAAACCCTGCTTTTCCAAAAGCCCAGCATACTCACCAATACTCGGAAAATACCAAGGATTAAGCGCTTCAGGCTCCTGGCAGCCAATTTCCGACAAAACACTCAAAAGCGCCCGGACGATCGCCCCCACATTCCCCTTACCACCAAACTCAGCCACAAAACGCCCTCCCGGCTTCAGCGCTTTTTCCACACAATTAATCACAGCATCCGGCTGCTTAATCCAGTGCAAAACCGCATTAGAAAACACAGCATCTAACGGCTCTTCTACTTGGAAACTCCTCGCATCCGCAGCCGCGAAATTAATGTGAGGATAGTTAACTTTTGCCGTGGAAATCATCGACAAAGACGAATCAATACCTTGCACAAAAGCACCACTTTGACCAATCTTTTCAGTTAACTGCCCCGTACCGCAGCCCAAATCCAGAATTTGTTCACCAGCCTTCGGAGCCAGCAACTCCAAAAGCGATTCACCGTACTGCCAAACAAAAGCATGATTTTTCTCATAAAGCACTGAATTCCAAAAATCTTGTGACATCTCTTCTCTTCTCTCCTCTTCTCTTCGCGTTCTTCGCGCCTTCGCGGTTCGTTATTAAATCATTTGCCAGCAAGCAGATTAATTCCATCCCCATCAATACGGCAAACCCTAATATTTTCCAAAATCCGTGCTCCCTGCTTTTGGTAAAAAGCAATTCCCGGCGCATTGGCAGTATTAACAGTCCATTCAATCCGCCCGCAATTTGTGGACTCAGCAATTTGTGCCAAATACTTTAACAGCGCTGTCCCGACTCCCATACCGCGCATAGGAGCTTGCACAAATAAATCATCAAGCCAAAGACACGGCTGCGTCAATAAACTTGAGTAGGAGGAATAAAAAAGAGCAAATCCTACCGCTTTTCCGGCAACTTCAGCCAACAAAACCCGCACTAGCGGAGGCTGGCAAAATAACGTTTGCTGCAATTTATCGGCTGTTGCTGTCAACAGATTTTTACATCCATCAAACTCGCTTTTTTGTGAAATAAAATCCACAATTAATTCCAAATCTGCCAGCTTTGCTTCTCTAATTCTGATATCCAAATTAGCCATTGTTTAATTCTCAATCTCGCCTATTAATCACTGTATTAAATGCCAGCATTAATGTCCAATATATGTTTAACTAACAACTTATACTTTTAAGATATTAATGATTGGGGAGCTATGGAACTTCGGCATTTGCGTTATTTCATTGCAGTTGCAGAGGAACTGAATTTCACTCGCGCAGCCGAAAAACTGCATATTGCCCAACCTCCGCTGAGCCAACAAATCCAGCATTTAGAGGCAGAGTTGGGGTTTCAACTGTTTCGCCGCACCAAGCGGACGGTGCATTTAACGGCTGCGGGACAGGTTTTTTTCGAGGAGGCCGGGAAAATTCTGCAGCAAGTCGATCGAGCAATTCAACTCGGCCGACAAACCAGTCGGGGCGAACTCGGCCAACTGACGATCGGCTTTGTGAGTTCTGCTGCACACAACGTGGTTCCAGCCATTTTGCAGGCGTTTCGCACTCGGTGTCCCGCCGTCAAGCTCGAACTGCACGAACTGACGACAAACGAACAGTTGCAGCGGTTGCGGTTCGGGCAAATTGATATCGGCTTCGTGCGCCCTCCGGTTGAGGAAGAGGGGATAAATTCTGAAATCGTTTTTCGAGAACCGCTGATCGTGGCACTGCCAGAAACGCATCCGGCGGCAGATCGCACGCATCTTGAATTACGCGAACTTTCCACCGAACCGTTCATTTTATTTCCGCGTTCCCAGGCTCCGGGATTGTACGATGCGATCGTCAGTCTTTGTCAACAAGCAGGTTTTAGCCCGATCGCAGCTCAAGAAGCAATTCAAATGCAAACCATTGTGAGTCTGGTAGCCGCCGAGATGGGAGTGGCGATCGTCCCTGAGTCGATGGAAAATTTCCAGCGCAGCGGGGTTGTTTACAAAGCGCTGCCAGAATCAACCTGCATTGTCGCGATCGCTCTAATTTGGCGCAGCGATCCAACGGCGGCGGTGCAGCGGTTTTTGGAAGTTGCCAGACAAATCAGCGGATTTGATATTTGAGATTGTAAATTTTAGATTGACTGGTAATTTGACAAAGTTATCAAAACTCAAAGATTTTCTGTGCAACAACACCCGTAGAATGATTAATTGATGCTCGGAGTTCGAGCAACTACTGCCGTAAAAGTCGGCACGATGCGACCTGAACGGCTCACAATATCCCACATAACTATTCAGTACAAGAGAGCAAGGGATGGTATTGGCAACAGAAATGGGTTCGTCCCAACCGGAATCCTCTTTCGACCTATCTACTTATCTAGTCAATCGAAAAGAGGCGATCGAGGTAGCTCTCGACAGTGCACTCCCGGTCATCTACCCAGAGAAAATTTACGAAGCAATGCGCTACTCGCTGCTAGCGGGGGGCAAGCGCCTGCGTCCGATCCTGTGTCTCGCTAGCTGCGAACTGGCCGGCGGCACTACATCTATGGCAATTCCGACAGCTTGCGCTTTGGAAATGATCCACACCATGTCGCTGATCCACGACGATTTGCCGGCAATGGATAATGACGACTACCGGCGCGGCAAACTGACGAACCACAAAGTCTACGGCGAGGATATCGCCATTTTGGCGGGCGATGGTTTGCTGACCTATGCTTTTGAATTTATCGCCACTAAAACTGAGAACGTACCCCCCCAACAGGTGTTGCAGACGATCGCCCATTTGGCGCGGGCATCGGGTGCTGCTGGACTTGTAGGCGGTCAGGTGGTTGATTTGGAATCGGAAGGAAAGACAGATGTTTCTCTGGAAACTTTGAATTACATTCACGCTCACAAAACAGGCGCGCTGTTAGAGGCTTGCGTAGTTTGTGGGGCAATTCTGGCTGGGGCGTCTGCTGCAGATTTGCAGCGGCTGTCTCGTTTCGCTCAAAATATTGGGCTGGCTTTCCAGATAATTGACGACATTCTGGATATTACTGCTACCCAAGAAGAACTGGGCAAAACTGCTGGCAAAGATGTTCAAGCAGGGAAAGTCACTTATCCGAGTTTGTGGGGAATTGAGGAGTCTCGGCGCCAAGCTTCGCAGCTTGTTGCTGATGCTAAGGCTCAATTGGCAGTGTTTGGGAGCAAAGCTCTACCGCTGCTGGCGATCGCCGATTTTATTACCAGCCGCAGTAACTAGAAATACCAAACACTATGCAGGAAATTTGCAGCGGCATATTCAACAATCATGTACTCGTGGTTGCTTTGCTCGCTTGTCTGGCGGCTCAGATCATGAAGTTGCCGATCGAGTTGGTCAAAAATCGCAAGTTTAATCTTCAGTATTTGGTAACAACGGGGGGAATGCCCAGCGCTCACTCGTCTTTTGTGGGCGCTTTGGCTGCTGGAGTCGGACAAACGATGGGATGGGAAAGTCCGGACTTTGCGATCGCAGCGATCTTTGCAATTATTGTGATGTACGACGCAGCAGGCGTCCGCCAAGCTGCAGGCAAGCAAGCTCGCATCCTCAACCAAATTATTGACGAGTTTTTTGAGGAAGATCACAACCTTAATGAGGCTCGCCTGAAAGAGTTGCTGGGACACACCCCTTTTCAAGTGCTTGTCGGTTTGGGGCTGGGAATCACTATTGCTTGGATCGCAGGGCCTGCATATTAAGTTTTAAGTACGGAGTAAAATTGGGGCAGTGGTGTTTTTTGACGAGTTGGAGGTAAAAGTTGGCGGCGGGGATTAATTGTTCGGCAACTCATCCGTCTATAGCTCAGAAAAGCACCCGAACTTTTTGGAAGTTTATGGCAATGCCTATTCCCTAATTAAGCACTTCAAAAAGTTCAAAAAGTTTTTTCACCTCCCACTCCTTGGAATTGTTTTGCTATGCTCCAAAGACTATATGTACACAACTTCAGATGTCTAGAAAACTTTGAACTGCCCATAAAGGGGATGCCATCTGCTCTCTTGATTGGAAAAAATGGTGCCGGTAAATCAACTACTTCTGTTGTCTTACAGGTATTTCAGTCCATCAGTCGAGGCATAAATAGAGTTCGCGATCTTGTCAATGCAAAAGATTTTGCTCGTGGCAGGTCGGATGTCCCCATCCGGTTTGAAATAGAAGTCTTACTTAACGAGAAATTATACAAATATGTCCTTGCCTTCGAGTTGCCAGAAAAATTTAAAGACCTTCGAGTTTTTGAAGAGCAATTGCTAGTTGGAGGAGATCCAATCTACTCTCGAAAAGAAGCCCAAGTCACTCTTTATAAGACCTCACAAAATCGTGAGGCTCAGTTTCTTGTGGATTGGCATCTTGTTGCTCTTCCAGTAATTCAGGAGCAATCAGAGACTGACCCACTTCGTATTTTCAAGACCTGGCTTGCTCGCACGATCATTTTAGCCCCGATTCCCAGCTTGATGACTGGAGACTCAAACGGTGAAACTTTGGAGCCAAAGCGAGATGGTTCAAACTTCGGGGAGTGGGTTTCTGGGTTACTCAGTCGCTATCCTGCCGCCTATACACAGGTTTATAAATATCTCCAAGAAGTTATGCCTGACTTTCAGGATTTTCTGAATGAGCAGATCGGTAAAGACTCTAAAAGTATGATTGTTCGGTTTGAAGCCAATAATGCGAATCTGAGTGTTGACTTTAAAGACTTATCGGATGGTGAGAAATGCTTTTTTGTTTGTGCTGTCGTCTTAGCGGCAAACAAATCTTATGGCCCACTTTTTTGCTTCTGGGACGAGCCGGACAACTATATCTCCTTATCAGAGGTTGGAGATTTTGTCATGTCATTGCGACGCTTATTTCAGGGTAACAGTCAAATTTTAGTAACATCTCATAATCCTGAAGCGATACGAAAGTTTTCCAATGAAAATACCTTTGTACTCGATCGAAAAACCCACTTGGAGCCAACTTTAGTCAGATTACTCAGTGATATACCTGTACCAGGCGACCTTATAACGACTTTAATCCTGGGCGATATAGAACTATGAAAGTAAATAGGGAGAAGGAACACTTTCTTGTATTGCCCGAAGATGATGCTAATCGCCAGATTGTCCTTGGATTTATTAAAGACCTTAACGTTGATAAAAATGCAATTCAAGTCCTACCGATTGCTGATGGTTGGAAAAAAGCTGTGGATCAATTGACGATTGATGATGGACTTCGCCTGCGACAATATCCACAAAGAAGGATTATTTTGATCATTGATTTTGATAAAAAGGAAAATCGGTGGAGTTATGTGAATGAGCAGATTCCAGAAGAGTTCAAAGAAAGAGTCTTCGTTCTGGGAGTGCAATCTAACCCACAAGATCTAAAGAATGCCACCAACAAAAAAAGTTTTGAAGAGATCGGAAAAGCTCTGGCACAAGATTGCTCTGATGATACGAATGAATTATGGGGGCATAAACTCCTCACACACAACAAAGGAGAATTAGAGCGTATGGCTTCATCTGTAAAACCATTTCTCTTTAAATAAATAAACCCAAAAGTCGCGCACGCTACTTAAATGTCAGGTGCGCGACTGCCAATAATTTAGCGGAGTGGGGATCTCTCAAAAGTCGCGCACCCTAATGACTACTGACTGAATTCTGCTTGCAACACGTCATCGTTATCATCGGCGATCGTAGCCACAATAGTAATAACCCGAGAAATTTCCCCGGCCGAGATTTCCGCCATCGTCCGAGTCGATACTACGGCAACTTGATTATCAACAATGGCAAAATGAGATTCTAAAGTAGACAGCCAATTCATTTCTAGAATTTTCCGCATTAATTGAGCTTCATTCTTCGCTGGCAACTGCAGTACAAAAGCCCAAACAGCCAAAGTATCATCTTCGGTTTCGCCCGTAAGTTGCACGAACACTTCGACACTGCCGTACTTGAACTTCCAAAGATGTCCGCCAGCTTCACTTTGACCGACCATCACTTTTTGGTCTACAGCCATGCTGGCGATGACAGTTTCAATTTCTTCTGCATAGGTGACGGCTGTGGCTTTTTCGACCTGCTCGGAGGCGATCGCACTTTCACTTGAGAGGCTTTCTGTGGAAGCTGTTTGTATGTTCGGCTCGCTGGTAGTCATGATTATATTTAGATGGAAAACTATTCCAATAATCAGTTTACTGGCTAAAGCTTAAAATTATGACTTTAAATAACTGGTTCCCAGGCTATGCCTGGGAACCAGTATATCTCGCTTGTTTGCGAAGGCAGACGCAAGTTTGACTTGCACAGCGGTTTCAACCGGATTCGCGATCGTATTTAAGGCTTGGGCTTAGTCGCCGGCTTCTTCTCAATGGTATTCAAGCCGTTGAGGAACATGGGTACTAATTTCTCCATAAATGCCTGCGGGTCGCGGTTCCAGGCGCGCTGAGCTACATCGACTCTGGTCATTTGCAGGTCGGGGGCCAGCAGGCTTGCGGGCAAGCGTTCCATCAGGTATTGCGGGCGTTCCCACATCGGCATGGTGTTGGCAATATCCACGAGGCGCGTGACGCGGCGCAGTTCTGCCCCCAACATGATATCCATTCCCGATTCAAAAGCTGCTTGTTCGATCGCCACATACTTGCGCTTTGCCTGTTCCACCTTCTGGCGGTGTTCCGGGCTTTTGTCGGCGATTTGGGCCAGCCAGCGGTTGCCCCAGCGGACGTGACCAGCTTCTTCGGGAAAAATCTTTTCGATGGTTTCGCGGATTTTGACGTTTTCTGCGGTTTGGGGAGCCTGTTTGAGGGCGTGGATGTGCGCTGAAAAGTATTCGCAGCCCCGCTTTTCGGTGACATTGATTGCGGCTAAAACTGCAATTATACCGTCATCGAGGTTGCGGTATTGTTCTTTGTTCAGCAGGCGGTCAAATTCGTCAATGTAGGAAATTCCCGGCGGCGTTCCCACATTTTGGCCGAGGTCTACCAGCAAGTCGGTGAGCCACATCGCGTGTCGCGCTTCGTCGGAAATGTGCCGGGACAGGTCGCGCACGAGTTCGGCCGGTTCCCCGTCTAGCCGTTCGATCACGTCGGTGAGGTCTTTGCAACTACGCTGTTCGCTGTAGCGGTAGCGGTTGAGGGTGATCAAGTGAATTTCGCGATCGCGCACTACATTAGCTAAAATTTCGCGCGCTCCCATAGCGTTGCGAAGCTTGCGGGGATAGGCAACAGTCATGCTTTTATGTTGTTTTGTAAAGATACCTATATAAGTGTAACGCAGTTTTTTCGACAACGAATTACCTCGCAAGGCAGAAAGTTATTGTTTAGCACGGAGATTCAATTTTATACAGACAATTTTTTTACTAGCTCAACAAATGACAATAGTTTTGAGTTGCGAGCCATACCATTTTAGATTTTAGACTTTAGATTAAAAATGACTGATGACTATCAGGGTTGGGAGCTTTTATACAGTTAGATTATTTTTTAAACTGCTATCACGCAAGGGTGGCGCGGATCGCAGAAAGCAATCTCACGCACTCAAAACTCTTCAGGTTCCGTCGAGTCTGAAGCCTCAACACTAGCAGACTCTTGTTGAAATTTTCGCGCCTCTTCTACTTCTAATCTAGCCAGAGTTGTCGCCACATCAGCTAACTGTAAAGCCAGATTCATCCGACAAACCGGGTTTTTTTCCCTCCAGAGGTCTTTTGCCAAGAAATGTACTCGATAGCGAAACATTTTAATTGAATTGGGCGGAGTAACTTTCACGGTCATAGTCTTTCTTCTGTTGAAGTTTGAATGCGGAGCAGCACCCGTTCTAGCTCCAAGTAAACAAATGTCAGCATGATTACTTTATCTTCATCGGTGATTGTAACACTACAGGTTGCCGATCGAGGTTCAACGCCTTCGTGCCTGACAACTACAGTATATTTTCCCGGCTTCAGGTTATCAAAATTCACATCAGCCTCAAACAGGTCAACTGTCTCCTCGGCCAGCACCCGTCCTTCTTGAGTCAGTAAAGTGACAAAGGCAATGCCGTCAACTGAAGTCATGGCGACGTTACTCTGATTGCGGATCATCACAAAAATATCGGACATCGTTTAGTCATTGTTAATTGCTAATTGCTAATTTAGAATGAGTGCAGCACCTCACAAACAAAGGAGCATAAATACAGTGAATAATTTCAAGCTTTTGCTAATTTTGACAGCTTTTGCAGGGGTTCTCGGTTTGGGAAAAAGTGGGGCGGTAGCTGCTGTCTCAAATATCTCTGAGACAGAGGCTGGTTTCCAGCTTCACGGCGTGCGAGTTGCTCAAAGGGACGATCGTAATTTAAGCAACTCGAAAGGTACATTAAAAGAAGGCAGTGCCCTCTCTATCGATCCTGATGAAGTTACGGGCATACCAAAAGCTGAGGCGCGACAGCGTTTCATTTTGAATAAGATATATCGGGTTCAGGAAGGCACTACCGCTGACGATTTGTTTATTGTTGATGAGAAAGCAACTAAATGGGCTGTAGAGGATGTCTCTGAGGCTACAATGGGTCCTACTACTAACAGCGTTGCCCAGATAGTGTCGGGTAACGGGAGAGTTTGGGCGCTGATCCAGAAGTTCTAAACTCCAAAAAAACGCCGCTTTTAAGGGCGGCGTTCTTATTAATTAAAAATCACAGGCTAAAAATGGTATAATTACCAGTTTTAACTTTTAATTTTTAATTATTAATTTTCTAACAGTCGTAATAGAGAGCAAACTCGTAGGGGTGAGGACGCAGCCGCATCGGGTTGACTTCATTGTCGAGTTTGTAGGAAATCCAAGTTTGGATGAAGTCTTCGGTAAATACGCCGGTTTCAGTTAAGAAACTGTGGTCTTTTTCTAAAGCTTCTAAAGCGCCTTCCAAGGAACCGGGAGTTGAAGGAATTTTGCTCAATTCTTCCGGGGATAGGTCGTAGATATCCACGTCCAAAGGTTCGCCCGGATCGATTTGATTCTTGATGCCGTCTATGCCGGCACACAGCATGGCTGCAAATGCTAAATAGGGGTTGGATGTGGCATCGGGACAGCGGAATTCTAACCGCTTGGCTTTGGGGTTGGTTCCCGACAACGGAATCCGTACTGATGCCGATCGATTCCCTTGAGAGTAAGCTAAGTTTACAGGCGCTTCAAAGCCCGGAACTAAACGCTTGTAGGAATTGGTCGTGGGGTTGGTGATTGCCAAAAGTGCCGGTGCGTGCTTGAGAATGCCGCCGATGTAATGCAGTCCCATTTGACTGAAACCTGCATATTGATCGCCTGCAAATAGAGGTTGGCCGTCTTTCCAAATCGACTGGTGAACGTGCATCCCGGAACCGTTGTCGTTGAACAGCGGTTTGGGCATGAAGGTGATGGTTTTGCCGTATTTTTTGCCGACGTTTTTGATGACGTATTTGTAAGTCAGCAAGTAGTCGGCGGCTTGTACTAAAGTGGCAAATCGGAAACCGAGTTCGCATTGACCGCCGGTGGCGACTTCGTGGTGGTGCTTTTCGATGGGTACGCCGCATTTTGCCATTGTCAGCAGCATTTCCGTTCTCATGTCTTGAGAGGTATCGGTTGGTGCTACTGGGAAATAACCTTCTTTGTAACGCGGTTTATAGCCGAGGTTGCCGCCTGCTTCTTCTTTGCCGGAATTCCAGCGACCTTCGATCGAATCTACGTAATAGTAGCCGGAATTTTGGGTTTGGTCGAAGCGAACGTCGTCAAAAATAAAGAATTCTGCTTCCGGACCAAAGAATGCTGTATCGCCGAGACCGGTCGAAAGCAAGTAGTCTATGGCTTTTTGGGCAATGGTGCGAGGACAGCGACTGTACGGTTGGCCGGTGCGAGGTTCTTTGATGCTGCAAATGAAGCTGATGGTAGGTTCTGCCATGAACGGGTCCATCCAAGCGGTGGTCGGATCGATGACCATCGTCATGTCTGATTCGTTGATGGCTTTCCAGCCCCTAATGCTGGAACCGTCGAAGGGTACGCCGTCTGTGAATGCAGTTTCGTCGATTTGGTCGTGGTACAGGGAAAGGTGCTGCCAGATCCCCGGCATATCGATGAATTTGAGGTCAACGATCTGGATCTTATTTTCTTGTATGTAGTTTAAGGCTTCTTGGGGTGTCTGGAACATGACTTACTCCTGATATTGGTTGTGTCTTGGCGATCGGCCGATTTCAGACTGTGTGGGCGATCGTAGGCCTTCAGTATCCACTATTTTGTATCTATGGCTACAAAATTTTGAAATAGCGGCCCACTGCGGCCGGGCAGTTTGAGATTTTTGCCCTGTGGATTATTTTTCGGCTGAAGATACCAGGCAAACGGCTAAATTTTACGACAGTTTGCCGCGGATAGACTACCCTTCGTGAAAATCCTATCTCAAATCTTAATCAAACGCCGATTTGTAGTAGTCTACAATAGGCGGTCTGTCTCAGATAGCAAAGTATTGATAAAGATTTTTGGGAGAGAAACTTATGCGCGATGCAGTGACGAGCCTGATTGAAAACTATGATGTTGCTGGTAGGTATTTAGACCGAGATGGTATCGATCGGTTGAAATCTTATTTTGCAACGGGCACGGCACGGGTACAGGCGGCGGCTGCGATTAACAGCAATGCTGCGGCAATTGTCAAGCAAGCTGGTATCCAGCTATTTGCTGAACAGCCGGAACTGATCCGTCCTGGTGGAAATGCCTACACGACTCGTCGCTACGCGGCTTGTCTGCGGGATATGGACTACTACTTGCGCTATGCTACTTACGCCCTAGTGGCTGGAAGTACCGACGTGCTCGACGAGCGCGTGCTGCAAGGTTTGCGGGAAACTTACAATTCTCTAAGCGTTCCCATTGGCCCGACGGTGATGGGGATTAGCATTATGAAGGAGATGGTTAAGGCTCAAGTGCAAGCTGCTGGCTTGTCTGTGGGGCCTTTTTTGGATCAGCCTTTTGATTACATGATTCGCGAATTGAGCGAACAAGATATTTAAGTCAATTTGCTAGTTCTTTTAGCAGCAAATTGCACTTGTGGCTGGCAGTTAGCAGCCGTTAGATCGATCGCTTTTTTTGGCCTCACAGCCTCCAAGCGATCTTTTTTTATGGGTTATACAATTTCAGATTAAAGATTTCAGATTAAAAATTATAGATTAAAAATTTGAATAATTGGGAATGACTTATGAATTAAGGGTTTGGAGCTTCCCTATAATTGCATTCTTGTTTGAAACTGGTACTAAAAATCGTCAACCCATCCCCAGACGAGGCATTTGTCCAGGGGATTTTTGGTTTGGCCCAGATCCACTTGTTCGGTGGTTGTTGCTTCTACTTCGCCATTGGGGTAAAGAATGTGGATGATGTCACCGCTGACGAAGGCGAGGGGATTTTCTTGACAATTGCCCGAATTTCTGATAGGAAAGTTAATTGTTTTCATGGTCGATCGCCCTGATGGTATTTGTAGCGCTTTTAGCTGCATATAAATCATCTGCTAGTCGCAAAAATTATTGTGTGATTTTATGAAGGTATATCTGTGATAAAACTACACAATCAGAGCGATCTCAGTCACATAATGTGAGCTGGGGCGATCGCCCCGCGACAATCGCAAAACCAAAATAATCGCCAAAAATTAGCAGTGGGGCTTGTGCGTAAGTGCTAATCTGGTACTGCTTAACCCTATCCGTACAGATTAAAAACCTTGGCTAAACAGCGACTAGACACATTATTGGTCAGCCTAGATTTGTGCAGTTCCAGACAGCAAGCTCAGGCCTTGATTCGGACTGGGAAAGTCTCTATCAACCAACAGGTAGTTGACAAACCGGGCACTGAGGTCGATATTTCAGCAAAAATTCAGATCAAAGAGCGATCGCGCTATGTTTCCAGAGGCGGCGACAAATTAGCCAAAGCTTTAGAAGTTTTTGCAATTCCCGTTGCAGGCAGAATTTGTCTCGACGGCGGCATTTCCACAGGCGGTTTTACCGACTGTTTGCTGCAAGCCGGCGCCGCCCTAGTCTACGGCGTAGACGTTGGCTACGGTCAAGCAGATTGGGGCTTGCGTAACGATCCGAGGGTAATTTTGAAAGAACGCACCAATTTGCGGTACATGACTGCTGCTGAGCTTTACGGCGACTCTGAGCGAGCAGATTTGGCGGTAGTAGATGTGTCGTTTATTTCCCTGGATAAGATTTTACCGGCGCTGTGGGAATTGTTGGCACCACCGCGAGAAGCGGTGTTGCTGGTAAAGCCGCAGTTTGAGGTAGGGCGCGAGAGAGTCGGGAAAAAAGGCGTAGTGCGAGACTCAGCAACTCAAGCCGATGCGATTTTTCAAGTGTGGAAGGCAGCCACAGCTTTAGGATGGCAGCAACGCGGCTTAACGTGGTCGCCTTTACTTGGCCCGGCTGGTAATATCGAGTATCTTTTATGGTTGGGGATCGATCGCGAACAAGAAACAGAGCTGAGGGCGATCGAAGAGGATGTTGTGAAGGAACGGATCGCACAAGTCACCAAAGCGGCGGCGCGGGAACTTGTCGATCGATTGTAGATTGATTTCAAGATGTCAAGCTAATCTATTTTAAAAATCAAATTTGGAACTCCAGATTGCTCTAAATTTTAAAAAATTTTGTCAATCAGACTCCTAAACTTTCACTTAGTGAATAATTCCATGCAATCATTCAAACAAGCCGGTTCGATTTTCCTGTACGTTCTAGGTGCCATCGGGTATGTGGCGATTGTAGCTACTATTGTAGGCGTTTCAATTCTCATCAAGTGGGCCGCTCTGCTACTAGCCGACAAATTATTATATACACTTCTGATTATCGGCGATTTGTTGAGGGGTATCGAAATTATTGAACTGTTAAATATATTGGTATTTGCTTTTATCGGTATGGGAGTGGGTGTGGCGACAAGGCTTTTACACCCTCAATACGGTCGCAAAATTAGTGCTGCTGTGTTGATAGTTATAGTTCCCTTAGTTTTCATGATTACGCCAGCCATTCGATATAATTCTTGGCTGGAAAAAGTGGAAGAATCCGATAAATTATCGCCTCCGCAAACTGCAACCTTAACTAACTCCTTTTTGAATAGAAAAGTAGGATTGCCTGGTTTTATCGGTTATTACGTATATACTGGTCAGTTTCCCGTTATTCCGACGAAACAATCGGAGATGAAAGACCTTGACAGCTTTGAAAAAAGAGTTAATTCCAGATTTGTACAGTTCACTGGTATTGCTCCGACTATTGTTTCTTGGTCAATGCGGGTTTGTTTTTGGCTGATTAGAATATTTTACTTTTCTATAGCGGTAATTGCGACGATCGCCCATTTTAGGGAAGGCGTTAGAATCGCGAGGCGGTAATACGATTTTCGATTAAAGAAGTGGGAATTACTGATGAATATCGTGGTTGGAAGCTTAGCTACAGTTGCATTTTTTTTTGACAATTGTATAAGAATAAAAGCAGTAGGATGCGTCATATCCTAGCTCTTCGATTATTCACAAATAATCCTCTCCTGAAGCACCCTACTCAACTACTAGGACAATTTTTAATTGCCAATTTTAAACTCTTGCTGCAAGCGATCGATAATTGTATTACGCTCGATGGTGGCGAGAATTTCTTGAATTACCGTATCTTGTCCCAGGGGGCCCCAGGTGCAGCCTTTTTCTAAGTAAACTTGGGCGGCCCGACCGACAGCGTAGGTTCCGTAAGCTGCTAAACTAGCTTGAGTGACAGCGACTCCGGCAAAAGTAGAAAAGCCGATGTGCGGGGCCGCAGCCGCCGCACTTTTGCCAAATCCCAACAGGAAACTGCTACCCAATTCTCCCAAAAGTACGCCGCCAGCACTGGAGAAAATAGTCTGCCAAAGTTTCCCGGCTTCGTAACCCGTCATGGGTAAGCCGTAAAGTCTGGATAAAGAGCGAATTAAGGCTAAATCTGCGACACTTGCTCCCATTACATCCAAGAATGCCACTGGATTTAAACCGACAGCCAAAGCTTTATATTTTGCAAATTGCCAGATTAAATCTTCGGCTTCTGTTTGCCGCAATTTGAGAACGTGACGGGCAATGTTTGCTTCGGCATCTCTAGCTTCAACTAAAGCATTTAGAGCGAGGAGCGATCGACCTTCTCTGTTAAGAATTGTGAGAATTTTATGTTTGAGTTCGTCTATCTGCGGGGGTGGCGACTCCCATTCGTTAGTTACTCTTCCGTCGGACCATTCCACTCGGACTTGCACCGGCGCGGGTTCGGCGGCTACCATGACTATTTCTAATGATTTGGCAATTTTAGGCGGTGATTTTGCGGTAGATTTATCGGAGGAGTTGTTTGGGCGATCGGACAAATTTTCGCTATCTGTTTCCTCTGTTACCGCAGCGGCTGCTAACTCTTCAGAATTTCCCAGCGCTTGCAAACTTTGGTAAATAGCTTTTCTGTCTAATTCTGGATAAAGGTCAATTTTATTAAAAACTAAAATTACTGGTTTTTGAGCTGTTTGCAATTCGCACAGTGCTTGATATTCAGTTCTGGTGATATCGCCTGCAACGACAAACAGAATTAAGTCAGCTTGGCGAGTTACTTGTTTCGCCATTTCGCCGCGCACTTCGCCGCCAACTTCATCAAGTCCGGGAGTATCGATTAATTCTACTTGCACCCCTCCTTTCCCACCCTTGCCAAGGGGGGGTTGGGGGGATTCGTCGCTGTCAAGGAAGGATAAAGGCACACTCCAGCGCACGGAACGCGGCCACTGAGTCACGCCGTTGAGAGGGCCTGTTTGCAGAATTTTTTGACCTAAAAGCGCGTTTAATACGGCTGACTTGCCACGGCTGACTAAGCCGAAAGTAGCAATGCGAATGACGTTGTGGTCTAGTTTTTCTGAGGTGGAAGTTAAGATATCTAACTGATATTGCAGCGCCGCTTCTAATTCTGTATTATTCGAGTTTTTTTTCCCTTGGCGCAGGTGGGAATAGCGCGCCAGGGCTTCGCGCAAACTGGCGCGGGCAAGGGATAAGCGATTTTCTTGAAGGGAATTGTCAGCCATTGGCGATCGGCTTTTTTAAGCAGGTATAATTGATCGTCGAATTATAAATCCTATTTCTTATTTTAATACAATTTTTCATAAATTTATAATTTTTTATTGGGGAAGTAGGTAGGGACACGGCACTGCCGTGTCCCTACCTACTTCCTGGGCAATCGACCCAATTTAACATCAGATGCTGGACTACTTCTAATTGGCAACCGACTTAACGGTTTCGGGCCCAGATACCTGAGATGAAAGGCGACTCGCCACTTGGTTGACGAAAGATTGCAAGAAGGAAACTTGCTGATTTTGCGTAAATACTGCTTGCAAAGTTTTAGTCAACTGGTCGAGATTGAAAATGCCTTGGGCAGCAGTTTCCAGTTCTTGACTTTGGAAATATTCAATTAAACTCAGTCCTGCTATTCTGGTAAAATATGCTGCACTAATTCCCTGCACCGCGCCTCCTGCTACATAGGTGACGGCATTGCTTTTGAGCAGTCCAGTGATAGTTTGGGTAGACAGTTCTACTAATCCCAATTTGAACATTTGATTAGCCAAAGTAGCCGCTACTGTCTTAGCTTGGTCTAAGGAAAACTTTCGCTGGTAGATAGCGCCGAGGTCGATTACGAGCTGGGTGCTGATGGCGGTTGTTGCTAGCAAGTCTAAAGCGGGAACCGGATTGGCAAACACGGTGGCGGCGGCGATGTACTGATATTGTTCGATAATGGGAATTGCCCGATCGCGCCTGACCGCATTTAATAAGGTTTTTGCCTCTAACTTGATACTTGCAGCCTCGCGCACTGCACTCGCCCAGACCAACTGTTGCCGTTCTTCAGTTAAGATTTTAGTCAATCTTTCCGTCAGCGCGTCGAGTTGAGAGACTTGTTTTTCGATGCGTTCTTTAAATGTGCCGTCCGCTTGGTGCTGGCGCACTTTAATAGAATTGGGAGAAGCTGCCATCGCAATTATATCTTCGGTTCCCAATATTCCTTGCATTTTCTGCTGCAAAGAGTTCAAAACCTGCGACTGCTGTTCTGGCAAATATTGGTCTTGTTTGTTCCAGACTAGCAGCACGCGCTGACCTGCTGCTGCTAGCTGAGATAATGTTTGAAATTCGGAATCTGTGATGTCGCCCGCTGTCACAAACAGCGCTAAATCACCATTGATTTTGGCATCGGCATTCGTATTAGCAAATAGCGGTGCTGTTTCTTGTAAACTAAGCTTTTGCGGGTGTTGAGATGCCCAATTAGAATTTAAAACTTGAATTAAGGCTGTTTTGCCGACAGCTTTGCCGCCAGTTACGGTAATCCGCAAATCTTGTCTGTCTAATTCGCTTCTGAGCCGATCGAGCTTTGCTGTTAGATTAGCAGGATCGGCGGAGTTTGGAGCTTCTGAAGCCAGCAATTTAATAGTGGCTTCGGAAGCCGCGATCGCTTTTTCGGCTGCTTCCCGGTTCGCCAGGGGTTCCGGGAGTGCGAGTTCCAGTTTGGGGGATTGTTGCTTCCACCACCAATACCCCGCACCGGCAGCAGCCAAGCCGATGAGTGCTGTTTCGCCCATTTCTGAACCCGAATGCTGTAGAGTTTCCAGCAGCCACAGCGCTGCTGAAAGTCCTATTCCGCCTATTAAAATCGGTCGCCGCAAGTTAAGTGTCATTTTTTCCTTCCTGTGGGTATTGTCACCAAGCTTAACCTTCGCCGGCTTGGCCTCCCTCCCTATATTCCATCGTACCTCTGTGGCATCCAAACTGGCAGGCGGGCAATCCGACTTTTTGCCATCGGAATTTGCGGCCCCGGCGACAATCAACTTTTTGCACTTCTACAAACGGGGAATAGGGGACTGAAGTCCTCACTACAAACCAATAGATTTTTACATAATTTTGCAAATATAATAGTTGATTTTTTATCTATGTTGGTAATGCTTGAGATTGTGATTCAAAAATATCAATTATTTGTTTGGGAATTGCTCGCGGTCGCATGGTGGTAACTTCAACCCAAACCCAAAGCGCCTCGGCTTTTAACAATATTTCGTCATTTCCAAGTAAGCGAATTTCGTAGCGGCGGACAGCGCGCGGGCCGCGCATTTGTTCGATCCAAGTAGATATCTCCAATCGATCGCCCGCAGCGGCCGATCGCAAATAGTCAATCTCTATCCGCCGCATTACAAACACGCCGCCCAGTTCCCGGTAGCGATCGAGTGTAAATCCCAAGTGTTCTAAATGTTCGATCGCAGCGTGTTCTAAATAATGCTGGTAGACAGCATTATTGACGTGACCGAGGGCGTCCATTTCGTAATGACGCACTCTAATTTGTGCAGTAAATGGTGTCAATTTCTCACCTTTCTACTTGTTGCGGTATTTTGTAGTTCCGAGCGCGATCGCACTCGATGTCGATACTCGCTCGGAACTAATTGCAAGGTACACTAATCCTAGTTGAAACGCCACTACTTCCAGGTTAATATTAGTCCTGGAAGCACGGCCGGTGAGCACCTTGGTTTTTTTAACCACAATACACTGGCTTAAAACCCTCAGTCTCGGTTAACCGAGTTTCGTGGTTCTGAGTGCGTCCCCGACTAAAACTTTGAGAAATCGGACGGGTAATTGTTTAGTCTCCCAGACAAATCCCTAAACCGCGGGCAGTTTTAACCAGAGTACCATTGAACTCTACAGGTCTGTATTTGGCGATCGCATCTTCCAGAGGAACGCTCACAACTTCCCGCTTTTGCCAAGATACCATGCAGTCGTATTTCTCTTCGGCAACTAAATCAACTGCTGCCACGCCAAAAGCCGAAGCAATTAATCTTTCTAGCGGTGAAGGAGTTCCCCCGCGTTGAGTATGTCCCAAAACGGTGACGCGGGTTTCTGCACCGCTACAGTCAGAAATTGTATCAGCTAAATACTGACCAATTCCGCCTAATCGACTTTGACCTAAGCGATTTGTGTGCATTACTAATTCGCCTGCTTCTGTGCGAACAGCCTCCGCTACTATAATTAAACAGTAGTTTTTTCCCCTGTCTTGGCGTTCTTGGATTTGGGCGCAGATTTGGGAAATTTTGTAAGGGATTTCGGGAATCAGAATTATATCAGCTCCCCCAGAAATTCCGGCACTGATCGCAATATGTCCGGCATCGCGTCCCATGACTTCAACAATCATAACGCGACTGTGACTGGCGGCAGTAAAATGCAAGCGATCTAGTGCTTCAGTAGCAATATTGACAGCCGTATCAAAACCGATAGAACGCTCGGTAATTCCGACATCATTATCAATAGTTTTAGGAATAGCAACTAAATTCAAATTACCTTGTTGAGCAATCTTCCTGAGAATGGCAAGACTGCCATCGCCACCAATGCCAATTAAGGCATCCAAACCTAGTTGGTGATAGCCTTCGATAATGTCCTCAGAACAATCGCGTAGAGTCCCATCAGACATCGGGAAGGCAAAAGGATTGCCCTCATTTGTCGTGCCTAGCATCGTACCGCCAATGGTGAGCCACGAGTCTACTTTCTCAATATCCAAGGGAATTGCTTGAGGGGGACGACTCATCAATCCCTTGGTGGCTTGACGAATGCCCATGACTTTCCAATTGTAAGTTCCCGTTGCGCGGTGGACAACGGCTCGGATAACTGCGTTTAAGCCTGCACAGTCACCCCCGCTGGTGAGGATACCGATACATTTTTGTTCTCCCATAATTAATGCCCGACTTTTGTTACTCAGAACATGACTTGATTTTTTTAGATCCCGATCGTCCAATCCTTATTTCCGACCTAATAGGTAGGCGAAAATAAACTTTACTCTGTAACAGAATGTAAAGCAATCATAACTTTTGTGATTGCTTTTATAAGATCTCGCTCTTATGGGGAGCGTTTCACTCGTTTTTGACTACTTATGTATTTTCAAGCTTCATCGACCTAATTGAGTGCGTCATCTCTGACGCATTCCACAAGTTCGATCGGCAACTAAGTAGCATCGCCAATCACCGTCTCCAACAAAACATCAATTTTACTTGGGATTGAGGCGTTTAGAAACTTGGTTAATTATACCGCTGAGAATAGCACCGCCCATAAGAATTCCCAGGGCGGGATTAAATACGGGCTGCCAGAGACTGTACCACAAATCAAAACCGAGATTCACCCCGGTCGAGCGACCTGCTACTGCGATCACAAACCACCCAAAAATGGCAAAGACGAAAAACACATCAGCTACTAAAAGCAAGTTAAGCAAGTTAAGAAATTTATCTTTCATTGTCGAGGGTTCCTTTTGAGTGTATATGTGTCAAGTTTTGGCAAGCGGTTGGTAAGGGAGCAGATTGATAGCTGCAACTGGCGATCGAATAAAGATAAAATATCATTCAATTGTTTTCGCGCACAGGCTGTCAAAATATGGTTCGCTATACACTTCCTCAAAGCCCCGAAATTATTTTAACTGTCAAAGGGAAAGATTCAGCCAAAGCCCGGGAAGAAGCGATGGATCGGCTGATGGATCTCATGGATGAGGGAAAGCTGCCTACGGAACTCGTGGAGGGATTTGGGCCCAAGCAGTTTGTTGAAGTTAAGGATATCGAAGATGCTGCGTCTGAAGGCGAGGACGCGATTACTGAAGCCGTGCAGATTTTGAGCAATTTGGCAAGTCTCAAATTGAAAGTGATGGAATCCCGCGAGGAAGCACTCAAAATCCGGGCGGCGATCGACATTTTGTTTACAGATGAGGCTGTGACTGCCGAGGAAATTGGTCGTTTGAAAGATGGTTTCAAGGTTCTCAAAAACTTTGCTCAAGCTAACGTCCGCTATCGAGAAGCTAGAAGTAAAGCCGAAGAAGCACGGGCAATTCTCGACGAAGCTTTGCAATCTGTCGAACCGGAAAACAAGGCGCAGAAGTCGGCTAAATAGTAGCAGGTTGGGTTGACTCACATCTAGCAACAATCTCAAAAGCTTTTCGGCCTGTTCCATTACAAATCAATTCTTTTGTGGAACAGACCCAAAAGCCTGTTACTAAGAAAAAATGTAGAGAATAGTGGAATATTTGAGATTGAGGAACCAACACAACCTCCCACCAATTTGACGTTTATCTACCTTCAAAAAAGTAGGAAAAAATTGTGAACCAACAAACAGAACCTCTCAGAAACTCGATGTCAGGCAGCTTGCTGCTGGCTAAAAAGTTAGGTTTTCAACCAAAAACTGTGATTGATGTCGGTGCAGCCTTGGGAACTTTTAACCTTTACGAAACTTTCCCCAATTCGCGACATTTGCTCATTGAACCCATCGCCGAAAATGAACCTTACCTCGCCAAAATTTGCCGCAAGCTCAAAAGTGCAGAATACATTATTGCAGCAGCGACCAAAGAATCGGGAGTTTTCACCCTCAGCGTCAGTCCCGGTATGGTGCATTCTTCACTTTCTGAAAATCGGGTTACTGACAGCAGCAATCCTTATCTGAGAAACATACCAGCAATTACCCTGGATGGAATATGCAGGGAAAGAAATTTGCCAGGCCCGTATTTAATTAAAGTTGATGTAGACGGACAGGAGTTAGATGTTTTAGCGGGAGCAACTGAGATTTTGCAGCAGACTGAATATGTAATTGTAGAAGTTACTTTGTTCGGTCAGATGTATGATGTAATGAGCTTTATGAAGTCCCAAGGCTTCGCCGCTTACGATATTGTTGATTTGGCATATCGCCCGATTGATAAAGCTTTGTGGCAAGTTGACATGGCTTTTGTTAAGGAATCCGGTCACTTCCGAAGAGAGAGGGGTTACGCGACAGGAGAGCAGGATCTCGAAGCACTTAACTCGCATCTCAAAGCTTATCGGGAAAGTTTCATCCAACACATTGAGACTCATTACAGCGACCCAGTAGAGCCGGAACCACAGGTCACTCAAGCTGTTTTGGACGAAGATTATGTCATCATTTAACTCAAGTTGCTTCCATGTGATACTAAATCAGGGTCGCACTTCGCACGCTTATTTAATTAATCCTCAACATCTAAAAAACTGGTTTCTAAATGCTGCTATTGCCGTCTATAAGCTGGCAATCTCCTGTAAATTGGCTTTCATTGGATATCAGAAAGTGGGAATGCCCTAATGCGGGCCTCACCCTGATATAAACATCAATGCAGCTAAAAAACATTAGAGATCAAGGTTTACGAATTTGAGGTGTAGGGCAACCTTCGTAGCTTCTGGAGGTAGAGTAAGACCAAGTAAAGGCACTGCTTTTACTTGGCATCAAGCTGTGAAGGAAGAATTCCCCGTCAAGCTACGTTGTGACGGGGGAGTGTCAACTACCACAATTAATTCCAAGGCGCTTTTGTTGTGAATCGTTGAGTTGCTGGCGGCCTAAGCTGTCAACCATCAACCAGTGGAGGCGGTCAATTCTATTTCTTTAGCCCAAGGTATTGCTGCCAAAATATAGTAGATGTCATCTCCTGTGAAGCTCTTTTCCATTTTTCACTTACGGATGACCATTCATTAATACCTTCAGCAGCAACTTTAAACCACCTAGTCAAAAGGTTAGTACCAGCTACTTTATCTACCTCATTTTGGTTATTATAGCTTTTACTAAGCTTTACAATGCTCATGTGAAAGGTTTCTGGGTCAGTGTTTTTGATAAAATCTGGGCCTTTTAGATAGTCTTCAAAAGCTTTTACAACCATCTCTACATGATTATAATCAAATTTTGCTAAAGCCTGAAGTATTACTTTTGTCAAATGCTCAACTGCAGCCATATATTCTGGAGAATAATGGATGGAATAAGCTATTAAATCATTGCGGATATAATAATAATTTTCCCAATTTACATTTTTGGCCGCCGCTGGTTGATGCCACACCGCCATTGATGGAAAAGCTACAATGTTATTGCCCAACTCTTTTATTCTTAAACCAAACTCTACATCATCTATTTTGATAAATAAAGGCAGCGGTAATTTAGTTTGTTCGACAAGTTCCTTAGAAAAAGAGAAAAACCAAAATCCGCCATAGTCTACATCTTCTTCCTTGAGCAACCTGTTGAGAGAATTAGAATCTCGTAAATCGATATTATAATTTAAAGCAATTAATGCCCCAGGCCCAAATCCTCTAGTTTTAGAATAGGCGTTGTACGATGCTCCTGCTTCATACAACATATGCTTTTTCTGTAAATTTAGCAGTCCACCCGCTACAGCAAAATCCGAAGTGGCGTATTCATACAAAGGAAATAATTTATAAATACATTCACTTTCTAACTCTATATCATCATCCATAAGCAAAAAATGAGAATATTTTTTTTCCTCTAAAGCTTCGACCAACCCTCTGGTAAAGCCCCCGCTTCCACCAGCATTTATATTAGGAACTAGCCTCAATTTTGGCTTTCCGAAATCAGCTTCATCTAAAGTTCTACCATTATCAACAACGAATACTTTAAAGTCTTTGGTTTCTAGCAAATCATCTTGAAAAATTGCAGTTAATGTATTTTGTATGAAGTCCTCTTTTTTAAAGGTGCAAATGACAATCCCCAATGATACTTCTCTAGTTTTACTTTGATCAGTTGCTATCCATCCTCCTTTAAATTCACCATGTTCACTAGAACAGGTTATTTCAAAATATATTCTGCCCGCTTTTTTGCCTTGAAGGAGATTTATTGGTGAGATTTTTACAGGGTCAGAGAATTGACATTTCTCAAAGCTCTCTTCAGAAATTATTTCTTTGTTTTTTTGTCCATCAAATTCTCTGTAAACAGAAACTTTAAAATCGCCTTCAAGTTTCAGCACATAGTAGATAGAGCTAAGAGTTGTATATTGAGTATAATATCTCTCGTAAAACGAATTAAAGTAAGAATTTGAGGAGACAACACCACCCTGAGATAAAACAACTTTTTTGTCATCTTCCTGGTAGTTTATAGATGCAGATTCATTACACCGTATATATACATCCGAGGTCTCGGCTGATTTTTGTAACTTAATTCCAGCTAATATATTCATGTAATATCTACCTCTTCTTGTAGTAAACTTAGTTATTTTCTTTGACAGATGTTAAACAGTCTTAGCTTAAGAGTAAATTGTGGATAGGTTCTAGTACCTCCCCCTTTAGGCATAACTCCTATGACATTTTTTTAAGTCGTGGATAAAGAGATTGATATCGAAACCAAGCCTCTTCTAGGATTGGATCAACTGATTGGGGAGTGGCAGCAAGCATTGGTGTGGCTGCCAGTTTGATGGTGTCATTAGCATCTGCGTATACGCCAATTCCGATACCCGCCAGTAGAGCAGCACCACGCGCGGAAGCCGCAGCAACTGTAGTTGCATAGAGGGGTATTCTCAATACATCGGTCAGTAATTGTTTCCAAGGCATTTCTGCAGTTCCACCGCCTGCTAAACGCAGTTCTGTCGCTTTAAAACCTGTTGCTTCAAGTGCCTCAAAACCTTGTCGCAAGGCAAAAGCAACTCCCTCTAAAGCTGCCCTCATCAGGTGCGCCTGTGTGTGATGCAGTCCAAGCCCCACCCATGCCCCACGTACATAGGGATCGAGGTGTGGAGTTCGCTCACCCGTGAGGTATGGCAAAAATGTCAATCCTTCACATCCTGGGGGAACAGAAAACGCTTGAGTATAGACTTGCTGCCAGCTCAAGCCGAGGATACCTCGCACCCACTCAAGCGCTAGCCCCGCATTTTGCATGGCTGCAAGGGCGTACCACTGGTTAGGTACGGCCGCTCGATAGAGATGGGTACGACCATGACGATCGATAATTGGTTGCGATCGAAGTGTAATGATTTGAGCGCCTGTGCCGATGGTTAATTGAACCAATCCAGGCTCTAGTAGTCCGTTACCAAGCGCCGCCGCTGCCGTATCCGCCGCACCAGCAATAACGGGTAAGCCAACTCTTAAGCCAAGATGCTCTGAAGCAACAGTTGTTAAATAGCCTGCGATCGCACTAGAGGGGATAATTTTTGGTAACCAATCACCACGTAGATTCAGCGCCCAGATGGCATCCTCGGCCCAGTTATCCGACACAACATCGTAAAGCAAAGTACCACTAGCATCAGATGGTTCGGTTGCAACTTCTCCAGTCATCCGTAACCGCAGCCAATCTTTTGGCTGGAGTGCCCAACGCGCTTCGGTGTACACAGTAGCCTCGTGTTCTCGTAGCCACAACAAAGTTGGACCCGCCATTCCAGCCGTAACCGGGTTGCCCAAGCGCTCTCGAATAGCGGCATCGAGCGAATGATAAGCGCTAAGCGTGGCACTAGAGCGAGTGTCTGCCCAGAGGATAGCAGGGCGCAGGGGCTGACCCGACTCATCTGCTAGGACAACACCGTGCATTTGCCCTGAAAGTGCGATCGCCTGTACCTCTTGAGCGTGATTTTCCACTGCCTTCCTAACAGCCTCGCCAACAGCTAACCACCAATCCCCTGGTTCCGACTCAGCCCATCCTGGTTGGGGTGCATGAACAGGATAAGAGCTTGATGCTTCACCTATAGTGGTTCCGTCTGTCGCTAGGAGCAAAGCCTTAGCAGAGCCTGTTCCTAAATCTATTCCAAGCAGCATTAGCCTAATCCTCCAATCATTCAGTGTCTTAGCAAACGGGCGATCGCTTTTACCAATTCTTCAGGTTCAACAGGCTTGGAGATATGCATCTGAAATCCGGCAGCTAAGGCTTGCTGCTGATTGATCTCTCCAGCATAGGCAGTAAGTGCGATCGCAGGAATCGTGCCTCCCTGTTGAGGTGACCACTTTCTAATTTGCCGAATCAGGGCATAACCATCCATTTCTGGCATCCCAATGTCACATAAGAGTAGATCGGGGAGAGATTGATTCAGAAGGGTCAACGCCTGTGCCCCCGAAGCTGCTGTGGCAACTTGTGCGCCCGATTGCATCAGGGTGAATGCTGCCAACTCCCGCATATCTGCATCGTCGTCCACAACCAAGACCTGAATACCTGCTAAGTCTGCCGCACTTTCTGGATGCCTGTCATCAGAAGATGGTTCCGGCTCTACGATGTTTAACGGTAGCCGGATGGTAAATGTAGCCCCTAAGTTCTGTCCTAAGCTGTCTGCTTGAACGGTTCCTCCATGCAGTTCGGTAAAATGACGGACGATCGCTAGTCCCAATCCCAATCCGCCGAATTGTCGGGTTATGGTGCCATCTTCTTGACGGAAGTAGTCAAACACATGGGGTAAGAACTCTCGTTTGATGCCTTTTCCAGTATCTTTGACTTGAATCTGAGCGTACATACCAACCTGCTCTAGTTGCACGTCGATGCGTCCTCCGGTTGGGGTGAACTTCACAGCATTGGAGAGGAGGTTCCAGACTACTTGTTGGAGGCGATTGGTATCGCCTGAAACCGTTCCTGAAATAGGATTAAATGTAGTCTGGATTTGAATGTGTTTGGCTTCGGCTGCCAGTCGTACCGTTTCTAGGGCAGCTTCAATCATTGCCGCTAGATTCACAGGAGCGACGTTTAACGTCATTTTTCCTTGCAGAATGCGGGAAACATCCAACAAGTCCTCAATTAATTGGGCTTGCAGCTTGGCGTTGCGTTCGATCGTTTCCAGGGCTTGCTGGGTTTTTGTGGTATCTAGTCGGCCTGTTCGTAGCAATTTTGTCCAGCCCAGAATCGGATTGAGGGGCGATCGCAACTCGTGGGACAATACTGCTAAAAATTCGTCTTTAATCCGGTTAGCCGCTTCTGCTTTTGCGCGATCGCGTTGAGCTAACCGATATAACTGAGCATTGTCGATCGCCAAGGAAGCACGACGCGCCAATTCCTCTGCCAGTTGCAAATCTGCTGAGGTATACCGTCGTCCAGATTCGGCTGAGATAAAGGAAATGGCCCCTAGAATTCGTGCCTGAGTTCGCAGCGGCACCGTCATTACGGATCTGAATCCAACCTGCCGCAGAATCTCTAAATGCTCTGCGTCACGCGCTGCCTGCACCAACAGTTCATCGGGAATATCGGGCACTAAATCCGGTTGTCCAGTCCGCAATGTCAATGCAGCACCGCGAGGGTCATCTGGGTTTATCGGATACTTATCTCTAATCTGATATGCCCATTCCAGCTTGGCAGGGTCGATGTGAGCAACCGCAATCTGCGCGATCGCACCATCCTCTTCTATCATGTGAACCGTACACCAGTCTGCTAATTCCGGCACTGTAAGCTGCGCGACTCGCTCTAGAGTCGTTTGATAATCAAGTGAGGATGCAAGCACCGCACTTGCCTCAGAGAGAAAGCGTTGGGCATGTTCTAACTGCACCCGTTCCGTCACATCTACCACATAGACTAGAACGCCTTCTACCTGGCTATTAAAGTTAACAGTCGGAAGATAGTAAACGTTGTAATAGCCGGGACGGCGATCGCTGCGTCCGGGAACATTCACCGCAAAGTTGGGTGAAGTGAAGGGATTTCCTGTGGTGTAGATCCGATCAAAGACTTCAACTAATTGAGGATCGGATTGACCAAAAAGTTCTGGAATTGAATAGCCTAAGTGTTGCGAGCGGGTTAATCCATTAATTTCTGCTAATGCTTCGTTAATAGCAATAAATCGCTGCTGGGCATCTAACAGGGCAAGTCCAACCGGAGACGTGTCAAAAATAGTTGCCAGTTGGCGCTGTGCGGCTTCTGCCTGAGAACGGGAAATACGTTCGCGCTCTAACAGTTGTTCTCGTTCTTGTTCGGCATACTTGCGCTCTGTCACATCCAGCACCAGCGATAACACCGAAATCATCCGTCCCGATTCGTCCCTGAGACTGGAGTTATACCACTCGCAATGCACAATGTTGCGATCGTTGGTGTAATTGCGGTTGTATGAAAAAATATGGGGTTCTTCACCATAGACCAGCCGTTGGCAGACTTCAGCAACTGTTTCCAAGTCTTCCTCAAAGACAAAAGGTATCTCGGTTAAAGATTTGCCCAGGATTTCTTCGGCTTTCCAGCCCAAAATGCGCTCTGCACCAGCAGACCACCGAATGACTCGAAAGTCTCGATCCCATTCAACGACTGCCATTGGAGAGTTTTCAACATGGAAGTTGAGCTTTTGTAGAGCTTGACGCAACGCCTCTTCTGCTTGCTTGCGTTGTGTGATATCGATGACGACGCCGATCGAGTGCTTGAGATTTCCCTGAGAATCATAAGTAAACTCTCCTCTGGCTTCGACCCAGTGAATCGAGCCATCTGTCCAACACAGGCGATATTCATGGTGATACTCTTTCTTCTCAGCTATGGCTCGCTGAAGTTTTGCATCGGTTTCTGCTAGGTCATCAGGATGAACCCGACTTGCCCAAACCTCATAGCAGGGTTCGCACTCATTCGGTTGCAGACCCAGCACCATGAAGTGTCCTTCTGACCAAAGCAATGTATCGGTCTGCATATCCCAGTCCCACGTTCCCATGCGTCCGACCTTCAGCGCGAGTTGCAGATGAGCTTCACTTTCTCGCAATTCCTCTTCTGCCCGCGATCGCTCCACGGCTAGCCAGGTTTTTTGAGCAATTCGCTCCATCAGCACCACATCTTCCTCCGTCCAGCGCCGGGGAGCCACATGGTGCAATACCAACAATGCAACAAATCGCCCCTCTTTCACTAAGGGAACACACAGGAGAGATTTGGTTTGAATTGCGTCAAAGGTAGCAGTCCCCGATCCAGCAGTGCGAGGATCGCGAGCGACATCATCTACGACGATTGTTTTGCCCTGCTTTAATTCAGCAATGAGTTCACGACCAAACGAATCCATGTGATGGCTACCCACCACGCTGATGACACCATTGCAATAGTCGCGATCGACAATGACGTATTCCTGAGTAGAATCAATTTCACCGTAGGTACAGCGAGTAACTTGGAAATGTTGCCCTGTGGAACAAACCACTTGCCACATAATTTCCTTGGGGTCTTGAATGGCACGAATCGCATCATTCAATTCGATCAGAAATTGCTGCTGTCTCTCCTTGTGCTGAAGTTCTGCCAGTAATTCCTCAATCTGTTGCCTTGCCCGCACCTGGGCTGTCACTTCAATGTTATAAATCAACACACCCTGAATGGTTCCCTTAGCATCCCGCCAAGCCGCAAAGATGCAGTGGAAAAATGCTTCTTCCAACACCCCATCGCCGTTCCGATCCCAGTAAGTAGGTGACTCCTCCCGAATAAATGTTTCTCCCGTTCGGTAAACCTGTTCAAACGCTTCAAAGTAAATTTGCCCCTCTATCTCCGGGAAAACATCCCGTATTGATTTCCCAATAATGCCTGGAGTGCGTCCAGTCCCTTGCAGGTAGCTAGGATTGGCAAATTCATACACAAGATCGGCACCTTTAACAATGGCAATCATGGCAGGCAATTGCATCAGGATGTCATGCAACCGCTTACGTTCGGTTTCGGCTTCGAGTCGGGCAGATTGTTCTCGTTTTAAAAGGCGATCGCGTTCTGCTTCGATCTGTTTGCGTTCTGTAATATCAACCGAAACGCCAATCATACGAACTGCTTGCCCCGTCTCATCCCGATAGACTTGCCCCTGACTGTTGAGCCAGCGCACAACGCCGTCTGGACAAATTACCCGATACTCCGGTGCGTAGGGCTGTTCTCCAGCCATTGCCGCTACCGTCGCTTGGAGCACCTGTTGTCGATCGTCTGGATGAATGAGCGCAACAAACTCTTCTCCCGTCCCTTCATAAAGACCCCAAACGTCTAGAGCATTAGCAGAACACACCACTCGATTGCTCTGCAAATCCATATCCCAGACAACCATCTGAGCCGCTGTCAGTGCTAATCGCAAGCGTTGTTCGCTCTCTCGTAATGCCTGTTCAACTTGTTTGTAATCGGTCACATCACGAGTAATCCCCAGTACCGTTTCTACGGAGCCATCGGGAGCAAATTCAGGGACAATACGCGACTGATACCATCGAATACCGTAAGAAGTCGGAAACTTAAATTCAATCGTCTGTTCCGAGCCGGTTGCAAAGACTTGCCGCCAACTGTCATGCCAAACGCGATAGTTGTCTTCTGGCATTCCTAGCTCGGCATTAGTCTTGCCAAGAAATTGCTCTGATGGAATACCTGTTGCCAGTTCTATAGAAGGGCTGACATAAAGATAGCGAAACTCTGCATCAATTCGGCTAATAATATCCGGGGCATTTTCAGCCACCATTTTGAACTGTTGCTCTCGCTGTCGCAGTTCTGATTCCAAGCGTTTGCGCTCTGTTAAGTCGATTAAGAAGCCTACACCTAAATTTTTGGGTACTCCTAAATAGGCAGTCCCAATTAAAACGGGAACTCGGCAACCATCTTTACGAATGTATTCTTTCTCAAACGGCGTATGGCGACCAAGTTGTTTCATCTCTGCCATTGCTTGCTCGTCTAAATGCCGAAACTCCGGTGGAGTAATCTCCAGGAAGTTTACCACTCCCGATAAAACTTCTTCTTGCGTGTAGCCTAAAGTTGCTAACCAAGTGTCGTTGACTTCCAGAATATTGCCTTGAAAATCGCCAATAATAATGCCAATGAGATTTGCCTCAAATAAAGCTCGTAGCTGCGATTCACTCTCGCGTAAGGCTTGCTCTACACGTTTGCGTTCGCTCACGTCTTGGAAGACAACAACGGCTGCAACAATCTGCCCCTGGTTATCTAAAATTGGTGCTGAGTTGACGTTAATGAAAATGCGGCTACCATCATTTCGATGAATTTCTATCTCTTCGTTGGTAACGACTTCACCTGTTTTTAGCGATCGCACCAATGGATACTCATGAGAGGCATAGATGTGACCATCTAAGTGAAAGATTTCATTTGGAATAAGGGGTACATAGTCCTCAATAGCAAGCAACTGTTCGTAGCCATACCCAACAATTTGCTTGGTTTGTTCGTTCGCCAGAACTAATTTACCGGATGCCGCATCGGCAATCATGACTCCAGCAGGCATTTGTCGCAAAACGGCTTCAAATTGGGCGCGTTCAATTTCCAGCTCGTGCAACAACCGTTCTCGTTCTGCCTCCGCTTGCTTGCGATCGCTCACATCTCGAAAATAAACCGCTACACCCTCCGCAGAGGGATAGGCATTCGCCTCTAACCAACGCTGAACCGGCTCCCCAAATTCTTCCCAGGAAACAGGAACCTGTTCGATCGCTGCCCGATGTAGTTCCCGATAGGCAATTCCACCGACCAACTCAGGAAAAACCTCGTTCCAAACGTGCTTTCCCAGTAACTCTTCGGGCGTTTTGTGCAGGATTTTAGCCGCCGCTTGATTCACGTAGGTGTAGCGCCAGTCGCGATCGAAGGCAACAAAAGCATCCGTAATGCTTTCAAGAATCATTGCCACCTTGCGCTCAGTTTCTTGGGCAGCGAACCACTGTTCGCCTTCAAGAGTGCGGGCAAAGCGTTCAATGACTTCAGAGCGAGAAATTCCTCGCCTGTGAGCCTCTTTATCGAGCGATCGCCATGCTGTATTAGTCAGAGATACGCTCACTCGTTGTTTCGTCTCCGAGTTCCAATTGCTAACAAACTTGCCTGTGGCGTCGCGCTTCATGAATATCTATCCGTAGGCATACACGGTCTTCTCTATTCAACCTGAGTTAGTTCATCCGGAGAATCCGCCTTAAGATAGATGCTTTGAGCAGAGGGAAGATAGGAAAGAATGACTTCAATAAATATTGCGCTGTACTGGCTGCTGAATTTCTCTTTGCACTCGTAGACATAAAGCTGGGCTAGACGGGAGAATCCCACGGGTTTAACCTAGTGCAGCCGTGGCAGTGTCAAATAAGTTTCCTCACGGATGCGGATGGTGCCTACGACAATCGGGCTAGCGTTCCTTTAGCACCAAACTCATGCAAACTACGCAACTGGTCGCCAACAGCCTCGACGAAACGTGGCGACTCTACTAAATCTCCAAAAATTTCAGATAGGCCCAGTAATGGTCTGGGATCTAATTCACTCAAACTGGCGCGTTGAGTGAGGATGTCTGCTAATGGGTCATCAATGGGAATAGGTTGCCCTTGTTCATCATGACTATTGAGGTATCGACACCAAGCAGCGATCGTCAAACTTAGGTAATCGATCGCACCTTCAAGTTGTAATTTATCGCGGATCGATCCCAAAACAAACTTAGGAATTTTGGCCGATCCATTCAGGCAAAGGCGCGGAAGCTGATCGCGAATTTTGGGATTGGAAAACCGTTCAATTAAAGTTTTTTTATAATCGTCTAAATCAATCCCAGGAACGGGTTGGAGGGTTGGTGTCACCTCATCCATCAGGTTAGCCACTGCTTGCTGAAACAAGGGAGCGGCCATGACTTCATAAACGTAGGTATAACCTGCCAGAGAGCCGAGATAGCCAATCAGCATATGGCTGGCATTGAGCAGCCGAATTTTCATCATTTCATAGGGATGAACATCCTTAGTCATCTGTACGCCAACGGATTCCCAATCCGGTCTGCCTGCACAAAAGGTATCTTCGATTACCCACTGAATGAAAGGCTCCGCGACGCAGGGAAACGCATCATCAATACCAAACTGTTGGGCCACCATTTTGATATCTGCTGGGGTTGTCAGCGGAGTAATGCGATCGACCATACAGTTAGGAAACGCAACGTGTTCAGCAATCCAACGTCCTAACTCTGGATCGTGCATTTCGGCAAATGTTGTTAGCATTTTCCGCACCATGTTGCCGTTGCCCTGGATATTGTCGCAGGACAAGACTGTAAAGGGTGCCAACCCTTGTTTACGCCGCTTTTCGAGTGCGGCTGTCAAAAAACCGTATGTCCCAATTGGTTGGTCAGGATGTTGCAAATCGTGCTGCATCGTCGGGTGGTTGACATCGAAATTGCCACTTCCTTCAATGTAGTAGTAGCCGCTTTCAGTGATCGTTAGAGTAACAATTCGGCATTTGGGATCTGCTAATGTTTCAATAACTGCTTGACGATTGTCTGGTGCAAACAGGTATCGAGTGATTGAACCAATGATTCGAGCGGGATCTCCTTCTAGAGATCGCTCAACTAAGGTATACAAACAATCTTGGGGCAGCAGCGCATCCCGCATACGCCTGTCATAGTCATTGTCCAGCAATCCAACACCACAAATTCCCCAATCACTACCAGGATTCTGATGGAAATAATCATCGAGATAAAGCGCTTGGTGCGATCGATGAAATCCACCAACCCCAATATGCACAATTCCATTAGTAATTTGATGGCGATCGTAATTCGGTACGCGCACGTTTCCAGGTAAAAGAGACAGGGATGCTTGATTCAGCTTGATTGTTGAGTCTGTGCTGGTATTGCTGTTCATCTTAATTTATGGCCTTGTGAGGACGGCTTATTATCAGTATTGCAGGATGAGTGAAAAAGGTGGAGTCTATTTTGGCGGCTCTGCATGGAAAGTCGATCGCAGGACTTATTACCGACGAAGTTGCCGCGCAAGCTATTCTTGAGAATATCTAACTTTTCAGGGGTTGCCGATCGCAGATGAAAAGACAACCCAGACCCCCACTTCTTTGTTGAAACCCTGATTGCCCTGAACCAATTTGATTCAGAAATCCGGGCTCTGCCGGGAAGCATAATAAAGTTCGGTACATCAACTCATAGTGTTCGGTAAACCCCTATGGTTCAAAACGTTGTGATTATTGGAGCTGGCCCGGCTGGAGTGCTACTGGCACATTATTTATTGCGTCGGGGCAACTATCATATTGATATCTATGAACGTCGTCCCGATCCTCGGTTGACTGATGTTTCTGGAAACCGCACATTTCCGCTCTCGCTTCAGGAACGGGGCAGAAAAGCCATTCGAGCCATTGTTGGGTTAGAGGAGGCGATCGCCGCTCAAAGTGTGTTCTGTCATGGGACGATTATTTATCGGAAAAACGGCAAAGCCCGACGGATTCCTCGCGAAAATCCGGTTCTCACAATCGATCGCAATCGCCTCGTGACGATTATGTTGAAGCAATTAACCGAAACCTTTAGTCCGAATCAGGTTCAAGTACATTTCAACTGTGAATGTACGGCTGTGGATGGAACCGCTAAAACCGTGATGTTGAAACCTTCAGAAGGAGATAGCTTTACCGTTCACTACGATCTGCTGGTGGGTGCTGATGGGGCGCGATCGCAAATTCGAGAGTATTTAGTCGAGAATGCAGGCTTGTCGTGTTCCCAAAGCTATGTTCCAGATGCCTATAAATCGGTGTTTTTAAGTCGGCTCAATCCGACTGCTGGAGTCGAGTTAGAACCGAATAAAATCCATGCTTGGAATTTGAATAATAAAACCCGGATGCTGATGGTACCCCAGCCAGGAGATCAGTTGAATGGCGTGATTATTTTTGATGCAGAGACTAATCCCCTAGAAGGATTATCCACGAAAGAAGAAGTCAAGACATTTTTTGAGGAAAATTTCCCGCTGTTTGGTCAGTTAATGTCGTGGGAAGAAGCGGAGGCGTTGCTGAAGCGCCCGGTGGCGAGGGTGCTAACGGTACGCTGCGATCGCTTTCATGAGGGCGATAGTGTGTTGCTGATTGGCGATGCTGCTCATGCGGTATCTCCCTCGATTGGCCAGGGGTGTAATTCTTCCTTAGAGGATGTGCTGATTTTGGGACAATTGTTGGAGCAGTACGGGGATGATTGGGGGAAGGTTTTGCCGCAGTTTTCAGAGCAGCGAGTCCCGGATGCCCATGCCTTGCAAGAGTTATCAAATTATTCGTTTCCTCGCACGAAGTTGTTGCTGGTTGAGTTTTTCTTGCGGTTGACGATAGGAAGGCTATTTCATCGATGGTTTCCCCGTTTAGTTAAGCCGTCTGTGTTTGATTTGGTGTTAGATACGGACTTGTCTTATTCGCAGGTGTTGAGTCTGAGCCAAGGTTGGATTGATAAAGTGAAGCATTCGATGGCTGAGAATTCTTGATATTCAGCAACGCCATTTTTCACCATCGTAACTAAGAGCATCAAGCGATCGCCTGATGCCGCCTGTCTTTAGACTGGCGTTGCGGATAATAAGCCGATAAGGTCGTGCATCCGCTCTATAACTTGGTGGGCACCAGCCGACTCAAGAGCATCTGCACGGCTGCTTCGTTCATCCTCGCTTATATGAGTTCCCCCTACATAACCGATAATCTGCCCAATTCCAGCGGCAACGGCAGCCCTTACCCCACTGATAGAATCTTCAATTGCCACGCAATCGGAAACTTCTGCGTCCAAACACTTCACTGCATATAGGTAGATGTCAGGAAGTGGCTTGGGCCGCGGAACCGGGAGAGAGTCGTGAGCGCTAAATATCTGCTCGCTGGGGAAATAGTCGGTCAGGGCTGCAGAAGTAAGGCAAGCACTCAGGCGCTGTAAGCTGCTGTTACTTACAAGTGCATATTCAACTCCGTCGTCGCGCAGGGAAGACAGCACTTGGGGCGTTCCTACCGTCGCTTTTGCCTCTATAGTAAGCCGTTCGATCGCTCTCTTTTCTTCTTCAGCCACTAGCCTGTCAATATCGCGCTCATTAAGACTGGTTAATGAATCAGGGTAGAGGTTTTTGAGTATTTCCCTGTAGGGTTTCCCGGCGAACCTTTTAACAAAGTCCTCAAGCTCATAGTATTGAGCGCCAGGGAACTCACGAGCCACTTCATTTGTCAGCCTCCATGCGCTCTTAAGTGCTATGGTTTCACTATCAACGACAGTTCCGTCATGATCGAAAAGCACCACCAAATCATGCTGAAACGGTTTCATTTAAAAGACCTCCCTCACTGTAATTTTTAAGCGTAGTCAATAGTCCGTGGGTCTGAAGATCTTGCAAAGCCCTGTGGCATTCATTATCTACAAACTCTGTCTGTTCGCAATTCTGCAATCCCAGAATCCCGCTAATCACTGCGCCTTCTTGAATCGCTGTAATTGCGCTTTGGGTATCCTTGGCATGATAGGGTTGACCAGACTCGCACGCCTCTTCTCTGACTGCAAGCAGCCACGCCGCAACGGGAAGTATAATCCGCTTCATGCTGACCTTTCGGCTATAAGCATCCTGAAGTATCGGAAATATATACTTGCCTACTTTCCTACAGGTTTCTGAAGAGATTCTCTCAGTCGTATCGGGAAGATCCTCGTTACTGAGCCTTAGTAACACCTGTTCCATATATTGTTCACACATCTGGCGAGGCACTGGTGTTGCTGCTGCGATATCGTCCATGAGAAGCCGAGTAAACAACTGGAATTCTGGTACCGCGATCGCCTCGTGCATATACTCTATACCTGCTCTTACAGCTAAACAGGCGATGAAGGAGTGTACTGCATTCAAGAATCTCGACTTCATATACAGAAAGGGAGTGATGTCGCTAGTCATAATCACCCCCGTATCTTCCCACTTGGGTCGATCGCCTGTGAATTTGTCTTCCACGACAAACTGCCAAAATGGTTCGGTTACAATGGGCGCGCGATCGCGAACTTGCAACAGTCGGCTGGGGTAGTTATAGTCGGATTCTTGCTCTTGAGGCACAATCCTGTCTACAACCGAATTAGGGAACGTGGCGTTATCCCTGATATATTCTGCAAGTTGAGGATCGATCATATCAGCGTAAGCTAGCACGGCTTTTCGCAGGATCTCCCCGTTTCTTGGGAGGTTGTCGCAAGAAAGTGTGGTGAAGGGGGTCATTTTGCGATCGCGTCGTCGGCGTAGCGCCTCTACTATAAAGCCAATTGCAGTTGTTGGAGTGGAAGGATTTCGCAAATCGTGCGCGATGTCTTCATTCGCTGTGTCGAGATTAAAATTCTTGTCTAGATGGTAGCCTCCTTGAGTAATAGTAAGAGTCACCAGATGCACAGAGGGAGACGCCATTTTTTCAAGCACATACTCGCACTTCTCTCTACCATTAACTATTTCCCTGATAGAACCGATAACTTCAGCTTCCTCACGATTTTGAGCGCAACTAGAGTGTTTGGTCAAAGTGTAAAGGAATCTCTGCGGTTTCAACCTAGTAATGGTCTGTTGACTCTTGAGGCTAACCCCACAAATCCCCCATCTCTGCTCTTGGGAATCCTTCTGTGCAAGATAGGTATGTATAATGTAGGCAAGATGCCCCCTAAAAAAACGACCTGGCCCGAAATGGACGATACCAGTCTTAAGCGCCCTCCTGTCGTAAAGAGACTGTTGCCTCCACAAACCAGTTACAGTACCGAAGCGAGAACTTGAAGAAACACTGGGCGGTCTGAGTAAGTTAACCATGAGATTTCTTAAATAAGTGTGATAAGGTAAAAGGAAGATTGATCGGTCTGGGTATACCCAATGACCTACAGCCAACACAAATGTCTCAAACTGCGAAAATTTCGCGTATCCTTTGTGCCATCTACAAAGAAGCGTATTACCAGATGGTAATTAGGGTGTGACAGATAGAGCAGAGAAAGAAAAAATCAGGTAAACCTAATTAATAATCAAAGCTCAATGGGTCATTAACCTGAAGTAAGGCACAAGAGTACGCGACCTACTGCAACTTTGTTCAACTTTGGCAAGTGCGTAAGCCGAATGTATGTCCTATAAGGCGCAAATAGAGTGCTTTTAATCCTGGCTTTAGATTCCCCAATAACTCTGTAGACTTTGATGTTATTTCCCTTGGTCGCTGCTATCCTCCGTATTCAGGAGAATCTACAAACAATTCTTTAGAGGTACTTATAACAACAGGGTAATTAGGGTCTGACAGGTAGAACAGAGAAAGAAGAAATTAGGTAAACTTAATTAATTAAGTATCAAATATCAAGTAGTCATTAACCTGAAGTAAGGCACAAAAGTACGCCACAGACTGCCACTTGGTTTAGCTTGGGCAAGTGCGTAAGTCGAATGTCTTTCCTACAAGGCGCAAATAGACTACTTTTAAATTATGTCTTTAGATTACCTAATAACTCTGTACACTTTGTATGTTATTTACCTTGGTCGCTGCTATCATCTGTCTTCAGGAGAATATACAAATAATTCTTTAGAGGGACTTATAACCACAATCAAGTGTATACTTCGCTATAAGCAGTTAAGTTAGAGTTGGGCGTTTGTGTAGCAAGCGTCCAAAAAACAACGCTTGCCTTGAAAATTCCTGTCTGTAGCGGATGGCTGATACAGCATTGCAAGTCCGTTTCAGTCTGTCCATAAATTTTTAAAGTTTCCTCACTCATTCTCTAAAATTGGAATTACGACTCGACTAATGGAGGAAGGGATAGCCGAAGTGCAGCGGGATGTGAGAGCGCATTGCTCAGATGTTGCCATCAACTTGCTGGGATTGTTGGAACCGAGGGAAGGTGGAACTGTACTTCAAACACCGCTACAAAGCGTTTAATTATGGCATCGAGAAACTGACGGAGTTTTTCGTGTTTCCCAATGTCAAGCGCACCCTACGGGATTTGTTTGAAATGGAAGCAAAAGTGTTCAGTAATGTTGAGCTGAATGCGATCGGCTTGTGCTGGGTGATGTTGAGTTGGATGTGCGGGTTCGGGGTGAGTGCGATCGTCAAACAATAACCTAGACGAACGCCATCTCCGATTTCTAATTCAGCTTCAGGGAACTGCAGAGCGTTTTTGAATGCGCCCAAAAGAATGGGAACGGTTTCAATTAGCGTCTGTCAGGAAATACGGTTCTCCACAAAGGTTTTCAGCTTTGAAGCGTTGCGAACTGCATTTCCCTCTCCGTCGTTGTTGAAGTAGACGAACACGCTTCGCCCTTGACTTTCCCACTCGTGGATGCGATCGGCCCACCAATGCAAATCATCATCCGAGTAGGAGCCGCCGTAGAGATTGTTGGCGTCGGGGCCGTGGAGGCGCACATAGACGAATGAGCCCGTTGCGCGCAGGATACACGGAAGGTGGGCCCCGCTCATCACGCAGTAAGCCGCTCCAGAGCGTTCCAGCAGCGAAAATACCTCTTCTGTGTGCCAGCTTGGGTGTCGGAATTCCACAGCTACTTTGATCCAGGAGGGCACCTGTTCTAGAAAGTAAGCTAGGCGGGCAGAGTCGCAGGCGAACTGGGGAGGAAGTTGGACGAGCAGAATACCCAGTCGATCGCCCAGACATTGAAGTCCCTCGCTCATCCGTTCCAACCACTTTTCTGGTGAGTAAAGACGCTTGGAGTGGGTTAGACCACGGGGCGCTTTTACGGTCATCAAAAATCCTTGGGGGAGGCGCTCTCGCCAGTTAGTAAAGGTAGTGTTTGGTGGCCAGCGGTAGTAGGTGCTATTAACTTCGACAGTTTGATAGTGCTGGATATAGCAATCGAGCCTAGAGCGAGGCGGTTGCTGGTGGGGATAAAGCACACCTTCCCAATGGTCGTAACTCCAACCTGAAGTGCCGATGTGAACAATCGAATCCGGGTTCATTATCCCTTCCATGATTCGGATCTGGAAATCGCTACTCAACAAACAAAGTCCGCGCAGGCGGACTAAGAATATGATATTTGAAAACTGGATGCGATTGAATTAGTTGGCGCGATCGCTGCTACCTCGATCTGCCGCTTTTTCTACTGCTTCCTGTCCCGGCGTAACTGCTTCGCCCACGTTATCTTTTACCGATTCTATAAATTTTTTGGTACTGGGGGCAATAGGTTGGTCTAGATTCAGCTTTTCTCGGATATTGTCAAGTACACCCGTGGCATCCTTCTCTGTATCGCTTGTTTGCTGCCGAGCGGGACGGGCAACTTCGTAAGACTTAGCTTCAGGGGTTAAAGATGTAGCGATCGCTTGCATTTTGTTGCCCGAAAATTCCAATTCGGAGCTAAAAATCAGCGCTATTCCTAAAGCAAAGATTATTCCTACTCGCAGGCAAGTTGTAACTAAGCGTGATGTAAACTTTTTCATTGAAAAACTCTGTTTTTTCTGTAATGACTGTTATACAGAATAATTGCTGTTGTTGGTTCGCAAATCTATCTAAAGATAGGACTTGCTGTCAATTTGTGGTGTTAGCATTTTTCCCAACTCAACCTCAACAAAAAAGTTTTTGGCGCTGCGGCGTCAACAGGCAACCGAGCGCAACTACGAACTCAAGAAAGGTACATTTACTACTTCGCCTGACACCGATCCGACTTGCACTTTAAGCCCTTCGCCGCCCGCTTTTGTGCGTATGTAAGCAAGACCAAAAAAGCCGGATTCAGTTTCCGTAAAACTGGTGAGTTTGCCGACTTTTTCCTCTCCAATTGTGACTGCTGTTCCGGGTTCAACCGCACCGCTCAACTGCACGCCCCAAAGTTCCTGTTTGACTCCTTTATAGGTGTTCAACCGGGCAATAGTTTCTTGACCTATGTAGCAGCCTTTGTCATAGGTAATTGTGTGTAAAAGGCGGGCTTCTAGGGGGTTGTAATCATCTGTGATTTCAAAATCGGGTGCGGGGCGTCCTTGTTCAATTCGCAGTTGTTCCCAAACTCGATCGCCCATCGGTACGGCCCCAGCTTTGACTAATTCCTGCCACAAGTTGGCTGCATCGCTTGCTGGCGCAATTAACGTGTATCCGGGAGTTGCTAAACCGCTACCAACCGCAACTCGGATGTCCATACCTGCAAAATTTATCAATTTGTGAGTAGCGTAAGGTTGATTTTCTAGTTCGGTAACTCCGATTTTTTCGAGTAGTTGAGTGCTTTCCGGACCGAGGAAACTGAAAGCAACAGTTGTATCGGTTAAATCTGTTAACTCGACGCGATCCATTGGGAAAATATAGCGATCGAGCAATTCCAGCAGTTGGCGGCGGCGGTTGGCTGAAACTAGCAGCAGTACAGCATCTTCTGTAGCATAAGCGGTGGCGAGGTCGATCGTCCGGGCGGTGGAAGTCACGAAAACGGTGTCGCAACCTTGACCGGGTTTGAGTATATTGAAGTTATTGGTACTTTGATTGTGCAAGAACCGCAGTCGATCGCTGTCTGAGATTTGAATGCGTCCCCAGTGAGTGCGATCGTACAAAGCCACACCTTTTTTAGTTGCTGCGATCGCTTCTGCGTCGTTACCAAAACTGACTGGCACAATTTCTTTGGTTGTTAACTCTGCAAAAGTAGCACCGCCTGCTGCTTGAATGTCGTGCAATTCTTGAATCATAAGATTTTGTTGACTGTTGACTGTTGACTGTTGACTGTTGACTGAGGACTGTTAACTACTGCTTTCTTGTCAACTGACAAATGACTATTTGCTCAAATTGGCGAATATTTCTTGTATTAATTGACTGGTTTTGGCATCAAGACGATTCCAATCTACATCGCCCGTGTCCTCCTCAATCAAGCTAGTATCAATTACAACTTCTTGGCTTTGCAGTTGAGTGTGGGCGGGCTGGTAGTTGACAAAGCAGACTCGATAGCAAAGTTCCCAAATATCGACACATCTTTGCTCGCCTTGATTCTCTAAAATTAGTTGATAGCCCGGAATTGGAATCTGCACTTCTTGATAAGTGCCCGTCCAGACAGACCCCTCTAATTGTTTGCGGATGTTGTCGAGCACTCGGATCATTGCTGGCTGCATGAGCAGTTCAGCTTGCTGCCAAGCGATCGGGCTAGTTATTTTAGGCTTCATATACAAGGTTCTAAAAAAGAAAATCAATAAATTAATTTTCTAGCATTGGGTGCCAACTTTTGAGACATCCGCCACAGAATGTTAAATTTAGTGGTCACCCAATTTAACAGTCAACTCTCAACAGCAACAGCCGTTCTCGGCTTGACGGCTAAAAACGGCTGAAACTGCTGATATTGAGTTATCGGATGGGTAATGTAGGATTTGAACCTACGGCATCCTGCGTGTAAAGCAGGCGCTCTACCACTGAGCTAATCACCCAATTGCACTCACCGGGATTTATCATATCACAGTAACTCAGAAAGATCAAGTAAAAAAAATCCTAAACTTTAAATGCCCTCTGGCCGCACCCACGATCAAATAACCCTGTGGAGTTTGCCCTTGGTGGCAGCCCTCACCTTTGGCCAGACTCAGAGCAGCAACCTGACTTTGCTCGTTTCCGGCAGCTTCTTATTCGGCGGTCTGATGTTTGGCCCCGACTTGGATATCTACTCTTGCCAGTATCAGCGCTGGGGATGGTTCAAACCGATTTGGCTCCCGTACCAAAAAAGCCTGCGCCACCGCTCTTTTTTGTCCCACGGCCCTCTGATCGGGACTGCTTTGCGAATCTTGTACCTCGCTATCTGGATCGCGGTTCTCGGAATGTTGGGATTGGCAATTGCCGAAAAAGTCGGGAACTTAGGCTGGAATTGGCAGGATGTGGTTTTGAGTTACGGGCGATCGATCTGGGAACACCACATCGAAATTTTAGCCGTTTACATCGGTCTAGAATTGGGCGCTATGAGCCACTATCTGAGCGATTGGGGCGGATCGGCTTACAAAAGATTCAAAAAGAAAGGATTGAGCGGGTTGGGCCGTCCTAAGACAATTAAGAGGCCCAAAATCAAAGCTCCCACTCGTACATCTAGCAAATCCATAGCACAAGGAAGAAGGAAAAAGGAAGAAGGAAGAAGGAAGAAGTAATACAATCAGCAGAAGGAAGAAGGAAGTTCGGCAACGAGCAATGTACGGGATGTAACGGATGTCAGTCCGATGTCCGTCGGAAGAAGGAAGAAGGAAGATGTAATAAAATCAATGGTTGGAGCGCTTAACAACGTTATAACCGTCTGGGCGGTTGATATAAAAGGTAAATTATTATGTCTAATTCTGAAAGTCGATCGCTCACAGCACTCGAAGAACTTATAGAAGTTGTAGCTAAATTGCGATCGCCAGACGGCGGATGTCCTTGGGATTTAGCCCAAACTCCCGAAACTCTCATTCCCCACATAATCGAAGAAGCTTATGAAACCGCCGACGCGATTCGCAAAGGAGATAAAGATGCGATCGTCGAAGAATTGGGCGACTTACTGTTACAGGTAGTTTTGCAAGCTCAAATTGCCAGCGAATCCAATCAGTTTACCTTCGCAGAAATCGCTGCGGGCATTACAGAAAAACTAATTCGGCGACATCCCCACGTCTTCGGCGATGTCGAACTCAACAGCGTCGATGAAGTCAACGAAAACTGGGAAAAAATCAAAGCAGCAGAAAAAGGCACAACTTCGGAAAAGCCGCCAACTTTATCCTCGAAAATGAGCCGTTATGCCAGCACTTTGCCACCGATCACCGCCGGTATGAAAATCTCTCAAAAAGCTGCGGAAGTGAGTTTTGATTGGGACAGTGTAGACGGCGTTTGGGATAAATTTCACGAAGAAATGGCAGAATTTGAACACGCTCTCAAACACGAGGATAAGGCAGCGCAGCAGTCAGAATTGGGAGATATTATGTTTGTGTTGATTCAATTAGCTCGCTGGTACGATTTAGATCCGTCGGCTGCTTTGCAGGGAACGAACGATCGCTTTGTGCAGCGGTTTGCGAAGGTGGAGGCTGCGTGCGATCGACCTTTGTCAGATTATGCCCCAGAAGAGTTAGAATCTCTGTGGCAGCAAGCCAAAGCTTTAATTGCTAAACAAAAGGGCGATCGGTAATCAATCACCGCAGATAAACAACAATATATGACATAAAACCAACTTCACAAAAGACGTGCTAGAGTGTGAAGATGGAAAAAGCCTACCGCTACCGATTCTACCCCACCGCCCAGCAAGAAAACCTCTTGCGACGGACAATGGGCTGTACTCGGCTAGTGTACAACAAGGCTTTGGCTTACCGCACAAAATCTTGGTACGAACGCCAGGAAAGAGTTGGCTACGGCGAAACTTCCTCTATGCTGACGAACTGGAAGAAAGAGGAAGAACTTGATTTCTTGAATGATGTTAGCTGCGTACCTCTTCAGCAAGGACTCCGCCATCTTCAGGCAGCGTTCACCAATTTCTTTGCAGGACGAGCCAAGTATCCTAATTTCAAGAAGAAGCATAACGGTGGTAGCGCTGAATTTACCAAGTCTGCCTTCCGTTGGAAAAACGGACAGGTATTCTTGGCTAAATGTAACGAGCCGTTACCTATTCGTTGGAGCAAACAAATTCCCGCAGGTTGTACTCCGTCAACTATTACGGTGAAGTTAACACCTGCTGGACTCTGGTTCGTGTCAATCCTCGTGGACGACTACACAATCAAGCCACTTCCTTTCGTCAGATAAAGCTATTGGATTGGATGTGGGGATTACCAGCCTGATTGCTACCAGCGACGGCGATAAAATCACCAATCCCAAACCTTTCAAACAACTACGGAAGAAGTTAAAAAGAAAGCAAAAAGCTTTGGCTCGCAAGCAAAAAGGAAGCAACAACCGAGAAAAAGCACGGAAACGAGTAGCAAAAATCCACGCGCAGATAACTGATGTGCGTAAAGATTTCTTGCACAAGCTAACGACTCGACTCGTTCGTGAAAACCAAACGATTGTAGTTGAGGATTTAGCTATCAAAAATATGGTGAAAAACCATAAATTAGCTCTTGCCATCAGCGATGCTAGTTGGGGTGAATTAATTCGCCAACTAAGCTACAAGTGTGAGTGGTACAGGCGGGATTTAGGAATGAAAAATAAATAAGTTGATGAGTTATCGGTTATAATGAAAAAAGTGTGATATTACAATTTTCACTCCTACAGAGATCAACTCACAACGGGTTTTTCTACTCAACTACTCTAATTTACTTTTAAATCCATGTCTTATTCTAATTCTATTGAGTCAGAAATGAAAAAATTTTATAAATCCTTATCAGAAAAGGATAAAAGAAGGTATGCAGCTATAGAATCTCTAAAATTAGGATGGGGTGGAATTAGCTATGTAATGCGAGTTTTGGGATGCAGTCGAAATACCATCATCAAGGGAATAGAAGATTTAGAAAAAATGGACTCAGAGACACTAAATACTTCCAGGATCAGAAAAAAAGGAGGGGGAAGAAAAAGTATTCTGTCTACTCAAATCGGCCTTGATGCAGCATTTTTAGAAGTTTTAAAAAATTACACAGCCGGAGACCCAATGAATGAGTTAATCAAATGGACTAATTTGACGCATAAAGAAATAGCTTCGGGACTACAATCGGCAGGTTTTACAATTAGTCTCCCCTTAGTTGCCCAACTATTAAAAAAGCATGAATATGTGAAACGAAAAGCTCAAAAAAAACAAACAATAGGAATTAACACAAATCGGGATGCTCAATTTAAAAACATTGCTAGACTTCATGCAGAGTATAGAGAAGCCAGCAATCCTATCATTAGTTTTGATACCAAGAAAAAAGAAGTTTTAGGAAATTTGTATCGTCCGGGAACTCTCTATACAAAGGAACCTGTCACTACTTTCGATCATGATTTTTGGAGTTTAGGTCACGGCAAAGTAATTCCCCATGGAATTTATGATTCTCAACAAAACCGAGGATATATAACATTAGGAAATAGTAAAGATACCAGTGAATTCGCCTGTGAGTCTTTAAAAAATTGGTGGAATAATTATGGTAAAGCTACCTACCCTAATGCTAATTCTATCTTGGCTAAATGTGATGGGGGAGGTAGTAATAATGCTAATCATTATATTTTCAAAGAAGATTTACAAAAATTAGTTAATGAAATAGGAATTGAGATCAGAATTGCTCATTACCCTCCTTATACATCTAAATATAATCCCATAGAACATCGACTTTTTCCTCATATTACTAGGGCTTGTCAAGGAGTAATTTTTACAAGTTTAGAATTAGTCAAATCTCTCGTCGAAAAAACTCAAACTAAAACGGGACTATCTGTAGCTGTAAATATCCTTAATAAAGTTTATCAAACTGGTCGAAAGGTAGCTGATAACTTCAAAAATAATATGCAAATTGTTTTTGACGAATATTTGCCCAAATGGAATTATCGAGCCTTACCTCAACCTGAGTAATTGATTAAGTTATTTATTTTTCATTCCTTAATAAAAATAGACCGCTGGTTTCCTAGTTCTAAGCGCTGTGGAAACTGCGGTCACATTGTTGAGAAGTTGTCGCTGAACATTCGCGAATGGGAGTGTTCTACGTGTGGGACTAATCACGACCGCGATATCAATGCGGCAAAAAATATTTTGGCGGCTGGGCTAGCCGTTTCAGTCTGTGGAGCGACCGTAAGACCTGAAGAGAGCAAGTCTCGGAAGGCTGGTGCTATGAAGCAGAAACCCAATTAGCAATGATTGGGAATCCCCGTACCTTCAGGTCGGGGTGGATGTCAAATCCAAACCTGCCCCACTCTTGGAGAACTCTCGCAGCTCAAAACATCCATTCACTACGACAGCCGGAAATTCAAAAAACAATCTCTCCCAAAAACACTTGACTTTTTAAATCAAATGTGCATCGAAAGACAAGACGAACTCAACATCTGGGAAAGCTTAAACTGCATTGCTTCCTAGCAGAAATGAGGCAGATTTCCTTGCCAAAAAGCAGAAGCGAAACATTTGCGAGCAATTGCGAGATCAAATCACCCCAAAAATCACCCGCGAATGCTCCGCCACATTCATTAAAGCAATCACCAAAGCAATTAAGACATTGCTTGAGCGATATAATCAAAATAAGGAGCTGCTTCCTTAGCATCCTCCTGATTGAGCAAAGCCAAAGAAGCTTCCTTCAAACAGCGGATAGCTTCGACCATGCCAGGAACAGGAACGCCGAGAGAATTATACATTTCCCGAACGCCAATCAAACCGATGCTTTCGATCGGCTCCTTGTCACCCGCCAAGATACCGTAGGTAATCAGGCGCAAGTACCAGCCGTAGTCGCGCAGACACAAAGCCCGTTCGCGCTGGCCGTAAGCATTGCCCCCAGGAGAGATAAAATCAGGTCGTTTTTTCCAGAGTTTTTTACTAGCTTCTTCAACAATTTTCCTCTCACTGTCAGACAGCGCAGTAGCAATACGCACCCGCTGTTCTCCGGTTTTAAAGAAATCATTGATACTTTGGAGTTCGCCGGTACTGGGATAACGAAGTTCGTCGTCGGCTTGGAGAATAAATTGGCTAACTACGCTCATTGTTATTCAAATTTGAGGATAACATTTATAAACATTCCCATCAGTTGGCGACAGGATTCTTGGTTCGCAGACTTGCCTTGCTCCTAAAATTTATTAATCCTAGAAGTAGAGGGTAAATCTCCCCAAGCGTTATGCTTGATGTTCAAGCCAGTTTCCTTGTGTTCCAAGGTACTGCGGGAAAAACTCAAAAATTGCGAGTGAGAGTTTGGATGTCGGCAGACACTTTGACTATTTAACGAGTTTTTGCTAAATCGCCCCAACAGCATATCGCACCGACGATATCGAGGCAACTCCCGACAAGCTCGACTCCCCGGTTGAAGCTTGGCTTTAGCAGCAAGACGTTCAGCAGCAGGAAGACAGCCTGCAATTGAGTTTGAGTGCGATGGCTTACGCCCCGCTTCGCTACGACTTATCTCAGGAAAGAGAGAGCGATATTGCATTACCATATTAAATCCTACCACGACTACTTGTGACCAAATCTAAATTCCCCACCCCAAACTCGACGAAATTGGCAAACCCTTGCCAGCAAGGTCAACTGATTGAGATAGAGATTACCGACTTGACAGACACCGGCGACGGAGTTGGTCGTTTTGGTGAGTTAGTAGTGTTTGTGCCCGATACCGTGACGGGCGATCGAGTCCTTGTCCGCCTCGTGCAAGTCAAATCCACCTATGCTACAGGCAAGCTGGACACACTTCTCGAAGCATCCGAACACCGCATCCGAGCTAACTGCATTGTCGCTGACAAGTGCGGTGGCTGTCAGTGGCAGCACGTAGATTATCAATATCAGCTTGCAGCCAAGCAAAATCAAATCATTCAAGCCTTAGAAAGGATTGGCGGATTTAGCAATCTGCAAGTTGATGAAATTTTAACGGGAAAAATCGAGGGATTTTCCCAATTTTTGGGATACCGCAACAAAGCGACTTATCCCGTGGCAATATCTGCAACAGGTCAAGTCCAAGCAGGTTACTATCAAAAAAGCACCCACAAATTAGTCAATCTCAATCAGTGTCCGGTGCAAGATCCGCGCCTCAATCCTTTGTTAAAAGAAGTTAAAGAAGACATTCACTGGCGGGATTGGCAAGTCTACGACGAAAAGAAACATACAGGAGAATTGCGTCACTTATCCTTGCGGATAGGACGGCGCACCGGCGAGATGCTGCTAACTTTAATAGTTCGCACTGGAGAGTTGCCGGGACTCGAAGAGCAAGCATCAGAGTGGCTGAAACAATATCCTCAACTGGTAGGTGTTTGTTTGAATATAAACCCCGCTCAAACTAATGTGATTTTTGGTGCCGAAACTCGCTGCATTGCTGGTCGTTCTTATCTGCGAGAAAGATTTGCTGGGATGAATTTTCAGCTAAGAGCCGATACTTTTTTTCAGGTAAATACAGAGGCGGCTGAAGCGTTGTTAGAGGTGATGGTAGGGGAATTGAATTTGCAGGGAAACGAGGTTTTGGTTGACGCTTACTGCGGCATTGGTACTTTTACTTTACCCCTGGCAAAACAAGTAAAAATAGCCATAGGTTTAGAAGTGCAACCGGCGGCGATCGAACAAGCCCGATTAAATGGTGAGTTAAATGACGTGAGAAATGTCGATTTTCAGGCGGGAACTGTAGAGAGTTTGCTGCCTTCCTTGGGATTGACACCGGATATTCTGCTGCTAGATCCGCCGAGGAAAGGGTGCGATCGCGCGGTTTTGGAAGCTATCAAGGAAATCAAACCAAATCGCATTGTTTATGTTAGCTGCAAGCCTGCTACTTTGGCTCGCGACCTGAAGATTTTGTGCGAAAATGGGGATTATAAGTTAGCGCGAGTGCAGCCTGCGGATTTCTTTCCTCAGACTTCTCATGTTGAGTGTGTGGCTTTTTTGGTCAGGTGAATGAAAGGGCGATCGGTTTTTGGGAATGAAAGGGCGATCGCCCTAAGCTACGGGGCGGGCAAATTTCGACTTTGACAGTCATGCCTACTTGGTTGAGCATTATAAAACTGCACATATGGCTAAAGAAGCTGATAGCCTCAAAGCCTTGTGGAGTAAGGAATGTACGGAGAGGGTGGGATTTGAACCCACGTTAGAGTTACCCCTAAAGTAGATTTCGAGTCTACCGCATTCAACCGCTCTGCCACCTCTCCAATTGATTTGAGATGTGAGCTAAAAGTATTTTACCGCACAGTGCGCCAGATTGTAAATCTTTATAAAAAAGAAGTTTGATTTTCTTCAGATTCCAAGGTGGTCTTAAATCCCCCTGCTGGAGTCCACTGGAGGGCTCCGTCGCGGCCTGTCCAGAATATCTGAGTTTTGCTTTGGCGCAGTTGGGCTGCGGTTTCTGGGTCGATTTCGTCAGCAGATGCGATCGCCACTTGCGGCCCCACTGCGCCCAAGAACTCAGCCGTCAAGGTTTTTCCTGACCACCACAGCACTTGAGCCGGCTTCAAGGTTCCCGTTGCTGCCAATTTTTTTTGCGCTTCCGGTGTCATTTCACCGACGAGCAACCAAGTTCGATTTCCCACCAGGAATTCTACCACCGGAATCTCCGCATTCACCAACTGCAACCGCGTCGAACCCAGATCAACCGTACTGTTAGTTTCTAAAGGAAAGTAAACGCCTTGGCGAGACTGCACAGCCGTCATAAATTCCTGATTGTTGCCACGGTGAATTTGTTTCGGAGCATTATTATCATAAAATGTTTTAATTGGCAATCGTTCTAGTAATTTTCCCCAACCACTACTCAAACCTAAATGACCGTGAGTGGCGATCGCAAAATTGACTGAATTAACTCCTTGCTTCTGCAAAAAAGGCAACACTGTAAACCTTACGGTATTTTCATCACCGCTATTAATTAGCGCCACTTTTCCCCTATCTTGAATTACTAAAACTGGATCGCCAGATGTCGCCAGCAAAGTAACTTGAAATAAAGATGATTGAACCTGCCAAGCTGGCAAAACTATAATACTTATTCCCGCCACCAGAGCCAGCGGTAAAATCCAAGCCGATGAAAAACTCGGCAGATCAATAACTCTGCTTTTCCCCTTCTTCCCTTTCCCTTTTTCCTGGTTTTTCCCTCTGACTGCTTCCGGCTTCCGTCTTTTTTCTTCCTTGCTCCTTCTATCCGTTACATCCGTTACAGAATCCGTTGCCGAACTTCTCCCGATCCAAACCCAGCAAATTAAACTGTAAAGCGCTATTAGCTGAAACACCGATACTTGACCGACAGCTACCGAATTACCGGGCAATTGCGAGAAATATTGGGCGATCGCAATTAACCCCTTTGCCGGATAATCGAGCAGTTGCGCTAAAACACTGCCAGCGGGCGGAAAAATCAATCCAGCTAAAGCGCTAACCATCCCCCCAATACTCAAAATCCACAGCAAAGGAGCCGCAATAATATTAACTAAAATGCTGTAAGGTGATACCACACTAAAAATATAAAGTAACAGCGGCAGTACCCAAACTGAGGCGGCGATCGGAACCACAACAATCGAAGCGATCGCGGGCGGCATCCAGTCCAACTTTGCCATCAGTGGTGGCGTTGTCACGATTAACCCCAAAGTCGCCAAAAAACTCAGTTGAAAACCTAAATCCCAAATCCACAAAGGGTTAACCAGCAGTAAAATAGTAGCAGCGATTAACAGCAATCCCAGTGGCTTAACTTGGCGGTTCAGCACCAAAGCAAATAGTGTTCCAAATCCCATCAAAGCAGCGCGGCATACAGAAGCTTCAAAGCCAGTTAATGCCACTAGCAAAAATAAAGCACCGACGCCAAAACTAAATTGTAATTGTTTGGAAAAACGCCTGGTTAAAGCTAGAACTAAAGCCAAAACCATCGAAACTTGAGTGCCGGAAGCTGCGATCGCGTGGGCTAATCCAGCCTGCACAAAATAGTCGCGGATATTGTAAGGTAAATCTACTGCTTGTTTGCCGAGGGCTATCGCACTAATCAGCGGGCCTTCGGGAACATTTAACTGCGATAGTTGCGATCGCACGAGCCGTTGCCGCATCGCTTGAATTTTCGATGGCTGCATCCCGCTGGGCTCCAAGAAAGCAGCCGTTTGGCTGTTAACTCGATTTACATCCGCAATCGCCTTTTCTCTCGTCCAGTCAATTTGACGACCTTTTAGCCCTACAAAAGCCCCTTCTCTGGCTAAATATGCTTGAAAATCAAAAGCCCCTGGATTCGACGGCGGCTGCGGTTTGTACAAGGAACCCACAACTGCGATCGTATTGTCGGCGTACAAACCCGTTGCTTGCAGCAGGGGCACTGTAACGTAGAGTTTGCCGGATACTGGGCGGTTTACTACTGCTCCTCCCTCGCCGCCGTTGATTTCGCTAACTAAATCTGTTTCTAGCCAAAATTGCGATCGGCCCGATCGAGTCAATCGAGGCGTACTGACAACTCTACCGCGAACTGTCACTGCCACTTCTTGAGTGTTCCCGCCAGCCGGAATCAGTTTGCTGATGTCATCTATTGCCGGTTGGGGCGATCGAACTGCAAAATAAATGCTAGCTAGAAATGCCAGTAAACCCGCAACTGCCCACACCCATTTCGCTCTCGGCAGCATCTCCAACAAACTCAACTCTTCCCTCGGATCTAAGGGTTCTTCCAGAGCATTTTCTTTTTGTCTGCTGCGTCTTTTCTTAGTAACTTTGACGGAATTTTTAGTAAAATTTCGCAACAATTTTGGCAGGGCGATCGCCACGGCTATTCCCAAAGCAAGTATCGCGTATCTACCCCAAGGAACCGCTGTAGAAATCAATCCCAAAATGTAGGCAAGACAGAAGATGACACCCGTTGCTTGATTCATTAATTAGTAATTCAGAGGGGGAATATTTCAGGGAAACCGATGCAGGAATTATGCACTCTTTACCCAAGAAACCTGGTTTTTCAAGCGGAGTAAAAAGCTAAACGCCGTGTATTTAGATCAAAAACCCAGTTTCTGGCTACCTATGCGTAAGTTATGGGAAAATTTCTTTCCTTACATTCTTTCCCTTCCCGTTCCCCTTCCTCTTCCTCTTCTAAATAGACAGCCCCAATTTTAAACCGAAAGCCGCGTGCAGCACCATAAGTGCAAGGGCTGTCGTGCCTAAATAAGCGTGAACCGCGCGCAGTGCCAGCTTATTGCCCCCAAAACCCGTTAGCGAAATCAAGCTGCCAACAGCCAGCAAAACCAGCACTGCCGAACCCGTCCAAAAATGCGGACTTTCCATGACTGGCTGGTGCTGCATCACCAGCGACAGCAAGCCGCCTGTATAGCCCAAAGCTAGAAACAGAAACATCCACGGTGCAAGCTTGCGGTGATCCGAGCGACTTTTGAGTGCGACATCTTTATCGGTGGCCAAACGTCCCTGCCATCCCGTATACCCGACAAAACTGCCCATCGCCACTACCACTATCCCCATCATTACAGGGTGTCCCCAATGGGTAATTGGTTCGGGAATTCCCAGACTGCGAAATTGACTGGCGATGGGTTCTAGTAGTTCGCTTAAATTTACCATTTGATGCTGACTCCAAACTGGGCGATAAATATTTTAGGACTAATCATTAAAGTATTATAAAATTAGTTTAGCAAGTGCGAGCGTACACTTCAAAGAGCCGTTTAACCTAAAAGCCAAACATTGGTCAGAAGCCTAGATATAGGCAAAACTTAGCCGGCTGAAGCCGGCTGTGAGATGTTTTACAGCAGTGATACTGCTTCAAGTTAATTATTAGCCTGATAGGCTAAATCTAAGAGCAAAAATAAACGCCATTCGCCCGCACATCACACCCCGTGGGCTGCCTTTTGCCCAATCTTCACAGCCTCATCCTCACTCTGGATGTTAAATTTTACCTGCCTGCTTAAAGTTAATTTCAATTCCTTGACTTTTGAATGCCAAAGTGAGAAATTAACATCGCAGCCGACGAGCAGTCGCACTTCTAAATTTTGCTAATCGCTCTCAAGGGAGAACCAACTGCTGAAAAAAAAACTAGAGGTTCCAAGTTTGAGACTTCTGGCATAAAGTATGCCGTCTGCCCAGGCTCACTTCGATCGACTGAGCGCTAAACCGTCTGAAGGCACCCTGATAGTACCCTTGTCTGTTGAGCAGCCATCGCTGTGCACCTAACTAAATGAATCCTCCCAACTAACTCGCTGGGGATTCGGTTTTAGCAGACAAGCACCCACTTTCTTGTGTCGCCTTCCTCGGAACCGTGCAATCGCTACACTCACTGCGCCGTCGCTAAAGTAGCTTCCGAAGGTTGGATTTGATACTTTACGAGATTTGCCAGTTCTTGTAACTGATTAATCGCTTCTGCACCTTCTAGTTTCATGAGTTCGCGGTCGTCCCGCATCTCAGTCCAAGTGATACCGTAATCTGACACTAAAAATCGAATCAGATGGTTGTCCGTCAAACTGACCATAAATGAGGCACTGTTCATCTGACCCCCGCAAGTGTAGCAGGATGCCAGATAACCCCGATGCTCTAGCACGATCGCTAAAGCTTGGAGGTTCATTACCAAATCTTGAACGAATTTACGGTGTTGTTCTGCAAGTCTCAGAAACACAGTTCTCCTCCTATCACCACACCGTGTATTTTACATCCCATTTAATAATTTCTTAATAAATGGGTATTTAGGTGCTGGTTTAGTATACGTTTAGTATGCTCAAAAAAAATCGGATTAGCGACCTCTTCAGCCTACCTATACTAGATTAACCGAGTTGTGCTCGAAACGAAGTATCAGCAGCGACATTCAGCCAAAACAGGCTCTCGCGGGGGACTCCAGCCGGAAAATTTGCCTGCTCTCAGAGCTGATTAGGCCGTGGGAGAACCCAAAGATACAAATAACTAATGATAGCAATGAAATTAGTTAAGTATAAGAGTTCAATCGCCCTGGGGATACTCGTCCCAAAGCGTCGTCGTCTGCCGCAAGCTCCGAAAATCGCCATTCCCCAAAATCAAGTGATCCAGCAGCGGAATCGACAAAAACTGCGCTCCCGCCAGCAACTGTCGCGTCAAAGCAATATCCTCCGGGCTTGGCTCCACAATCCCGGAGGGGTGATTGTGCGAGATAATCGCCCGCGTCGCCCCCTGGCGGATCACCTCCCGAAATATATCCCGTGGGTGAGCCAAAGTTTCCGTTGCTGTGCCGATCGTAATTACCTGAGTACCCAGCAACCGATTTTTCACATCCAGCAACACCACAGCAAAACGTTCCTGAGACTGCCACATCAAATCCTGACTCAGGGCATCCGCCGCCGCTTGGGGAGAGTCAACCACAGCCATTTCCGGCGGCCGCGACTGAAACACCCGCTTCCCTAACTCGACTGCAGCCAAAATCGAAGTTGCCTTGGCAGGGCCAATCCCGTGAATCTGCGTCAACTCCTGAACGCTAATAGTGCGTAGCACAGCCAGAGGATCACGGTGGTGCAAACTCAACTGATTTAAAATATACTGTCCGAGCCCGACGGCGGAAAGTTTGCCGGGTCCCTGACCAGTACCCAGAAGAATCGCAATCAATTCTGCAGTCGCCAAACTTTTCGGGCCGCCCGCCATCAACCGTTCCCGTGGCCGTTCACTCGTTGGCAAATCGACAATTCTCAAGCTGTAAGTCATAGCTGCACCCGCACCGCAAGCTCAACAATTACACAATTTTAGCCGATCGATTTGCCTTCTTCAATTCGTACAATCACCGAAAAAAGCCTTCATCATTAACCGAGGCTGTTGGCAGATCCAGTTCGCGATCGCACCCTATTAAAAAAAAACCCGGTTTCTCGTTGTCGCGATCGAGCGTATATGACCACATTACGTGAAGAAAACGGGTTTTTGCGATCGCGAACTGAGAGCGAATCTAACGCAGCGAAACGCTGCGCGATCGAGTCTTGATCTCGATCGAGCTGGTAAGTAATAGGCTAACCATTTCTGAGAAATAGGGTAAGATTATTGCAACTTATTTGCAAGTAGTAGTATCACTATTTCTAATGCACCATGACGTTTACCTTAACTCGATCGGACTGGAATGAATTGTGGGACTCGACAAACCGATCGCAAAACCCTCAGACTGCGATCGACAGCTTTGAAACAGTTTGGCAAATGCCATCCTGTCTGGGTTCTGGCTACAGTCGCGATTTACAGCTAGCATCAGGGATATGGTTAAATTTGTCGGATTGCACTTGCCAACAAGATTGGACTGTGAAAGTCCCTGACCATGACCACTTAATCCAGATCTATGTGTTGCTGTCAGGCACTATAGACACCCAAGGCGTACACCCAACACTGGGCAAAAATCGTGCCTATTTTTCAGGGAGTGGCATTTCGCCTAGTTATGGGGAACAGCATTACAGTGGACAGCGATTAATAACGGTTAATGTGGAGCTAGAGCCAGCTTTGCTAGAGCCGCTATTTGGTCAAGATGAGCCGTCACGGGAAAACCTACGATCGCTGCTTTGTAAAGAGCAGGACTGGAAAGCTTCGTTTTATCCGACAGGGACAGTCGCCATGCGAGCGCTAGCCCAACAGATTTGGAATGCGCCCTATCATGGGGCGGCAAAGCAGATGTATTTGCAGGGGAAAGTCTGGGAACTATTGGCGATGCAGATCGATCTGGTGATGGCGGATCGTATTGCTCCTGTGACAGCCCCGAAACTGCGTCCTGATACGATCGCGCGATTGCACTATGCTAAAGAAATTTTGACAAACCAACTGGAGTATCCGCCGTTGTTGTCTGAGTTGGCGCAACTGGTGGGGGTGAGCGAGCGCACTCTCCAGCGAGGCTTTCAGACTCTTTTTAAAACTACGGTATTGGGCTATGTGACAGAGCAACGCTTGGTACGCGCCGAGTGTCTGTTGCGTCAGGGCGATCGCACAGTGGCAGAGGTGGCAAACCTAGTCGGCTATGGACATTTCGGACATTTTGCTGCTGCCTTTAAGCGACAGTTTGGGATCGCGCCGAGTCAATGCGTAGCAGGGAAAAAGCTTGTCAGCAAACATTTCTAGCAGAATGGCGGTTTTTGGATCGTGATTGGCGGTTTTTGGATAGACAGGGCGAGATTGATTTCTTTACACTAACTTTGGTTAATTGCAAATAAGTTGCAATAGTTTGTTTTTGGTGTAAGGAGTTATGACCAGTATGAAAAGCGCTTTAGTAAATTTGCCAATTAATTTGTCGGTAAAGTTAGCTTTGTTAGTGGTTGTGTCGGGTAGTTTTGCCGGTGGCTGGGCGCTACCAGCAGGGGCAGAAGAAAAATCTACCCCAATTCCTACCGAAAAAGCAGATCCTAAATTATCATCATCGCCGCCAGTTCCCCTTGAAACTGAGCCTGTCAGGGAATCAAATCTAGCAACTTCACCGACTATCGGCAGCGTCAGTGATTTGCAGCCAACTGCAACTACAGGGCAACAGTGGATGGCACAAGCGGATGCGGCGGGTAGTTTGGCCGGTGGCATGGCGCTACCAGCAGGGGCAGAAGAAAAATCTACCCCAATTCCTACCGAAAAAGCAGATCCTGAATTATCATCATCGCCGTCAGTTCCCCTTGCAACTGAGACTGTCACGGAATCAAATTTAGCAACTTCACCGATTATCCGCGTCAGTGATTTGCAGCCAACTGCAACCACAGTGCAAGAGTGGATGGCACAAGCGGATGCGGCGGGTAGTTTGGCCGGTGGCATGGCGCTACCAGCAGGGGCAGAAGAAAAATCTACCCCAATTCCTACCGAAAAAGCAGATCCTAAATTATCATCATCGCCGCCAGTTCCCCTTGAAACTGAGACTGTCACGGAATCAAATTTAGCAACTTCAGCGATTATCCGCGTCAGTGATTTGCAGCCAACTGCAACCACAGTGCAAGAGTGGAGGGCGCAAGCAGATGCGGCGATCGTCAAAATTATTGGGGTTAAGATCGCGCCGACAGAACAGGGTATCGACATCACTCTGGAAACAGAAGCAGGAACTACTCTCGCCACTCCCACCACTCGCACACAAGGACAAACTTTTTATACAGATATTCCCAATGCGGTGCTTTCTCTTGCTGAGGGTAATGAGTTTAAAGTCGAAAATCCTGCAGAGGGAATTGCCAATATTTCGGTAACTCAGGTATCACCTACGTTTGTGCAGGTTTTGATTACGGGGATTGATGGATTGCCTAGGACTCAGGTTTCCACAAATGAGCGGGGTTTGGTGATTTCTTCTACTCTTTCAACAACTATGGCAGAGTCAGAAGATGATGAGGTGAATATTATTGTTGTTACAGGCGTTCGAGATGCCTATCGCGTGCCAAATAGCAGTGTGGGAACACGAACCGACACACCCTTGCGTGACATTCCCCAATCGATTCAGGTAGTGCCTCAAGAAGTGTTGCGCGATCAAAATGTGACCCGTCAAGAAGAAGCTCTGAGAAATATCAGTGGTGTGGTTACGGGAAATCCTCCCTACTATCAAGGAAGTTTCTACCGGATTCGCGGTTTTTTAATCGAAAATTTTTCAGGTAATAATCTAACAAATGGTATACCTGACTTTGTGGGTGGTCTTTCAACTGGGTTTTCCAATGTTGAAAGAGTAGAAGTCCTTAAAGGTCCAGCCTCCGTTTTATTTGGGCAGGGCAATCCCGGTGGAACCATCAATACAGTCACAAAACAGCCCTTACGTGAACCGTTCTATGAGTTCAACGCAACAGTTGGCAATTATGATTTCTATCAAGGTGCGATTGATTTGTCTGGTCCACTAGACAATCGTGGCAATGTTCTATACCGATTAAATACATCCTATAGAAGTGCTGGTAGTTCTATTGATCTCATAGAAAATAAAAATTTTCAGATAGCTCCTGTCTTGAGTTGGGCGATTAGTGATACAACAAAGTTAACCCTTGAAGGGGATTATGTCAACGATAGTGTTCCTCCCCCAACAGGTGTGCCAGCTCTTGGATCTGTGCTTTTTAATCCTAATGGAGAAATATCACATAACCGCAACTACAACGAGTCTAACGCCAATCAAAAAGTGAATCTTGGCCGAGTTGGATATAGATTAGAGCATGAGTTCAGTGATTCCTGGTCACTACGCCATGCATTTTTTGCATCATTTTATGATTTAAAAGTATCCAATCTTGCTTTGCCAACTGGTCTACAGCCTGACAATCGAACTTTAAATCGTCGATTCTTGGACACAACACGCGATATTACTTCTTACGTACTTGCATCGGATGTAACTGGAAAAATTTCAACTGGATCAATAGAACACCAGTTAACACTTGGATTTGATTTTAACGATTTCTACAATAGAGATACTGGCACTGCAATAACTGGCTCACCTATTGATATATTCAACCCTGTTTTTGGGCAGCCGATTGATTCTACTCCTGCCTTCGCGTTTGATAATGCTACTGACAGAACAGCATTAGGAATCTATACTCAAGATCAGATTACAATAGCCGAAAATTTGAAGCTATTACTAGGTTTACGTTTTGATACGTTCACTCAGACAGTAAAGGATCGGGAAGCTAGCACGGAACAGGAACAATCAGAAAATGCCTTTAGTCCTCGTGTTGGTATTGTTTATCAACCCATTCCACCAATTTCCCTTTATGCCAGCTACAGCCAATCTTTTTCTCCTGTTAATGGGCGCAGTTTTGAAAATGCACAATTTCAACCAGAAAGAGGTACACAATATGAAGTTGGAGTAAAAGCAGATTTAAGTGACAGATTATCTGCAACACTTGCATTTTACGATCTACTCCTCTCCAATGTTTTAACCAACGATCCAGTCAATCCTGACTTTTCTGTTCAAACAGGCAAACAACGTAGCAGAGGGATAGAGATGAATCTGTCAGGTGCAATCTTACCAGGATGGAATATCCTTGCTGGTTATGCTTACACTGATGCTCGCATCGAAGAAGATAATGCTCTGCCTGTAGGAAATCGACTTGCTAACGTGCCAAAACATTCTTTCAATTTGTGGACAACCTATGAGATTCAAGCGGGTAAATTAAAAGGATTGGGTTTTGGCTTAGGGCTTTTCTATGTTGGTGAGCGTCAGGGTGATTTAGACAATTCATTTGAGATACCTAGCTATTTACGGACAGATGCCGCCATATTTTACCAACAAGATAATTGGAGAACATCGCTCAATGTCAAGAATCTATTCGGAGTAGAGTATTTTGAAAGTTCTTTCAATCGAAATCGGCTTTTTGCTGGAGAAGACATTACAATTCAAGGTACGATTTCTTGGCAATTCTAACCGCAAAGGAAAGAGACGAAGATACATAAGCCGCTTCGTTACTTGGCTGTCTTTGGGCGTGATAGGACTTTTGCTTGTCACAGCCTGTACTCCTAAAGATCGCCACAACATTCAAATACCTATTGAATCGGGCATTGCAGAGTGCCATTCGTTTCAGCACGTTATGGGTGAAACTTGTATTCCTACTGCCCCGAAACGTGTCATTACGTTATCTGCCTTAACTCTCAATAATGCCCTTCTTCTGGGAGTAAAGCCCCTTGGCAGCACTTATTTTCTAGACGATCGTAAGTTACTTATCAGCAATGGGGTAGAATTTCTGGGACGTTCTCAACCCAATCTAGAGAAAATATCCTTGCTTAAGCCAGATTTGATTTTGGGCTGGGAAAACATTGACAAGAGTGTTTACCCCTTACTTTCAAAAATTGCTCCTACCGTGTTGGGAAAGTTTAAAAAACCTCTCGATTGGTCAAAGCACTTTGATTTTGTCGCTCAGGTTTTAGGCAAGGAAAAAGAAGCTAAAGAAGCGTGGAAGAATTACTACAAAAAAATTGAAACCTTGAAAATAGCTTTGGGCATTAACGCGGACTCTCTAAAGGAGAATGGCTACCAGGGACAAAAAATTTCATTTATCCACATACATTCTGGTAATCGTGGTGTTGAGAGTGATGTGAAAAACTCGTTTGCTGGTTCTATTCTAGATACTGTTGGCTTACAGCGTCCAACAGCACAGAATATTAATGCTCCCTATGGACAGCTCAGTATTTCTGAAGAGGAACTAGAGAAGGCTGATGGAGACGTGCTATTTATTTCTATAATTAGAAATAACGCCAAAGAAGCTTTTGAAAAAATTCAGAAAAGCCCCCTTTGGAAACGCCTTAATGCAGTTCAGAAAAATCATGTTTATTTAGTTGATCCCTCAACCTGGACTGGTTCAAGTTTACCTGCGGCCAATGCTGTCCTTGATGATCTCTACAAATACCTCGTCCACACACCTTAAACCTATGTATAAACACACCCTATTTATCTGTAAATCCTGCCACCGTTCCTCCGCATAAAGACCAAAAAATCCCCCTTTTGATGGCACTATTCTACTTGACAAGCTGAATACTCTAGGCGCCGAACAATTCCCAGACAATGAAGTGGAAATTCAACCAGTGGGATGCTTATGGGCGTGCAATCATGGCTGTGTTGTATCTGTCGCCAGTCTAGACAAACCCACTTATCTGTTCGTCAATCTCACCCCCAGAGAAAGTGCCGCTGCATTACTAGATTTTATGCAACTGTATATCAAAAGCGATAAAGGAACTGTAGTTTGGAAACAGCTTCCTGAACTGTTACAGTCTGCTATTTTCGCCCAAATACCCCCTGTATTAATCAATGAAACTCCAGGTAATTATGATTAATTATTTTCTCTAGATTCAGCATTTACCATGACCTCTTTGCCATTAACCAAACAGCATCCTCTCCTACGTTTATTACACTACGCCAAAAACTACCGCCCTCAAGTTTGGACTGCTGTAACCTTTACCATCCTCAATAAAATCTTCGACCTGGCACCATCATATTTAATCGGTGTCGCCGTAGATGTCGTAGTGGAAAAAGAGAACTCTATCATTGCCAAAATAGGGATTACTAATATCATCGGACAACTGGCAATCCTCTCATTATTAAGTTTACTAATTTGGATTTTAGAATCACTATCTGAATTTATTTACGATCGCCTGTGGCGCAACCTCGCCCAAACTATGCAGCATGAGTTACGACTTGATGCCTACAGCCATTTACAAGAACTAGAACTGAGCTACTTTGAAGAAAGCTCTACAGGCACACTTTTGTCAATATTAAACGACGACATCAATCAATTAGAAAGATTTCTCGATTCTGGGGCGGCTAGTATTCTGCAATTTATTACCACTATTTTAGCTGTAGGCGGTTCATTTATTCTCATTGCCCCCAATGTAGCTTGGTTGGCAATACTACCTACACCCTTCATATTCTGGGGTTCATTAGCATTCCAAAAACGACTCGCACCCCGTTATGCAGATGTCCGCGACAAAGCCGGATTTATCAATAGTCGTTTAGCTAATAATCTCTCAGGGATTGCCACAATTAAAAGCTTTACTGCTGAAACCTACGAAAGAGGTCGTGTCCTTACTGACAGTGAAGCCTATCGCCGCAGTAACGCTAGTGCGATCGCCCTTTCTGCTGCTTTTTATCCTGCGATTCGATTAGTGGTTGTCATCGGTTTCATCGCCACACTGTTTTTTGGTGGGGTTGCAGTGGCGAATAATCAGTTAACTGTGGGAACTTACGGTTTCATGGTATTCATTGTGCAGCAATTACTGTGGCCTTTTGCCAGTTTGAGCGAAATTATGGACGAGTATCAAAGGGCTATGGCTTCTATTAAACGAGTTATGAGATTGTTAGATACTCCCCTTGCTATTCCCACAGGGAAGCATCCTTTACCGTTAAAAACAGTACGCGGTGAAGTGCAACTTGAAAATATCACCTTTGCATACAACGATCACACCAATGTACTGCAAGATTTATCATTGCACATTCCAAGCGGAGCAAATATTGGCATTGTCGGTGCAACGGGTTCTGGTAAAAGTACCTTAGTTAAGCTACTGTTACGCTTTTACGAAGTCCAAGGCGGACAAATTCTGGTTGATGGTATCGATATTCGGGAGTTACAACTTGGGGAATTACGACGCTGTATCGGTTGGGTGAGTCAGGATGTGTTTCTGTTTCACGGTACGGTGGCTGAGAATATTGCTTATGGTAGTTTTGATGCTAGTCACAACGAAATTATCCATGCTGCTAAGTTAGCCCAGGCTGATGAATTTATCCTGCAACTACCCCAAGGATACTATACTATCGTTGGCGAACGCGGTCAAAAGCTTTCTGGTGGACAAAGACAAAGAATTGCGATCGCCCGTGCAATTCTCAAAGACCCGCCGATTTTGATTTTGGATGAGGCGACATCTGCGGTGGATAATGAGACGGAAGCAGCGATTCAGAAGTCACTGGCGACGATTACCCAAAATCGGACGACAATTGCGAGCACCCATCGTCTGTCCACAATTCGCCACAGTCATTGTATTTATGTGATGGAACAGGGTCAAATTGTCGAGCAGGGTAAGCATGAGGATTTACTAGCGCTTGATGGGATTTACACCAGTTTGTGGCGTGTACAATCTGGGATTCATTAATACTTGCCTTAGATGGAACGGCCTACAACAACACCCAGTAATTGGATATGTCCCCGTTCAATCTGATGGCTAATAAACTGTTAATTTTTGAGAGAGTGCATAAAATGACCAAAGGGTTCACAAAACCGTATAGAGAAAGAGAATGGAAAAAGCCTCAAATATCACCCTTAGCTGGTCTGGTTGTGGGACTGGTTATCTTGTTAATTTGCTTGGTATACAGTGTCACGTTAGGTGCAGCAGAAATACCTCTAAAAAAGATTTTGACATCCTTTGTTGCCTTTGATGGTTCCTACGATCACCTAGTCATTCAGACAGTAAGATTACCTCGATCGCTCATTGCTATACTCGTAGGTTCAGCCTTGGCAGTATCAGGAGCGTTAATGCAAGGTTTGACACGCAACCCCTTAGCAGATCCAGGTATTTTAGGTATTCAGTCGGGGGCTGCATTGGCTGTAGTTGCCACAATTTTTGTTTTTGGTAGTTCGTCCTTAAATGTTTTAACCATTGTGGCTTTTTTGGGTGCAGGAGTCACAGCAATTTTAGTCTACTTCCTTGGTTCTCTAGGAAAAGGAGGGCCTACACCATTGAATCTCACCGTAGCAGGCGCAGCGCTCACAGCTCTGATTTCTTCCCTGACTACTGCTATCCTGATCGTCAGTCAACGCACCTTAGAAGAAATTAGATTTTGGTTAGCAGGTTCACTGGCTGGGCGCGATATCAATATGTTCTTGCAAGCACTGCCCTTCGTCGCCCTTGGATTAATCGTTGCTTTTGCCCTTGGTAGACAAATTACTACCATGAGTCTAGGTGAAGATATAGCAAAAGGCTTAGGTGAACAGACAGCTTGGGTGAAAATTATTACGGCAATTAGCGTGGTTTTACTTGCGGGAAGTGCCGTATCTATTGCCGGGCCAATCGGCTTTATCGGCTTAGTTGTTCCCCATATCGTGAAATTTTTTATCAAAGCTGATTACCGTTGGATTTTGCCTTATTCCGCAGTGGTAGGTGCAACTTTACTTTTGGTTGCAGATATTGCGGCGCGTGTATTAATTAAACCCCAGGAATTACCTGTGGGTGTGATGACAGCACTCGTTGGCGCACCCTTTTTTGTGTACCTTGCTAAGTCAAAGGTGAAGAAATGAAGTTAGATTGGCTCGTCATCCGTTCCGAGGCGATATCTTTTCGCATAGACCGACGTGTACCACTGATGCTGTTATGTTTGGCAGTGGTGATTGTAGTGGCGATGGTGATGAATGTGGGGCGGGGTGAATATCCCATCTCACCTTGGGATATCGTCAAAACTGTCTTAGGTTTAGATACAGGCAACCCAGACCATGGTTTCGTGATTCACAACCTACGGCTACCCCGCACCCTTGTCGCTTTTATGGTGGGAGTGGCGTTTGCTATTTCTGGGACTATCTTTCAAGGTCTCACACGCAATCCCTTAGCTGACCCTGGTATTATTGGCATCAATGCTGGGGCGAGTTTAGCAGCAGTGACAGTAATTGTCTTATTTCCATCAGCACCGATTTATACATTGCCTGTTTCAGCCTTTGCAGGTGCTTTGCTAATGGCAATTTTAATTTACTCGCTGGCTTGGAATAACGGTAGTTCGCCGATTCTATTAATTTTAATGGGTATTGGCTTGTCTGCGATCGCCAGTGCATTCACCAGTTTAATGATTACCTTTGGGGAAATTTATGACGTTAGTAATGCTTTGGTTTGGTTGGCTGGCAGTGTTTACGGACGCACTTGGGAGCAAGTCTTTTCCTTCTTACCTTGGTTGATTGTTTTCGTACCGATGGCGTTGACATTGGCAAGACATTTGAACGTCTTAAATTTAGGAGATGATGTCGCTAAAGGTTTAGGTACTCGCGTGGAATGGCAACGTGGTTTGCTAGTGCTGGTGGGTGTAGCTTTAGCAGGTGCAGGAGTCGCTACTGCGGGAATGATTGGTTTTGTCGGTTTAATTGCACCTCATTTAGGCAGACAGTTGGTAGGTACAAATCATGAAGGGTTAATTCCTACCTCTGCATTGTTGGGGGGAGTGATTGTTGTGCTCGCAGACTTGCTAGGAAGAACCTTGTTTGCGCCTATAGAACTTCCTTGTGGGGTAGTGACTGCTGCTATTGGCGCTCCTTATTTTCTTTTTTTGTTAATTCGGAATCGCAAAAAATAAGTAGTTGGCGACTGGGAACTTGATAAAGATCATATTTTATCAACCCAAAATTTTGGTTTGCCTAAATCCAAACTCTCAAATCCAAAATCTAAAATGGTATTACTTATGAAAGGACTATCAACCAGAGGTTTATCTTTAGCTTATGATGGTGTGCCAATTATCCGAGATTTAAATTTGGCCATTCCTACCGGACAAATTAGTGCTTTAGTTGGTGCTAATGGTTGCGGTAAATCAACTTTGTTAAGAGGTCTGGCAAGACTTCTCAAACCATATCACGGTACTGTATATCTTGACAGCACCTCAATTTTTAAGCTTTCCACCAAGGAAGTAGCGCAGCAGTTGGGTATTTTGCCTCAAGGGCCAGTAGCACCGGAAGGGTTAACAGTCAGAGATTTGGTAGCACAAGGACGTTACCCTTATCAAAATTGGTTGCAGCAGTGGTCAGCCAAAGATGAAACAATTGTGCAACAGGCACTCTTAATTACAGATTTACTGCAGTTGGCAGATAGAGCATTAGATACTTTGTCTGGTGGACAACGACAGCGAGCTTGGATTGCAATGGCACTAGCACAGGATACAGATATTTTACTTTTGGATGAGCCGACTACTTTTTTGGATTTGGCGCACCAGATAGAAGTTTTAGATTTGTTGTATGAGTTGAACCAAAGTCAGAGAAGGACAATTGTGATGGTATTGCATGACTTGAATCAGGCGTGTCGTTATGCTGATTATTTAGTTGCTGTCAAAGATGGTCAGATTTTTGCGGCTGGGGAACCGAAAATGGTAATGACTGAGGAGATGATTCTCTCAGTTTTTGAGTTAGAGTGTCGTATTATTCCTGACCCAATTTTGGGTACGCCAATGTGTGTGCCGATAGGACGTAAGGGAAAGTTAACTTCCTCGCAAACAAAGGCGTGCGAGTAGCAATGGAACAAAAATGTGCGTAAGTCCTGAGAAGTTAACTTCCTTATTTATCGACAGACCAACTCACAAATCCCTATGATTTACAAAGTAAATAGAACGCTGGACACCCGACCCTGGTGCAACCGGGTTTCTGAGTGTATTTCTCCTTACTAAACCCACGATTTTTTCCTACAATTCGCGATCGCACTCCGACGCCTATAAACCGGGGTTTTTAATTGCAGTAAATGAGTAGAACCCAGTATTTTTCTTAAAAAACTACGTTTCTCGCCCCAACCGGGCGTAAGTCCTGGTAAAATTTCTTGTAATGCTGCCAAAAAAGTGAAAGGCATACCCAGCTACGTTCAGCGCAAAGGTGCGCTTACCCTAAATTCTGGCCATTCAGTTGAGGCCAGCAGCCCGGATGAAACTGGTTGTGGCGTCTTAGGTGCTGTAACCCCAAGCAAAACGAAGGAAACTGCCATCAACCCGCCGTACAAGGCAGCCGATCGCTTGCGAGTTCCCAGTCCCACCCATTGAGGATTTAACAGACCCAGACAAAAAGCCGGTGTGGAAAACATAAAAGTTAATACAAACAAGCTGGACATCACGCACCTCCGACTAGCGAATTGCAGCCATTAATTACTTTTATCTCCAATTAATAGCTCACAAATCCGCTTAAAACAGTTGCAATTTAGGATTTATAACTTGAGAATTATTGATGTTTATCAAACAATAATAAAATTTTTAAAATCTCTTACTTTAGGTAGTTGTTAAAAAAATAAGAGGTTTCTAGAGAGACCAAAAAATTAGCTTAAAATAGACAAGAAATTCCTTACTCAAAATATGAAAGTCCGCTTTAATGTAGTGCGCCAAAATCAAAACGAGGCTCCTCGGGTTCACACTTACACCCTAGATGTGGAAGAGAGCAATACCATCCTCGACTGCCTCAACAGTATTAAGTGGGAACACGACGGCACTTTAGCTTTTCGCAAAAATTGCCGCAATACAATTTGCGGCAGTTGTTCTATGCGAATTAACGGTCGCTCAGCATTAGCTTGCAAAGAAAATGTAGCCAGCGAACTGGCAAGACTGCAAAAAATAGCCGATTCCAGCTCAGCAGAAATACCTACCGATTTCATCCCAGAAATCACCGTCGCCCCAATGGGAAATATGCCGGTTATTAAAGATTTGGTTGTTGACATGACCAGTTTTTGGGACAACCTAGAAGCAGTTGAACCATATATCAGCACCGCCTCGCGAGCAATTCCAGAACGCGAATTTCTGCAAACTCCAGAAGAGCGATCGAAACTCGACCAAACCGGCAACTGCATCCTCTGCGGCGCGTGCTATTCTGAGTGCAACGCCCGCGAAGTCAACCCGGAATTTGTCGGCCCCCACGCCCTCGCCAAAGCTTACCGCACGATCGCCGACTCCCGCGACAGCGAAACCGAAAATCGGCTCGAAAAATACAACGAAGGCACCGCAGGCGTCTGGGGATGCACCCGCTGTTACTACTGCAACTCGGTTTGCCCGATGGAAGTGGCGCCGATGGATCAAATTGGTAAGATTAAACAAGAGATTCTCGATCGCAAAGACGACCAAGCCAGTCGATCGATCCGCCACCGCAAAGTTTTAATCGATCTCGTCAAAGAAGGTGGTTGGATAGACGAGCGCAAATTTGGCATCGAAGTAGTAGGAAACTACTTCCGCGACGTTAAAGGTTTGCTGAGTCTGGGCCCGTTGGGTTTGAGAATGATCGCTCGCGGCAAGTTCCCGCTGTTTTTTGAGCCTTCAGAAGGTACCGAAACCGTGCGAAATCTGATCGAATCGGTTCAAAATTTAGAAAAGTCAGCAGATTAGCGATCGGCTGTCATTTTCCTGGTAAATTACAAGTTGTGCGATCGCAAAGCTTCCGAAAAGTCATCACTCAAAACTCGAAACTTAAAACTTTTAAATGACTGCCAAAACTCCTCCCTCCCCAAAACCGACAACCCCAAATACCCCAAAACCAGAACCAGCGTTTGGGTGGAATGCCTATGCAGAACAAATCAACGGCCGATTTGCGATGGTGGGATTCGTGGGACTTTTGCTGCTAGAATTTTTCACCCGCCAGGATTTTTTTACCTGGCTGGGGCTGCGTTAAATCAATCAAGAATGGAAGTTGAAAATTTATCGCTCTTTCAGCTTCCCTTCTACTTTTAAGAGTTATTTAAAATACAGTTTATCAAATTAAAAAGGCAAAATTATGACTTTTATAGTTTCAGATAACACATGAATGTACCAAAGTCGATCGCACTACAAGTAAGTGCGATCGTCCTTGAATTATAGGGACACGGCAATGCCCTGCCCTGACTCCGAAGTTTCGTTCAAACTAATTTCCAGTTGTTTCGCGGACGGTCAAACTGTACTTGCCTCTACCTTTTGGAGGCGGATCGTAAGCATTGACAATGACGCGATAGCGGCCGTTTGCAGACAAAGTAAGAGTAAGCTCAGAATTGGAATTTTGCTGCGTGACATCATCATTTTCTGCAAGTAGCTCGCCCTGGGAGTTGAAAATAGCAAGATAAGTATCAAACTCGGTACTTTCTACCGTAACAACCACTTTCTGACCCTGAGTGCCTTCAAAGGTATACTCGTCGTACAAACTGCTGTCTGCAGGATATACAGAAGACTTAGCAGGGGTAAGTTCTCCGTTTTGCTCTAAAATGACTTTAGATGAACCCGCATCAGGACTCGGCCGAGGTTCTACAGTTGGGCTCTGAGTTGGCGAACTCTCTGGTGATGGCGACGGGCTGGGGCTTGCTTGCGCTAAAACCGCCTTGCCAGCAGGCTTCGCGTTAGGTAAATTTTGAGGAATTTCTCCTGAAATGAGGGTGGAAATACTGTTAGCAACTCCACCTGAATTTGAAACTGGCAGGGAGAGAGTCGGCTTACCCGAAAAAGTAGCTAGTAGAGCAATTGGCGCGATCGCCCAAAATCTAACTTGACGCATGAATTACCTCGGTTTGCAACGAAGAAGGAAGTTCGGCAACGGATTCTGTAACGGATTTAACGGATGGAAGCAGGAAGTTCGGCAACGGATGAGTGTAAAGGATTTAACGGATGGAAGCAGGAAGTTCGGCAACGAGCACTGTACAAGATTTAACGGATGGAAGAAGGAAGTTCGGCAACGGATGAGTGTAAAGGATTTAATGGATGCACGGAAGCAGGAAGCAGAATAATTCGACCAATTACCAATTCCCGATTACCAATTACCTTTTTAGCCATTTTCACCGGACAGTTAGAGTGTAACGACCCCTGCCGGAAGCATCGTAAGCATTGACAATTACGCGATAGCGACCCGTAGCGGGCAAAGTAACGGTCAGAAACGAATTTTTAGTCGAATCGCTTCCATCGTCATTTTCTGCCACTAATCGGCCGTTAGGGCCAAAGATAGCCACATAGGGATCGAAATCTGTACTTTCTAGGGAAATGGCTACAGACTGACCAGATCGACCTTCAAAAGTATACTCGCGATACAGACTGTTGTCAGACGGCAATACTGGGCCGCCTGCGACTAAAGCGCCTTCTTCTTGCAAAATCGCCCGAGAAGGCGCCGTAGGAGCACTCGCTTTCAGTTCTAACGTATAAGCCCCTGACTGCTTAGCTTGGTAGGAATTTGCCACTAACGTGTAAGTCCCGTCTGCTGGCAGCCTGACTGTAATTCTGGCGTTTTTATTCCCCGCCCCGTCATCGTCTTGCGCGATTTCGCGCTGGTTGGGCCCGAGCAAAATTAAATAAGGGTCAATCTCTTGACTTTTCATTTCTATTGTGATTTGCTGGCCCGCTTTTCCCTCAAATGAGTAGAGGTCAAAAAAGCTGTTGTCGGTGGGCAGAACGCTAGACTTGTCGGTGAGGAGACCGCTGACGGGGGGCCCGTTTAACGCAACTTTTTGAGGTGATTTGTTGCCACCAAAGGGCGATCGGGCTTGAGCCACGCGGGGAGCTCGCCCTTCTCGCACCGCTGTCAGGAAAGCCGGTACTTTGTCTGCGGAAATTGCAAAACCGATACCGATACTGCCACCGCCCCGACCGCGAGTAAAAATAGAAGTATTGACGCCGATTAATTCTCCTGAACTGTTGAGCAGTGGGCCTCCTGAATTGCCGGGATTGATGGCGGCGTCAGTTTGAATTAAGCCCCGCTGCTGGTCGATGCGGCTGACGATTCCGACTGTCAAAGTACCTTGAAATTGACCGAAGGGATTGCCGATCGCAAATGCTTGTTGCCCGACTTTCACCGAACCTGGACGGGCTAAAGGAATTGTGGGCAAATTGTTTTGATTGCGAATCTTAACCACGGCTAAGTCTAGACCGTCTTCGCCGAATCCGATGACATCGGCGACAAGTTTTCTGCCGTCTGCCAAAATGATATTGACGGTACCGCCTGCCGAAACAACGTGGGCGTTGGTTAACACCATGCCGTCGGGGCTGATAATTGTGCCACTGCCGTTAGATTTATCTGTATCGACGGTAACAACCGCCGGACTGGCCTTTTCGTAGACTCGAATATTTGTTTGTTCTTCGACACTTTGGGCGATCGCACCCTGGGAATGCACCGAGTTAAATTCCGTTAAATCTTTTGATTGCCGCACAGGGGATGTCGTAACAACCGCAGCGGGGCTGGCTGCAACCCCAACCGTTAAAATTCCCGATACTGCTAAACTTAGAAGTTTGAAATTCATGGCGATCGATTAGTATTTAGCGATCGGTAGCTAGGAATTAGGTTTTGTGGTTAACCGCTAACTACCTTGTGTAATTATTTTAGGACTTGCACCACGGTAGTGACATTCCTCACGCCGGTTCTCCAATTCGGGAATCTGAATCAGCAGCTAAATACTTAAAATTAGCTTGTCGTACCGCAGCATCCTCATTGCCGTAGAAAAAAGACAGCAAAGCAAAACGCTGGCCGCTAATCACCGGCGTCGCTTCATGTAGCAAAGAACACGAAAAAATAATCGCCGTGCCAGAATCCCCTTTATAACCGTGTGGCGCGTACTCTGGAAACCGTAAAAATCCCCCCGTGTACTCTCCCACATTCAAGTTTAGTGTCATTGCAAACCTGCGGTGCAGCGTCGCTTTGCTAGTGTTGTCGCGGTGCGGCATAAAATAACCGCCACTCTGGGCATCGTAACAACCTATCAAATACCGTTCAAACCTGGTAATTGTAAACTGAAAAGCTTTTTCTACTTCCGGCCGCACCCGGCGCAAAATAATCGCACTCAATCGCTGCTGTAACTTCGGGTCTTCAATAAAGAAATCTCGGCGCTTCTTGAAAGTGTCGTCGTGCAGGCCAACTGTTTTCCCGCCTATTTGCCTCATAAAGCCGGAAGGACTGCCACCGTGAGTTTTGTACATATCGATTAAACTGCGGCAAGATGCTTTGTCCAAAACGTTAGGAATTACCAACACGGGGGCGTGGCGAGTGGCTGCTCTGGCTTCCTCAATTGGGGGCAAAGTTTTGAGAAAATCTAATACTTGCTGGGCGTGTTGGTGCGGTTCGGCCATCGGCAAAATATTAATTACCTGAAGGTTTTCGTTGAGAACAAAAGTTTGGGGTGCATAGTGAACTCCGGCAACTCCATTTTCTTCGACATCTCGGAAAACACCGTACTGCTGGCTGACTTTTTTATCCAAGTCCCAGAAAAAGATGAATGACGGAGCAATTGTTGTCGGTTTGTTTTGTTCTTTGTCTGCTGGGTCAACGCTCACTCCGAACCTCGGTACTTGTAAGCTTTGGAATTCTTCTGAAAGCTCTTGAAAGCTTTTGAGGATAACTTGGATTTGTTCAAAAGCTGCGCTGGCAAAGAAAAACAGCACGACTCGCCGGCCGCCAACAGTCGGGAAATGAAATAAGGGGTTATTTGTAGAAGGAACGGAAAACCAGGGAGCCGGATCTCCTATTTCGAGTAATGGCATCTTGCAGATTTGATATTTGGGATTTTATTTTTAGATTATTATGGTGTCGATTAGTTCCAGTGGTTCGGTATATTAAAATCGTTTTTTTACAAAAAATTAGCTTTTATTTGTGTATATCTGCGTTTGTCTGCGGTTTCACACTCGCAATTTACAGTCTTTTTAATCAGTTTAATATCTAAGAATAAGTAGATGGGCATCAATAAACGCAACTTATTTTTTTGCCGACGGACACAAGAAATGTTTAGTTTCACCCATCTACTTAGTGTTTGCCTATTTGTCGAAACTGGGGGAATTATCCGGTTGGTCTTCCGGGTATTCTACAGGTCGATACTCCACGTAATCTGACGGCGGTGCTTCCACGTCGCGGTTGCTGGGGCGAGACCTGGATGATTCCGTAGGACGGGGTTTTTTGGTTCTCGGCGGCGTATCGGAACTGCGGTTTTCCGAAGCAGAGGGGCGACTGCTGCGGCTGCGGGTCGGTCTTTCTTCGGGGTTGTCTGAAACGTCCCAGTTGTCAGGCTCTTGGGCAGGCGGGGCTTCTGGGCGAGAGGGACGTTTGCGCGATGATCGATCGGGCGAGTCGGGCCTGGAGGTGTTAACGCTGCCGTTGCGATTCGAGGGGCGGCGGCGGGGTTCGTCGTCGTAGGCTTCCCGAGAGGAACGGTAGTCTTGGCTGCCTCTGATCCGGGGACGGGGCGGATAGTCTTCCTCTGGTTCTAGCTGTTCCATGTCGGCATCGTAGCCGTCGTAACCGTAAGCGTTGCTGACCGGTCGCTCTTCATCTACGTATTGGGCGCGAGTTTTGGCTTGGGCTGTGGTCGCTCCTCGCAGCTTAATGCTTTCTGTTGCAAAAAATATCGCGGTACCGCTGAGCAGAAATTGACCGAATGCCAGAATCGGGTCAAGCCGCCATCCTTGAAATAACAGAATACCGCCGCACAGCAAGCCGACTGCTGCAAAAAAAATATCGTGGTCTCGGGCTAGTTTGGGACGCCACGATCGCAGAAAATACAGTCCTGCCCCTGCTACTGCTAGGATAATCCCTAACAGGCTGCTCCAGTTCAATCCTAAATTGACCATTAGCCTATCTCCTATGTCTTTCCTATGTTAGCGAGTTAGATTTTACATCTATCATTAAGTCTGTCAGCCCGACTGTGCTTTCTGGGGCAGCGTCCGGTCAGGGTTTCAGCTTGGGAAGTGAGTATAATAATGAGTTTAACGGGAAAAAACCTCAGCTTGGCAGTCAACTGAAGGTTTTGCCTTCTGAGTTGCTCTCATCTGAGGTTTCTCGGATTGGGGAAATGCCCGACGTGTAGCCGAAAATTGACTTGCAGCGCCGGACTTAGAAACCCGCTGACTTTTTAGGTGCGCTTGATTTTGTCTTTTTGGCTGATGAAGATCAGGGCGATCGTTGCCGGAAGCACTACAACCACCACGCCCACCAGCAGGCTGTACAAAAAGTTCGCGAGAGAAGGAGTCATAGATTCAAAGCCTTTGTTACAACAATTTGATTTTTATTAATTTTATACTTTCGATCGCACCTGTCAAACGGTTAAAATTATGAATGGCAGACTTAACAAAACTTAAGATTTCGAGATAAGACCCATGACTGGTATTACCGTTGCAAGTTGGATTCTGGGCTCTGTCCTAGTCGTGATGACTTTGCTGTTTATTTTTCGGATCGTTCTGACTTGGTATCCCGAGGTGAACCTGAGCAAGTTGCCGTTGAGTCTGATTGCTTGGCCGACGGAACCTTTTTTGGCCGTAACTAGAAAGATCGTACCGCCGATCGGCGGGGTGGACATTACGCCGATTATTTGGGTGGGTATCTGTAGCTTGCTGCGGGAAATGATTCTCGGTCAGCAAGGGCTGCTGACGATGATGATGTAGAAGTTGGCGGTTGACAGTTGACTGTTGACTGTTGGCAGTTGGCTGTTGACTGCCAACTGCCAACTACCAACTGACTAATGACTATTTTGGTTCAAGAACTGTTCGACGAAATTCGTGTAAACTTCACCGCTGAGAAACTCGGGGGAATCGAGGATTTTTTGGTGGAAGCTGAGGGTGGTAGGAACGCCGGTGATGGCGCATTCCCGCAATGCCCGTTTCATCCTGCGGATGGCTGTCGGTCGATCGCGCCCCCATACAATTACTTTACCGATTAAAGAATCGTAGTAAGCGGGTATTTCGTAATCGGTGTAGACGTGAGAGTCCATCCGCACGCCGGGGCCACCGGGAGGCAAATAACCGCTGATTATGCCGGGGTGAGGGCGGAAGTTGCGATCGGGATCTTCGGCGTTGATGCGGCACTCGATCGCGTGGCCGTTGAGAACTACTTGGTTTTGCTTGATTTGCAGTTTTTCGCCTTGGGCGATGCGAATTTGTTCGGCTATCAAGTCGAGGCCTGTAATCATCTCGGTGACGGGATGTTCTACTTGGATGCGAGTGTTCATTTCCATAAAGTAGAACTTGCCCGATTTGTCAAGCAAAAATTCGACAGTCCCGGCACCCGTGTAGTTGATGGATTTGGCGGCGGCAATGGCGGCGTGACCCATTTGATCTCGCAGTTTCTGGCTGAGGGCGGGGCTGGGGGCTTCTTCGAGGAGTTTTTGGTGCCGCCGCTGAATCGAACAATCTCTCTCGCCGAGGTGGATGACGTTACCGTAGTTGTCGGCGAGGATTTGGATTTCGATGTGCCGGGGTTTTTCGATGAATTTTTCGAGGTAAAGTCCGGGGTTGCCGAAGGCTGCATCGGCTTCGCCTTGGGCTGCTGAGAATAGTTTGGGGAGTTCCGAAGCTTCTCTGACTAGCCTCATGCCGCGGCCTCCACCGCCGGCGGTGGCTTTGATCATCACAGGATAGCCGATGTCGCGGGCGATCGACAAAGCTTCGCGATCGTCGGCCAGCAATCCCTCGCTACCGGGTACTGTGGGGACTTTCACCCGCTGCATGGTTTCTTTGGCGGTGGATTTGTCGCCCATCGCCCGCATTGCTGCCGGAGACGGCCCGATGAAGGTAATTTGATGGTCGGCGCAGATTTCGGCAAATCGGGCGTTTTCGGCGAGGAAGCCGTAACCGGGGTGAATGGCTGCGGCGTTGCGTGTCAGGGCAGCCGCGATGATATTGGGGATGTTTAAATAGCTTTTGCTGCTGGTGGGGGGGCCGATGCAAACGGCTTCGTCTGCCAACTGGACGTGCAAGGCGTGTGTGTCTACGGTGGAGTGTACGGCGACCGTGGCAATCCCCATTTCCTCGCAGGTCCGCAATATGCGGAGAGCTATTTCTCCCCGATTAGCGATTAAAATTTTCGAGAACCCCATCTTCGCTGCTTAATTCACTCAATATTCTGTACAATAATGCCTTTCGGTATGTTCTGGATAATCGTTTTCCAGAAATTGTTCACAAAAATTTATTTTACATTTTGCTGGTAGTGGTGCTATGATTGTAAATCGGCGGTCTAAAAGGGCAAGTCACAAGTTAAATGTCAGGAACCTCAACCTGTGAATCTTTAACTCGTAACGCAAAAATCCCGGAGAGTGCTAGAAAGAGCGGATGTGGCGGAATTGGTATACGCGCACGCTTGAGGTGCGTGTGGCATTATGTCCTTGCGAGTTCGAGTCTCGCCATCCGCATTGAATATATAAAACAACTGTTGACAGTTTTTGCTGTCGGCAGTTGTTTTATATTGAGTGGTTTTTCTAGAAAGTCGATCGAGTACGGTAGGGTGCAGAGTCATCAGATATCCTCAAGTGCGATCGAACTTCTGACAGATCCGCACCATACAAAATACTGTTTAACTGTCGATCGACTATTGTGTTTGAATTAAAAACATAGATACTTATCGTTTGTCAAGTAGAATGGGGTTAGTTAGGTTCCGAATCCGAGAGTTTGCTGAGGAAAAAGGATGGACGCTAAAGGATGTTGCCGATCGATCCGAGGTTCCGTACAGCACAGTCAGGCACTATGCTCGATCGGAAGGACTAGCAACGGTTGATATCACATCAATTCAAAAAATAGCTCGCACGCTCGATGTTCTGATTGAAGAGTTGATGGATGTTGTCAAAGAATGAATTAATTTATCAGTTATAGTATTGGTAGAGAGCGAACACCCCCGCTCGCCTGAAAATTCCTGCAGTCTGAACATCTATGGCTTACAGCAACAGCGAAGTTGAGGGAAAATCTTTCTATCAATCAGAACCTTTAATCGCCCGATTGAGGGGAATTATCAGAGATTATCCCGAAGGTGTGGGGATTCTCAAAGAATTAATTCAAAATGCTGACGATGCGAAAGCAGCGCGGGTAGAAATAACCCTTGATTGGCGGAACCATCAGGTCAAATCATTGCCGGACGATCGCATGGTACTACTAATGGGGCCGGCGATGTTAGTCTACAACGATAGCGTGTTTGCAGACAAAGATTTTGACAGCATTCGCAGCTTGGGACAAAGCGAAAAAGCGCGAGACTTGCAGAAAAGGGGTAGGTTTGGTGTCGGGTTTAATGCAATTTATCACGTTACAGATTTTCCCAGTTTCGTGTCGCGCGATCGCATCATTTTTTTTGACCCTCACGGTGCAGCTATTCCCGGCACTTCTCGGCAAGAACCGGGGCGCGAGTGGAATTTGGCAGATGCTAAATGGTACCAAAAATATCCCAATTTTATGCAAGTCTATGCAGCGGGAGGATTGCCAGTTGGAGATACAAACTTTCAAGGTACTCTATTTCGGCTGCCTCTGCGAACAACGGAAAGCGCAAAAAATAGCGAGATTCGCAAACAAGCTTTTACTGAATCAAACGTCAAGGAACTCCTCGACGAACTGAGACAGTCCGGTGAAGAACTTTTGCTCTTCTTGAAATCTGTTCAGGAAATTAGAGTCTACGAAATTCCGGCAAACAGTCAAGGAACTAGGCAAGAAATTCTAGCGATTGTTACCAAAAATCAGCAAAAAGTCCGATCGGCGCGACAAACAATCCTTGATGCAATTCCCGATAATCCCGACAAGTTGCTGGAATTGTGCCGCCGCAATCATGACGGTTTAGTCTCAGTTTCTTACCGCCACGAGATAGAAACGGTTAGTTGCGATCGTACTATCAAGTCAACTTGGAGAATAGTCAGTTTAATTCGCACAGACGAAGGCAGCGATTTGGCAAAAGTCATAGAAGCAATGCACCAAAGCCAAGAAAAAGTCGTGCCTTGGGCGGGTGCGGCTGCTAGAATTAATGCTGCCAGTACAGAGGGAAATCTGCCGCCTGTTTCCGGCAAAGTTTACTGTTTTTTGCCGCTTCCTATCGAAACGGGTTGGCAGGTTCACATCAACGGTTTTTTTAACTTAAATAGTTCGCGGGATAACCTCAGTAGCGACAGCGGACAAACAGGAAAAGACAAGCCGAGAGCTATTTGGAATGGGCTACTAGCGCGCCATGTTTTGTCTCCTGCTTGTGCTAACTTAATTGTCGATTTAGTGCAAGATATCGGAGTATTTGAACCAGATAAATTTTACCAAATTTGGCCGATTAGCAAAATTACTGCCAGCAAAGCTCTGGAAGAATTGCATGGATTTGTGATGCAGTTATTGTACCACAAACCAGTTGTGCGATCTGCTGTAAAACAAATTGTATATGAGGGTAAAATTACCGGAGCAGTAATGTCACAGACAAGATGGGTGACACCTCCGACAGTCAAAAATTTACCATCTAAAAAGTGTTGGGACGAGTTATTAGCACCGCTGTGTGCCGATAATATTGATATTCCAAATCCGCCATTGCCAGAGTCGATTTTAACAGCTTTTAAAAATGCAGGTTTGCCTTTACCAACCTTCACTGCTGCCCACTTGCGAAAGCATTTAATCGAAAATAAATCCCTAGGGATTGCGCTGTCGGATGCACCGAAAGCAAGCCTGCGAAATCGGGTGTGGATTGGGAATATGCTGCGATATTCTCTCAGCGACAATTGTCGAGATTTGCGCGGTTTGCCACTAGCTATTCTGGCTGACAATACTTTGCAGGTATTTGGGTATAATGCGATTGGCACTATCTACATTGCAGATGAGGCGCAGAGGGAAATATTTGCCTGTTATCCAGAATGGTTTCTCCACCAAGATTTAACTAAATTATTGCCTGCATACAATCTAAATGGTATCTCAACCATGACTGCTGCGGAAGTAGCGAAGCAATTGGTTAAGTTGGTGGATTCAACTGCGTCAGAAATTGATTGGAATCCCGATGCAACGCATCCTCCTAATGCAGAATGGTTGACTCTAGTTTATAATTATTTTTACAATATAAATCCGAGACATCTGTCGCAAGAAACAGTCGATGCCTTAACAAAAGTGCCACTGGTTCCGGGAAGTAATGGCAAGCTTTACAAAGCGAAAATTGCTGACACTCCTTTGTTGCGCGGGGATCGAATTGAGGCGGAAACCATTGCGGCGGTAGAATATTTTGGGGCAACACTTGTCAAAGCACCGGCAAAGCTTGAGGGCGCGATCGCACAATTTGCCGATCGCCACAAAAATCAGTTAGTCTATTGTATCACTGGCCCGGATATCCTAGACATAGTATATTCGCGGTGCGAGCGAGGTTTGCCACCTTACAACGAACAGCATTATACATATCTGCTGAATTTCCTGGCAAGTCGAGAGCAAATAAATTACGATGAAAACAGGAAAAATAAGCTGCGCCAACTGCCAATTTATCCAACAACTTCCGGCGAAATAGTTGACCTCTACAGTGAAAATGTCTACCTTCCGGGCGACGGATATGAACCGCCAGAAATTGCAGGTAGTTTGCGCCTTTTACGCTTAGGACAAAAACGAGAATGGCTGCCACTATTCCAACTTTTGCAAGTGCCAATACTCAACCGCGCCCGACTAATTCGTGACTGTTTGTTACCAGATTATGCCTCGTTTTCCCCAGAAGAACAGTTAATCGCACTAACTTGGATTAGGGATAATTTGACTAAAGCTAGCAAAGAGTTAGAAAATGCAGGAGAGAATGCTTTCGGATTCCAGGAAGAGCTTAAAAAGGCACGTCTGGTGCGCTGTAGTGACAGGAGATTGAGATCGGCCCAATTGATTTATAATCCTTTTAGTGAGGTAGTCCGAAACATTATCGGGAATGTAGCAGTGATTCCCGATATGGAATTTTACTCGCAGAATACTGAAATTTGGCTGAAATTTTTCTCAGATTTAGGAATGAGGCAAAATCCCAATGCTGATGACATTTTAGCCTGCGTTGACAATCTCATTCAAAGGGCAAATCGATCGGGTGCAGAGGCTGTAACCGATAGCTGCATTGCTATTTTCAACTACATCGTTGACAACTGGGATGCGCTCAAAAATACCAGAATTGCCAACAGCAACAAGACGCTACCAGAAGCACTTGTAGATAAACCTTGGCTTCCTGTCGAGGGAAATCCTCAGAAGTTAAGCCAATATTTCGGTGCTGCCCAACCTGAACCTAGATTGTACCGCGCTAAAGACTTGTGTTTCATTCAAGATGCTCCTTTAGTCGCCAGCCAAAAGTTTATATTTGCACGTCCTCAGCGGGATTTAGTGAAGGTAGAAATCAAGAAGGCACTGGGTTTTGAGCCTGTAGAACCAAATACCGTTATCGACTACTTTGATGTTATCATAAAACTTTGGGAAAATGACAGTTCAAATTAAATTCTCCAACAATCAAAACACACAATTGCAATCAGTAGAGGCGATTTACAAGTATTTTTACGATACTTTGGTAAAAGGCGGTATTTCGGCCGATCAAAAGCGGCAAATTCAAGAGCGTTTTGCTCATCGTCAATGTCTGTGGGATGAGTCTACGGGTAAGTTTTGGCAGCCCAAACACGCTTTTTTAGATGATGTTGGTTTTTTCGGAAATCGACGCACAACCATACCTAGTTCTAATTCTCATTGCGAAGTTTATCAGTTATTAGGACAAAGGAGCTCGCCCACTGTACAAGACTACTTAGACTTCCTAGCAGAACTAGCAGCAGAGTACGGCAATAATGCTTTAAATGAAGCGGATAAAAACTGCGTGATTCAGGTACTCAACCGCCTGGAATCTCAACAGTTATTACAGGGAGTCGCAGTTAACAATATACCGATTCTTACCGCTAACAACACGCTTTGTTTGGCGGAAAAAGTTCTCATCCCCGACGCGCATTGGCGCAAGGATTATATTGACTCTAACCGGATACTGCACGATAGAGTTTCTGCCAAATTTGCTAAATCGGTTGGCTGTCTTTCTTTGTTGAAAGATGCTATAGAACGCCCGAAAACAGTAAAAATCGCCCGCAATACCAAAAGCTGCGATTGGTGTCTAGAATGGCAAAATACCTTAAATTCGGCAGAATTGCGATCGGGTTTGAAGCGGTTGATTTTTCACGAGTGCGAATCGGAACCAATTTTAGATTTAATCTGGTTGGCTAAAGCTCAAGTTGCGGCGGCTAGTCAAATTAATGTAGATTTATTTTTGAGCGATGAAACCTGTATTGCCACAGATATACCGGGTACTCAACACTTTGACGAATTCAATAAAACTTTTCAGATTATCAGTAGTGCTAGCAGATATATTATGCTATCGTATTTAGCAGAAAGTATTAACGCTCGACTTGGGGAATATTCAGTTAAAAATTTGCTACCCCTCGCCAGCATTATCGATGCGGAGCCATGTAATATTCACAGTTTGCTAAACGAGTTGCGAATTAGGTCTTTACCATCGCTTGTCACCGCTACCGAGCCTGAAAATCAAGAATATAATATTAGTAAAGAGGCGACAAATTCTAGGGGCGAGTCTTCAATTTATTGGGGCGCGTTTTGAGCGACTTTAATATTTGACACTCCCCAAATTAGACATCGGGGGATTTTGCTAAGAGTTAAACTCTACTTCTATAGGAATTACGCATAAATACCAAATAAACAGGTTTTTTGGCAGTTGATACGGGTTTTAACGAAGTATTCTCGCAAAAACCCGGTTTCTGACCACCCGTGCGTAAGTCCTAATTTTGCGCTAATTCAGGTGGCCGCCCCATCAAGCCTGTCATCAAGCGCAAGGCTAAAAACCTCACTGGGGGAATTGTCCGCAAACACCACAATCCAAAGCGGCGAAATGCTACAATTGGCAGCCAAGTATTGGAAAATAATCGGTCTAGAAAATCGGTAAATCCTAACACGATTAAATTCTCTTTTTTGCGCCAATTGTGATACCGTTTTAATACTCGCAAATCGCCGATGTCTTCGCCTTTTTGGTGCGCTTGCTGCAAGATTTGGGCGATCGCCCCAGCGTCTCGAATACCCATATTTAATCCCTGGCCGCCGACGGGATGGCAGCAGTGGGCCGCGTCGCCAATTAGTGCTAATCTGGGCAAAACGTAGCGATCGCTCTGCATTAACTGCACCGGAAACAAAAAGCGATCGCTCTCCAATTCCAAACGCCCCAAAAGCCCGCCCGTGCGCTGTTCCAACAAAGTCAAAAACTCTGTTTCATCCATTTGTTGCAAAGCTTTCGCTTCCGCGTGGGGTGCTGTCCAAACTACTTGACAGCGGTTCCCAGGTAATGGTAAAACTCCCATCGGGCCGCTCGGCCAAAAGCGCTCAAAAGCGATATCATTGTGCGGTTTTTCTGCTTTAATAGTGATAGCAACGCAGGATTGCCAGTATTTCCAGCCGCGAGTGCTGATGTTGGCTTCGGTGCGGATGCGCGATCGCGAACCGTCGGCGGCGACTAATAATTTGGTGCGAATAGTCCGAGTTTCGCCGTTTTGTTTGACTTCAATTTCGGCGCAATCGGTTAAATATTTTACCTCGACTACTTCCGCCGGACAAACCCAACTAAAATTCGGGTTTTTTTCCAAAGATTCTTGCAAAGCTGACAGCATGACTCGGTGTTCGCCGACATAACCTAAAGCTGTTTTTGGTACGGGCAATTTGCCAGTATTTCCCAAATCCGGGCGGTGGAATTCGACGACACCGGGATAGTCGCCGTCGCAGAGGCTAATTTGCTCGAAGGTGGTGATTTGCGGCAAGATTTGCTGCCACACGCCGATACCTTCTAAGATCATTCCTGATAGCAGGGTGATTGCATAGGCTTGTTTTTTGGCTGCGGCGGCCGCGGGGAGTTGGGTTTCAATTATTGCTATTTTTAAGCCGGAATCTTTTAACGCGCTGGCTAAGGTGGCCCCGACTATGCCGCCTCCGACGATGGCTATGTCAAAGTCGAGTGTCTGTGTTTCCGTCGAGGCTGTGGTTGAAGAAAGTGGGTTTACAGGCATTTTCAAGGGATTTTGTCAAAGTTAATTTGATTGTTACTTTGTTATTGTAAAGAATTATTTCGATTTAGGGCGATCGAGAAGAGGAGACGGGAGATGGGTAGACGGGGAGATGGGGAGACGTTGAGAAATTTATGATTAATGACAACCATCAACAGTCAACAGTCAACAGTCAACAGTCAACAGTCAACAGTCTAATGACTCATGACCATTTCCTTAGTGTTTTCGGTAGCCAGCGCTGATACTTCCTGGCAAATGGGAATCTCGATGACAAACTCTGCACCTTCACCGGGCGTGGAAATACACTGCAATTTGCCTCGGTGTTTTTCAACTATAATCTGATAGCTGATTGACAGTCCCAAGCCTGTGCCTTTGCCGACGGGTTTAGTAGTAAAAAATGGGTCGAACAACTTGCCAATAAGTTCTTGATTAATTCCCATCCCGTTGTCGGCAATCCGAATTGTTACTGTGTCTGAAGTCGCACTGGTGCTAATCCGAATTCGGTTGTGGTGAGAATATATTTCTTTTGAAGAATGAGTGCTGTTGTACTCTTCGAGGGCGTCGATCGCATTTCCTAAAAGATTCATAAATACTTGATTAAGCTGACCTACATAGCACTCGACTTTGGGAAAATTGCCGTATTCTTTGATAATCTCAATAGCGGGACGAAGTACATTAGCTTTGATCCGGTGCTGCAAAATTAGCAAAGTGCTTTCGATTCCTTCGTGAATATCTACTCGCTTCATCTGCGATTCGTCGAGTCTGGAAAAGTTACGCAAGGATACAACTAAGTCGCGGATGCGATCGGCTCCTACTTTCATTGAGTCCAAAATCTTCGTAAAGTCTTCCATTAAGTAATCAACTTCAATATCTTCGGCTGCTTCTACAATTTCCGGCACGGGATTGGGGTATTTTTCCTGGTAAAGGTGGAGCAAACCGAGCAAGTCTGTGGCGTATTGGCTGGCGTGGGTGATGTTGCCGTAGATGAAGTTAATCGGATTGTTAATTTCGTGGGCGACGCCGGCGACTAGCTGCCCGAGAGAAGAGATTTTTTCGGTTTGGATGAGTTGAGTTTGAGTTTGGTGCAACTCGTGGACAGCTTTTTCGAGCTCGGCTGCTTGCGATCGATACTGTCCCTCCGACTGCTTGAGTGCTTCCAAAACTTGGACTCGATCGCTAATGTCGGTGTGAGTTCCCACCCATTCGCGAATGCTGCCGTCGGCTGCCAAAAGGGGGACGCCCCGCACCCAGAAGTGTCTGTAGCTGCCGTCGGCGGCCCGCAAGCGGTGCTCGACTTCGTAGAGACTTTTTGTTTCGATGGCCCCCATCCAAGCTTGTATTGTGCGATCGCGGTCTTCTGGGTGCACTGCTTCTATCCAGTTGTCCTTCTCTTTCCAACTCAGGCCCGTATAAGCTATCCAATCAGGCTGAGGCTTGTCGAAGATTCCGCTAGCGTTGGTCGTCCAAACCATCTGTGCGGTGGCCCTTGCCAGCGATCGGTATCTTTCCTCGCTCAGACGCACACATTCTTCGGCTTCTCGGCTGGCTGTCACGTCGCGCAAAATTGCTGTGAATATGATTTCGCCTGCAACTTCGAGTTTGGAAATAGAAGCTTCGGCGGGAAATGCCGTACCATCTCGGCGGCAGGCGAAAATTTCTTTGCGGCTGCCCATTTTTCGGGCTTGTTTAACGCCGCCGCCGAAATTGCTGACGAGGAGACTGTGAAGGGTGGCAAAAGCTTCGGGCAACAGCAAGCTCAGGGATTGCCCGATCGCCTCAGCCGCCGTCCACCCAAAAATCTTTTCTGCACCTTGGTTGAACAGGATAATTTTTTGCTCAGCATCCACGGAAATAATCGCGTCGTCGGCAATTTCTACAATGCCAGCGAAACGAGCTTGAGACAGTTGCAGCGCTTGTTCAGCTTGTTTGCGATCGCTGATGTCGCGGGCGATCGTCGAAATGTATGTGAGTTTGTCGTCCGGTGCGGAGTGGGAGATGAGGACTTGGCTGACGGGAATTTCGAGTCCCGATTTTGACAGGAAGGTGGTTTCTCCACTCCAAAAGCCTTCGGAAACAGCGGTGGCGATCGCTTGATTCAAATTGCTGCGGCCTGACGCTGGCGTGAATTCTGCAACTTGTAGGTTGGATATATCTTCGTTTTCGTCTATACCCACCATTTTTCTGCCTGCTTTGTTGATGTAAACGGCGCGTCCTTCGAGGTTGCAGATACCTACAAAATCCGGGGTTGCCTCCAGAATTGCTGCCAGACTTCTGTTGGCGATTTCTGCTTTTTTGCTTTCAGTAATATCCCGCGCGATGGTAACTATACCGCTGATCTTTCCTAACCCGTCCCGGTAAGCACTTTTTGTAGAAAGAAATATCCTCAAATTTCCTTTGACTGGCAGCTCTTCTTCAATTGCTTGCGTTGTTCCCGCTGCCATAATTGGGCGATCAGTATTCCTAATATTGCCCGCAATTTCAGGCGTAAATAACTCGCTGTCATCTCTGCCGATAATGTCGTCTACAGACTTGCCAATTATACTGGCTCCCGCCGCATTAAGCATTAGGTAACGGCCCTGAATATCTTTGACAAATAGGGCTGCTGGCGTACTATTAATGACTGCCAGCAAAAGGTTGTAGTTTTTTTGAAGCGCCTGCTTGGTTGTTTGAGTGTCGAAAATTTGCTCCTGCAATTGCTCATTGGCGAGTTGCAGTTGCATCGTCCGTTTCTCAACTTTAGTTTCTAAGTCTGATTTAGCTTTCCTCAGTCCCAGTTCCGCTCGATAGCGCTTCCGGTCTGCGCTGCAAAGAGTTTTGGCATTCTGCCAAATCAGAACTGTAAAAATAATCACGTTCAATACGCTTAACAGCGATATTCCTACCTCCGGTGTGTAGGCTTGTAACCGCTCTCCCGATATGATGAAATAACCGACTAAAGGCGGGATAATGATTGCCCGTGGTAACAAGCGCCGCGCCATGATGCCGCCCGCGCGATCGCTCGTCATTACTGCAATCAATCCTCGCTCTGGACTGGCAAATAAAATGCCGAAGCTCAGCAACATAAATGCTGCGGAGGTGTGCAAAGCCATCCCTGTATTATTGCCAATTTGATAAAATAAAGTTTTGTCGTAGAAATAGCCTATCAAACCCGTAAATGCAATTAAAAATGCAGAACAGCTTAAGATTTGAATCCGCAGATATTTAGGCCGACGTTCTAACAGCAGCAGTAGGGCTGTTCCCAGCAATAAAAAAGCACCCGCAGTATTCGGTGCCATGCGTCCGGGTGTTCCGGTGATTGTCAAGGTGTAACTTTCTTTAAATAGCAGTTGGTCGATGCCTAAGTCTAAATTAAAGCTATATTGAACTAGGGTTAATAGGCTAATTAATATAATTAAAAATGATGGTACTAAAATTAAGTTTTTGTATTTCTTTTGAGACTTTCTTGCTCTTAATTGGGCGCGCCGGATCTGTTGGATGAATAGAGAAAACCCGCCCAAAATAAAGCAGATCGCAGAATTGGCTTTCATGGTCACGAGTCCGGGCAGAATGCTTTTTAAGAATTGCAGATCGAATATCCAACCCAAAATGACTGTACAGCCGATCGCCATTACTGCAATACTCGCTTTTTTGGAAAAAGACTGCACAGCAGCCATTCGGGCTGAGGGCGTTTGCAGTTGTTGTGCTCGTTCAAAAACTTCCAATTTCTCGCTCCCTCTAATTATTTGGTTTCTACGTATCTAAGGTAACAATAAACACTCTAGTGATATTGTTGCCTACTATACAAAGCTGCTTAAGATTTTCTCAAAGCTGCAAATCATAAAATATGAATTATTTTATCTAACTTTAGATAGATAGTCAAATGAAGGTTGAAGGCTCTTATGTAGAAGGCATTCGGCAGAATTGACTAATTTTTTTATGTGTAAATTTTAATAAAAAATTCCTTGTTCCTTGTTCGTTGTCCCTTCGATTTCGGAAATTGGCCCCCGATTCATTGGCAAGACGGAGTGTTTTTACTCAGTACATCGAGGGATAATGGTAGCGGATGAATCACTCTGTAACAAGATCACTCGCATTGTAAACCGGCTGCTGTGGGTGTGGGAAATGCGGCATAACAGATAAGACTCGGCGGTTGAAACCGCTACTACAAAAACAAAGTCCCAGCAGAGAGGGACTAAAGAGGGGATATTCAAGTCGGCTTTGGTAACTGTCAACTGTCAACTGACAACAGTTAACTAACTCCCAAATTTTGAAGTGCTTCCAAAGCTTCGGTTGCTGAGGGGTAACGCTGGGGGAAAGCGTAGAGCACCATCTTGTCTAAAACGCGAGCCAACTCCGGGGTGACAGTTGCATTTTTCTGCCAGATGAGATTGCCTAAATTATCAACTCTGAGTTGTTTCGGGCGCATCCCTGTCAAGGCTTGAATCCCGATAAGCCCGACAGCATAGATGTCGCTGCAAAATTTCGGTGAGCCGATGGCTTGTTCGGGAGGAATATAATCTTGCTGAGTCCCACCGCGCGATTTCGTTTGACCGATGCTGTTTTGTGAAGTGTTGATTTCTTTAACGGCCCCAAAGTCAATTAATACAATTTTGCCATCTGATGTCCGCCTGATTAAGTTTTGAGGGTGAACGTCGCGGTGAATTACATCTTGTTTGTGAACAAAAACAAGCACTTCCAAGATATCTTTCAACAAAGCAATAACCTGATGTTCTTCCCAGGGTTGACCTTCAATTAGTTCTTGATACAAGGGTTGCCCTTCGATGAATTGATAGACTAAATAAAAATATCCATCTTCTTCAAAGCGAGCTAACAATTCTGGTATCCGATCGTGTTGGCCCAATCGATATAAAACCCGCGTTTCTCGATCGAATAGGTGGCTGCTTCTCTCAGACTGGTTTTTCAGGCGCTTGACGAGGCACAAAGGTCGATCGGGCAAATTTTCATCTTCAGCCAGATAGGTATCGCTGTACTCCGTGCTTACCAAATGTTCTCTGATTCGGTAACGCATCCGCAGCAGCTTTTGCAACATGGGATCGACAGAATTAGCTGGTTGTGTGCCTTTTTGTACAGCTCTCATGATGCAGTCCCAAAGATTTGCTCCGACTACTCTTTCTTCTTGTCCAATAATTTCTGCTTGCTTCAGTACCTTGGTGAGGTCTTTCCACAAGTTGTAGCCGACATACCGCCCCAGGTAGCCCACTGTGTACCCGCGGGCGATCGGATCGTTTTGCTGAATTTCTTTGTACGTCAAACCCCCTACAACGCCTCGAATTATCGACTGCTCTAATCGAGTTAGGTGTTCTCCTGTTTGTTGGTATACGAAATTCTCTAAGAAATTAATGGCTTCTTCTACTGTCATAGTTTCATGTGTTAAGTTACTTGTACACGCTAGGCACATTTTTTGTTCTAAAATAGCAACTTGCCAGGGATGAGCTATAGTTTTTCACTCACCAATTACCCAGTACCCATTGCGTTGCGATCGGGCCACTGAAAACTGCTGTATTTAGCTTATACATGATTTAACTTTACTTTAATATCTTGTCTAGTTATTGCAATATATTTTTACAAATATGAGTTTTATGACTTTTAATTCTGAATTTTATGAATTGACATTATAAGGAGTTTGGGTTATGATACCAATTAAATTTTCAACGCAAGTAAATTTATGATGCTTTTAAAAATATACCCGTTCTAACCGCCCCGCTTAATGGGCGACAATACCTCTGAAAGCGTTACGTAGTCGATCGCCAATGCACCGCTAGGAATTCCCACCCTATCTTAGGCTTTGTGGAAGATCTAACGCCGGCTTAACTTCCAAGCCGTAGGAGATCAGTTCAGGAAGTTTCATCATTTTTCATAGGTTTGTAGTGAGGGCGCAGAGTCTTCTTCAATGGAGGCTAAGGACTAAACTCCTTACTACAAACAACGTCACATTGCGAGAAAATTACAATCTTTTTAACTTATGTTAGGCATCTACACCAATCCTACCGAGCGCCTTTCTTGCATTCAACAGCCAAACGATCTCGCCACATCAGCATTTCCGGTTAACAACGACTTGCCCAACCGAGCGATCGATCCATTCAATGTTTCTAGTTATAGTGCTGAATCTAGCTTGACTAATCCCACAGCATTCAGCACCCACCAACAGACACAAACTGCGGATTTTATTGTAGCTGATGCCAGGGCTGGCATCAGCTACTCTGTGAGCGATGCTCAACTCAAACCGCAGTCACAGTCAGCGAGCGCAAACACAGAGCCACTAACGGGAATGATATCTGCCTCTCAGTTTAATTTTTCCGATTCAGATAACTCTCTTTTTACAGCTCGTAATGTTGTTGGCGTTCAGAACGGTAGCATCAGCTTAACGGAGTTCGTGGGGACAGGCGATAGCGACGATTTCTACCGATTTGATATCAACACTAAGAGCAATTTTAGCCTGCGTCTCGACGGTTTGGCAGCGGATGCTGACGTAGACCTAATTCAAGATATAAACCGCAACGGTGTAGTTGATTCTGGCGAGAGTATTGGCTACTCTTATAATGCTGGCACTACCCCGGATGTGATTAATTTATCCAATCTGGCTCCAGGGACATACTATGTCCGAGTCTCTAGCTACTTAGGCTCTACCAATTACAACCTGACTCTTTCTGCAACACCTGTTCCTGTATTGCCCGATATTCCTACACCTAACGGTGTTTTTAATGGCAATTACGGCTATGGTTTAGTCAATGCAAATGCAGCAGTTACCCGCACCCTGAACCGATCAACTCTCTTCCCTGATGTTCCTAATTTGAGCGATAATAATTGGGGGGTAGACGCTATAAATGCGCCCGATGTTTGGGAGCAGAACATTACAGGAAATGGGATTGTTGTAGCTGTCCTCGATACTGGTGTTGACTACAACCATCCCGACTTGGATAATAATATTTGGCAGAACGCTGGTGAAATTGCGGAAAATGGCATTGATGAGGATCGCAACGGATTTATTGATGATATTCGGGGTTGGGATTTTGTGGTTAACGACAACAACCCAATGGATCTGGATTTCGACGGTCACGGGACTCACATAGCAGGTGTGATCGCGGCGGAACGAAATAATTTTGGTATCACAGGAGTTGCGCCCAATGCTAAGATTATGCCTGTCAGAGTGTTGCCCGCCTTTGGTGAGGGCGAGTGGAATAATATTGCTGCTGGAATTCGCTATGCTGCTGATAATGGAGCAAATGTAATTAACCTCAGCTTGGGAAATAAGTTTTACCCTCCCAACCTGGTGAATGACGCAATTGAGTATGCAAATAACAAAGGCTCTGTTGTTGTTATGTCAGCCGGAAATTTGGGTCTTAGCCAACCAAATTATCCAGCTCGTAATGCCGATCGCTGGGGAATTGCCGTGGGCAGTATTGATATAAACGGCAGGATGGCTGACACCTCGAACGGTGCGGGTTCCACACCTTTGGATTACCTAGTTGGTCCGGGAGTAGACATCTATTCTACAACTCCCTATAACTACTATGACACCCTAACTGGCACATCTATGGCAACGCCACACGTAGCGGGTGTAGCGGCTTTAGTTTTGAACGCCAATCCGATTTTAACTCCGGCTCAAGTTGAGTACATTTTGACGACAACAGCTAATCGAAATGGAGTGACAGTATAGCATAGATCGGGTAAATGAGGTACGCCTGGGTATCGATGCACCGATGTACCGATGCACTGGTGGTTCCTTCCCCTTCCCTGAATTGGGAATTGGTAAGCGCGTACCTCACGAGTCTTGAGAACCGCTATAGTGGGGGCAATTTACCTGTGGCATCGGTGTCAACCAAAACGAATCATTTGCTAAATCGCTTTTACTCAGAGGAGCATCATGTTTAAACTTGGAAAAACAACCCTCGCATTAATCACCGTATCGGTTGCAGTTTTGCAGCCAGCTTTTCGGGCTCGCGCACAAGAAACGAGCAGCGAATTCAGGCAACTACAAACCTTATTAGAAGCTAAGAAATGGGACGACGCCGATCGCGAAACCGTCTCTTTACTCCGCAACAACCCCACGTCTTGTCCGAACCTCCGCGCGATCGACCAATTGTGGATGCAACACAGCAATAATAAATACGGCTTCACTCCGCAGTTAGAGATTTGGCAACAGACGGGGAAGGGTTTAAATTGTCAAACTTGCGAAGAAGAAATTAAAGAATTTAGCAAAAAGGTAGGATGGAAACTTGACTCGCGAGAAACTCCTCTGCTAGGGGATTTTCCCGCTCAGTACCCAACTGTTGCTGCATTAGGTTGGCAAAACTACGTTGGTAGAGATACAAGTTTTTTTGGCGATCGGCGTAATACATGGCAAGCGTCGAAAGTTCAAGGTTATAACTTGTTCTCTACTTTTGCTAATTGCGGCAAGTAAGTAGACAAACCTAAAAAAACAGAATACCAGATACCCGACTTTTTTAAGAAGTCGGGTATCTAAAGCGCGAGGTCGTTTTACGTTCTTTTGCTTTCATACTTCTGCTTCTTTTAAAAAGCTGGTTTTGCTGAATACAGGTATGAATTAAAAATTTCCCAATTGCTATGGGCCAAGTATGGTGAGTTTTGTAACGTTGGAGAAAAGTTTATTCATACCGTAAATCAGCAACGCCATTTATAGAACACAGGCAAGATGTCTGTTCCACAAATATAGAATAAGAAATACCAATCAACAGTCAACAGTCAACAGTCAACTACTTAATCTTATTTACATAGCCCCACAAACTATAATCGCGACTGAGCCAACCCCGGAAAAAAGCCATCTGAGTTGGATCTTCTTGCACCCGTTTGTAGCGGTAAATAATTCGTTCATTAATCATTTGCAGCGCGGTATTTCTGTTATTCGCTCCTTTTAGCGCTTGCTTGGTGCGGGCATCAAAAACTCCCGTTTGCGGCAATCCTAATGCTTGCTGAAGAAAGGTAATTGAGTTATTAATACCGAAATTAACGGCAGTGTCAAACATGACGATCGCCAAAGCCGGCTGCATCGTGCCCGAAAGGCTCGAATCCCAGTAATATTTATAAATTTCTAGGAGCTCTGCTTCCGACATCTGCGTCACGTCGAGGGGCGGAAGCCCACGACTGTAGCGGTAGGCGTTGTATTCCGTTTGCAAGACGCCCCGATAAGTTCTACCGCCCTTATCGGCTGGGTGATTGCTGAATCCGCCCTCAAAATAGAGGGTGAAATAAAGAGCAGTTTGAAATAATTTCTGCCGAAAGCTGGCTGTCTGCTGCTGCTGTGCGAAAGTCTTTTGGGCAAAGGGTAAGGGGATTGCTAAGGTTAACAAGAGTATCCCCAGCAGGAGGTTTGGTTTCCACTTGATGTTATGTTGGCGCTGTGTCGCTTGCTTGTCGCTCATAAATTATCTGTGACGATCGCCCGTAGTTCCGCTAAAACTGCTACTCTGCAAAATAATATAGATTCAACCTTTAACTTGATAGCACAGATAGGCCGCAAAATGAATTCCGATTTTCGCAACCAATCCGAAACACCCCAATTTGAAGATGCTGCATCGCTAACAGTCGCTGCAGAAATGTATTACTCTCAAGGCAATTTAGCAGCAGCCGTCGCTGCTTGTCGCCGAGCTCTGGAATTGCAACCGGATTGGGCGGCGGCTTACGTGACAATGGGCAATGTGCAGCAAGCAAGCGGCCAACTTGAGGAAGCGATGCGGTTTTATTCCGAGGCGATCGCTCTGAATCCCGATTTTGCGGAGGCTTATGCTAATTTGGGCAGTATGCTCTACAAAAAAGGGCATTTGGTGGAGGCGGTTGTCAATTACGAAAAGGCGATCGAACTTAAACCAAATTTGGCTGCTGCTTACTGGAATTTGGCAGGGGCACTGAAGCAGCAGGGGCAGCAGGATGCAGCGGTAGCATACGAGCAAAAAGCTCTCGAACTCAATCCCCACCTTGCTCAGGTAGATTTTCACTTAAATTTAGGAGATCAATTAGCGCGGCAAGGGAAGTTAGATGAGGCGGTGGCTGCATGGAAGCAGGCGATCGCATTCAAGCCGGATTTAGCCGAAGCATACTGTCAAATTGGCCGAGTTTTGCGCCACCAGGGTCAATTTAAAGACGCCATACCCAACCTTCAAAAAGCTCTAGAAATTAAACCCGATTTTATTTCCGCCCACCAACATTTGTGCCACATCCTCAGAGATACTAGCGATTTAGCTGCCGCGCGGCAAGCCGTGCACCACTACAGCCAAATGTGTGCCGAAACAGATCCAATTATGACCGCGATTTACTTCATCAGCACCTATCAAGTGTCGGGATTAAATCAAATTGCGGGCGATCGATTTTTAGAGCTAGAGTCATACTTGCAGCAAAACTTAGAAACCGCTAGCCCGGTGGAAATTAAATCGCTTTATGCAAACTTGTTATTCAGCACACCCTATTTGCGAGATGACTTGGCGGCAAACTCAAAACTTTACAGATTAATTGCCCAAAAGTATATCGACCAATGTATTAAACCTAATTTTTCTCAACCCGCAAATTACAGTTTCAAACCAAGTGTCTCATCCAGCCAGTTAAAAATCGGCTTTTTGTCCAATCACTTTAGCCGCCATTCGGTAGGTTGGTGCAGCGCTGACATCATTCGCGAATTGTCCGACATCACACCCAATGTGTATTTGTACGCTTCCGAAAGAATTATTCCTGACGATCGCACTCAGCAATTTGAAAGTTTTGGCAAAATGACTTTTCCGAAAACCTACCCGAACGGACTTGCCAATTCTGCCGAAATTATCGACCAAATTCAGCAAGATGAATTGGACGTTTTAGTTGATTTAGATTCTCTCAGCGTACCAGTTCACGCTGACATTCTCTACCAAAAATCCGCACCAGTTTGTGTTTCTTGGCTGGGATTTGACGCCCCTTACATATCGCCGGAAAATTACTTTCTTACAGACTGGCACTCGCACCCAGCAGACAGGGAAAAATATTATGACGAGCAGCTAATTAGGATGCCTGATTCATTTGTAGCGGTGTCGGGTTTTCAGAGATATGGAGTCGATCCCGTTGCATTGAGAAGGTCGAATCGGATCGGTTTGGATCAGATAGTTTACCTGTGCGTCGCTCCCGGCAGAAAATTCAATAGCGAGTTGGTAAAAGCACAAATTGCGATTCTAAAACAAGTGCCCAACAGTATTTTAATTCACAAAGCTTTAGGCGATGCTGCGGTGTTTGAGGCTGCATATCACCAAGCTTGCGAAGCTGAGAAAGTGAGCAAGCACCGAATTAAGTTTTTGCCGAGGTTTGCTACTGAGGAAGAACACAGAATTATCTATTTGCTGGCCGATGTGTTGTTAGATTCTTATCCTTACAACGGAGGAACTCAAACTTTAGAGGCTTTGTGGTCTAATTTGCCGGTGGTGACTCGCACAGGAGAGCAATTTTTGTCGAGAATGGGTTATTCGTTTTTGCAGGCTTTGGGAATTGAAACAGGCGTGGCTTTGTCTTGGTCGGAATATGTGGAAGTGGGTGTAAAATTGGGCAAAGAGCGTGAATTGAGAAATGCAATTAAAGCACAGTTGGTGAAATCTAAAGATCCAGCCAATTTGTCTCCGCTGTGGAATCCGAAAAAGTTTGCTGGTGATATGTATGCGGTCTTGGAAAAATTATGTAAGATCGGATAAATGCTGGCTAGTGACTGCTGACTAATGACTACTGACTACTGACTACTGACTAATGACTAATGACTTCAACACTGCCAACTATTAAGTTTTTAAAACAGCCGACTTCGGAAGCTTGGGTGGAACAGGCGATCGCCCATTTGGATACAATCTTATTAGACCATTCTCACTGCGAGCGGAAAGCGGCGGGAGTAGCGTTAAATTTAATGTTTCGCTACCCAGCAAGGGAAAAATTGGTGAGGATGCTAACGGCGATCGCCCGCGAAGAATTAGAGCATTTCGAGCAAGTCAACCAGCGGTTAGAAAAGCGTGGCATTGCTTTAGGCCCTTTGGCTGCACCTCCCTATGGTGCCGGTTTGTCCGCCCAAATTCGCAAGCAGGAACCGGAGAGACTTTTGGATTCTTTGTTGGTTTCTGGTTTGATAGAAGCGCGCAGTCACGAACGGTTGGGGTTGCTGGGCGATCGCTGTCCCGACGCGGAATTAGCTAAGTTTTACCGCAGTTTGATGGCTTCGGAAGCGCGCCATTACGGTGTATATTGGATTTTAGCAACAACTTATTTCGATCGGGATATTGTGATGCAGAGGTTGGAGGAATTATCATTAGTAGAGAGCGAGTTGCTGGCAATTCTTCATCCCGAACCGAGAATTCACAGTTAAAATCTAGGTGCATTTAAAGACTGTAAAACACAAAAAATCAATAATTTTACAGTTGCCAAAGTCAACAAATAAATATTAAGTTGCAACCACTAATGAAAACCCAACATCTCGATTTTTTAATTCGTTCATGGGAAACCCGCGATCGCGCTGAGGCGTTCTATTTAATTAGGGATGTTTTAGCAGAGTACGGTTTAAAATGCGAACCTCACGGGGCAGATCGAGATGTTTATGATGTAGAACTACATTATCATAATCAAGGTGGCGAATTTTGGGTAGTTGAACGGCAGGATAAAATAGTCGGTACGGCGGCCTACTATCCGATTGAGCGCGGAAATAATGCTGTGGAAATTCGCAAAATGTATATTTTGCCCGCAGCAAGGAGACAGGGTTTGGGGAAATTTTTACTGCAAGAATTGGAAAGTAAAATTATCGCTCGCGGCTTTGATGAAATCTGGATTGAAACTGCTAGCCTTCTCAAAGAAGCTGTGAAAATGTACGAAAATAGCGGATATCTACCGACAACTGGTGTGGAGACGCCAAGGTGCGATCGGGTTTACGTAAAGTCTCTAGGTATAAAAAACCTACAATAAGGCTTGTGTAAACAATGATTAATTTACTCAGTTTCAATCAACAACAGCAAATAGTTTTTCCGCGAGGCATTTCTGCTTTTATCTTCTCCCTTACCTTTGTACTGATTGGTTATTATGTGATAGGGCTGCCCCTAGCGCCCTTCAATACCGCAGAGTCGCGCCTAATCTTCGCCCTTCGCTGCCAAATTTTTCCGTTATTGATGTTATTTGCCGGCATAGTTGCAGTTGGTAATGGTAGATTTAGCAGCGCAGCCATCAACCCTTTAGCAAATGCCGAATCAGAAGCAATGCGGATTCATCTGCGTTATCTAAGCAACACTCTAGAGCAATTTGTCCTGTTTTTTGTAGGCAGTTTAATCCTTTCTACCTTTTTAGATGCTTACAGCATCAAGCTGATTCTAATTTTGGCAACTTTGTTTGTTTTCGGAAGAATAGCGTTTTGGATAGGCTATCTCAAAGATCCGCTCGATCGAGCTTTTGGTCAGGGAGTTACTCTGTATCCTACTATTGCCGTACTAATTTATGATGCTTACCGCGTACTATTTTTTAATAGCTGAGGGATTTGAGAGTTTTGTGAAATATGACTTATGCTTTCATTAGTCCTGTGAAACCCTAAAACTAGGAGAAAAACAAATGACTATCCCCACAGAAAACTATCACTCTCCAAATCATGCTACCAACAAATTGCTAGACGGCCCTAAAGACGCTAGATTTGTTCAGACAGTGCGGGGACTTTTAAATCCTCTGTATTATTTAGATAGTAATTGTCAGCGCTACGGCGACCTTTTTACCAGCAAATTCAGCAACTTTCCGCCCCAAGTAATTATTAGCAATCCTCAAGCTATTCAAGAAATTTTTACATCCGATTCCAAACTCTTTGAATCCGGTACGGGAAACCAGATAACGCTACCTTTAGTAGGCTCCAATTCGTTATTGTTGTTAGATGGCGAGCGACATTTGCAGCAGCGCAAACTTTTAATGCCACCATTTCATGGTGAACGCATGAAAGCTTACGGACAAATTATCTGCAATACCACCGAAAAAGTAATTAATAATTGGACTCCTGGTAGCTCGGTAATCGCGCAACCAACTATGCAGGAAGTTTCATTAGGAGTAATTTTGCACGCGGTTTTCGGGCTGAGCGAAGGAGAACGCTACCAGCAAATTCAGCAACTAATGATTAATATGTTCAGCCTGTTTAGCAATCCCTTAAGCGCTAGCTTTCTGTTTATTAAGTCGTTGCAAAAAGATTTAGGTGCTTGGAGTCCTTGGGGAGGATTTCTGCGACAAAGACAGCGTTTAGATGAACTGCTTTATCAAGAAATTCGCGAACGCAAAACTCAGTCTGAACCATTGGGCGAAGACATTCTGAGCTTGTTAATTTCAGCTCGTGACGAAGCGGGACAGCCGATGAGCGACGTTGAATTGCGGGATGAATTAATGACAATGTTATTCGCAGGACACGAAACTACAGCCACAGCTTTAGCTTGGGCTTTGTATTGGATTCACTACATCCCAGAAGTCCGTGATAAACTGCTGCAAGAACTCAATTCTCTGGATGTCGAAAATTGCGACCCGGCGGAAATAAGTAAACTCCCGTATTTGAATGCTGTCTGTTGCGAAACGCTGCGGATTTATCCGATCCTATTTTTTGCATTTCCGCGCCTTCTGCAAGCTCCGATGCAGTTAATGGGTTATAATATTCCCAAAGGAATGATACTTTCTACCTGCATTTATTTGGTTCACCAGCGTCCTGATATTTACCCGGAACCAAAATGTTTTAAACCAGAACGTTTCCTAGAACGTCAATTTTCGCCTTACGAATATTTGCCGTTCGGAGGAGGGAACCGCCGCTGTATTGGGGCTGCATTTGCCATGTTGGAAATGAAGTTAGTATTGGCGAAAGTGCTGTCACGATACTCTTTAGAACTTGCAGAAAATCGTCCGGTTTTGCCAGTACGCCGGGGTTTGACAATGGCACCCGCTGGTGGTGTGCGTTTGGTGGTAAAGGATCGGATTTGATCTGATACCGATACAATGGGTTTTAATTTATCTTTTGTTGCAGAGGAATTTCGATCGCAAATTCGGAGCCTTCTCCCAATACAGAATGGCAAGAAAGTTTGCCGCCGTGTTTTTCTACTATAATAGAGTGCGAAATCGCCAATCCTAAGCCAGTTCCTTTGCCAATAGGTTTAGTAGTGAAAAACGGGTCAAACAAGCGCTTTTGCACATCTTCGCTCATGCCGGGGCCGCTGTCAGCTATCCATATGGCAACGCTGTTATTGTCGGTTACTTGGGTGCGAATCGTAATTGCGAGATTTTTGGCGGTGCGATTGGGTTCCTTTATCTCCATTTCCAATGCGTCTAGCGCATTGCTCAATAAATTCATAAATACTTGATTTAACTGACCGGGATAACATTCAACTAAAGGCAAATTACCGTATTCTTTAATTACATTAATTGTCCGATGATCGGTTTTATGTTTCAGGCGGTTTTGCAAAATCAGCAGCGTGCTTTCAATGCCTTCGTGAATGTTAACTTGTTTCTTTTCGGCTTCGTCAAGTCTTGAAAAAGTTCGCAGGCTCAAAACTATGTCGCGGATGCGATCGGCTCCGACTTTCATAGATGCTAAAATTTTTGGTAAATCTTCAATAAGATAATCAATTTCAAAATCTTCTCTTGCATCTAAAATTCTGGCGCTAGGCTGCGGGTATTCCTTCTGGTAAAGTCGCAGCATTTTTAGCAAGTTTTGAGTGTATTCGCTGGTGTAGCTGAGATTGCCATAGATAAAATTAACCGGGTTGTTAATTTCGTGGGCGACACCTGCTACTAACTGGCCCAAACTCGACATTTTTTCACTTTGAATTAATTGAGTTTGGGTGCGTTGGAGTTCGTGCAAAGTTTGTTCTAGCTGTTGAGCTTGAGCTTGAGCTAATCTGGCCGCTGTGCGGGTTTGGGTGTAGAGTTCAGCATGGTCGATCGCGATCGCAATTTGAGCGACCACCGCTTGCATCAGTTCGACTTCCGATTCGCTCCAATTTCGCATGGACATACCCTGATAGCAGCTAATCACCCCAATATCGCCGGAAGCAGTGTGAATTGGCAGCGACAGCACTGATTGAAACTTTGAAGCCTGGAAAAGTTCGCGCAATTCTACATCTTCAAAAGTGCTGACATCATCAATTCGCAGAATTTCTCGCCGCAAAATCTGTCTCACTAGGAGACTAGATTTGTCGTCTACAGGATAAGTGCCGAGTATACTCGGCAAATCTGCATTCTTCGCTTCGTAAGTTACGTCCCAAACCGGAGGATTGCTGTTGGGGCGATACCAAGTGAAGATGCACCAATCTAGGTGCATCAGATTGCGAATTTCTTGAACGGCGGTTTCTACAATTGTGTCTAAATCTAAAGAATTGCGGATTTGGTTGGCAATTTGATTGAGCAGTAGTTCTCGCTGAGCTTGTTGTCTAAGGGCTTGTTCCGATCGCACTAAAGTTTCTTCTGCAAGTTTGCGATCTGTTAAATCTTGGATCACTACTTGGATAATTTTTTCATTTCCCACCTCGATGACTGTTAGCACCACTTCTGCGGGAAAATCAGTACCGTCTAAGCGCTGATGAACCCAATCAAAACGGTGCTTTCCCCGCTCAAAGGCGATCGCGATCATTTCGTGGGCCAAGCTCAAAGAATCTCTGCCGTTGGGTTGAAAAGGAGGCGAGAGTTTGCCTGGGTTTTGGCCGTACAACTCTTGCGGGGTAATGCAGCCAAATAGTTTTAGGGTGGCTGTGTTGGCATCGCAGATGTCATTGTCATATAACATCAAAACAGGCAAACTCGTTAATTCGTAGAGCGATCGAAATTTGGCTTCCGACTGCTGCAATGCGGCTTCTGTTTGCTTGCGATCGGTAATGTCGGCAACCATTGCCAAAGCGCCCACATAGCGTCCTTGTTTGTCTGCCAAGGAATTAGTAGAAACCATCGCCCACAAGTCGCTGCCGTCTCGGCGACGGAACTTAAAATCGAGCTGTTCGCGAATTCCTTCACGGCGGCGGTTGAGACTGACTTGTGCGATCGCGATGCCCTCTGCATCCATGAAAGCAAATAGCGACTGTCCGATCATTTCCTCTGGAGTGCAGCCGAGCAAATCAGCCATTTTTTGGTTGACAAAAGTAGTTTTACCCTCCGTATCTACGATCCAAATTCCTTCGTCTGCTGTCTCGACAATACACCTGTATTTTTCCTCGCTTTCCCTGAGCGCTTCTTCTGCTAAGTGGCGAGCCGTAATGTTTTGAGTCATTAGCAATCCGCCGATAATTTCTTGCCGTTCGTTTCTCACTGGCAAAGCATAACCGAGGTAAACGCGAGCGCTGTAAAAAATTTCTGTAACAACTGTTTCTCCTGCCAGTGCCGCCCGATAAGTTGGCTCGATATCAGCGCAAACATCTGGCTCGAATACTTCCCAGATTGTCTTGCCTTCCATCAACTCTTTGGAAAGCCCCACTGCTGCTAATTCTGTACCTTCTACCAGCGTGTAGCGCATTTCTGGATCGAACAGCATCACCGCCCCGTTAGGAAAGTTGCTTGCCATAGTGCGGTAAAGCTGTTCGCTTTTTTGCAGTGCCGCTTCTGCAAGTTTGCGATCGCTAATATCAACTACGACTGCACCAATGCCGAGAGCCTCGCCATCTTTGTCTAGCAAGGGAAAATAAGATCCTGTCAGGTGTCGGACAAACCCAGGCTTTCTGGGATTGTCACCACTCATCTCGATATTAATTAAGGGTTGTTTCGTCCTCAAAATTTGTTCGTACAAAGGCTCTACAATTGGAGCGATATTTGGCAATATTTCGCGTACAGTCTTGCCAATGTGTTCTGCTGGACTCAGGCAATTTATTTGTGCTAGAAATTGATTAATTTGCAGATACCGCAATTGCGAGTCCAAAATGCAAAGCCCCGCCGGCGCCTCCTTTAAAAAGGCATCAAATAGTGATTGTCTCTGTGCTAATTCTTGTTCTAAAGCTTTGCAAATGCTGAGATCTGTTAAAGAGCCAATCATCCCCACAACTTTTCCCGTTTTGTCTTTCAATAGCGAAAGCATCAGGTGCGAGGAAATTTTTTCTCCAGATTTACGGCGTGTTATAACTTCTATTTCATGTTCGCCTTTTTCTTGTAGCGGTTTGATGACTTGATCTAACAAAAATTCGTGCTGTTCTGGCGGGTAAATTAGAGAAATGTGTTGTCCGATAGCCTCAGTTTTTTCATAGCCGTATAACTTTTGGCAGGCTTGATTCCAAATGGTGATCGAGCCGTCCATATCTGTAGAAATTACTGCCTCGTGAATTTGGTCGATAATTTGACTTTGGAGACGCAATTTTTCTTGAGCCTGTTCCAGTTCGGCGATTTTTTCTTCGAGTAGTTTCTGAGTTTTTTCCACTTCGGCAGTCTGCTTTGTCAGCAATTTTCCCAGATGTGAATTGCTGTGCGGCGGCGCTGATTCCAGCGGCTCGCTATTTTCTGGCTCAGGATTAAAAATTTCTTCAGCGCTCAGCCAAATCGCGCACTCTCCCCCTCTTTCAATAGCCCGCTCAGAAACTCGCACGGGTACGAGATGGTTGTTTTTATGTTTGTATGCTGCTTCGCACGGACCCGTGCAGCTATCCGCGCACTGCGTTTGCTGAATTTCCCAGTAGTTGAGGTGAAGAGTTTCTGCCACTGTGCGGCCGATAATACTTGCAAAAGCTGGATTTACGTCGAGAAAAGTCCCGTCCGTCCGGCACAATGCCAGCCCTATCGGGCTGAGTTCTAACAATTGGCGGCGGGAGCGATCGCGCTTGGCTTTTCCTAACTGGCTTTGCATCTGACCTAGCTGGACTTGGTTTATTTAATTATATCTTTTCACGTTGTTTATTGCTGTAACTTTTATCCTTCATTAAGCAAGAGAGAAGAAGGAAGTTCGGCAACGGATTTTATAACGGATTTAACGGATGTAACGGATGGATGCTGAGGTTCGAGGGAAGAAGGAAGAGGTTGGATCGGAGGTTCGAGGGAAGTTCGGCAACGCTCCCTGTACTGGATTTAACGGATGGATGTTGAGGAAAAAGACAGGGTGGGGAAACAAAAATGAGTAAGAATCAACGGGGAGGAGGAAAGAGGGAAGGAGAAGAAACCAGAAAAATCACAAAAGAAGAAGTACAAAACTGGTACAAAGACCATTAATTTATACATGGTATCTTCCCTTCTTCCTTCTTCCTTCTTCCTTCTTCCTTCTTCCTTCTTCCTTCTATTAATCGCGGGCAATACCTTCGGATCTGGCGGCCAACTGCACTGCACCGGCGACAGCAATGGCAACTCTTTCGTCAAAAACAGACGGTATAATGTGCTCTTTGTCAAGCTGGGAAGGACTGACTAAAGAGGCGATCGCATAAGCTGCCTCTAAATACATACTGGGCGTAATCGTGGTTGCTTTGCAGTCCAAAGCACCTCGAAATATCCCCGGAAATGCCAAAACATTGTTAATTTGATTTGGGTAATCGCTGCGTCCGGTTGCTATGATCGCCGCATCTTCCATAATTAATTCTGGCTGAATTTCAGGAATGGGATTTGCCATTGCAAAAACAATGGGATTCTCGGCCATCGAACGCACCATCGAACGGGTGACTACGCCGGGGGCGCTGACGCCTAAAAATACATCGGCACCGGCGATCGCATCTTCCAAAGTACCGCTCGAAGCCACGGCAAATTCTAGTTTTTCTGGGTTCATATCCGTGCGGTCTTCGGAGAGGACGCCTTTGGAGTCGCACATGATGATGTTTTGGGCACCTGCTTTACGCAGCAAGCGGGCGATCGCGACTCCGGCCGCACCGGCGCCGTTAATTACGATACACACTTCGGCGATGGTTTTTTTGACAAGTTTCAAGGCATTAATTAATGCTGCCAAACTAACAATCGCTGTGCCGTGCTGGTCGTCGTGAAAAATCGGAATATCTAAGGTTTCTCGCAATCTTGCTTCGATTTCAAAGCAGCGGGGAGAAGAAATATCTTCGAGGTTAACGCCGCCAAAAACCGGGGCGATATTCTGCACTGTGCGAATAATTTCGTCGGTATCTTGGGTGTTCAAACAGATAGGAAAGGCGTCAATACCTGCAAATTCTTTAAATAGCATGGCTTTGCCTTCCATGACTGGCAGTGCGGCGGCAGGGCCGAGGTTTCCCAGTCCCAAAACTGCGCTACCGTCGGTAACAATGGCAACAGTATTTTGTTTGATTGTGAGGTTATAAACTTGTTGGGGGTCATTGGCGATCGCCGTGCAGATGCGGCCCACTCCAGGAGTGTATGCCATTGCCAAATCTGACTGGCGTTTGAGGGAAATTTTGCTAACTACGCTGATTTTTCCGCCGCGGTGCAAGTTGAAAGTGCGATCGTACACGTCGATCACTTTGATATCTGGCAGTCCTTTCACTGCTTGCACTATTTCTTCATTGTGTTCGGTGCTGGAGGCATCGACGTTGATATCGCGAATGGTAGTGGCGCGGGTTTGCTCGATCAAGTCGATTTGCCCGAAGTTGCCGCCGACAGATGCGATCGCACTGGTGACTGTTGCCAGCATTCCCGGCCGGTTCGGGAGAGCAACCCGAATTGTTAAACTAAAGCTGGGGTTCGGTGTCAGTTTTACCATGATTCCTTGATTTCAGATTTGAGAATTTCAATCTTAGATTTTATCGCCAATGTTAGGCATAAAATTTAATAATTCAAATTTTCAACTGAAATTTTTAACAAATTCTATGTGCCTGTGGTACGATCGCTCTGCACTGCCAGGGGTGGCGCTGGAAAACTGATCTTTTTTTGAGTAAAGCTTTGCTCTGTTTCTAGCTAGTGATTCTTCCACAAACAGCCTATTTTCTGTCAAGTTCCCAGCGAACCGCAAATATGAAGCGCGGGGGTAGAAACTGGGTTTCTGAGGTGAACCTGCGGAACTATTATCTATTTTTGAGAATATTTCTGCTTATTCTGAACATCAGCAGATATTTCGCAAAAATCTATTTTCCAGCGGTACCGCCTAATTTCTGCTGCTGTCTTTTGAAGCTAGACACCCAGGAGAGTTGATGCGGCTTTTTGGTGGTCTTTATTGGGAATGTAAAAAGTAGATGCACGGCTGTTTGAGCCGGCAGGTAAAAATCTGAGCGACTGACAAGCGGGTCTTTGATATATATTTTGTCTGCTTGTTTAACACTTGCCAAAGATTGCGAGTGCAACCTTGCAAACGCTCTAAATTACCTGCACGCTTTGCCCGGTAATTCCAGGGACTGTAACTAACAGACAATCTACCCCGCGCCACCACAGGCACAGGTTCAGCCGAACCGTGTTTAGTTGCTGGTTGCTAACTGTCAATTTTACCGATCGGCCGCAGCATCGGCCCATATAATTGTAAAGAATTTGCAAGCCAGACAATCCGGGGGAACTTTTTCTAAGTCTTGCAGATCTACCGGTTGCTCTGCTTCGCTGCCGGGGGGAACTATGCACAGGGCAACTTGTCCGACTCCAGCCATGAGTTCGGCAACTCGCTCCAAAATACTGTCCATTTTTTCCATTAGTTGCTCTGCAGCATCCAGACTCGGCGCGATGATGAAAAAGGTTTTGACTCCATCGGGACAAGGAGCGAAGCCGAGGGTACACTCTCGTAATAGTGCTTGGGTGGAGAGACTGAAACCGTCGTAGAAGCGAGCGATTACTGCTTGATAAAAGGCTTGGGTCAGAGAGCGATCGCCAAAAATAGGTTGAGATAACATAACTACTTCCTTTCGTAGGATTTTTGGGTGCATTGAAAAAATTTTAACATACCTTAATGTAAGCGATTTAACAAAATGATCTAGCGATCGAGATCATGGACTTGATGTGACATTTTTTAATTTGTGTAGCGATCGCAACTGTGATAAAATGTACTCTGTGCTATTACGGTCAGTGATTTTGATCGCATCACCAGCTCAAAGCTAAGTACAAAATTTCCTAGTAGGTGAGGAGAGGGGGAGAGGGCCAGAGGGAGAGAACCAGAGGGAAATTACCTAAGTAGTAAAAGTATTCTTGGCAAAAAGTGCTGAATCTAGAGTTTAAAATAAACATCCAATCAAAATATTCAAGATGAACTCGATCGCCCAACAGTTAAAAGCAAAATTTGAAAAAGCATTCACCGCGGCATTCGGCGAAAGTTATGCAGGTGCAGATCCGATGCTAGCCGCCGCCAGCAATCCCAACTTTGGGGACTTTCAGTGCAACGCGGCGATGAGTTTGGGGAAAAAGTTAGGAAAGCCGCCGCGGGCGATCGCCTCGACAATTATCGAAAACCTAGATATTAGCGACATCTGCGAAACCCCAGAAATCGCCGGGCCCGGTTTTATCAATTTGAAGCTGAAACCGGCTTATTTGGAAGCGCAAATTAGTGCGATCGCCGGCGACTCGCGTTTGGGGATTGAACCCGCGAAAACGCCTCAGACAATCGCGATCGACTTTTCGAGTCCGAATATAGCCAAAGAAATGCACGTCGGGCACTTGCGATCGACAATCATCGGAGATGCGATCGCCCGCATCCTCGAATTTCAAGGCCACGACGTACTCAGAATCAACCACATCGGCGACTGGGGCACCCAATTCGGAATGCTGATCGCATACTTGCGCGAAGTTCACCCCGAAGCCCTCACAACCGCTGACGCCCTAGATTTAGGAGATTTAGTCGCATTTTACCGCCAAGCAAAACAGCGCTTTGACGCAGACGAAACCTTCAAAGAAACCGCCCGCCAAGAAGTAGTAAAACTGCAAGCAGGCGCCGAAGACACCCGCCGCGCTTGGAAATTGCTGTGCGATCAATCGCGCCGCGAATTTCAAGTAATCTACGACTTGCTCGATATCCAATTAACCGAACGCGGCGAATCGTTTTACAATCCATTATTGCCCGCAGTCGTCGAAGATTTAACCAATCTAGGTTTGCTAGTAGAAAGTGACGGCGCGAAATGCGTTTTTGTAGACGGTTTTACCAACAAAGAAGGCGAACCACTGCCGCTAATCGTCCAAAAAACCGACGGCGGCTACAATTACGCCACAACAGATTTAGCAGCAGTGCGCTACCGCATCCAAAAAGACAATGCAAAGCGCATAATTTACGTCACAGATTCAGGACAAGCAAACCACTTTGCCCAAGTATTTGCAGTAGCCAGAAAAGCCGGTTGGATTCCTGAAGATGTCGAAATTGTCCACATTCCCTTCGGTTTGGTATTGGGAGAAGACGGCAAAAAACTCAAAACTCGTTCTGGGGAAACGGTGCGGTTGCAGGATTTGTTAGATGAGGCGATCGTCCGCACGCGCCAAGATTTAGAAGAGAGATTAAAAGCCGAGGAAAGACAGGAAACTGAGGAATTCATTGCTAACGTATCTCGAACAATTGGTTTGAGTGCCGTTAAGTATGCAGATTTAAGTCAAAATCGCGCCAGCAACTATGTATTTAGTTACGACAAAATGCTCGCCTTGCAAGGAAATACCGCTCCTTATATGCTGTATGCTTACGTGCGCGTGCAGGGAATTCGCCGCAAAGGTGAGATTAATTTTGATAATTTAGATGCTGATGCGAAAGTGATTTTGCAGTCTGATGCCGAGTTGGTATTGGCAAAGCATTTATTGCAGTTGAATGAAGTTGTGAATGCTGTTGGCGGCGATTTGTTGCCGAATCGAATTTGTCAGTATTTGTTTGAATTGAGTCAAAAGTTCAATCAATTTTTTGAGCAATGTCCGGTGTTGAAAGCTGAGGAACCGTTGCGGACTTCGCGGTTAATTTTGTGCGATTTGACGGCGAGGACTTTGAAGTTAGGTTTGGAGTTGTTGGGGATTAAGGTATTGGAAAGAATGTAAGTTTTTAACTCTTGTGAAAGAGGCAAGATTCCCGGCGATGTAGGGGCGGGTTCGCTAACAATAATTGCCTGAAACCCACCATCTCGAAAACCCGCCCCGGCCTGATTACTAGAAAAAACGTTCATAATCATCGTGGTTTCCAATCCAAAACCATGTCACGGTATCTCCTTGTAAAATCCCCACGGCTCGATAGCCGCGCGTGATTCTCGCAGACCAGATATTTTCTTCCTGGTTGATGCACTTGAAGTGCAAAGATCGATGAAAGGGATTTTCCAGCCAGAAACGATAAGCTTTTCTAGCTTGCTCTTTTACTCTACTGTCAAGAGAATTGTATTTTTCCCAAAAGGAAGGAAGGGTGGCAGATTTCATAACTCATTGAGTCTCATTTCCTGTGCCTTTCCTTCAGCAATTTCTTGTTTTGCGCGTTGGGCAGCAGCCACAAGTTGCGGTTGCGTTTTCTTGAAAGATTCGTCCCATTGAAGCTCATCTTTTAATTCTGCGATATACTCTTTCAAGTATTCTGCTACTTGCTGCTGTAAAGTTTCTGGCAGAGACTGCATCATCTCGATCGCTGCATCAATGCCTTCCCACAGTTCAGAAAGCGGTACAGTCTCTCCTGTCATTGCTTCGTGCCATCCTTGACGAAAACAGTCTTCGGCTGACTTCAGCGGTTCCTCATCCGCAAGAACAATAACGCGAACTCGGCGATCGGCAAATTTGGCTGATTGCGCTAGAATTTCTTCCCACGTTCCCTCTAGTTCTAGTAGTTGTGTTGTCATTTTTTTCATGGAATTGTGACTAAGTTTATTTTAGCGTGTGAAGAAGTGCGATCGCCCCTTCCTGCGTCAAATTTCAGGCTAATGGGAGTATTTTTCGATGTTGCTAAAGAGAGTATGTTATACTTTTTGGTGGAAAGTATTGAAATTGATACTAAATAGCCGTAATGCCTGAAAACATTAAGCCGATTCAAAAGATTCTCTTTGGTAGTCCAGGGACGGGAAAAAGCTACCAGATTCGGAAAATTGCTAGAGATAAATTAGGCATCCCTTTCGATGACACTAACCACACTGTTAAGACAGTGTTTCATCCAGAGTACACTTATGCTGATTTTATGGGGAAATTGTTGCCCCTCACCCAAGGCAACTCGATTATTTATAAATTTTATCCCGGGCATTTTATCCGCATCTTGGGAATGGCCTACCAAGGTTTAATTGAGGGGAATAAAGATCATTACCTGCTGGTAATTGATGAATTAAATCGAGGCAATGCTGCTGCTATTTTTGGAACAGTATTTCAGTTACTAGATCGCGAAAGTGATGGCTGGTCGAGTTATGAAGTCGATATTTCTGACATGGAGTTAGTTGGCTTACTGGAAGCAATGAATCAGGAGCCAAGCATTGACAATAATGGAGTAATTTATGTCAAAGATGGAACTGCTAAAAAACCGTATAAGTATTTTTTTGAAGAAAAAAAACAGAATAGGAAAGTATATACATCATCTGATGGCAGCAAAGTATGTAGCCTTCTACAGCAACGTCGAATTAATATTCCACCTAACTTGTCTATTCTCGCGACAATTAACACTTCGGATGAATCCATTTACTACCTGGACAGCGCCTTTAAGCGGCGGTGGGGCTGGGAATACGTTAAGGCCCCAGTAGGAATATTTAACGAAGAATCTATTCCAGAAGAATTGCGAGGAGATGTGAAGTTAGTCAGTGATGCTAAAGAAATAGCATGGTGGCCATACTATATTGTTGGAATAAACGAATTGATTAAATCTAATTATCAGGTGATTCGGCGGATTGAAGATAAACAAATTGGTTGGTGGTTCATAAAACCAGAAAACGGCCAAGTGGATCTTAGTGAAGTAAAAGATAAATTGATGTTTTATCTTTGGGATAGTGTATTTGCAAGAGATAAACGGCCATTAGAACAGTTTTTATCGACTCCAAATAAGCAGGTAAAATTAACAGCATATTCAGATTTTCTAGGTTTGGTGGAAGAATTTACCCAACAAGTATGTGAACTAGGTTTCAGCTCTTATGTCAGCAAGCCCTTTGAATTTTGATATCAGCTATTTACTAAAATTTCAGCAGAGTAAGTACGGAAGAACAAAAGAGTATTGTTAGGATTTGCCAATTATGATTAACTTCAATTCCTTAAAGTTAATAATACCCGATAATTACTCGTTTGTTGGCATTCAAAAGCAAGATGACGAACTATACTTTTATTTACCTAAAGGATTTTATTATAGAATCTCTGAGCTTGACACATTTGTAGGAAAACGAGATTTATTTTTCCTAATATACAAAATTCTCGGCACTTTTAAAGAAATTTGTATTGAGAAAGGTTATATAGATGATATTGGTGAGTTGGGGACACAGGAGCGTGATGGTGTAATTAATAGTCATCGCGGTTCTCAAATTCAAGATGATGAAGATGACTCAGAAAATATATTTTACTCGAAGCTGGATATTATTACTCACTTTTTGAATGCTTATGAGGAACCAAAAATTTTAGCCCTTGCTTATCGATTGGGCAAAAGTAACAAGTTTGATGTCAGCCAGATTCACAAATACTTACACCAAGCTGTGTATTTACCTAATCATGCAGCTTATGTCGATGAAATGCTACTCCCACGACGAGTAATGCAGTTTGAATCCACTGATATTGTCACGATGTATTGCTATCTCTTTTGCGAGATTAAACAGCAACTTGGAGAGGTAGCAAATGCTGAAATTACAGCATTTGCTGAGCGATTTCGTCAGCACCATCTCGGAAATCAAGACAGTCTTTTTGATGAACATAGTTATGAGCAGGTTTTAGATATACTCAAGGATGCCTTAGAAACAATTGACCATAACACACCCATAAAAGATGCTGACTATTGGCAGTATTACGAAACAATCAAATTATTTCTTTATGGCAATTGGCATCAGGCAGAAAATGGTGAAATTTGGGGCATTAAAAATTTTCATAGTGTTTGGGAGTCGATGTGTTTGACCCATCTAGTACAAATAGTCGATCCGTCATTGCTTCTGCACTTAGATGATCGTTATCTAAGTTCTAGAACCGTGCAAAGAGCAAAATCATCTGCTAAGCTTATTGACTTATCAAAGACTTTCAATATAAATGATGGTTATTCACTAAATCCCGATGCGCTCGTACTAACTTTGATTCCCCCTAACATCAAGGGTGAGAAGACTTATAAAGTGTCTGCTGATAATTGGGATGATTATGGCTATAAAACGAGCATTGATGGTATTTATATTAATCGCCGTGTGAAAGTTGGTTATATTGGTCAAACAACTGACAATCATACTATCAACAAGTTACTTGAATTATATAAGAGTGATACAAAACCAGGAGAGGTGATTATTAATGATCCGTTACCCCAAAATTTTTACTCATTTTGGGAAATCGATTTTCCGCTCGCTCCCGAAGATATCCATAAGATGTATTACTTCAATCATCTCTTTTATATAGCTATAAAAAACCAAATTACCGATTTTGATATATTTCTCACAAAATTACGTGATTTATCCAATAAATCTAAGGTTTTTCAATTATCCGTTTTGAGAGATAAAAACACTGCTCATCTGAAAAAAAAATTCAATGATTTTAGTCAACTATTTTTCAATCAATATGAAATTTATTTTGAAATAATCGATATCAAATACTTAGACACTAAATACTTCCGAGATCCCAACAAAATTGAAGAAATTAAACGTAGAAGTATCCGTAAACAGTTTGTCTATGAGCACTTGCTTCAAAAGACTTTAGAGAAGAGTAATGATCAATACAGTAATTTGAGTATTCGGAGTAGCTTTTGGCTCCCTAGCTACCTACCTGATGATTCAGAATTGTTACAAGACAGCTCGCCTTTCATGGATGGCTACATTAACTTAAAAAATGTGAACTTTAAGTTGTTGGCTGAAACCTATTTCGATTAAAGCCTTTCAGCTAATATACAGCTTACACCACATTCATCTAAATACGATCGAGTACATTCAAATCGAGGATTTACGGCTTTTTGTTAACAACCAAGGTATCCAAGATGCCTTTAAACATTGTTACGACAATTTGGCGATCGTTATCTCTCACAAATATATCGAAATTGGGACTTGAGTTAATTTCAATCAACCAATATGATCCTTTTGTATCTAGCGCGATGTCAAGCCCCGCGTAATTAATCGCAATTTCAGCAAAAACAGGTTTAACAAAATCTTCAATCTCCGACATGAGATTGGGGTTAATTATATGTTTGGCTTTTGCACCTTCCCAGTGCAGCGGGCTTAAATTCCCCGCAAATTTAGCCTGAGATTTGTCTTTCTCGTACAGCAAAACTAGCTTTTCTTTGCAGAATACAGCCCGATATTCGCGGGCAATTTCGATATATTCTTGAGCTAGCGCCACATAGTCATAATCTTTGCTGTTGACGTTAAATATAATTTCTAGGGCTTCTTTAATTTGCTCTCTACTTTCACACAAAAAAACATTGTTGCCACCAAAACCGCGATTTCTTTTGAGAATCACGGGGAAAGCGAATTTTTTGTATACTTCTAAAACTATTGATTCAATATCTGGGAAACTCAAATACTTTCTATACTTCTCCTCGCAGTGAGGCGAGACAAAACCGAGAGTTCTGGGAGTATTTATTTTGCCGTTTAATAGTTGATAGGTATATTCTTTGTCTTTAAAAATCTCTGCTAGTGACGCGCTGTTAAATGGCGTCATGTAATTGACAAAATAATATTCTTCGCCGCCCTGTTTGAGTCTAATCAAGTTTTGGGAAGGATGCAGGATTTCGTAAGAGATATTTAATTCCTGACAAGCGGCCAGCAAGATTTCAATATTGGTTAGCATAAGATGTAATTTAACTTGTGACTTTTAATTTTTTCTGTACGCTCAGTCAATATCTCGCCAGTGACGAGCATCCACAAATCGCGACAAATGCCCCACATTTGTTGTAGCAATAACAACCGCTTCTCCACCGCCACGAAGCAGCAAACATTGAGCCGCTAAAATCACATCTCCATCAAGTTCTTTGGGATCTGCTGTCGGCATCCCTGCCTGACGCGATGCCGCCCACAACTCGGCCGCTTTGAGAATTACTGGCGTTGTTATCGGCAAGTATTCCAGCCAGCGAGATTTGCATTCGTTAAGGCGTTTGATACCTGCCAACTTATTTGCCCGCAATAACTCGCGCCGCACTTCATAATCTGCTATTTCAGGTAAAATCATCCTGTAGCCTTTAAATAGCAAAGATTCTACCCAAAGTTGGCACTCTACAGTCACAGGCGGCCCCTTGGGATTTGTTAATATTCCCAGAGGCCCCGAATCCAATAAAACTATCATTTTTGTTGCACAAATAACGGTCGGTTCGACGAAAGCCTGTCTTCGTCTAATACTTTTTGCAAATATTCAAATGTCTCTGTTTGTTCCTCGGCGTCTCCTTCTTCTCGCCACTTTTGCAACCACTCTATTGCTGCTAAATTCCTCTGCATTTGTTCTTCCTTCGTCCTTTGCGGAACTAGCGGCAAGGTATTGCTATTGAAAGGATTTATCCATTGGCTTAACCGCATATCGATCGCTTCCGCAATTACCGCTTTCAATTCTCCAACGGTCAAGTCTGATACTCGTTTGGTTTCGAGAATTATCGCTTGCAGTTCTTCAACTGTCAGGTCTGCTACTCGTTTGGTTTCCATTTTGCAACCTCATTCTTTCAAAGTTATCTGAAAAAGTTGAGATTCGAGAATCTCTCTCAAACCTCAAATTAAATCAAATTCTATCCAAACAACCGCTGCTGCCCGTTTGCCGCATCTTTCCCGGCATAAATCTCGCGCGTTCCCTTGGGAATGTAAATCCAATCGAATTCTTGCAAGCGGTTTGTCAAATTGGAAATGCTCACTCCCAATTCATCCCTCATTTTGTATAAATGCGACCACTTAGTTAAATCGCGTCCCTGTCTTTTTTCCTCCAAAATACACCGAGGCATCAACAAACAGCTTGCAAAATATTGCGCTTGCCATTCGATCGACAAAACCTTATTATCAGCACTCGCACCCCGACAAACAAACGGTTCCTCGACATCCTGGGCGGTTTTTCCTTGATTGCCTAAGTTTAATTCCAACTGTTCCACAGTGCCGTCTGCTTCGTCTTGATTGACGTGTAGCACCCAGTGTCCGATTTCGTGGGCGATCGTCGATTCGATGAAACCCGGCGGTTTTTCGAGAATCTGTTCGTTGATTTCGATTAACCGCTGCTGCGGCAAAATCCTCGCCGCGATCGCACCTTCTTCATCCGGCTCAATGCACTCCCAAACTACGCCTAAATCCAGAAAATCAGCAACCGTTGTCGCATCAAAAGGCCATCTCGGAGCAAAATTTTGCGTTTTCTGCATCTGCATCAAGATGTCATTTGCCAAACGCTCGATCGTTTCTTTGGGATAGAAGCAATACGGCTTAAAAATACTCACTATGAGGGGCCTCTCTTACGCTTCAAAAGACTGTTTGAGCCAATCGGGATTTTCTTGCATCCGGCGGAAAAGAGCCTGCATTTCCTTCGGATTCTGCTTCAGCAGCGCTTCGTACTGCTGCGGCAGCCTCCCCGCCAAGAAAATCAATTCCTCTTCGTTTATGTCTAGATTCCGCGCTAATGCTCGGATTACGTCCTCTTTTGGCGCATAATCCGCTCGATCGTTCTCCAACTTAGACAAATAAGTAAAATCCACACTTAGCATAGCAGCTAGCTCACGTTGTGAGTAAGCTTTGTCCTTGCGAGCTTGACGGATCAGTCTTCCAAATGTTTGTTCCACGGTTTTTCGCCTCCTGACAAGCATTCTAGCCTGTTTTGATGAAAAGTTCAACAAAATACTTGACGGGAAAATCAACCCGCGCTAGTATGAGGTTAGTTGACGGTTTAATCAACCCCAAGAGCCTGACTGGTAGGGCTAAGGGTGCAAATTAGCCTAGCTCACACGCTACATATAGCGTCGTCAACTCTAGAGGAGTGAGAAGCGCTGGGCGTCAAAACGCTTGTACGCAGCAAATAAGGAGGAGCAGATCGCAAATGCTGAGAACCTGGACAGACACGCATTACAAGCTCGAAGACGATGACTGGCTATACATCGCCACCCACGAAGAACAAAGCTCAGCCTCACTGGTTTGTCCCGGCTACGCGCGGGATGGCGAAGGCTTCAGCATCCACTTCACCCCAGCGCACCTAGAAACATTAGAGCATTTGCTCGCCGCGCTGCGGATTATCAAAGCTCAACAAGAGGCGATGCTTGAGTATACCTATCCAGAACCAAAAGCGACAACACATCTGATTAGGTAATCGAAGTTCTGCCACGAGCAATGTACGACATTTAACGGATTACCAACTACCAATTCTCCGTAAAGCAGCAATAAATAACTAAGGAAAAACGAACAATGACTACTAAAACACAAGAAAGACCTACATTTTCAGTATTTGGTGCCAAACCGAGCAATGCTTTGCTAGTACCAGAAATCCCGATCGCAGTACGTAACAATTGCCAGGCCGGCCAGTGGACAATTGGCGATACAGACTACGGTTCCAAGTGTTCCATGACAATCCTCAAATTCTCCAAATTCTTCGGTTCCCTCGGTCAAACTTCCCACACACTGTGGGGTCAACTGTGGTTTGTCGCAGAAAGTGGCGAATTGCCGCAAGGAGTTGTCATGGTGACATACATCAAAAACCGCAGCTTGAACGATTTTAACCGTTTGGTAGCATCAGTTCAATCTCGCGGCGTAGAACCTGCAACCGGAATTTTTGTTCCCGAATTTGTCAAGCATTCCGGTCAGAAACCAGACGACAGCGGAGTAGTAAAACCGATCAACTACTACAGCTTGAAATGGTCTTGGATGGAGCGTAAAGACTGGGGAGTAATCGACCAAGCCGCAGCAGTTTTGTCAGATTCTAGCAATCAATCGCGGATGATTGACTTAGAAGGAACAAAAGCTATGGTGTGTTTAGATAACCTGCCGGCGCAGCAAGTTGCCTGCTTGATGGCTGCTCACGCTAACGGTGAAAGCGATGCTATGGCTTTGAATTCCAACGGCGGTATGTCGCTACCGCCAGCCGAAGACCAAGTAACTGCTGACTTGTTCTAATTTTGTTGTAAAGGCGCGATTTAATCGCGCCTTTACCATAACTGTTATAACAGAGTGAAATGAAGAAATTAACCAAGCTGAAAACCAAACCAAACCTGCAAGAAAGACGTTTGAAAGAGAATCTTGAGCTGCTAGACAAAATTCGGGCAGACGCAGTTAACGACATCGAAAGTCTCACCGAAGACTTCCAGCACATGACTTTAGTTGCCGAATCAGTCCAACGGAATTACCGAGCTTTGTTGGCAGAAAATCAATTGCTAAAAAGCGCACTTTTGAGTATAATTGATGAGTGCGATTGCTGGGAAGGAAATCGGTGCGATCGCTGCTGGAAACTTCTCAAAACTCTAGCCAGCGACAATCCCGAAGAAAAACCCGATGCAGCCAGAAAATACCGCGCCATTCTCAGCCAACTCCGCAACTTAGAATGACCGAAAACGTTTCAGTCACAAGTGTCGAAAAGTTATAATCAGGAGAAGCAAACATTATGACAATAGCAACTGCCAAGGATAGCAAAGCCCAAATTTTGCAAAACTTTCAGCAGATTTTAGCCGACCACAAAAAGATCGAGTCCAAAGTAGAAACCAAAGAACAGTCAGCCGAAAAAGCCAAAAACAAACAAGTCCTCGAACTCGCCTCTACCTACACAATTGACAGCATCGTCAAAGGCTTGGCAGACTTGCAATTAGATTTCGGCAGCATCACCAGCGGACTTTCGGAAAAACTGAAGGCGGAATCTTCCAAATTAGACGAATTAAAACGCGCGATCGAAATTGAAGCCCAACAATTGCAAGAATTGCAGCAAATCAGAGTTGTAGCAGACGCCCTCCACATTTTAACTCAAGAGCACCGAGAAAAATTGACCCTGCTGGAACAAAACGCTGCTAACCAACGCGAAATTATCGAAAAAGACACGACCCAAAAACGCAAGGCTTGGGAAAAAGAACAGCAAGAATTTGAGACGGCAGTTCAAGAAGAGACTGCAGTCATAACTAAAAAGCGGCAGGAACAAACAGCCGATTATCAATACGAATTACAGCGCACTCGCAAAATCGAAACCGACGAATACGAAGAAACGAAGCGTAAACTAGAACGGCATTTGCAAGAATCTACCCGCGAAAAAGAAAAAAATTGGGTGGAACGGGAAAAAGTCCTCAGCGACAATCAAGCGGAGTTTGAAGAGAATCGAAGAAAAGTCGCCGGATTTGAAGAAGAACTCAAACAGGCTTATGTCAAAGCCAAAGAAGAAGCAATTCAAGAAGTTTCTCGCGAAGCTAAAGTTAAGGCAGATTTGGTGGAGAAAGAATGGGAAGCAAGCAAGCAAGGATATGAATTGAAAACGCAATCTTTGCAGCAGACTATTGAGCGACAAACCGAACAAATCGCCGAAATTTCCGCGCAACTGCAAGCCACGATGAAGCAAGCGCAAGATTTGGCAATGAAAGCTTTTGCCAGCAAAGCTTAAAACCCAGTAAGGTGTGCAATGCCCACCTTACGGAAAAATGACAGAAATTTTCCCAACTATTAAGGAATGAAAAGTCATGAACAAAAGAGTTAGCGACAAAAGCACCAAGGCTGAAATTTTAGAAGCGTACAAGGAAGCAGCGCAAGAAAAAGCGCAGTTAGAATCGCAAATCCAACAGCTAAACGCTTCCCAAAACCAAACAGCAGCCCCAGAAAAACTTATTGTGGAGGCACAAAAACCAATGGCTTTAACTCAAAATCCACAAAAAATGCAGTCTACAATCGACAATTTGATTTTGCTGCAATTTGGCTTTGGTGGAGCTGTCAGCGAGTTGTCGGAGAAATTAACTTCGGAAGCTGCTAAACTCGAAGAATTGCGGCGCACTGTGGGCGAGGAAATTCAACAACTGCAAGAGTTGCACAGTTTAGAAGATGTTGCAGAAGATACGCTGGACAATTTAATTCAACAGTACGAAGAAAGCGCGAAAACTTTTGCTGGCGAACTCAGCGAACAGCGCGAAACTGTTGAACAGGAATTGTTGGAACGTCGGCAAGCTTGGGAAAAAGAGCAGGAACTGCAAAAGTTGGCCGTTAAAGAACGCAATGAGTATCACCAAAAAGCTCGCGAGCGGGATGAAGAGTTGTATAGTTATGAGTTGAATCTTCAGCGAAATCTGGACATCGAAGAATACCAACAACGCCAGAAAAGGCTGTATCAAGAAATCGAAGAGTTTCAGCAAGAGCAGGAGAAACAGTGGGCGGAACGCGAAAAATCTATTTCGGAACGGGAAAAACTTTATGCTGAGGTGAAAGCTAAGGTTGAAGCTTTCCCCAACGAACTGGAAGCTAATATCAAGAACGGGAAAGATAACGGCCGCAATATTGGCAATTACCAAGCTAAAGTTAAGGCTGATTTGTCTGCTAAAGATATCGAAGGGCAAAAGCAAAATTATGAACTGCAAATTCAAGGGATGTTGCAGACAATTCAAAATCAAGATGCGCGCCTTGCTAGCTTGTCGAAACAACTGGATTCTGCTTTGAAACAGGTTCAAGATTTGGCGGTGAAGGCGATTGAGGGAGCATCGAATTTGAGTTCTTTGCAAGCAGTCAGGGAAATTGCGATCGAACAAGCGAAAACTCAGCAGAAAAATAAGTAATCCGTAGCGCTTTTAGGAGCTAATTAGGTTGCTTTAGATACCCGATTTCTTGAAGAAGTCGGGTATCTGGGTATTGAAGGGAGAGATTTTTGCGATCGCCCGCAAACTGTGCAAAAATATAAGTATTTAGGAATAGGACAACTGCTATGCTTGATACTGACAACTTCGATCCGCGCGAGATTCCTATATATTCTATCCCTCAAGCAGCGCAATATCTCCGGCTGCCGAAGGATAGGTTGCGATCTTGGGTTGGTTGCTGGTCCTCGAAAACAAAAGCGGACAAGCGCTTCTTTGAGCCACTGATTAAGTTACCTAACCCCAAAAATTTTGAACTGCTTCCCCAGTCCAAAACGACACTACTTTCTTTCATAAATTTGGTAGAGGCTCATGTCTTGATTGCCATTTTTAAGGCTACTGGCTTCTCCCGAAAACAACTTAGCACTGCACTCGACTACATCAAGCGTTATCTTTCGACTCCTCAATTATATGCTCGAAAGGAGTTTGAAAGCAAGGGAATAAATCTTTTATTTGAGAGATTCGGACAGCAGCTTGCAGCATCCGACAGGGAACAGGAAGCAAGGCAGATTCTAAAAACTTATTTCGATCGCATTGTACGAGATGAAGCTGGATTACCCCTCAAACTCTACCCTTTCACGAAGCTACCAGGTTCCGACGAACCTAAAACAGTGATGATTGACCCCAGAATCTCCTTTGGCCGCCCAGTTTTAGCTGAAACTGGCATTCCCACAGCTATACTGGCGGAACGTTACAAAGCTGGGGATTCCATCGATGAACTTGCCGAAGACTACAATTGCAATCGGCTCCAAATTGAGGAAGGTATTCGCTGCGAACTTCAGCTAGTAGCAGCATGAATGAGATATTTTTCATTGACAGATGTTTAGGAAAGAAACTGGCAGATAGACTACGAAATGTGGGGGCTACAGTAGAAATTCACGACGATCATTTTAGTCAAGATATCAATGATGAGGATTGGCTGAGGATAGTTGGAGAGCGCAATTGGGTGGTATTAACAAAGGACAAGAAAATCGCTAGCCGTCTTTTGGAGTTATTAGCCGTGGCTCAAGGCAATGTACGGCTTTTTGCATTTGTGGACGGCAATGTTCGTGGAGATGTAGTGGCACAAGCTTTTGTAAAAGCCTTAGAAAATATGCAAAAATTTATTCGGGGGAATCCAGCTCCTTTCATCGCTAAGGTGTACCAGTCGGGTGTGGTAAAGCCCTGCAAGAACCAAAAAGAACTTTTGAGAATGCTCCCTAAAACCAGTGAGTAAATCATCCCAAATCAATCTCCCTTAGTCCAGTTTTCAAACTGTCCACTCGCTGCGAGTCTTCCTTGAGCCTTAAACCCTATCTACAGCGTTCTAATTTTTAGTCAAAAGCCCGATCGCACTGTTCACTTATCGAAACTGTCCCTTGCTCTCCTGACCGCTTCACTCACGCTATCTATTCTTTAAGTTAATGAACCAAAAGATATATTGGACTTAGAGGCACTATGCAGAAACAAATCATACGCCAAAAAGATACTAATGCTTGGATACTTCAGTGCTGGGTTTCTTTTATTCTTGCCCTTTCCGCAACTACTGTAGGTATCATTTATTTACAGGTAGACCCCTGGCAAAAAGCTTTTATGGGTATGGGTTTAACTTTTTCAGTCGGCTCGTCTTTTACTTTAGCAAAAACCATTCGCGATAACAACGAGGCATCAACATTAACTGCCAGAATCGACGAAGCTAGAGTTGAGAAAATTCTCGCTGAACACCATCCTCTCAAATAATTTTGACTATACAATGTATACGAAAAACAGCCCGCGCGGGCTGTTTTTGTTGTTTGAGCCACAGGTTTCAAGCTGCGGATGGGAATTGGGGATTTCAAGGGCTACCTTTGAACTTACGATCGCGCAACTTATTCTTTTGTCGCTGGCGAATACCGGCCTTAACTGTCGCCATATCCACCGGAAAACCAACGACAGGCATCACCTGATCCTTGCGTTCTTCTTCCAGATTCTTGAGTTCGGTGTAATCAACCCAGTGAATGCAATTCACCGGACAAGTGTCGATCGCCTCAGCAATCAACTCTTCAGAATCCCCGTCTTGTCGAACTACGCGCGATCGACCGTAATCCGGTTCAATATAAAAAGTATTGCGAGCAACGTGAGCGCAGTGCTTGCAGCCAATGCAGGTAATCTCATCAACATAGACACCTTTTTGGCGCAGCACACCGCCCAATTCTGGTTCCAAACCAGAGCGATCGGGCGCATCCCGCAAAAAACCCCCCAACTCCGGCTCTAAACCAGAGCGATCGCTTGCTGTATCTATTCCGAGTCCAGAAAGCTCAGACATTTAGACCCCCACAATAGTAAATAAGTCCGCGAAAGCGGACTTTGATGACACAAGATTGCAAAAATCTCGAAAAATTATTAAGCGCACCAGCGTTGCACCACCAAGCGGATCGAACCGTCTTGATTTTGCTTTTGCTCAGAAATTTGGAAACCCTGCTTAGCGCTTTCATTGACCACAGTATGGTAAGCGTAGCGCTGAGTCACCTTATTCAGAAAACGGTCTACAGACCAAGCTTGCTGCCAAAACTGCAAGTCAGCCACTAATTCATACTCAGTCCCGTTCCAGCTAAAACCTACGTCGTAGCCGTTTTTTTGCTCAATCACGACCTCAGCGGTGCTGGTTAGGCCGCGATAGCCGCGCACCTCAGTCGGGCCCGACTTCCAGTCGATACCCAAGTCAGTTAAAGCAGCTTCCAAAGAATTCAAATTGCGGATCTGGGTCTTAATTTGGCTAAAATGTGACATGGTGGTTCCAAAAAAACTTAAGTGAACTCAACAAAAAAATTACCAATCGCTAAAAGCCACTTGGGCCGTCGCTTCGGCTGACTGATGCAGCGCTTGCGTGAAATATTCAGATGTTGACTCTTGGTGAAGCACCACGCCGAGCTGAGCTTCAATTGCAGCCGTTACCTCAGCACAGGAAGCACCGACAATGCCGGTGACCGTTTCCTGTACGCGGCCATCTGGATAGATCACAAACTCTAGTGTTTCCATAATGCGGGCTGACTGAATAGGAATATTGAGAACAGACACCGACACCAGCAAGCCAGGGACGATGCCTCCTGAAGTAGCTTCTTGAGAGTTGGCTGACTGACAAAGCGCTATATCAATTTTGACGAATTGATAGGTTTTGAGTCACAACTTAACAGAACTTATTAATATGTAGAAGCAATACATCAGTTGTATGTAAAGTTTCGCGTAGATCGTGACAGCAGTCAAGTCATACATGAGTGGTGAATATTCGCAAGGGCTATTTGGGAGGGATCGGGAGGGAAGAGCGATCGCGGAGGGTGGGTATGTAAGTTAAGTGCGGTGGGAACCGAGGTACTTAACTTACATAAAGCTAAGGTGATTGAGATTTGTCTGTATGATTGTGGGGATCGCCCAAGAGCGAGAGGGAAATGCGGCTCAAATCAAGGCTTAGACAGAAGGGTTGCGATCGCGCTAACATCAGAAGTTTATCAGAAGCGCCTTCAGTAACTTCTGGTCGTGGTGAAGCATCGTTTGTTGGCTTTTTAACCTGAAGTTCCCCGCAGGAGGGAACTTCAGGTTAAACTTTCTTGGCAGTGATACAAACCATTCCATTAATCATCTCGTTCTGAAGTACCTGTAAACCTATTTCAGATAGCCGATCGCACAACCAATTTTTATTGAGCCGCAGTTTTTGGTAAGAACTGGCACTGAATGACCACCGATCGCCCTGTTTTTGATAGAGTAAGTCATGGACTCCTACGCTGTTTTCCTGATACTCCAAGAAACAAGTGAGGATTGTAAATTCATCACTTTGTACAGGAATAAAACGCTGAGTTCCATGAAGCTCTGCTGAAACATAATCGCGGAAAGTTAAAATCAACATCCCATTCTCAATCAGCCAGCGCTCAATGTCCAAAAGTAATGAATCGACAGCACTCAATGATTCTAGGTGTGTAAGTGTGTCGCCCATGCAAACAATGAGCTGCGCCTGTTCCTGAATATGTTGCGAGAAATTAAGCAGATCGTCGTGAATGGTACGGATGGAAAGATTTTTAGCGCGATCGCGTAACTCTGAAAGTAGGGCATCACAGAAATCTATAGCTACTACGGAAAAGCCTAATTTCGCTAAAGGAATAGATTGAAATCCTGAGCCTGCACCTAAATCAATGGCTAATCCTCGCGGTGCGGAGTCGAGGGCCAATTGACAAAAAAGAGCGTGATTTCGTTCGATCGCTGCTTCAGGATTTCCCGACATCCAACTGTAAACGGCAGCAAGTTGCTGGTTATAGTGGTCTTGTGCTGTGTTCATTATTATGCTAAGTTCGATGACTCGTTGAAAAGGAGCAAAATCATTCAACCCGATGGAAACTCAACCATCACTGCCACCTTTTACGCGGGAAACTGCTAAAACTAAAGTTCAAATCGCAGAAGATGACTGGAATAGTCGCGATCCAAAACGAGTAGCTTTAGCTTACACCGGAGATTCACCGTGGCGTAACCCGGCATAATTTTTCAGTGGAAGGTAACAAATCAAGGCTTTCTTAAAACGAAAGTTGGCAAAAGAAGTCGACTACTGTTTAAAAAATGAACTGTGGAGTTTTACAAAGAAGCTGATTTCTGTGCGCTTTGAATAGCAGTGGCACGAGGGTCAGAGTGCGGATTTGTTCCTTGAAATAATCTCAAAATATCGAAGGAAGAGGGAAAGGGGAAGAGCTGAAAGGGTGACAAAAATGGCTACAAGACACTTCTGGTCAGCTTTGCAGCTTTACGGGGTGACAACAAGAGTCTAAACATTGATAAAATAAAAGACCTAGCCCTTAGACCCCTCTGAAAAAACGGTAGTTTATTGCGCCTAATTCTCATTAATTCAGTAATACTATCTTGACAAATTTTCATGTTAATTACCCAAGATTGACCGTACAATCCTATCCAAAAACTACTATGACGACGTATCGAGCGCCCGCACTCTGTTACTCTACCTACATATTTTTGCACTCCCATTTTCTTGATTTTTTGACCTTGTATTATCGCACAACTGTAGGCGATCGGTATCAATAATATTAAACTGCTTAATCGTTGATTATTAGGGTGACTTCTCTCTAAATTATCACCACCCGTTTTACAAGATTTAAACATCGCTTCCATCCCGCTGCGACATTTGAAAGTATCGATCGATTGTTTTAAACTGCCGACATTAGTCAAAAGATACCAACCTTCATCCTTTTGTTTGACTCGATATTTTCGTCGCCAATAACCAGCGATATCAAAATTCACAAAACCTTTTTGTTTGGTAAATTTAGTCTCGACTAAATAAAGGCTGGTTCCCGGCACTAAACCCATGTCAGATAAGCGAATGTAATCAGAGTTCTCCTCCTGGATATAGCGCCCTTGTTTGACTCTAAAAATAAACTTTACTTGTCTCTCACAGAGCCACGATGCGAGCTTTACACTACCAAATTCCCGTGAAGCGAAGCTATCCCGTTCCGCGCAGGGGTTCCCGTTCCCCGTAGGGGTTCCCGTAGGGTAGGGTAGGGAATCGCCTAACACAATCACTTCATAATCTGATAGCAACTCTAACACAGGAGTGAGTAGAGCTTTTTGTTCGTCAATATTACTACATCCTCTTTTGTCTAGCAATCGCCAGTATAAGGGGATACTTCGTTTTTCCCAAATTAGGCTAACCATAAATACATTATGCGCTCGCCACTGCTTTCTATCGATCGCAAGTTTCAAAGGTTGAGATTTGTTAAATTTAGCTGGTTAATTTTCTTTAACAAGTGGAAACCATAGGCTTTCTATGTTCAGGGAGTCTAATTTCAGAAATCTTTGTAAGCTACGCCTCCGATTATCAAATTGAATGGGATAAGGCCAGAAAGAAGTCAATAATTCAATACTAACTTGTTTATGGCTCTGCAACAGATATACCAGAGCTTTGATCCTATGGTACTCTGTCGGTTTGAGTTGTTTTTCTAGAGGGTTTTGGTAAAATTGAGGAAACATAATTATGTAGGTGGGGACACTTAATTATGTAGATGGGGACACTTAAACAACGGAGACCCCATCTTTTTTTAGCTCAAGTTGGCCAAATCCGCCACCGGTGGGGCTTTTGACGGGGTTGTCACCCCGTCAGGGTACAGGGTTAATAGAAGACCGATTAATTAAAATGATTCGCTTGATTACAATTGCCTATAGTCGTGACATTATTGAAGGTACTATAGTCAAAAGGAAGCATTTACAAAAGTATATTTATCGCATCAAGGAACCCCAAAGAACTTATCGCAGACGCAGTACATTCGGGAGTGCCAATGATAGCCAACAGTGGGTTAATTATCTTGAAAAATATGCTGAACCTGTGGAAGAGTTAATGAAGTTAACTCGTAATAAGCGTCACTTTTATCAAAAAGCTCTCAGTACTAGAACCTTGCTCAGGCAAGGTTTCTAGCTATATTTGTCACCCCCAGGATCGCAGCAGTTGCCCTTAATTTGATGAATCCTCACCGTTTAAGAGATTGGTTGACTTATTGCTGCTACTGTATCTCACAGCATCCGCAAGTGCTGTAAATTCCGTGCGATCGCGGATGGCAAAGCTGCAGAAATAGGGGAAACTGATAGATAGGTTAAATAAAAATGAGCGAAATAAACGAGGTCGCTAGCAGTTTCAGAAGCTCTGAATCCAAGGCTGTATCTACCCCTAAACTCGCTTTTGGAGGGCGCAATATGTTGGCTTCTGTAAGGGAAACGGATCGATCCTCGGAATACGCAAATTCCCCATCCAAAAGCTTTGTATTCAAGGACTCCAGCATCAATGAAGGTAGATATTTTGTTTCCAGAATTTTGGCTGGGGAATCTGACTGCATCGAGAAAATTACCTCGGCACTTCAAAAATATTCCTCTATCCTTATAGAGGTTGACAAAGTTCGCACAACTTCTGACGGCAGATCGGGCCAACTTCAATTAGGCTCTGTTATCCTCAGTTCAGATTACCTCGATCCATACAAAAGTTAATTGCCAAAATCGCACAGTTATCAAATAAGCTTGATGAGATAGCTCCGGGGCGTATCTACCAATAATGCCCTTAATGGAGTCTCCAATATGAGTTCTACATTCGCTCAGGTTAACTCACAATCTTCTTTTGAAAAACGCCCACGGCGCTCCTTAGTCTTCATTGACTCCGGCGTGGAAGATTACGAGTCAATTGCAGCGGGAGTGCTGCCGGGACAGCAGGTAGTAATACTCGACCGCACCAAAAACGGCATCGAACAAATCAGCTCTGCAATCGAACAATACGCCTCTACTCACGGGGCTATTGACTCGGTTCACATTATTTCTCACGGCAGTTCTGGCAGCCTACAATTAGGCAATACCGCTCTGGGTTCAGATAACATAGAGCAATACAAAAGCCAGTTGGACTCGTGGCAAAATTCACTAGCCCCAGAAGCAGACATCATGCTGTACGGCTGCGATGTAGCAGGCGGTACAGGTGCTAATTTCGTCGATCGCTTCAGTCAATTAACCGGGGCTGACGTTGCGGCATCCACCAACACAACCGGCAGCGGCGGCGACTGGAATTTAGAATTTGCTAAGGGCCAAGTTGAATCTTTCTCTGCCTTGCAGCCAGAGGCTATGGCAAGTTACCAAGGTAATTTAGCTACGATCGTAGTAGCCAACAATAGCGATAGCGGGCCCGGTTCATTAAGGGCTGCGATCGCCACCGCTGTTGCCGGCGATATCATTACCTTCGCTCCAGGTTTAGCCAACCAAACCATTACTCTCACCAGCGGTCAACTCGATATTCCCGTTGGCAAAAACCTCACCATTGACGGCGCAGCCGCAGCGGGTTTAACCATCAGCGGCAACAATACTTCGCGGGTAATCCGCACAGGAAGTTCGACCAATGTTACTCTAAAAAACCTGATTATTGCCAACGGCAAAGTTTCTGGAACCGATCCGAATAATGACGCAACTAGCGCCGGTGGTGGCATTCAAACAGGAAGTAGCAGCACTTT
>NZ_JAMPLN010000010.1:0-188843 GCF_040004035.1 Microcoleus vaginatus FACHB-2002 | reverse complement strand
TCATCGATGGGGGAAACAATCTTCAATTTCCCGCTAAACTGACGACCGGAGATCCTAATGATAGTAATGTTACGGCAAATGTGACGATCGCAGACCCCTTACTCGGCCCTTTGGAAAATATTAACGGCGCTTTTGTGTTGCCGCTGCTAGTAGGAAGTCCGGCAATTGATACCGGTACTGGTGCGGGCGCGCCGGCGGAGGATCAGCGTGGTGTCATTCGCCCTCAAGATGGTGATAATAACGGAAGTGCGATCGTTGATATTGGCGCTTACGAATTTAACCCTACAGTCACGCCGACTCCTACTCCGACGCCGATTCCAACTCCCACTCCGACTCCCACTCCGACTCCAACTCCCACACCGGAACCAACTCCGACGCCCACACCGGAACCGACTCCGACTCCCACACCGGAACCGACTCCGACTCCCACACCGGAACCGACTCCGACTCCCACGCCAACTCCGGCCGTAGATGATTGCCTACTCGATAGCCTCAACGCCCCGCAACTAGATCCTGCCACCATCACCCCCAACCCCGTCCAAGAAACTATCAACGGCGGCGACACTACCGACTTCATCATGGGCGGTGGCATTAACGAGTCAATTAACGGACTCGCCGGCAACGATACTCTCTACGGCATGGGCGGCAATGACAACATTGACGGCGGCGCAGATAACGACTCAATTTTTGGTAATGAAGGCAGCGATTTCATCTCTGGCGGCGCTGGCAACGATACCATCTACGCTGGCAAAGATCCTGACACTGTTGTTGGGGGAGATGACGAGGACTTGTTGAGGGGAGATCTCGGCAATGATACAGTTGCCGGCGGCGTTGGCAACGACAGCATTTTCGGCGGTAAAGAGGACGATATCTTGCTGGGTGAAGATGGTGACGACTACATTTTAGGCAACTTAGGAAATGACACAATTAATGCTGGAAATGGCAACGATATTGCCTTTGGCAATGAAGGTACAGACCTGATTTTTGGCGACATCGGTAACGATACCCTGTACGGCGGCAAAGAAAACGACAGTCTCGATGGCGGTGAGGGCAACGACTTGCTGTTGGGCGGCAATGAAAACGATGTGATCTGCGGCGACATCGGTAACGATACCCTGTACGGCGGCAAAGGTAGTGATATTCTCAGCGGTGGCAGCGGTGCCGATTTCCTTTCCGGGGATGTTGGCGACGATACATTGACGGGAGGTTCGGGAAATGATGTGTTTTTCCTCAATCAAAGTTTGGGTAGCGACATCATTAATGATTTCCGCAAGGGAGAGGATTTAATTGGGTTGAATTCTGATTTGAGTTTTAATCAACTCAGTATTACTTCCAGCAACAATCAAACTTTGATTACTGTGACAGATACCAATCAATTGTTGGCGAAGCTTAACAATATTACGCCCGGTATTCTCACCGCTAGCGATTTCATTACTCTGTAGTTATTATAGCAATCCTCGCATCATTTGTGAATTTCTTACGGACTCCCAGCGGGTTCGGGGAGGGTTGGGGTGGGGTAAAAAATTTACGACTCCTGCAAGGATTGCTATAATAAAGTGGACTTGATATTATTCCGTTCCAATACCATCGCACAACAAACGATCGCCATTCTCCACCATCGCATTCGTCCGCAAATAATCGCGCACGCGATCGCAACCATAACCCAACAAATTCAGATTCAACACTCGCTCCACATTCCACAGAATCAGCGTGTTATCCTCACTGACGGAAGCCACAAACTTTCCGTCAGAACTGTAGGCTAATCCCCTAATCGCCGCAGTGTGACCCCTAAGCGTCGTTAGTTGCGTACCGTCGAGTTTCCACAACTTCACCGTGTTGTCTACACCGCCAGAAGCAATAATTTGACTGTCGGGACTAAACCTCACTCCCCACACTGCTGCTGTGTGACCTGAAAGCGTTCTGAGTAATTTACCGTCAATTGTCCAAAGCTTAACGGTTTTGTCTCCACTACCAGAAGCGATGATATTACCTTGATGGTTAAAAGCAACTCTCCAAACTGCCGTAGTGTGACCTCCGAAAGTTCTCACCAAACTACCGTCCAGCTTCCACAACTTTACAGTACCGTCTCCCCCGGCGGAGGCAACTAACTGACCGTCGGGACTAAATGCTAGCTGCCAAACAGGAGCGTGATGTCCGGTCATCGTATGCAATAATGTACCGTCGCGCCGCCAAAGCTTAATTGTGTTATCTAGGCTTCCCGTAGCAATAATTTGAGCGTCTGGACTGAAAGCGACTGTAAAGACGGTAGCTTGATGACCCGTTAAAGTTGCGATCGCTTTCCCATTTCGCTCCCAAATATTCACCTTATTATCGTTTCTGGTAGCAGCAATTAACTTGCCATCCGCACTGATAGCAACACCAACACCATAGAGTACCGAGTTTTTTCCAGTGAAAGTCGCCAACAATTTGCCTTCCCGACTCCAAAGTTTAACTGTACCGTCCTCGCTAGAAGTAGCGATCGTAGAACTATCCGCACTGATATCGATTCCCCAAATTGCACCTTTATGGGCAGTAATGGTTGTCTGTAAGGGATTTTGACTTTCCCACAATCTGACGGTGTTTTCTGCACCCGCCGAAGCAATATAGCTGCCGTCGGGACTCCAAGCTAAATCCCAAATCGACGCGCTGTGACCGCTGAAGGTAGTCAGTCCTGTGCCGTCGATATTCCAAATTTTGACAGTTTTATCCCGACTTCCAGAGACGATTTTTTGACCGTCGGGACTAAACTCCGCTGAAGATATGACAGCAGTATGACCTACAAGCGTCCTCAGCAAAGTACCGTCAAGTTTCCAAACTTTTATGGTTTTGTCTCCACTTACCGAAACAATTGTTTTACCGTCGGGACTAAACGCCACTGAACATACGACAGCAGTATGACCTACAAGCGATCTCAGAAAAGTACCGTCCAGCTTCCAGAGTTTTATGGTTTTGTCTCCACTTGTAGATGCAATTATTTTGCCATCGGGACTAAATGCCAGTGAAGTTAAGGCACCACCAGTACGGGCTGGGAAAGTTTTTAACAAAGTACCGTCTAACTTCCAGAGTTTCACAGTGTTATCCTGACTTGTAGAGGCAATTATTTGACCGTCAGGACTAAAAGCAACTCCCCACACTGCAAGACTGTTACCCTGAAAAGTTTTTAGCAAAGTGCCGTCCAACTTCCAAAGTTTTACAGTACCATCGTCACTTCCAGAAGCAATTAGCTGACCGTCTGGGCTAAATTTGACTCTGCGAACGAGCGCTTGATGACCTGTGAGAGTGGCAATTTCCGTTCCATCTCGTCGCCAAATTTTAACGGTTTTATCTACGCTTGCCGAGGCAATTAGCTTGCTGTCAGGACTGATATCCACTGTCATCACAGCCGCTTGATGCCCGGAAAAACGGTTGTATTCATCTGCTTGATAAACGGCTTGTCGCAGTACATTTTCAACTGTGCGATCGATACTGGCATCTGCCGATTTTAATCTTTGTAATTTTCGTGTAGCTTTGATAGCTTCTATCAGGGCGTCTAATCTCCGGTTTGAGGCAAACAATCCCTCAGAAGAAGATGCCAGCGCTCTAATTTCACTAATCCTTGCTTGACGTTCGTTTTCTGCGGCTCGGCGATACTGAAAATAAGTTGTAACTCCTAAAATGCAGGCAAACAGCAATGCACCACTCACAGCAAATAGCAAAATTCTTTGTCGTTTGGCCGCTCTTTTTTCTTGTGCGAGCCGTATTTGTTCTTCTCTAAGTCGCGCTTCTACCTCTTTTGTCCGTTCTGCTTCTAAAACGAGTTGGATTTCTTGGCTATCGAGGTCTTGACTGGCAGCGATAAATTGATAATCCAAGTCGCTCAAACTTTTTCCTTGGGCCCATAACTGAGCGTCTTTCAGGGCTTGACCGCGCAACAGCCGCGATTCATCCTGTTGTTTAGAAGCAATCCAAGCATCGAAGGCTTGAGAGTAAGGGCGCAGTTTCCCTAATTGTTTCTCTACCCATTCGAGGTTAAATACTTCTCGATAAATAGGGCTTTTTACCTGCAAATAACCCGGCTGTTTGACGACTAATCCCGATAGCAAGAGTTCGATTGGCTCTCGGCTCTCATCGGTTGCAGCTTTTACGCCTTGTAAGATTTGCTGATAAATGCCTAGCAATCTACCTGCGCGTTGTTCGTTGCTAAGAATGCGATCGCGAATTGTCTTTAAATGCTCAGGCTCATCTTGCGATTCCCATTGATTGATGATGTTTTCTCTCACCAACGATTCCACAAAAAATCCCTCGGTTCCCGGTGGTATTTTTAAATCACCGCTGTGGGCTTTCCGCGCCATTTTCACTACTACTTCACATATTTTTTGCGTTAAAAATGGCTGTCCTCCCGTCCAATATAAGATTTCTTTGAGAACTGCCTGCGGATTGGCTATGACCTTTTCTAACCCTTTCGCTAATGGTTGCGCTTCTTCTAAGCTAAATCCTGACAAATCGATCGCTTGTCCGATATTAAAAGGTGTCCGATTTTTATCGGCGATTAAATCGCTGGGTGTAGCTACTCCGAAAATTATGAATGTAATCCGGTTGTATTCTGGATTAATGGCTCGTTGGTTGTAACAATAACGAATCAAGGCGAAAAAGTCATCGACGGGAAAATCTAAGCTTAAAATACTATCAATCTCATCGACAAATAGAAAAATCCGCTCAGTCGGAAATTTTACCAATAATATCTCTTCAATAAATTGACTCAATCTTTGCAGGAGAGAAACTTCTTCTTGTTCTTGCCACCAGGTTTTTAAATTAACTTTTCCTACAAGATGGAAACTGCGCCACAAATCCCCAACGATTCCTTTATACCACTGTAAAGGAGTAATGTTTTCGCTACCGATGCGGGTCATGTCGATCGTGCTGCATTGAAATCCTTCGGCTTGCAATCGATGGAAGGTGCGGACGAGAAGGGAAGACTTGCCCATTTGTCGCGAATTGAGAATGTAGCAAAACTCGCCTCTTTTTAAGGCTTGATAAAGTTCGATATCTGCTTGTCGTTCGACATAGGTAGGCGCATCAGTTGTGAGACTGCCACCAATTTGGTAAGAATAATCTTTCATAATTGATAGTTAATTGTTTCGGATAATTTAGCGATCGCCCACTGCATCGCACAAATGCCTATCCTCCTCCTTCACATGGGGATTCGTCCGCAGATAATCCCGCACCCAGTCGCATCCATACTGGAGAAAATCGAGCTGGAAAATTCGCTCTAAATTCCACACAATTGCTGTGGTATCCTGACTGGCTGAGGCGATGAACTTTCCATCAGGGCTAAAGCTGACTCCGAACACCCCATCCCCGTGTCCTTTTAAAGTTTCAAGCTCTTGACCATCGTACCTCCAAAGTTTAACAGTGCCGTCAAAACTTGCTGAAGCGAGAGTCTTGCCATCCGGGCTAAATGCCACTCCGAATACCCCATTTTTGTGTCCCTTTAAGGCTCTAATTTCTGTACCCTCCAACCGCCAAAGTCTCACCATGCTATCCATACCTGCTGAAGCGAGAGTCTTGCCGTCAGGGCTAAATGCCACTCCCGCCACCTGACGGCGATGGCTTGTTAAAGTGTGTAGAAGCTTGTAGCTGGGCTTTCCAGAGGCGATCGCATTATCCCACTGCCAAAGTTTGATAGTGCCGTCCACACTACCAGAGGCAATCAGCTTTCCATCAGGACTAAAGGCAACTCCATTAATGTGATCGGTATGCCCTTTGAGAGTTGCCAATTGGGTGCCGTCAATCCTCCAGACTTTGACCGTTTTGTCCTCGCCCGCCGAGGCGATTGACTGCCCATCGGGATGGAAATCAACCGCGAAAACTCTACCTTGATGTCCAGTAAAAGTCTTGATTAAGGTTCCATCTAGTCGCCACAATCGAACAGTGCCGTCATAACCGCCTGTAGCAATCGTGTCTCCGTTTGGGCTGAAATCTACTCCGAAAAGTTTATCGGCTTGTTTGGGGAAAGTGCGAATTAAGCTACCATCAAGCCGCCAAAGTTTAACGGTATTGTCACGACTGGCGGTGGCAATTGTCTTACCATCTGGACTAAATTTTATGGTGTAAATTGATGCTTGATGTCCGTTAAGAGTCTTGAGCAAACTGTCATCAAGCTTCCAGAGTGCGATCGGGCCATCCCAACTCGATGAGGCAAAGATTTTCCCGTCAGGACTCCAAGCCAATCCAGAGACGACATCCTTGGCGACTAGCAGGGTTTTTACCAGAGTGCCGTCAAGCTGCCAAAGTTTGACTGTTCTGTCTAGACTTGCCGAGGCAAGCAAACCACCTTGAGGGTTAAAAGCGATTTTTGTCACGGCATCGCTGTGTCCAGTTAGGGTTTTGACTAAAGTTCCATCAATGTGCCAAAGTTTGACCGTTTTATCCCAACTCGCCGAGGCGATGAGATTTCCTTGAGGGCTGAAGGCAACATTCTTGACCCTATCCGTATGTCCCCTCAGAGTTCTGATCAGTTTACCGTCTGCATTCCAGAGTTTGATAGTTTTATCTTTAGAAGCAGATGCAATAATTTGACTGTCCGGGCTCAAGGCAACGCTGTCAACTTCATCTGTATGTCCGGTGAGAGTTCTCAGCAGTTTACCGTCTGTACTCCAGAGTTTAACTGTTTTATCTTTAGAAGCCGAAGCAATAATTTGATTGTTAGGAGCGATCGCGACTTGTGAAATATTATTGGTATGTCCTTTTAAGGTCTGCCACAAGGTATAACTCGGTTTGACCTTTGGTGAATTTGTACTGTTTTTGCGCCAAAGTTTGACTGTGTTATCCCCCGAACCCGAAGCAATTAGATCGCCTCTGGGGTTAAATACGACTCCCAAAACTGCATTGTTATGCCCTTGAAGGATTCCTAGTTTTGTACCGTCTTTTTCCCAAAGATCGATCGTTGTGTCGGCAGAAGCTGAGGCTATGAGTTCTCCATCAGGGCTGAATGTTACATCATTAACCACATTGTCATGCCCCGATAAATGATTATAGTCAACGGCTCCATAAACAGCTTGATGGAGAGCTTCTTTAACTGAGCCTTCGAGCTCTGGGTCTACAATACCTAACTTTTGTAGTTGTCGCTTTCCTCTGATTGCCTCTATGAATGCGTCTAATTTTTGATTTGAGGCGAATAGTGCTTCGGAAGATTTGGCGATCGCTTTGATTTCGCTGACAGCCGTTTGCCGATACTGAAAATACACCGCTACCCCCAATGCACAGGCGATAATTAATGCTATTGTTACTACAAAGAGCAAAAATCTTTGTCGCCTTGAACTTTTTTTCTCTACAGCTAATCTTTTTTGTTCTTCTGTTAGTCTAGCTTCAATTTCTTTAGCCCGTTCTGCTTCCAATCCTACCTGCATTTCTCGGCGGTCTAATTCTTCAGAAGCGCCTAAAAATTGATAATCTAAGTCACTCAAACTTTTACCCTGGGCCCAAGCTTGAGCATTTTTCAAGGCTTGTCCGCGCAACAGTCGGGATTTATCGGTCTGCTTGGACGTTATCCAAGCATCAAAGGCTTGAGAGTATGGACGCAAGGAAGCGAGGTTTTTTTCGACCCATTTTTTGTTAAATACTTCTTGATAAATGCGGTTCCTTACCTGTAAAAACCCCTGAGATTTTACTACCAAACCAGACAGCAAGAGTTCTACCTGTTCTCGCGAGTCATCGGTGGGTACTTCCACTCCTTGTAAGATTTTTTGATAGATTCCCAGGAGTCTTCCAGCACGTTGCTCATTTCTCAAAATGCGATCGCGAATTGTCTTTAAATGCTCAGGCTCATCTTGCGATTCCCATTTATTGATGATGTTTTCTCTCACCAACGATTCCACAAAAAATCCCTCGGTTCCCGGTGGTATTTTTAAATCACCGCTGTGGGCTTTCCGCGCCATTTTCACTACTACTTCACATATTTTTTGCGTTAAAAATGGCTGTCCTCCCGTCCAATATAAGATTTCTTTGAGAACTGCCTGCGGATTGGCTATGACCTTTTCTAACCCTTTCGCTAATGGTTGCGCTTCTTCTAAGCTAAATCCTGACAAATCGATCGATTGTCCGATATTAAAAGGTGTCCGATTTTTATCGGCGATTAAATCGCTGGGTGTAGCTACTCCGAAAATCGCGAAAGTAATTCGATTGTATTCTGGATTGATAGCTCGTTGATTGTAGCAGAAACGAATCAAGGCGAAAAAATCATCTACCGGAAAATCTAAACTTAAAATACTATCAATCTCATCCACAAATATAAAAATTCGCTCCTCTGGAAATTTTACCAATAATATCTCTTCAATAAATTGACTCAATCTTTGCAGGAGAGAAACTTCTTCTTGTTCTTGCCACCAGGTTTTTAAATTAACCTTTCCTACAAGATGGAAACTGCGCCACAAATCCCCAACGATTCCTTTATACCACTGTAAAGGAGTAATGTTTTCGCTACCGATGCGGGTCATGTCGATCGTGCTGCATTGAAATCCTTCTGCTTGCAGTCGGTGCAGGGTGCGAACGAGAAGGGAAGATTTTCCCATCTGTCGGGAGTTGAGGACGTAGCAAAACTCGCCGAGTTTTAAGGCTTCATAAAGTTCGATATCGGCTTGTCGTTCGACATAGGTAGGCGCATCAGTTTTGAGACTGCCACCAATTTGGTAAGAGTAATCTTTCATAATTGATAGTTCATGGTTTCGGATAATTTAGCGATCGCCCACTGCATCGCACAAATGTCTATCCTCCTCCTTCACATCGGCATTTGTTCGCAGATAATCCCGCGCCCAGCCGCAACCAAAAGCCAGTGGATCTGTATTGAGAATTCGCTTCACATCCCACAAAACCGCCGTTTGGTCATGGCTGGCGGAGACAAGGAAAGTGCCGTCGGGACTAAAGGAAACTTTTGGCACCAAACCTCTATGTCCCGTGAGCGTCCTCAGCAAGATGCCATTTTTATTCCAGAGTTTCACCGTGTTATCCAGACTTGCCGTAGCGACGATTTCACCATCCGGGCTAAAGGAAATTCCCTGCACTCCGTATGCGTGACCTTTAAGCGTTCTCCGTAGCAGTGTTTTGTGAGGAACTGAGGTGTCTGAGGACTCTAATTTCCAGAGTTTGGCGGTGCCATCTGTACTGGCTGAGGCTAGAGTCTTGCCATCAGGACTGAAACTGACCCCCATAATCATAGCCGGATGGGCATCAATCGCCTGCAACAAAGTGCCATCGGGCTTCCAGATAGCGAGAGTACCGCTGCTACCGACGGCGGCTAAAGCTTTTCCATCAGGGCTAAAGGCCACACTCCAGAAGCCGCTGCCATCTAGCTTCAGAGTTCGCACTAACACGCCGTCTGGCTGCCAGAGTTTCACCGTGCCGTCTGAGCTTGCGGAGGCAATAATTTTACCGTCCGGACTCCAAGTAATTCCGTAAACTACACCTTTGTGGGCGTTGATTTCTCTCAGAAATCTGCCATCCTTGTGCCAGAGTTTAACTGTTTTTTCACCCCCTGAAGCAATGAGTTTACCGTCAGGACTGAATGCCACATCCCAAAGCCCCCCTGTACCCTCCTTAAGCGTCTTCAGCAACGTGCCATCGACGCGCCAAAGTTTCACCGTGCCGTCTGTACTGGCAGTGGCGACGATTTTTCCGTCAGGAGCGAAAGCAGCTCTATAAACAGCAGCGTCATGACCTAGCAGGGGCAAGAAAAAAATGTTTTTCGGCTGCGAAAGTTTGACAGCATTTCCTATACCCAGGGAAGCAATGAAACTGCCGTCAGGACTGAAATCGATATTCCATAACGCACTGCGATGTCCTGCAAAAGTTCTCAGATCTTTGCCGTCTTTGCTCCAAAATTTGATTGTGCGATCGCCGCTGCCTGTGGCGATAATCTTACCGTCAGGACTGAAATCTAGACTCTCAACCCCAGATGCGTGACCCTTAAGGGTTCGTATAGGCTGTAACTCTTCGTCTGACGGGGTATGGGAGCGCCAAAGTTTAACGGTCTTATCCATGCTCGCAGAGGCAAATATCTCGCCCTGTGGACTGAACTCGACCTCCCAAATGGCAGCGCTGTGTGCTTGAAACGTTCTCCGTAACTTTACGGAGGTCCAGAATGGGCCGTCTTTTTTCCACAATCGGATCGTCCCCTCCGCACTTCCGCTAACGAGCATTTCCCCGTCGGGGCTAAAGCTCAGGCTCCTCACCGCATCGGTGCGATCGAGAATGGTTAATAAATTGCCGTTTTTGTCCCACAGTTTAACGGTGTTATTCTCACCGGATGCAGCTAAAGTCTCGCCATCTGGGCTGAACGCCACACCGTTAAACTCGTTACTGTGTCCCTCAAGGCTGTGTAGGAGTTTGGGGCCCGCCCAAGACGTTCCCTTTTGCTGCCAAACTTTAACTGTGCCGTCTCCACTGGCGCAAGCGAGGAGTTTGCTGTCGGGGCTAAAAGCCATCCTCTGCACTATACCGTTGTGGGGAAGAGTCGTAATCAGGGTGCCATCTCGCTGCCAGAGTTTGACCTGGTTATCTGTACTTGCAGAGGCAATTGTCCCAGCGTCGGGACTGATTGCTAATCTATACAGTGTCGCCTGATGTCCTGATAAGCGGTTGAACTCCGACGCTCCATAAACGGCCTGCTCTAGTAATAATTGCACGCGCTTTTCTAGTTCGGGATTTGCTCCACCCAGTTGTTGCAGTTTGCGCTTGGCTTTGATGGCGGCGATGAGGCTGTCTAATTTTTGCTCTAAGGTGAAGAGGGCTTCGGATGAGGTGGCGATCGCTTCTACCTCACTCAATGTAGCTCGACGATATTGCCAAAAAGCTGCTGTTCCTAAACCGAGGGCGATCGCTAATGCGAAAGAGAGTGCAGCAATAAACCACTTTTGCCGTCTGGCATTTTTTTCGACTTCTTTTAACCTTTCTGCTTCTAAGGTCAGTTGCATTTCTTGCTTGTCGAGTTCGGCGCTAGCTGCTAAAAATTGATAGTCTAAATCGCTCAAACTTTTTCCCTGCATCCAGAGTTGAGCATCTTTTAAGGCTTGTCCCCTCAAAAGGCGCGAATCATCTGTTTGTTGGGCAGCGCTCCAAGCATCGAAAGATTGGGAGTAAGGACGCAGTTGTCCTAATTGTTTCTCTACCCATTCTCTATTAAATACTTCTTGATAAATCCTGTTTTTTACCTGCAAATAGCCATGCTTTTTTACCACTAAACCGGATAGTAATAGTTCGATTTGTTCGCGGCTGTCATCGGTTGGTACTTCCACACCTTGCAAGATTGGCTGGTAAATGCTGAGCAATCTTCCGGCGCGTTGTTCGTTTCTCAGGATGCGATCGCGGATCGTCTTTAAATGCTCCGGCTCATCTTGCGATTCCCAGTTGTGGATAATATGCCTTTTTACTACCGATTCCACAAAAAATCCTTCGGTTCCCGGTGGTATTGTTAAATTGCTGCTGTGAGATTCTTTAGCAGTTCTTACCACCAATACACATAGTTTTTGGGTCAGAAATGGTTGTCCACCCGTCCAAGCTAATATTTCTTTGATAACTGCTTGCGGATTATTTATTACATTTTCTAATCCTTTCGCTAATGGTTGCGCTTCCCCTAAATTAATTCCTAGCAAATCTATCGCTCGTCCGATATTAAAAGGTGTCCGATTTTTATCAGCGATTAAATCGCTGGGTGCAGCTACTCCGAAAATGGCGAAGGTAATTCGGTTGTATTCTGGATTAAGGGCTCGTTGGTTGTAACAATAACGAATCAAGGCGAAAAAGTCATCGACGGGAAAATCTAAGCTTAAAATACTGTCAATCTCATCGACAAATATAAAAATTCGCTCGTTAGTAAATCGCGCTAATAATACCTCTTCAATAAAGTGACTTAATCTTTGGAGGAGAGAAACTTCTTCTTGTTCTTGCCACCAGGTTTTTAAGTTAAGTTGCCCTAAGAGATTGAAACTGCGCCACAAATCCCCAACAATTCCTTTATACCACTGTAAAGGAGTAATGTTTTCGCTACCGATGCGGGTCATGTCGATCGCGCTGCATTGAAATCCTTCGGCTTGCAGTCGATGGAAGGTACGAACGAGAAGGGAAGATTTGCCCATTTGTCGGGAGTTGAGGACGTAGCAAAACTCGCCTTCTTTTAAGGCTTCATAAAGTTGGATATCTGCTTGTCGTTCGACATAGGTAGGCGCATCAGTTGTGAGACTGCCACCAATTTGGTAAGAATAATCTTTCATAATTGATAGTTAATTGTTTCGGATAATTTAGCGATCGCCCACTGCATCGCACAGATGTCTATCCTCCTCCCTCACATCAGCATTTGTTCGCAGATAATCTCGCACCCAGTCGCAACCATACTCCAGTAAATCGAGCTTGAGAATTTGCTCTAGATTCCACAAAATTAAAGTATTATCTTCACCCCCTGAAGCAATAAAATGACCATCAGGGCTAACGGCAGTTGCTCGCACCGCTCCACTGTGACCGATCGCGGTTTCGATTAACGTGCCATCTTGATGCCAAAGCTTGACCATTTTATCCGCGCCTCCCGTGACGAGCGTACTGCCGTCCGGAGTATAGGTTAGACCGCAAACCGCTCCACCGTGAGCATTAATGGTTTGCAACAGCGTACCGTCGCGCCGCCAGAGTTTTACAGTTCCGTCCGCACATCCACAGACGATCGTTTGACCGTCAGGGCTAAAATTCACCTTACAAACAACAGAGCTATGCCCAGTTAGGGAAGTTAGTAAAGTTCCGTCGCGATGCCACATTTCAACTGAATTTTCACTGCCCGCAGCGATTAATAATTGACCGTCAGGGCTAAAAGCCACTCGTCGCGCCGTTGAGCCATAGCTAGTTAGGGTCTGGCGTAATGTCCCATCCCGATGCCAAAGTTTAATCGTATTGTCTGCGCTGACCGAAGCAATTGTTTCGCCGTCCGGACTGAAGGCAACATACCAAACGAGAGCGCTATGTCCGCGTAAAGTCTGGAGTAATGTGCCATCCCGACTCCAGAGTTTAACAGTCGTGTCGTTACTGGCTGTGGCAATTGTTTGACTGTCGGGGCTAAATGCAATGCCAAATAAAGAAGCTTCATGTCCGACGAGAACTGTAAGTAACTTGCCATCCCGACTCCAGAGTTTCGCCGTGTAATCTAAACTGGCAGTAGCGATCGCGGAATTATCCGGGCTAATCGCCACATCCCAAATAGCGGAACTATGGGCAGCCATTTGCTTCTGGATCGGGCTATTAAGTTTCCATACCCGGACAATTTTTTCTGTCGTTCCCGATACGAGGTAAGTATTATCGGAACTCAATGCCAAGCTCCAAACTCCACCATCAGCACCCTGAAGTGTTGTCAGTTGAGTCCCGTTAATATCCCAAAGTTTAATCGTTTTATCCAAACCGCCGGAAGCGATCGCGCTCCCATCCACACTAACGGTCAAACTGCCAATTCCGGCACTGTGCGCTTGGAGAATTTTGTAGGGTTGAGGTGCGGGCTGAGTCAGGTCGTGAACGTTCCAGAATCTGATGGTTTTGTCTTGACTGGCAGTAATTAGCGTTTGACCGTCTGGAGTAAAGACAAATTGAGAAATGCCAGCATCATGCGCCTGCCAGCTATTAATCAACGTGCCATCTCGCTGCCACAGTTTTATAGAGCGCTCTGCACTCGAAGCAAACATTTCACCGTTAGGGTTAAAGCCAATGCACCCGACAAAAGCTTCATGTCCTTGCAGCGTCCGGTAAGGTCGATCGAGAAACTCACCCGTGCTATCTTGCAGCCAGAGCTTGACGGTAACATCATCGCTTCCCGATACGAGAATGCGACCGTCTGGGCTGAATCCTAGTACCTGAACCGTACCTGTGTGTGCTTTCCAATTTTGATAAGGCTCGGTGGCAAACTCGCCTGTCTCGTTGCATCCCCAAAGCTTGATGGTGCCATCTTCACCGCCACAGGCTAATTTTTGACCGTCGGGGCTAAACGTCAGTCCCCAAATGGGGCCACGATAAGCTTCCAGTGTTTTCAGCAGAGTACCGTCTCGTCGCCAAAGTTTAATCGCCCCGTCATGACTAGCAGAGGCAATCAAGTTACTATCCGGGCTAATAGCTACTTTCCAAACTTCAGCTTGATGTCCTGACAAGCGATTGCACTCGGTTGCCCCATACACGGCTTGCCGTAAGGCGGATTCAACTTGAGTCTCGGTTTCTGGAGCGACTCCACCCCAAGCTTGCAGGCGGCGCTTGGCTTCGATCGCCTGTACGAGGGCATCTAAGCGCTGATTTGAGGAAAATAGGGCATCAGAGGTTTTAGCGATCGCTTTAATTTCATTGAGTCGCGATTGGAGCAAGGCAGTGACGACTGCACCTAAGAACATTTGTTGCAGTCGAATTGCTTGTTTTTCTTGCTCCAATCGCGCTTCCACTTCCTTAGCCCGTTCTGCTTCCAAGCGGATTTCTACTTCTTTTCTGTCAAATTCTTGACTGGCTGCTAAAAATTGATAGTCTAGATCGCTCAAGCTTTTTCCCTGCGCCCACATTTGAGCATCTTTCAGCGCTTGCCCGCGTAACAGCCGCGACTCATCCTCTTGTCTGGAAGCAATCCAAGCATCGAAGGTTTGGGAGTAAGGGCGCAGTTGCCCTAATTGTTTCTCTACCCATTTAAGATTAAATACTTCTCGATAAATTCGATTTTTTACCTGCAAGTAACCTTCGTGTTTGACTAATAAACCCGATAGCAATAATTCGATTTGTTCGCTGCTATCATCGTTTACTACTGCTACGCCTTGTAAGATTTGCTGATAAATGCCGAGTAATCTTCCGGCGCGTTGAGAATTGCGTAAAATGCGATCGCGGATCGTCTTTAAATGCTCCGGCTCATCTTGCGATTCCCAGTTGTGGATAATATGCCTTTTTACTACCGATTCCACAAAAAATCCTTCGGTTACCGGTGGTATTGTTAAATTGCTGCTGTGAGATTCTTGAGCAGTTCTTACCACCAATACACATAGTTTTTGGGTCAGAAATGGTTGTCCACCCGTCCAAGCTAATATTTCTTTGATAACTGCGATAACTGCTTGCGGATTATTTATTACATTTTCTAATCCTTTCGCTAATGGTTGCGCTTCCGCTAAATTAATTCCTGGCAAATCTATCGCTCGTCCGATATTAAAAGGTGTCCGATTTTTATCAGCGATTAAATCGCTGGGTGCAGCTACTCCAAAAATCGCGAAGGTAATCCGATTGTAGGCGGGATTAATGGCTCGTTGGTTGTAACAATAACGAATCAAGGCGAAAAAGTCATCGACGGGAAAATCTAAACTTAAAATACTATCAATCTCATCGACAAATATAATAATTCGCTCCTCCGCAAATCGGGTCAATAAAATCTCTTCAATAAACTGACTCAATCTTTGCAGGAGAGAAACTTCTTCTTGTTCTTTCCACCAAGTTTTTAAATTAACTTTTCCTAATAAATTAAAGCTGCGCCACACATCCCCAACGATTCCTTTGTACCATTGTAAAGGAGTAATGTTTTCGCTGCCGATGCGGGTCATGTCAATGGTACTGCATTGAAATCCTTCTGCTTGCAGTCGGTGCAGGGTGCGAACGAGAAGGGAAGACTTGCCCATTTGTCGCGAATTGAGAATGTAGCAAAAGTCGCCTCTTTTTAACGCTTGATAAAGTTGGATATCTGCTTGTCGTTCGACATAGGTAGGCGCATCAGTTGTGAGACTGCCACCAATTTGGTATGTAACCTTGATCATGCCGTTTATGGATTAATTTAAATGTAAGTATTGAGTGAGTTTATTGAGAGGTGAGGATGTGGTGCGATCGCTTCCTTCTAAAATAATTTACGCAAATAAACTCTCAAACCTCGATCTAAATAAAGTTGTGCGAAGCAAAATATAGGCGATACAACTCACAGCTCAGCGTACAGCGGTTATTATCGATATGAATCAGCCCCATACTAACTAATTTAGAAGCTACTATCGGCTCTAATTCCACTCCGTGTTCCGATTTTACCACTTGTTTAAGTGCAACCGCAAGTTCGGGATACTCTTGCAAGGTTGCCCAAAAACTCCGCAAGTAATCTTTATAAATTCCCGCTATTGTCGGAGCTTGTTGTAGTAGCTGATCTAGCGTTACACTGTTTTGACAGAGGTGGTAAAGAGCTAGCCGCACCAGATAAGGATGTCCCCCAACCATTGCCATCAGTCGATCGGCATCGGAACCCTCTGTCCAATCCAGTCCGTGACGCTGGGCTAAAGCAAGTATCTGCTCTTCTGTAAAATAGGGCAATTGCAGCGGTAAACCGACATTAAAAGGCGATTCAGTTAGCTTTAAAGGAATATAAATTTCTGTGGAGTGAAGAACAATTAACCGCAGTTTTCCCAAGGTTTCAATCCGCTTTGCTTCTTCATGCCAGCTTCGCAGGAGCGGCAAAAATTCTCGGGCAATTTTTGGATACTCAAAAATTATATTTACTTCATTTAAAGCTAACACAAGAGGAGTATTTATTTCTGCTAATAAATATTGTTGCAAATAGATGGTGCAGCTTACTTTGCTACCCATGTCTTCATCCCAATAATCATCTAATAGAGGTGGTAATTCTAGGTTACGGCTGATGTTGGCACAAAACCAGCGTAAAAATTTATCGAGGTTGTCTAAAACAGCTTCCTCGGCTTGCTGAAAATCTAAACTTACAGTGCGATAGTCAAGAGAAGTCGCGCGCTCTAAAATGCGTAGCAGAAGGGAACTTTTTCCCATCTTCCTGGGAGCTTTAATCCGCAGCACACTTCCGGGTTTAGTAATCTCTCGATAGGCGAGTTCTTCAATTAGCGGGTGAGGGATATAAAATGGCGAATCCAGGGGCACGGGAGAGCCGGGAAATTCTAAAGGTGTTGCTAGGCATTTGCTGCGGGTGAATTCTTCAATTAATTCTCGTTCCTCTGCGGTCAGGGAACGTGATTCTACACAAGAGCGAAAATTTGATTTGCTAATAGATGTCTGCAAGATTTGAGAGAGAGATTGCCACAAGGATGAGGCGATGTTTCTCAGGTAATGCTCTCCGTAATGAGAGGCCGATGCGATACTTGTATAAGTCTTTCCTTCCCAAACTTGGCGGAGTATGATTTCTTGTACGGGATATAAATCTTTTTGTAATCGCACACGAGTTAGCTGTAGTACCTCATCTATCGTCATAACTGGCAATAACCATATAAGTGTATCGTTGATATTATCACTTATGATTGAGTGTAAAGCTCAGAGCGATCGCCTATTGGATTGCCACACGCTATTGTCGCGACATTTCTCAGGGGGTAATTGGTCACATCGGTTAATTCTCCCCCGAAAGTATCACTATCAATAAAGAATTCCCTCGCGGGGTGGGGGCGGGTGCATTTAGCCTGTCTGCACTCTTCAAGGGTACAAGAGTAAACCCACCTCTACAGGTTTTTGAGAAGGGTTCTCTTCATTAAGTTAAATCCGTGAAATCCGTTAAATCTGGTGATTACCCAGTTGCGTGACCGATCACTGAGTGCTATAACCCAATTTAAATGGGCGCTGGCGCTCCTACTGGAAAGGATTTGCGCTCAGTTTTTCTTGATGGTTGGCGAAAATGTCATGTCGGTGTCACAGTTGATAGTGAAGGCAGAATTAAAAATGTGACAGTTGACTTTGCTAAAGCTGAGTCGATTGATGTTAATTTAATTAACAGTAGTTTCATCTTGCTGCATCTACTCATCGCAAGTGTTAAGTCCGAAACTCTAATTCTTATTTTTGTGGCAGTAGTTTTTAAAACTCTCCTGTAACCAGCTTTAAAAAAGATTAGCAAATAACCGAGTTAATTTGATGCAAATGGTTCATGAAATGTTTTCAAATTATTTTATTCCTCACGGTCATTGCTACTTGTGGAAACCTGGATTAGTAGGGCTACACGTTTTGTCCGATGGTTTGATAGCCGTCGCTTATTTTTTGATACCGATCACGCTGATTTATATTGTAAAAAAGCGGCAAGACGTGCCTTTTGACTGGGTTTTCATGCTGTTTGGCTCTTTTATTATCTGCTGCGGAATTACCCATATTATGGAAATATGGACGCTGTGGCATCCTAATTATTGGTTCTCTGGTTTTCTTAAAGGGATTACAGCGCTGATTTCGCTATCTACAGCTGCAGTGCTGGTGGAACTAATTCCAAAAATCTTGGCTATCCCCAGTCCCGATCAATTAGCGGTGGCAAATTTGGCTTTACAAAATGAGATTGGCGAGCGCAAACAAGCTCAAGAAGCACTCTCGGAATTAATGCTAGAATTGGAAAAACGGGTGATGGAGAGGACGATCGCTTTAGAAGTTGCTAATGAACTTTTGCAACAGGAAAATCGCGATCGCTCTTTGGCTGAAAATTCATTGCGGCACTCGGAAGCTAAACTGCTAGAACAAACTCAGCAGTTAGAGAACGCTCTCCAACAACTTAAAGGCGCTCAAGCTCAACTCGTGCAAACTGAAAAAATGTCGTCTTTGGGGCAAATGGTAGCTGGAGTTGCCCACGAAATAAATAACCCTGTCAACTTCATTTATGGCAATCTGATTCCGGCTGAGGAATACATTAAAGACCTTGTGGCATTGATTAAGTCTTATCAAGTTTATTATCCCACTCCTGCGCCGGAAATTGCAGACAAAATTAAAACCATCGAGCTCGATTTTGTTTTAAAAGACCTGCAAAAACTTTTTGGTTCCATAAAAATTGGAGCAGAGCGAATTAGGGAAATTGTTAAATCTTTACGGACTTTCTCCCGGTTAGACGAAGCTGATATGAAAAAGGTAAATATCCATGAAGGTCTCGATAGCACTTTAATGATTTTGCAGCACCGCTTGAAAGAACAACCAAACCGTCCGCCGATTCAAGTGATTAAAGAGTATGGAGATTTGCCACTATTAGAATGCTACGCGGGGCAGCTTAACCAAGTATTTATGAATATTTGTTCTAATGCTATTGATGCTTTAGAGCAGATTGTAGAGCAGGGATATTCGACCAACGGCTATTGGGAAAATAATTTCTCTGACAACTTACAAAACACCTATTGCCCACTGCTAAAAATTCGCATCCGCACGCTTTTAGTTGATGGCAAGTGGGTGCAGATTCACATTGCTGATAATGGCACTGGCATAGATTATGATGCGATCGCTAAAATTTACGATCCATTTTATACCACGAAACCTATCGGTGCTGGTACCGGGCTGGGTTTGGCGATTTCTTATCAGATTATTCAAGCCCATGAAGGTTATTTGCGCTGCACTTCCGAGGTTGGGAGAGGTACGGAGTTTATCATTGAAATTCCGTTGCGATCGCAATTTAGCGAGCGCCACCTGCGGCAAAAGCAAGCTGTTATGAACAAGCTGGGTTTAGGCGTTAATAAATAATGCTGAATCCAGCTAGACTTTTCGGTTGATTTTTTTGCCTAACTTAGGCATGGTCAAATCCATATTATCTGCCAATAACAAGTATTATGTGGGAAGCACTCAAAAATATCTTTTCCCCAACTCAATATATGCCTCACGGTCATTGCTATCTTTGGCAAACGCCTTTAGTGTGGCTGCACGTAACTGGGGACTTTTTAATCGCGATCGCCTACTATTCAATTCCGGCGATGCTAATTTATTTTATCTTCAAGCGGCGCGATGTTCCTTTTTTAGGAATCTTTGCTTTATTTGGTGCATTTATTATTCTCTGCGGCACCGGTCACTTGATAGACATTTGGACGCTGTGGCATTCCGCTTATTGGCTGTCGGGGATTGAAAAAGGAATTACTGCACTGGTTTCCTGCTACACCGCCGCCTCCATGGTAACACTATTGCCCCAGTTTTTGTCTTTAAAAACCCCCCAAGAATTAGAGGCCATAAATTGCAAGTTGCAGACTGAGATTGCGGTGCGTGAAGATGCTGAATTAGCGTTGCGCCACGCTTATGATGATTTAGAAACTAAGGTTCAAGAGCGCACCGCACAGTTGACAGAAATTAATGGTTATTTAGAAGCAGAAATTAGAGAAAGAATAGCTGCTGAATCGGCTTTGCGCGAACGAGAAACTAGGTTAACAGAACAACAGAATGGCTTGCTAGAATTAGCAAAAAATTCTAGTATTTACGAGGGAAATATCGGCGAGGCTTTGAGAGAGATTACGCAAATGGCAACTCGTACCCTGAATGTCGATCGAGCAAGTATTTGGTTTTATCAGGAAGATAAATCCGCACTGTGCTGTGCGGATATTTACGAACTGACTCCCAATCAACACTGCGCCGGTGCAGAACTGAAAGTTGCTGACTATCCTAGCTATTTCCAAGCTTTGAAGACAGAACAGGCGATCGCAGCGGTTGATGCCAAAACCGATCCGCGCACCCGAGAATTTAGCGAATCTTATTTGAAGCCTTTAAACATCTCGTCGATGCTAGATGTTCCTATTACCCATAAAGGGCAAATTGCGGGTGTAATTTGTTTAGAACATCAGGGAACGACCAGGAATTGGACGCTCGACGAACAAAGCTTCGCTAGCTATGTGGCGCAGATCGCAGCTTTAGCAATGGAAGCCCGCGATCGCAAGCAAGCCGAGTTAAACTTGCGTTCTGTCACCGAACGCTTGCAATATTTGCTGGCGACTACTCCGGCGGTAATTTTTAGCTGCAAATTAGGGGGAAATTACGATGTAACATTTGTCAGCGATAATGTTGTTTCAATGATTGGTTACGAAGCACGAGAATTGGTTGATGGTTCCCTTGATTGGCATAGCCTGGTTCATCCAGAAGATCGAGAGATTGTTGATACTTCATACGCTCAGATATTGGAAAAAGAATCGATTTCCTACGAATACCGCGAACGGCACAAAGACGGTAGTTATCGCTGGATTTACGATGAGATCAAGTTAGTCAAAAATTCTGCGGGCATACCTGTGGAGTGCGTGGGTTATGGAGTAGATGTTACTGCTCGCAAACAGGCGGAAATAGCCTTGAAGCAACAAGTAAAAAGGGAGCGGCTCGTGAATGCTATTCAAGAGCGGATTCGCTCCTCTCTTAACCTAGAAGAAGTAATGACAATGGCTGTGGAAGAAGTCCGCCAGTTTTTGTCAACAGACAGGACTATTATTTACCGCTTTAACCCTGATTGGAGTGGATTGGTAGCCGTCGAGTCGGTAGCAGCCGATACAATGCCGATTTTGGGAATTGACATTAATGACCCTTGCTTTCGAGAAGGCTACATTTCTGCTTACGCGGAGGGACACATTCGTGCGATCGACAATATTTATACGGCAGGCCTTTCAGATTGCCACGTTAATTTACTGAGCCAGTTTGAAATTAAAGCTAACCTCGTGGTTCCCATTTTGCAAGGTGAAAAACTATGGGGGCTACTCATTGCTCATCACTGCCGCAGTCACAGGCATTGGACCTCTTCTGAGATAGAATCTCTCAAGCAAATTTCCGTGCAGCTAGCAATTGCCCTCCAGCAATCCACCCTTTTTGAACAAGCAAAAACAGAAATTGCCGAACGAAAATTAGCAGAAACAGCATTACAAAAAGCTGTCGTAGCTGCTGATACAGCTAACCGCGCCAAGAGCGAATTCCTTTCTTCTATGAGCCACGAATTGCGGACTCCCCTGAATGCCATTCTCGGATTTAGTCAGGTGATGGTGCGCGATTCATCTCTCAACAATCAACACCAGCAGCACCTAGAAATTATTAATCGCGCCGGCGAACACTTGCTTTCGCTAATTAATGACATTTTGGAAATGTCCAAAATTGAAGCGGGCAGAAGTCAGCTTAATGAAAGCAGTTTTAACTTAATGCGCCTGCTAAAAACCTTAGAAGAAATGTTTCGATTAAAAGCTAAATCTAAGAAATTGCAGCTCAATTTGGAAGTGGGTGACGGCGTACCACACTTTGTTAGTGGAGACGAAGGTAAATTGCGCCAAATTTTGATTAATCTTGTAGGAAATGCGATCAAGTTTACAGAGATGGGTAGCATTACTTTGCGAGTGAAAAAGAAGGTAGAAGAAAGTTTGGGGGCTGAAAATGCAGAGTTTTCGGACACACAAACAAAACTTGCCTACGCGGGTTCTGAACATTCCGAAAGCTTAGGGGTTGAAACCGCAGCTATACAAAAAAAACCCGGATGGTGCACTGGTTTTAATCAGTCCGAAAGGTTGGGGGACTGTGATTGTGTAGACGCGAATGACCTTCGCCCGGAAGTGTTACGCCTTCAGTTTGAAATTGAAGATACTGGCCTTGGCATTGCCCCTGAAGAGATGAATAAGTTATTTGAACCCTTTGAGCAAACAAAAACAGGTCAAAAGTCTCAACAGGGGACTGGATTAGGTTTACCAATTAGCCGCAAATTTGTACAAATGATGGGAGGAGATATTACTGTCAGGAGTACACCCGAATTGGGAAGTAACTTTGCATTTGATATTCAAATCAGCCTTGCCACTCCCAGCGAGATTAAAATCCTTAAACCGCAGAAAAAAGTAATTGGTTTAGCACCGAATCAACCAGAATACCGGATTTTGGTTGTTGACGATCGCGCCGATAACTGCCTAGTCATAGAGAGATTATTGTCACCACTAGGCATCCTCGTGCGAGAAGCTAGAGATGGTGAAGAAGCTATTGCTGTATGGGAGGATTGGCAACCGCACCTGATCTGGATGGATATGCAGATGCCTGTCATGGATGGCTATGAAGCCACCAGAAAAATTAAAGCTCATCCTCTCGGAAAACAAACTGTAATAGTTGCTCTTACTGCTAGCGCTTTTGAAGAGGAACGACAAACTATTTTAGGAGCAGGCTGCGATGATTTCATGCGTAAACCATTCGAGGCAAAGATATTATTTGCGAAAATGGAAGAACTTTTAGGAGTGCGTTACATTTACGAGGAATCTGTTGATGCACCACTAGAAAATGAAAGCAAAATTAGCGAAGTGACTAGCAATCAATCTGTGGAGTCACAACTCGCTCAAATGCCTATTGAGTGGGTAGAAAAGATATCTCATGCTGCTCATGAATGTTGCGACGATAAAATTGTCAAGTTGATTGAGGAAATCCCTAGCGACTTTGCTTTTGCCGCCGAATATTTAACTACTTTAGTGCAGGATTTCCTCTTTGACGATATTATCGATATAGCACAATCAGCAGTTACGGCGCGGTAAAAATGCCAGTTTTTAACTAATCTAAACTTAGGAGGCTATCTTATTAAAAAAAGGTCTAACATTAAGCCCTAATAGCGCCTCTTGGCCATCTATTTTTAGGAGAGACAATTGGACTTTATACTGTTACGTTTTTTTTGAAGTCAACTTCTTAAGTGTTAATATCTTTTATCTTGACAAACTACCGTGAGCGAGTGCATGGACAGCCATCAATATCATACAATTCAAGCCAACATTTTAGTAGTTGATGATAAGCCCGATAATGTGCGGCTTTTATCTACAATCTTGACCGAACAAGGGTATCAGGTTCGTAAAGCGCTGAACGGGCAAAGGGCGATCGCTACAGTGCAAGAGTTTCCGCCGACTCTAATTTTGCTGGACGTGATGATGCCAGACATGAATGGATATGAGGTATGTGCAAAGTTGAAAGCTTCACCAAAAACCAGTTCCATTCCGGTGATTTTCTTAAGCGCCTTAGATGACGTTTTAGATAAGGTGAAAGCTTTTGAGGTGGGAGGAGTTGACTATATTACTAAACCTTTTCACGGTAAAGAAGTATTGGCACGAGTGGCAAATCAGTTAACAATTCAAAGTCAACAACAGTTACTTCAAGAGCACACGAAGCAATCCCAAGAACTTGTCGAACGTTTGCAAAACGAAATTAAAGAGCGGCAGGGGGTGGAGCTAGCTTTACGGCTTGCTCAAACAAAGTCGGATCATTTATTGCTGAATATTTTACCAGCAGCAATTGTTGAAAATTTGAAAAAGGGCGAGGGTTCTCCTGCCCAGAGGTTTGATTCAGCAACAGTTCTTTTTGCCGATATTGTCGATTTTACGTCTATTGCTGCTAGAATGTTACCTCTAGAATTGGTAAATGTACTGAACCAGATTTTTTCAAGGTTTGACCAGCTAACGGAAAAACACGGTTTGGAAAAAATTAAAACAATTGGAGATGCTTATATGGTAGCGGGGGGGTTGCCGGTGCCGAGGGCAGATCATGTAGAAGCGATCGCGAATATGGCATTGGATATGCAGGAAGCGATCGCGGATTTTCAAACTGACAGAGGCGAACCATTTCAAATTCGGATTGGCATTCATACAGGGCCCGTAGTTGCTGGCGTAATTGGCACTAAAAAATTTATCTATGACTTGTGGGGAGATACTGTTAATGTTGCTTCTCGGATGGAATGTCAAGGATTACCGGGATACATTCAAGTTACTACGGCTATTTACGAACTGTTAAAAGAGCGGTATTTATTTGAGGAAAGAGGTGCGATCGCGATTAAAGGAAAAGGAGAGATGATCGCCTATTGGCTAAAGGCTAAAAAAGATAATTCAGCGGTTGAAACCGATGCTTGTCAAACGCAGTCCACTCCTAGCGAACTAAGAGAGTACCCAAATACCCCCACTTCTTTAAGAAGTCGGCAATCTAACCTAGGAACTACGGATGAACGTCGAGCTAATCCTTAAAAAATGAAAATAATTTGCAGTTTCCAATTTGTATTTTCGCGGACGATTTCAATGCGATCGATAAATTCTCGAAAGTAAAACCTGCGTTCTGATTCTGATAAATCCAGCCAAAATTGCGGCAGGGAAACTGTTTGGGCAATTTCTCGCAAATTTACTGGGGGTAGTTGGGCTAATTTGCTTTGCAGTTCGGCAATTTCGGTGCGGATTTTGTAGGCTCTAAACTCGGCCGTTTCCGTGTCTAAAATGCCGCTGTCAATCAGGGCGGAAAGTTGCTCTATGATTTCTTGTTTGGATGCGATCGCCCTGACAATTCCTGCTTTAATTCCACTCATATTCGGCATTTGCAACCCAGCAACAGCATCGGGTAAATCCCGACAAATACCCGCGATAGTTAATTGCAATACTTCATCGTAGGAAAGGCCGCTACATTTAGGCTGTTTTGGACAGTTAATCGGTCGCAAATAAAGGTATTCTTTTTCTTTGCGGTAGGAGGTGACTTTGGCAACTGTCATGGGCGATTTGCATTCTGCACAAATCGCTAAACCTGCGAGGGAACGTGGGGCGCTAGCACTGCGAGGAGAAAGGCAGCGGTTGCGGCGCAGCAATCTGTCTATTTGGGCGGCTTCTTCTCTGGAAATAATCGGGACGTGGGTGTTAGAAATTACTTGGCCGTTTTGATATTCCAAATCGCCTCGGTAGGCGGGATTTGTCAGCCAGCGGCGGCCGGTGCTTACAGAGATTTTTTTGTTGTATTTCTTGGCTAAATACCGCACGGAACCTCGCAAGGAACCGTAAATTAAAAAGTGTTCAAAAAAGTCTTTGACGGTGGGGGCGGTGGTTTTATCGATCGTATAACAATCTTTGCCGCGCCGGTAGCCGTAGGGAGCCTTACCCGGTGGAATCCGGGATTTGATGCGGTTGCGGGCGTGTCCTTTGCGAATACTCCGGCTGTGTTGGCTGCGCTGGATTTCTGCGAGGATTTGCAGCAAGTTTTGGCGGTTTCGCGGTTCTGTTTCTGCTTGTACGATGATTTCGACGCCGAGGTTTTCGAGTTGGGCGAGGTGCGAACACACTTGCTGTACGGTGTCGCCGAGTTCTTCAAAGCGCTGAATTAACAGGTATTTGACTGGTTCTGTTTCGCAGTCTTTGAGGAGTTGTTGCAGTTGTTGTCGCCCTCCTAAGTCTTGATAGGTGCGATCGACTTCTTGACCCCAAATTTCCGGTGCGGGTGCTGCTTCCAGTAGCGGTTCGGTGTAAGAATAAGCGATGATTTTCATCTGTTACTCGCTGAGTTCGATGATGTTGCCGTCGGGATCTTGGGTAAATAATGCCGATCGACCTGACGCGCTCATTTGAAACGGGCAATTGTGAGCGATTAACTGCTGTTTGGCTGCCTCTAAGTTGGCCACAGAAAATGCTAGATGTCGGTTGCGTCCCCATTTGGCATGGTCTACGGCATCTGGGATAATTGTTGCACCTAAAATTAGGTGGAGCTGGAAGTCGCCGATTTGATACCAGATTCCGGGAAATTTTAAGTCTCGATCAATTTTTTGCAGTTTTAGTACGGTGCTGTAAAAGTGTTGGGATTTTTCCAGGTTGGAGATGAGTATGGCGCTGTGGAGGGATTGAGTAATTTGCATTTTTGTTTGGTATTTTTATTTTATTTTATATTATTTTAACCGTTGATGCAGGCTGATGAGCGCTGATGAACGCAGATTGGTTGATGTTTGTTCAGTTTTGCATATGATAACATTGTCACTGGCTCTTAACCTATCCAAAAAGGTAAATAGGTCGTCCGAAAAAACCTGAATAGAAAATCGGAAATTGTAGGGGCGCGTTTAGTTAGAATCTATGGCAGCAGCGAGTTTACTATTGCCAAACCCGCCGTCTCCCCATGTTATATTTATTTCTACCTACTTACTTATAAATCATGAAAAGCAAACAAGTATTTTTGACTGGCTGAATGGGGGGATTGTGACTGTCGCTTCGCGTGGGGGCGAACAGCCGATTGGACAATGGGTGGCTTACTGTGCTGCTAAAGCTGGAATGGTGGCGCTCACACAGGCGATCGCACATGAAATAAAAGGTACTAATATCACTGCTAATACTGTCCTCCCCCGTGTGATTGATACTCCGACAAATCCATCGTTAATGGGTTCGGAAAAGGCTCACTAAGGGGTGAAACCTGAATCTCTAGTTCAAGTAATTTACTTTTTTGGTTCGGAAGCTGCCAAAGATGTTCGCGGCGTCGTTATTCCGGTTTAAGGCAGCATTTGAAAAGTTAATCCACCTACTGTAAACTGCTCGCTGGGAGTGTTTTTAACAATGGTTTCAGAAAAAAGTGCGATCGTTTCCAGATCGGGCAAATTCCCTCTCCGCAATGTCTTGGTAGTTCCTTTTGTTCTCCAAATTTTGGCTGCTGTTGGCTGCGTTGGCTATCTCTCTTACAGAAACGGAGAGCAGATAGTCAACGACATTGTTAATCAGTTGCGGCAGGAAGTGAGTGCGAGAGTTTACGAACGTGTCCAAACCTATCTGGAAGATCCGCCACTGGTGAATCAGATTAATTACGATGCTTTACGTCTGGGGGTGTTGAACTTTGACGATTTAGAGCAAACTCGACCCTATTTTTGGAAACAAGTTCTGCAATTTAATTCGATCGGTCACGCGGGAATTGCCAACGCCAAAGGTCAGTACCTGCGTGTGGGTTGGGTAAATCGGCTGGTTGGACTTGAACAACCTCAGCTTGCCCAGCAACTAATTCCCGGGGGTGGCGACTTGATATATTACAACCTTGACGCTGATGGAAACCCCACAAAGATTGACAAAACCACGCCCAATTATGACGTTCGCACGCGCCCTTTTTACAGAGTTGTTATTGAGAAGAAACAGGCAGCTTGGAGTAAAGTTTATATTAATTTTGGTTACGGTACGCTGCAAATTAATGCGAGTCTACCCTATTATGATGCCGAAGGTAAACTAATTGGCCTGCTGACTTGCCAAATGGGACTAGATCAAATTCGCCACTTCCTGCAAACCTTAAGGGTGGGTAATTCCGGTCAAGTATTTATCATTGAGCCCCAGGGCGAATTAATAGCCACCTCGGTTAAAGAACAGCCTCTTTCGGTGGGAACAGGCAAAGATACAAAGCGGATCAAAGCACAGGAAAGCAGCAACCCGCTGATGCGTCAAAGTGTGGTTGAGCTGCTCGAACGCTTCAAGAATTTGGAAGATATCGATCAAACTGTTCAACTTGACTTTAAGCTGAACGGTGAGCGGCAATTTATCCAAGTTTCTCCGCTAACTGACAAGTACGGTCTCAATTGGCTGATTGTAGTAGTAGTTCCTGAAGCCGACTTTATGGCGCAAATTTATGCTAACAGTCGCCACACCATTTTGCTGTGTATTGTGGCTCTAGTTGTCTCTGTTGGAGTGGGTATTTTCACCGCTAGCTGGATTACTCGCCCCCTGAATCAAATTGCTCAAGCTTCACAATATCTAGCAGGTGGTACTCTTAATCAGAACGTTGATTCCAGTCTGATTTGGGAAATTGAAACCTTAAGAAATTCCTTTAACAGCATGGCGAGACAACAGCAAGAATCCTTTGAAACGCTAGAAGATAAAGTCAAAGAACGTACCTTTGAACTCGCCACAGCCACTAAACAAATTGCCACTCTCAACCAGCGCCTGAAAGCGGAAAACCTCCGCATGAGTTCCGAGCTCGATATGCTCAAACAAATGCAGCAGTTGATTCTGCCAAAACCTGCGGAACTCGCAGCGATTGAAGATTTAGATATTGCCGGATTTATGGAGCCAGCCTCGGAAGTAGGCGGTGATTACTACGACGTACTTTGTACTAACGGGGTTGTCACGATTTGCATTGGTGATGTCACCGGACACGGATTAGAAAGCGGCATTTTGATGGTGATGACTCAAGCTGCTGTCCGCACTCTTCAGGAAATGCAAGAATCCGATCCTGTGCGTTTTTTAGATACCCTCAACCGCACTATTTATAAAAATGTCCAGCGCATGAACTCCGACAAAAATATGACCCTAGCTTTGCTCAACTACGCCGATCGCACAATTAGTATCAGCGGTCAACATGAGGAAACTCTTGTGGTCAGGAAAGGTGGTCAAATCCAGCGGATAGACACCATAAATTTAGGATTTCCACTCGCCTTAGATGAGGATATTTCCGATTGGATTAGCCATGTTTTAGTAGACTTAGAGCCGGGGGACGGGGTGGTGCTTTATACTGACGGCATCCCGGAAGCTAGAAATATGCACAAAAAATTCTACGGTATCGAAAGACTGTGTGAAGTGGTTTCTCAAAACTGGCATTTGAGCGCGGAACAAATTAAGAAAGCCGCCATTGATGATTTGCGAGACTTTATTGGAGAACAAAAGGTATTTGATGACATTACCTTGCTTGTTATCAAGAAAAAGGATTAAGTCGGGTCTGTTTTTTTTCTTGCTTTATTCACCCATAAATGCTATACTTAAAAAAATATTTAGTATCATATGCTGTGTTAACTATTCAAATATATATGAATAAACTTTGATAAAATGCTGCCTCTACCGCATTAGTAATTAAAGCTCTATTCGGCGCTCTAAATAAATGACAAACAGCATCTTTAGACTCCTGTCAATATTCTTAACTATCGCAGTAATAACTCTGTTTCCAGGAGTTGCTAATGCAGGTCAGATTTTTGTTCACAATTCTAGTAACCAGCCAATTACTTGCGATGCTTCTGGTGGTATTCGCAACACAGTTAAGCAAAATATGCAGAGGCTATTGCTCTCACCAGGCCAAACTCTTGCACTCAACCCACAGGATTTCTCGACGCAAACGATCGCTCGCGTGGAGTGTACGGGATACAATGTTGACAATCTGAACGTCACCCCAAATAGTCCCGATCGCTATTTATCTTTCACAGGTCAAGCCCAGCAGACTTTATCGGTATTGTTGTACCCCTATTTACCGACAACACCAGAAGCAAATTTTCAGCCGATGGTACAGCGGATTGTTAATGAGTTTCAACAAAAAAATCCCCAGATTTTGCTCAATGCAGTAATGACTCAAGATTTAGAATATGACACCTATACCTACAGCAATTTGCCGAAGCTTCTGGGTAAAAAGGGATTTGATTTAGTTGAACTTGATACCTTAATGTTAGGTGATGCAGTCGATAACCATTTGATTCTTCCAGCTTCCCAAGCAATATCAACTTCAAAGTTTTGGCAAGTAGGTCTAGAAGCATCAACTTACAACAATCAACTCTACGGTTTTCCGACTTGGCTGTGCTCATATTTTTTATTCGGGCGAGACCGGGATATTTTGCAAGTTAAATCAGTGCCAGAATTAATTAATTATTTATCTCACAAACCACCCGTAAAACCGCGATTAATTGCCAACTTTAATAGTGACTGGAATGCGATCGGCTTTTATTTGGATGGCTATACAGACTTGTTTGGGTTTGAGCACGTGACAGAAGCTTTGGAGAAACCGATCGATCCGCAGGTAATGAACAATTTAGTAGAAATGTCTTCGGAATGTGTAGTCAATGGTACAAATGGCTGTGTCAACGGCTACTATAATCAAGATCCTAACGCGGGATATCAGGACTTTTTAGCAGGAGCAACTAGCTTTATTGGGTTCTCGGAAAATTCTTTTTATATCCGCTTGTCCGATCCCCAAAAGCTACCTCTTTTTGCAACATCAGCTCCCTATGGTCAGGAACTTAAACCATTGGTTTTTGCTGATACTTTAGTTGTGAATTCTTCTCGATGTAACAATCAAGATTGTCAGGCTAATGCTGTCAAGTTTATCGACTACATGAGCAGCGTTGATACCAAACTCTGGATTGCTTTTAGCGAAGATTTAGATAGCGGTACGCCACCCCGGCGATCGCTACCAGCTATCAAAGCTTTCTACGACCAGCCGCGAGTCGAGCAAGACGAACTATATCCGCAATTCGCACGAGTAGTCAAGAACCAAAACGCAAATTTTCCTAACTCTATTTCGGACAATAAAAAAATAGCGATGTACCAAGAAATTTGTACGGAATTTAACCAACAGGAACCGGAATATCCCAAATGTGACTTTACCAGGCGATCTATCCTACGAAGCAAGCGCTTCAAAGGTTTTTAACACCATGGCTCGGATGTGCGATGGTTAGCGATCGATCATTGTTTTTTGGTAAAATCTTCCCTAAACCTTGCGGGCTGTAGTAAACTAATCACTAATGACCGCAAACTTTTTTATATTCCTTAAACTAAAAGCTTACTAGGATTTAGCAACCTGAGCGGTGGTAAGTACGTTCTGAATCGCTGAAACCATTGCCCCCAATTGCATCGCTCCATCGATTTGTGCCCTGTTCCTTCAATATGTAATATAGCAACTATGACCCTGATCTCAATTCCGGGCTACCGGGCGATCGAAGAACTCTACTCTGGCCCCAGAACCTCGGTTTTTCGAGGTTTTTCTGAATCAGACAATCAACCCGTCGTCATCAAACTGCTCAAATCTGAGTATCCGACTTTCAGCGAACTGGTGCAGTTTCGCAATCAGTACACCATTGCCAAAAATATTGAAAATTCCGGTATTGTCAAACACTTAAGTTTGGAAGTATACCGTAACGGTTTTGCCTTAGTGATGGAGGATTTTGGGGGAATTTCTCTAGCAGAATACATCACCAATGATGCTGGCAACCTCAAAGACAAAGTTAGCAATAACATAGAAAAATTTTTACAGATTGCTATTAAAATGTGTTCTTGTTTAGAAGCAATATATAACAGTCAAGTTATTCACAAAGATATCAAACCCCAGAACATTATAATTAACCCTAAAACTCAAGAACTTAAAATAATAGACTTTAGTATTTCCTCGCTTTTGCCTCGCGAAAATCCAGAAATTAAAAACCCCAACATCTTAGAAGGGACATTAGCTTATATGTCTCCCGAACAAACTGGAAGAATGAATCGTGGGATTGACTACCGCACCGATTTTTACTCGCTAGGAGTAACTTTTTACGAACTGTTGACAGGACAATTGCCATTCCAATCTAACGAGCCGATGGAATTGGTTCACTCTCACATTGCTCGCCAGCCAATTCACCCCATAGCCCTCAATCCTGCCATCCCCCAAGTATTGAATGACATAGTGCTCAAACTGATGGCGAAAACAGCGGAAGCACGCTATCAAACAGTTGGTGGCATCAAACACGATTTAGAAAAATGTTTAAAAGAATACTCAGATCATGGCACTATTCAATTGTTTGAATTAGGCAGCAGAGACATTTCCGAACGCTTTGTCATTCCCGAAAAACTTTACGGCAGAGAAACCGAAGTTTCGGCCCTATTAGCAGCCTTCCACCGCGTCGCCTGTCCCCAAGAAAATTCCGCAGCCGCCGATTTGGAGGTTTCCCCTAGTAGCAGCCGAGAGCCTCAGAAACTCCCCCGTACAGCTACTACCGAAATCATGTTGGTAGCAGGCTTTTCCGGGATTGGCAAAACCGCTGTGGTTAACGAAGTTCACAAACCAATTGTCCAGCAGCGGGGATACTTTATCAAAGGGAAATTCGACCAATTCAGGCGCGATATTCCCTTCTCAGCATGGGTGCAAGCTTTGCAAAGTTTCCTGCAGCAATTACTGACAGAAAGTGTTACTCAAGTTCAGCAGTGGCAAGCCCGAATCTTGTCCGCTTTAGGCGATAATGCTCAGGTAATTATTGATGTTATCCCAGAATTAGAACTGCTAATTGGCAAGCAACCTGCTGTCCAGGAATTAGAACCCAGTCCTGCACAAAATCGCTTCAATCTGTTATTTCAAAAGTTCATTCGTGTCTTTGCTACCAAAAATCACCCCTTAGTGATCTTCTTAGATGATTTGCAATGGGCAGATTCAGCATCTCTCAAGCTAATGCAATTGTTGATCGGGGAATCAGAGGCTCAACATTTGCTGCTAATTGGCGCTTATCGAGATAATGAAGTTTCCAGCGTTCATCCATTAATGCTGACTTTATCAGAGATTCGCAATCTACCAAATCGCAGTATCGATCGCCCAGCCCCTATAATTAATCAAATTACTCTCGCGCCACTTTCAAAAATCGACTTAAATCGTCTAGTTGCTGATGCTTTAAGCTGTCCCCTGAATCGCTCGCTTTCTTTAACCGAATTGATTTTTCAAAAAACTAAAGGCAATCCTTTTTTTAGCAATCAATTCCTCAAAAAGCTGCATGAAGATAAGTTAATTTATTTTGATTTTACCCCGTTGGATGGGGGAGAAAGGGGTGGTTGGCAGTGCGATATTACTAAAATTAGAGAATTGGCAGTCAGCGATGATGTCGTCGAATTTATGGCGAATCAATTGCAAAGATTGCCGCTAAATACTCAAAATATTTTAAAACTAGCTGCTTGTATTGGCAGTCAATTTGATTTAGAAACCTTAGCAGTTGTTTATGAAAAATCTCAAATAGACACTGCGGCTGATTTATGGAAAGCATTGCAAGAAGGTCTAATTTTACCGCAAAGTGAAGTTTACAAATTTTTTGCAGATGATGGGGAGTCTGCACCATTAGCTGTTGCCGATTGTCAATTGGCCAGTTACAAATTTTTGCACGATCGCGTTCAACAAGCTTCTTATTCTTTGATTCCCGATGAGGCCAAACAGTCAACTCACCTAAAAATTGGCAGATTGTTGTTGAGTAATACCCCAGAACATGAAAAAGAAGATCGGATATTTGATATTGTCAACCACTTGAATATTGGAGTGGAATTAATTGTCGATCGCACCGAAAAAAATCAACTAGCTTCCTTGAATTTAATTGCGGGACGTAAAGCTAAAACTTCTACAGCTTATGCTGCTGCTGTGGATTATTTAACTATCGGCAGAAACCTGCTAGCAGATGATAGCTGGACAAATTTATACGACTTGACGATCGATCTTTATGTAGAAGCGGTTGAAGCCGAATATTTGAATACCAATTTCGATTTGTCGCACCAACTTGCGGAAATAGTTCTATGTCGAGCGCACAATCTCCTCGATCAATTCAGAGTTTACGAAGCGCAAATTCAGTCTTATATTGCTCAAAATCAGATGAAATCGGCAGTAGATACTGGATTGCAAGTTTTGGGAATGCTGGGTGTTTCTTTGGAAACAGAACTTCCCGCTACAGTAGAGATATCTGCCTTAGCTAATTTGCCTCAAATTAATAATCCTTATAAAATTGCTGCTTTGAGGATTTTATGTGCGATCGCTTCTGCCGCTTATCTAGCTAGTCCAGAAATTTACCCAGCCGTTGTGTTTACAATGGCACATATTTGTAGCAAATATGGGAACTCTGCACCGGCTAGTTATGTCTATGCTTGTTGCAGTTTAATCTGTGAAGTAATGGGAGAAATTGAATTAGGCTATCAATACGGCCAACTATCTTTGCAGGTATTAGATAAATTCCCATCCCAAGAATTTCACTCGAAAGTGGTGATGGTGTACAATGCTTGCGTGAGACATTGGAAAGAACCCAGTCGAGCGAGCATATCGTCTTTGGTATCAGCAGTCCAAAGCGGTTTAGAAACTGGCGATATCGAGTATGCTTGCTATTCGGCTATGTATCTTTGCATCTACAGCTTTTTTAGCGGTGAAGACTTAAGCTCTGTAGATAAAAAATACGAGCAATATCTCGAGATGATGCTGAATTCCAAACAAGAATATCAGACTTATTATACTAAAATCTGGCGACAACTTACATTAAACTTAAAAGGATTAGCTGAGGACAATTGTCGGTTAGTTGGCGATAGTTTTAATGAAGATGAAATGTTGCCTGTTTTGCTGGCAGCAAATAATGTCTCTTCCATCTTTGGGGTTTATTTTGCTAAATTGGTTGTAAATTATTTGTTTGGCGATCGCGATCGGGCTGTGGAAAATGCCCAGCTAGCAGAACAATATGCCGCGGGTGTCGGCTCGTTGATGATGGTTCCCCAGTACAATTTTTACCATTCCCTCGCCCTCGTGGCACTGTATCCCCATGCTGATTCGATCGCTCAAGAACAATACTTGAACCAAGTTGCAGCCAATCAGGAAAAAATGCAAACTTGGGCATTCCATGCACCGATGAATTATCAGCACAAGTATGACTTAGTAGCCGCAGAAATAGCACGAATATTGGGACACAGGCTCGAAGCAATGGATTTGTACGATCGCGCCATTGCTAGGGCAAAAGAAAACCAATACCTGCAAGAAGAAGCACTCGCAGGCGAATTGGCAGCTAAATTCTACCTTGAATTAGGCAAAGATAAAATTGCCCGCGTCTATCTAACGGACGCTTACTACGCTTATGCTCGCTGGGGAAGTCAAGCAAAAATTCATGATTTAGAACAAAAATATCCCCAATTACTCAGCCAGATTCTCGAACAAAAAATAAGTGTGTATGCGGGAGATACAATCGCTCAAACTATAGTCGGACCCCTCACCTCTACTGGCAATAATATTGGCAATATGCTGGATTTGGCAACAGTTATTAAAGCTTCTCAAGCCATATCGGGAGAAATAAACGTCGAGGAATTGCTATCAACTTTGATCCAAATTTTGACGCAAAATGCGGGTGCCTCAAAAGGCTCTATCATCTTAGAAAGATCCGGCAAATTATCGATTGTTGCTAAATACTTAGACGAGCGCTGCTATTTACCCAATATTCCCCTTTCTCAAAGTCAAAATCTTCCCATCACTGCCATTAACTACGTCTGGCGTACCAGAGAAACCTTGGTAATTAATGATATTGCTACTGAAAATATCTTTGCGGCCGACCCCTACATTATTAAGCAACAACCTAAATCTGTATTGTGTACTCCCATCGTTAACCAAGGTAAAGCGATCGGCATTTTGTACTTAGAAAATAGTCTCGCCCCAGGTGCATTTACTCCTGACAGATTGGAAGTCTTAAAAATTCTCTCTTCCCAAGCAGCTATTTCGCTGGAGAATGCTCTGCTATATCAAACTCTAGAAGATAAAGTGGAAGAACGTACCGCCCAACTAGCCCAAGCGAATCAGGCAATTTCTGCCCTCAACCAACGCCTCAAAACCGAAAATCTGCGGATGAGTGCCGAACTCGATATCCTCAAACAAATGCAGCAGTTAATTCTGCCCAAACCTGCGGAATTAGCTGCAATTGCAGACTTAGATATCGCTGGCTTTATGGAACCAGCAGATGAAGTTGGTGGCGATTACTACGACGTACTTTGTACTGAGGGGGTGGTTACGCTCTGCATTGGTGATGTCACCGGACACGGACTAGAAAGCGGGATTTTGATGGTAATGACTCAAGCTGCTGTTCGCGCTTTGAAAGAAGTTCAAGAAATAGACCCGGTTCGCTTTTTAGATACCCTTAACCGCACTATTTATAAAAATATCCAGCGGATGAACTCGGACAAAAACCTGAGCCTAGCCCTCCTTAATTACGCAGACAGTAAAGTTAGTATTAGCGGTCAACACGAGGAAACTCTTGTAGTCAGAAGAGGCGGTAAAATTGAGCGTATTAATATGATGGATTTAGGATTTCCCATCGGCTTAGATGAGGATATTTCCGATTGGATTAGCCATGTTTTAGTAGACTTAGAGCCGGGGGACGGGGTGGTGCTTTATACTGACGGCATCCCCGAAGCTAGAAATATGCACAAAAAATTCTACGGTATCGAAAGACTCTGTGAAGTGGTTTCTCAAAACTGGCATTTGAGCGCCGAACAAATCAAGGAAGCCACCATCGCTGATTTGCGAAAATTTATTGGAGAACAAAAGGTATTTGATGACATTACTTTGCTAGTATTGAAGCAACAGGGAAATATTGTGCATAATTTATGAGTGACGGTCGTCAACCCGGTTTCTACGGGGGGTCTTGGATTTAATGGTCAAGCATCGAAGCAGAAACAGGATTTCGAGTTCCACGCCTGTAAGTTATAATAATTTACAACGAGGAAGTCAAACAATTTTGCGCTTCCAGATTCGGAAGTATAAATTATGAAACCACAAATAAATTTAGCACCATCTAAATCTCCAGAAGAACTCCATAACCAGCTACAGGAGTTGAGGGAAAAACTTGAGGAAGTAGAGGATGAAAAAAACAGCTATGAAACCTTAGTAGAAATTGTCACACAACACTCCACGGATCTGGAAAACCAGATCCGTCATAAAAACCGAGAGATGCAGACCTACATCGAGCAGGTAAAAAAGGTTATAGATGCAGCTATTGCTGTAAAAAACAATAGCTTTCAACCCCAGATATTGTCAGATGTGGCAGCGCGCAGTGATGCACTGGGAGAACTGGCACAGGTATTTTCCCATATGGTGCAAACGGTGAAAGCGCGGGAACAAGAATTAGAGAAACTTTTGCAGGCTTACGGACGTTTCGTTCCCGATGAATTTCTCCAATTTCTCGGCAAGCAGAGCATGGTTGATTTCCAGCTTGGAGATCACGTGAGCAAAGAGATGGCAATTATGTTTTCCGATATGCGTTCGTTCACCACGATGGCGGAGCAAATGACTCCTCAAGAAAACTTTGACTTCATCAATAACTATTTACAGCAAATTAGTCCCGAAATTCGTAAGCACAACGGTTTTATTGTCAAGTATATTGGAGATGGAGTCATGGCAGTTTTTCCTGAGGGCGTTGATGATGCTATTCAGGCAGGAATTGTGAAATTGGAGCAGTTGCATAAATACAATCAAAGCCGTAAAATAAATGGGGATATACCGCTGAAGATTGGCATTGGTATCCATGTGGGTGATACGATGGTTGGGATTATTGGTGACGCAAATCGGATGCAAGCAGATGCGCTCTCAGATCATGTCAATCTCACCGCTCGTCTGGAAGGTTTGACTAAGTATTATGGCGTATCTTTATTAATTTCTGGAGATGTGGTACAACGTTTGAGTCAACCCGAAAAGTATCATATCCGTTTTTTGGATCGGGCTATTGTCAAAGGTAGACAAGAAGCCATTTCAGTTTGTGAGGTGTTAGATGTTGAAGTAGAACCAGTGCGATCGCTCAAAATTCAAACTTTGCCTATATTTGAGGAGGGGCTCCAAGAATATTGTCAGGGGAATTTTGCTAAGGCCATAGTTTGTTTTGAACAGATAGTAGCCCTAAATCCAGATGACAAGCCCAGTCAACTTTACCTAAAACGCATCCAATCGCTGTTAGTAAATAGTATTCCTGCTAACTGGAATGGCGTGTGGAAATTCACCCAGAAGTGACATTAATACATCAATTAGAGGGAGAAAAATCATGACATCTGGAAGCTTAAAAACAATGACACAAATCTTTGGAGAATTCATTGAAGAATTTCCTCCTGAACACGACTCCCTAGAACTTACATTTACCCCCAGTTCTCGCCCCATCAAACAGCGCTGGCGCAACAACCGCCTTTCAGCTCATTTTGTAGCCGATTATTTGTCTAGCTTTCTACCGGTGGATGAGGAGGATGCTAGGAGCGAGAAACGGATCAAAGAAAGCAAGGGAGCTGTGAGCTACGTAGCCAACGAACTGTTAGAAAATGCGATAAAATTTAATAAGGATGATATTAATTACAAAGTCAAATTTGGCATACACTTTATTGGTGAAACAGAGGTGACGGCGGTAATTTTTGCCAGTAATAGTGTCAATCCAGAAGGGGCTAAGAAGTTGAGGGAGTTTATTGGAGAAATTCTCGATTCCGATCCAAATGAACTTTATTTGCAGCAGCTTGAAAAGAATGCGGAAGCTGAAAGCGATACCTCGGGATTGGGATTGCTGACGATGATTAATGACTATTCAGCTAAGATAGGTTGGAAATTCGATCGCAGACCAGATAGTGATACCATCATTGTTACGACTGTGGTTCAAATTATGGTCTAGTTTCTAGCATTTCCATATTTACTCTCTTGTGCGATCGCAATATTTTACTCAGGAAACAAAATCACAATGGGCATTCAAGAAATTAAAGGTGAAGATTACAGTATTCAGTACGATCCCGAATCAATCACACTCACTTTCCAAGGCGAACTTAGCCTGAGTGGCCCTCCAGAGTATGCACCCATAGCCGAATTGTTAGATGAGGTCGCCAATGGCGAACCTCCTACTATTACCTTAAACCTAAAACAATTGGAATTTGTTAACAGTTCTGGTATCAGTATGCTGTCTAAATTTGTGATTAGCGTCAGGAAAAAGAAAACGATTCAACTTTTGGTATTGGGTTCAAATGATATTCCTTGGCAACAGAAATCTCTCAGAAATTTAGAAAAGCTGTTGCCAACTTTGAAGCTGGAATTAGCGTAGGATATGTGTAAATTTTAATTGCAGTTAACACAGGCGGGACGCCCGTGCCACACACAGTTAACACAGGCGAGACGCCCGTGCCACACACAGTTAACACAGGCGGGACGCCCGTGCCACAGTTAACATAGATAAATTTGGATGATTAGTAAATTGCTTAAGTTTGCTGGATCGGCAGTTCAATGATAAACTCGGTTCCCTTGCAGGGTTCCGACTCGCACCGAAGCGATCCTCGGTGATTTTCTACTAAGATTTTGTAGACAATAGACAATCCTAAACCGGTACCTTTACCGATTTCCTTGGTGGTGAAAAACTGCTCGAACATTCGTTCTTTTATCTCTGGTGTCATTCCAGTTCCCGTGTCAGCAATCCGCACTCTCACGCGATCGGGCCCCGCTAATTCTGTGGTGATAAAAATTTTTAGCGCAGCATAGGGCTGATTTTGTGATACTTCGTCCAAAGCATCGATCGCGTTGGTAATTAGATTCATAAATACTTGATTTAGCTGTCCTGAATAACACTCTACAAGAGGCAATTTTCCATAATTTTTAACTACTTGAATGTCGCGACGGTCTATTTGAGAATTGAGACGGTTTCGCAAAATTAACACGGTGCTGTCAATGCTGTCGTGCAAATCGCACATGGTCATGTGACTGTTATCGGTTCGCGAAAAGTTGCCCATAGATTTGACAATTTCGCGAATGCGATTGGAACCCATTTGCATTGAAGAGATAACTTTAGGCAAGTCTTCAACTAGAAAACCAAGATCTATCTCTTCGATTTTAGCTGTGATTTCGGGACAGGGATTGGGATAGCATTCTTGATAGAGACACAGCAGGTTCAACAAATCTTGAGTATAAATTGCGGCATGGCTCAAGTTGCCGTAAATAAAACTAACTGGGTTATTAATTTCGTGGACGATACTAGCCATTAGCGCCCCCAGCGAAGACATTTTTTCGCTGTGGAGGAGTTGAGCTTGAGTTTGTTTTAGTTCGCAAAGTGCGCGATCGAGCTGGGCGGCTTGAGCTTCCGCTTTCGAGGTAGCAGCACAACTTTCTTGATAAAGTTCAACCTGTTTAAGGTCGATTTCAAATTGTTCGATTTCGCTTTCTTGCTGGTATTGACTCACCACGGCATCGAAAGCTTCTAGCAAGTCGCCGCCCGCTGCTTCGACAATGTACAGCAGGTGCGGGTTTTCCAGCATGAGTTCGGCATCAGGAACTTGCACCAGTGCTTTTATTCGATCGATATATGCGCGCACTTGTTTGTCTAAATACAGTGGCGGCTCAAAATACATTGCCTTGAGGGCGGGTGAAGGGGGACTCACTAAGTTGACGCTGCTGCCAATATTAATTAAGTCGCGGTGCGATTTTTCCATAAGCTCGATCGCCTCTAACAAATTCCCCCGCAGTTTGGATCTTTCTACCCCATTCTGAGAGCAAACTAACCTCATGCAAAAAAAAGCCGTTCGTTGGGAAAGCATTCGCTGGCGGCCGCTGATGTTAATTACCGCAGCACTAATTTTTCTGGCAGTCGTAATTTCTTCCAGATTAAAGTAGTTGCTCAGTGCTGCCATTGGTAATACCCCCGACTCAACTAAATGTCTGTAGCTCCTGCTGACACAAGATTTAAGAGCCATAAAAATAATTGTACAAGACACTAATCAATATATTCTGTATTTCCTAATAAAGTAGTATACTAAAACACAATTATTTTCAATTGGTGGCTTATCACAATTTTTATGATTCGGCTTATTGCACAGTTTTTCTTAACTATTCAAAAATTTACAAGTCAACTTCGCCATAATTTGAGCTTGAGTTTGCGGCAACCCGTGAGCCGCATTGGGAATAATTACTAACTCTGCCCCCGGTATCTCCTTAGCGTAGGTTTCACAGTGCCATAAAGGAATTGTTTCGTCGCTATCTGCTGCGATAACTAAGGTAGGAATTTGCAATTGGTGAATTTCTTTTTCTACTGTATCAACTGCGTCTTCCGGTCGCATCCGACTCATTAAAAATGACCTTGCTACTGGTTGAGACATTAACTCCCTGCGCCACCCGGAAATTTGCTGCAATTTCTCACTTTTTCCAGCTAAACTCGCAAAAGGTTTTGCCAAGTGCAAGGCCCAATCAACGGCTGGGGTTTCCCACAGCAGCGGCCGCAAAGCATCGTATTGACCGCAAAAACTGTCGTCCCGAATTCCGGCTGGTGCTGCTAACACTAAACTGCTAACAGAATTAGGATATTTGAGGGAATATGCAGATGCTACCCAACCGCCAAAAGAATGTCCGATGATGCAGCAGGGTTCGATATTTAGTTGTTCTACAACTTGCCGGACAAAATCAACTTCTACAGCTACGTCATAGCGGATTTCTGGTTTACTGGATTCTCCAAAACCCAACATATCTAAACTGATGCACCGAAACTGAGATTGCAATAACTCAATTAATGGCAGCCAGCAAGTCTTTTCTCCGAAGAAACCGTGCAGCATCAATAAGGGTCTGCCGCACCCGATGTCGAGGTAGGCGGCTGTTTGGGGGGTGCTATTGACAAATGTACTTAATGTGTGCTTGTGTCCTACAAGGGCTTGAGACTGCATGGGGATCGACTCCTGATAGGTAAGAAATTTTTGTAAATAATTGTAACAAAAAAGCAGTCCAAACGTTAAACTTCATTACGGAGTACACACTTAGAAATAGACCATGATATTCTCTATGATTATTAGAAAATTCTACAAACTCAAAGCAGGAGAACACTTTGAACTCTACTTTAAAACAGTACCCGGCTTGCTCTCTTCGCGAAGATGTCAGTGAGTACGTAGCACACCTACAGCTTCACATGACGTTACAAGCTCGCAACTTGCTCCCTACCATTACCACCGCTAAGGATAGTCGCGAACAACTGTTGCAGCAGACTCAGGCTCATTTTGAGAAACGAGTTTCTCGCCAAGCTATTTAAACAAATTTTCGGTTTCCCCAATTTACGATCGCCCGCGATCGAACTTTCCCAAATTTCAGCATCCCAGAAACCCGGTATCTTCAAAAATACCGGGTTTCTTTTCGGCTAATTATGCAGGGGGCCCGGTTTTGGGTAATATGCGTTGGGTGTGCTTGAATTTTATTTTTATGCGAATTCCGATTATTGCATTTTTGACTTTGGCTGCGCTGGCTGGCGGCGAATTGGCAGCGCGGGCGATCGATCCGAGTGCCACACCGACTGAGGCGGAGTTTAGAGAGGGAACCGCAGAGGCGCAGAGGACGCAGAGAGAGGAGGATGAGGTCATTGGTGACAACTTAACGTCAAACCGACCATCTCTGTTGTTTGTAGCGAAGTCTAGATCCCCCCTAACCCCCCTTAATAAGGGGGGGACAAGAAATATGCTCAAAGTGGGTCTTATTAAGGGGGATTTAGGGGGATCTAGACTCGATGACAAGCGACATTTGTTATCGGTTCCAGTCTTAAATAGTCACCAATCGGATGAGGTGAACCCAACTGTGCGGGATTTGCCGGCATCGGATGAGCTCGCAGCTTCTCCAGAAGTACGCGCGGCGCAGCTATCCCCTAGGGAATCTCTCTCTCTCAAGTCCAGCCACAATAAAGATTTTACATCTCTGTTAAAAACTCCGGCGACGATCGCGGCCAACGCCGAAATCCCCGAAGCCGTAAACAGCAACGCCCGACAGCTAGGCGGTACTCTACACATCACTCAAGCGGGCAATGCTGAGGGTGTTTACGTTGCAGAGGTGAAAATTCGCTTTGTCAATTCCCGAGGCGAAGCTGTTGATAAAAAAGGGAATCCGGTTGAGGGCAGAATTTCGGAAGATTTTATCCGAGGCGAACTCAAACTCAAGGCGGGGGATAACTACAGCCGGGAAGTTGTACGATCGGACTTGCAGCAGTTGCAGCAATTGGGATTGTTTGACAAGGTTACGGTTTCGATCGAAGAAGTTGGGACGGATGTTAATGTAATCTACAACGTTCAAGAGCGATCTGCTCGCTCTTTTAGCGTGAGTGCGAGTCTTAGTGATGATGTTGGCGTTGCTGTTCCTCTTTCCTATACCGATCGAACTTTCGGAACAACCCCGCAGCGGCTGGCGGTGGAACTTCAGCCCAGCCTCCGAGGTATCCAGTACGATGTCCAGTTTGTCAGCCCTTACGTTGCCGCCGAAGACCGTTTGGGATACAGTGTGAGAGCTTTTGGCGATCGCAGAATATCGGAAATTTTCAACAAAGATATTGATTTGCCCAACGGGAACCGAGTTCGGGAAATTCGGAGGGGCGGAAATCTCAGGTTTACCAGACCTTTGGGCGATTGGCAATCGACTTTGGGGCTCAATTATACAAATATCAGTACGCGCGATCGCAACTTAAATATCGCCCGCCGCGACGAACTCGGCAATCCTCTCACATTCAGCGGCAGCGGCGTTGACGAGTTATACACTGTTTCTTTGGGTGCGATGCTCGATCGGCGGGACAATCCCTTCAACCCCACCAGCGGCTCGATTCTCAGCCTCAGCACCGAGCAGTCGATACCTCTGGGTCGAGGGAACATTGTGAGTAACCGGCTCTTGGCAAATTATATACAGTATGTGCCAGTAAGTTTGTTGGGCATCAGCGAGTCCGAAGCCTTGCCCGAAATGCTGGCTTTTAACTTGCAAGCGGGGACGGTAATCGGGGATTTGCCACCAACGGAAGCTTTTCGCCTCGGCGGCCGCAATTCTGTGCGGGGTTACGATAGCGGGGATATTGGCAGTGGCCGGAGTTATTTTTTAGCTTCCGGCGAATATCGGTTTCCTGTGGGTCAGGATGTCGGCGGCGTGATATTTGTTGATTTTGCGTCGGATTTGGGCACAGGAGATAGTGTACTCGGAAAACCGGCGGTAGTCAGGGACAAACCGGGGACTGGGGCGGGTGTTGGGGTGGGTGTAAGGGTGCGATCGTCCTTTGGATTAATTCGCTTAGATGTGGGTGTTAGCGACTCTGGCGACCTCAAATTTATACTCGGTACAAAGCAGCGATTTTAACAATAGTGCAACAGATCAGTTAACCCACAGTCTGAAATAGATTTTGTGCGACGAAATTGCCGCCAAAGCCGTTGGCAGAGAATCATCAACCCTATCGGCCTCGGCTGGGGGGTGTCGGTGATTGCTGCTAAGGATTGGGCGAGTTGTCGATCGAATAATTGAGTTTGATTTCTTTCCTCAACCCAACCTCCCAAGTTTGTAGTAGTAATCGAAATTGAGTGAAATACAGCACCTCGGTAAGGACACAACAATGTTGTATCCCTACTGTGTGGTAGACAATTGACAATTGCTATATTTATTTATGCTCGTAAATGCTTAACGCTTTGGTTTCTTTACATCAACAGTTTTCGGCTTAGCCGCCGGAGTGCGCGGATAAAACTTAAACTTATTGAGCGCAGCACTTGCCGATTTAGCCACACCGCTATCTATATCTCGCAAAGCTTTTTGTAGCAGCGGAATCACTTTTTCCGACTTAATCATTGCTAGTGCTTCCACTGCCGCTTCGCGCACCTCCGGGTGAATATCTTGAGCTAATTTTCCCAAGGTTTCTATTGCTCGCTGACCTTCGGATCTCAGAGCATTAGCAGCAGCCATTTTACCTAAAGCAGACGCTGCAAACTTGCGGGTTTCTTTGTCCTGACTTTGAACACATCCCATCAACTGCGGTATGGAATAGCTTGGTGCTTGTCTGTTAATTGGAAGCTGTTGTTCGACTGCTGGTTGATGTAAATCAATTGGTTGTGGTTCCGAAAAATCTGTGTAATTTAACTCTTCTTCAACTTCTGTTTGATTTAACTCACTTGACAGTTCCTGCCAAACTTCTTCTTGTGATAAACCTTCGGCAAATTCTGTTGAATTTAACTGACTGAACTGCTCCTCGGGGACTTCTTGTTGTTGTACATTACTTTCGTACTGCTCTTGCAAAGATCTGATAGTAGCTTGCATCTGAGCTTCGTGCTCTCTCAACTGCTCGTGAGCCGCTTGCAACTGACTCTCGTATTGCTCTTGCAAAGCCTCCATATTTAACTGCATCTCAACCTCTCGGTTCTCATATTCCTCGGCAATTTGCCTCAATCGAATTTCGTGTTCATCTTGCAGGTTTTGCAAATGTTGCTCCATCTGAGCTTGATAATTTAGATGCAATTCGTCAGCAACTCTGAGTAAATGATGTTCGTGTTCTGCTTGCAAAAATTGGATATTTTGCTGCATCCTAGCATTGTTAGCGGCTTCTAATTCCTCGCTGATTTGTCGTCGCAGCTCGTACTCGTCTACGGTGGCAAGTGGTTGGACCTGACTCTCGCGTTCGGCCAAAACTTGTTGGAGCTGACTGTCGCGTTCGGCCCGAACTTGTTGGAGCTGATTTTCGTATTGAGCCGCAACTTGTTTGAGCTGGTTTTCGTATTGGGTAGTAACTTGTCTGAGTAAATTTTCGTGTTCGATAGTAGCTTTTCTAAGCTGATTTTCCCGTTCTCCTTGCTGAGATTCGACAGCTTGTTGCACACGAGACATCTGAGCTAATTCTATTTCCTCACTAATTCTGCGAGTTTGCTGCAAGTATTCTTGCTTTTGCTTCTTTAAGCGCTTTTCCACTAACCAGTAAGCAACTGCTACCCCTGCCAAAAAACCTACGATCGCTCCTATGATACCCACAACTGAGATCCTCCCGACAAAATAGTGATGCTGGACTTTTTACATTTAACCATACAGCCTCCTGTAACCGCCCAGTAGCAACAGCCAGCCTGTCACTGCTAGCCAGTGAACGGCCACCGCAGGCCAGATAGAACCGCTTTGCAGGTATGCGATGGAGCACGCAACTCCCAAAATTGCAGCCAGTAGCAAAAACACTGGATTCATAAAGGTCGATCGACCAACCGGATAAAAAGTCAGCGCGTTCAGCGGGTGGTAAACTACAAAAACCGCCAAACTCGCGCATCCCCAAAACCACAGCATTAAGCCAGAAGCCTTCTCGAACGGATGTGGCAGCATTAACACGCGGAACAATAATTCCTCGGTGATGCCCGGACTTAACAAACAGCCAATGAGCACTCCCACAATTGTACGCCGAGAGGTTTGCACGTCTACTTTTAGAAATCCTGACCAAAAACCAATGGAAAGAGCGATCGAAGTGTAAACCAGCGCGAGCATAGCTGCAACCAGCCAATCAGTGAAATCGGGAATAGTTGAAAAAGCTAGGGTGATGCGGCGTATCAGGAATCCCGGCAGCGCCATCGCACTAAAATTTAACATAATCAAACTGATCCTTAAAATTTTCAAACAGATGTTAGCAGTAAGTTGAGCCGTTTATTATGCAAAACCAATCATTGCCCCCCGTCAGAGTCCGCGTTTTTGTTTCGGGATTAGTTCAAGGAGTAGGATACCGATATTCAACGAGGAATCAAGCAAAGTATTTCGGCCTGGGCGGCTGGGTAAAAAATCTCCCCGATGGGCGCGTCGAGGCTGTCTTTGAAGGCTCCAAACAAGCTGTGGAAGGAATGATTAGTTGGTGCCGCCGCGGCCCCACCGGTGCTACGGTTAGTGAGTTGGTTTTGGAATACGAAGACCCGGAGGGCGATTCCCTTGGCGATAGCTCCGCTTCACGCACTTTTGAGATCCGCCGATAAAACAATAAAGGAAATAAACTGCGGTTGAAACCGCTACTATACAAACGAAGTCTGCCTAGTCTACGGCAGGCTTCGCCCAAGCAGACTAAAGAATAAATCCGATAAAAAGCGCGAATTTGGTATTGCCAATTTATCAATGATGAGCAAGTTGACTTAAATTAGCAAACAACTGAGCAACTTTGGTCAAATCTTTATCTCCCGGCGCTATTTCTACGCCGCTAGAAAGGTCAACACCGCTGAAGTTATTGCCGATCGCGCTATCAATTGCATTTAAAATATTATCGGGTGTTAAACCGCCCGCCAGCAGCCAAGGACACTGCGGTCTAAACTCTGATAACATCCTCCAGTCGATCGTTTTACCAGTACCGCCCAATTGCTGTGGATGGTAAGCATCCAGCAGTAAAGTATCGACACGAACAGCATAAATAGCCGCCGTCTCTAGAGTTTCAGGAGTCTTAACTCTCAGGGCTTTGATAATTTCAATTCCCGGCAAAAACTTCCGCAGTCGATCGCAATATTCCGCTGTTTCATCTCCGTGTAACTGCACCCCGCTTAAATTTGACTCTGCCGCTACTTGACAGATATTTTCTATTGTGGTGTTGGCAAAAACGCCGATGCGATCGACATTTTGCGGCAACTGCTCGACAATCAGGCGAATTGTTTCTGGGCTGACATAGCGGGGGGAAGCGGGCACGCAGATAAACCCTAAAGCTTGGGCTCCCAAGCGGGCGATCGCAATTCCTTGGTCTAATTTAGTGATTCCGCAAATTTTAACCCGCACTCCGACTCCTCCCTTCCGAATTTGTATCAAAATATAAACGAATTGTTAACTATTAAAACAAATCTTAGTTTAATGCAAAACGCTTTTTATAATCTTGGAAATCAATTGATCTGTAAAATCAGGAGATAAGAACGTGATCAACTCATCTTTGCTGTTAGCCGTACAATCTACCACTCCCTCAACACCGGAGTGGTCGCCACTGGTAGGACTGACAATGATTTTATGTAATTTGCTGGCGATCACGATCGGCTACTACGGCATCTCCAAGCAAAACCGAGGCAAGGGCCCTGCTTTACCCGTCGCACTCCCTGGAATGTTCAAAGGCTTCGGCGTACCAGAATTGCTGGCAACAGCCAGCTTCGGTCACTTGCTCGGAGCCGGAGTAATCTTGGGCTTGGGTAACGCCGGAGTTCTGTAAAAATCAGGGGAAAGGCAAAGGCAAGGGGTAGAAAAGATATAATAGAAACTCTTTCTTGCTCTCCTTTCCCAGGAAACTTCATGCAGACAGGTTGGCGAATCGGCTCTTTATTTGGCATCCCCCTAGTTATAGATTATTCGTGGTTTATAATTTTAGCCTTAGCAACCCGCGAATACGCCAGCAGTTACCGCCTGTGGGGACCTGCGCTCTCCTGGAGTGCGGGGTTAGCAATAGCTCTGCTACTGTTTGCTTCCGTGCTCTTGCACGAACTCGGACACAGCTTGGCGGCGATATCGCAAGGCATTAAAGTTAATTCTATTACCTTATTCTTATTTGGCGGGGTAGCTTCGATCGACTCGGAATCAAAAACTCCGGGTCAAGCTTTTCAAGTAGCTATTGCCGGCCCTCTCGTGAGCTTTGCGCTGTTTTTAATCCTCGGTTTGGGTTCTCAAGTTCTTCCCCCGAAAAGTTTGCTAGCAATTGTCACCGAAAGGGTAGCACTAATCAATCTCGTTTTGGGATTATTTAACTTAATTCCCGGTCTGCCTTTGGATGGAGGACAAGTTTTAAAAGCAGCAATTTGGAAAATCACCGGATCTCGATTTGCCGGCGTTCGCTGGGCGGCAAAAACAGGACAAGTTTTAGGTTGGCTGGCTGTTGCTTTGGGTCTGAGTTTATGCTTTTTAGCGCGCGAGTACGGCGGCTTGTGGATTGCGCTGATCGGCTGGTTTGGCATTCGCAATGCCACTGCTTATAGCCAAGTTACTTCGCTGCAAGAAGCCCTGCTCAAAATTAAAGCCAGCGATGCGATGAGTCGCGAGTTTCGAGTTGTAGATGCAGATTTGACTCTGCGAGAATTTGCCGATCGATATTTGTTAGAAGTCAATCCGTTTCCATTTTACATTGCTGCGACCAACGGCCGGGATTTGGGCTTAGTGTCGATCGACGATATCCGCTTCACAGAACGCAGCCAATGGCAAGTTCAGACTTTGCACAACATTTTGAAACCCCTGGGAAAAACCCCCACAGTCTCGGAAAAAGCATCCCTTGCAGAAGTAATTAACAGCATGGAAGCCCGTCAACTCCCCCGAATCATCGTCCTCTCGCCGATTGGTTCAGTAGCGGGGACGATCGATCGGGGCGACGTGGTTAAAGTTTTGGCAAAATACCTCAAACCCCAGATTTCAATCGCCGACATCAAGCGCAGCAAAGAAGAAAACAGCTATCCGCAGGGATTGCAGTTAAGTGCGATCGCCAAAACCGCACAGGAAAATTAAAAAGGCGGCATAGGTAAGGGGCATTTACGAGCGCGCCAATGTTAGATTGTTGAAACCAACAATTATTAATATGCCCAAATTCTTTCATCAAGTTCATAGTCAGTTGAAGGAGAGAGGGTGGAGTTGGAAAAACTTAACTCATTCCTTCCCCTTCCCTGACTTGCAGCCTCTTGCTATTATCTGGATTGTCGTGACCGGAACTCTATTGGGAGTGCGGCATTTAGGCGGGTTGCAGCCACTAGAATTAAATGCTTACGACTTCATGGTGCAGTTGCGACCCGATCCTGGCCCTGACCCCAGGTTACTGATAGTTGAAGTCACCGATGGGGACATTAGTGCTTTAAACAGATGGCCAATTTCTGATGGCGTTTTAGCAAAAGCTATCGCCGAAATAGCGCGTTTGGAAGCCACAGCTATTGGCATGGATATAATTCGTGATATTCCCTACGAACCGGGGAATGCAGAATTAGCAACTCAACTGAAAAACCCCAAGGTATTTCCCATTACCTTCATCGGCACCTCAAAGTACGATCGAGTGCAGCCACCTCCCAACATACCCGAGGATCGGGTAGGATTTAACGATTTGTATCTCGATCCCGATGGTATAGTGCGTCGCAATGTGATTTCTATTGGCGATGGTAAAAACACGTTTTATTCATTTTCCACCAGGCTAGCTTTTGCATATTTTGATAGCCACAAAATAGAATCTAAAGCTACAGAAAACAATGAATTTATCGTAGATAAAACAGTATTTTCAAAGTTGCGCTCGAACTCAGGAGGTTATCAGAACATTCCTGCTCAAGGCTATCAAATATTGCTCAATTACCGCTCTTCTAAAAAGATAGCAGAAATCGTAACACTAACTCAATTGTTGGAGGGCAAAGTTGACCCCAAATTGGTAAAAGGTAAAATAGTCTTAATTGGCGTTACCGCCCCAACTGTAAAAGATATTTTTTCGACACCTTACAGCGCTACTAAAAACGGTAATATCCCGACGCCTGGGGTATTAATTCATGCAACGGCCACCAGCCAAATTCTCAGTGCAGTGTTAGACGGCAAAGGGCTATTTTGGTATTGGGACGAATGGCAAGAAATGCTCTGGATGGCTTTTTGGGGCGCAGTGGGCGGTTGTTTAGCTTGGCGGTTAGAAAAGTCCCTGGATTTGATCGCGATCGCGATCGTAGGTTGCGGCTCATTATTCGGATTCACCTTTTTCCTCTTCATGCAACAGGGGTGGATACCTCTAATTTCCCCTGCTATGGCACTTTTAATCACCGCAGGAGTCGCAGTCACCTATAAATACGAGCAGTCGAGGCAACAGCAAGGGATTGTGATGAAGTTATTAGGACAACAAACATCACCTGCGATCGCAAATGCCTTGTGGAAAGAGCGCGTCCATCTGCTCGAATCAGGGTTATTGCCGGGTCAAAAAGTTACTGCTACGATCGTCCTCACCGACTTGCAGGGTTTTAGTACAATCTCCGAAAAACTACCACCAGAAGTGGTAATGAGTTGGTTAAATGAGTATTTATCAGCAATGGCCCAAGAAGTCCAAGAACATCAAGGCGTGATTAATAAATTTACTGGAGATGGAATGCTGGCAGTATTTGGCGTACCCATTCCGCGCACCACTCCAGAAGAAATTGCCGAAGATGCTCGCCTCGCCGTATCTTGCGCTCTAGCTATCAGTTCGCGCTTGCCAGAAATGAATCAAAATTGGCTCACACGCGGTTTACCGGCCGTAAAAATGCGAGTAGGCATCTTTACAGGGCCTGTTATGGTGGGTAGTCTGGGAGGCACAACCCGTTTAGAATATGGAGTGATCGGCGACAGCGTAAATATTGCCTCTCGCCTGGAAAGCTGCGAAAAGCATCGGCAAGAGGACACTTGCCGGATATTGATTGCAGAAGAAACCTTTCTGCATCTGGCGGACAAATTTGAGGTAGAATCTTGGGGACCTTTACCGTTAAGAGGCAGGGAACAAAAAGTTAATGTCTACCGGATTTTGGGAAGGAAAAAGAAATAAAAAGAGAGAATCTCTCCCTACAAATTCATGGAGTTAATATGAAAACAATTACTAAGTTTCTCATCAATCTGATATCAGTTGGCTCAATAGTATTGATAGCCACACTTAACATTTCTCAATTTGCAGTTGTGGGACAGCCCAAAATAACCACACCTGACCGCCCACCCAACCCTATACCGGGAGGGCCGCGCTTCATTCAGCCTACTGAAGATAGGGAGGCTCCGCCCCCCACTCAACCGGGACGCCCTGTGCGCGGTGGCTGCGCGAGCATTAGTCAGCTAGGTCTCACAGCCTTAGTGCCTAAAAATAAGATGGGACGGACTGTTTCCGACTATCCAACGTTCTTTTTCTACTTGCCTCAAACAGAGGCGCAATCAGCCGAATTTATCCTAAAAGATGAAAGCGGCAAGCAGATTTATAAACAGGATCTCACAATTAGCAATTTATCAGGGGTGATCGGCGTTAGTATCCCCGCTAACCAAAATGTGCCGCCCTTGGAAGTAGGCAAAAGTTACCGTTGGAATTTTACAGTGATTTGCGACTCTCTAGACCGATCGGCCGATCAGATCGAAAGCGGTACTGTACGGCGAGTTGAACTCAGTGCAGATATCCGTCGTCAATTAGCTCAGGCAGATCCGCGCCAACAAACCTTTATTTATGCTGAAAATGGGATTTGGCAAGATGCCCTCAGCACTTTAGCTGCCGCTCGCCGCGATCAGCCTAATGATACAACGTTCAAGGCTGATTGGGAAAGCTTGCTGGATTCTGTGAAATTGGGCGAAATTGCCAAAGAGCCGATCGTTCAAACTCAGCCACAGCCATAAGCTGTACTGCATATAAATTTAACTTTTTTGGCAACGTTAGAGCAACGGGCCAGAAGACTTTTAATAAAAAGAAGTGTACAAGTTTTTAACTTGTATCAGTAACAGCCAAGATGGCTGTTCTACAATAAAAATTCTTTGTTGTGGAACGGCCATCTTGCCTGTTCCCAAAAGGCGGCCGACTTTTTGACATCCCCCACAATAATTATTCGAGAAATCTCTTGTGGAACGGCCATTTTGGCTGTTCCGAAAATGCAGCAGTAAAGCCCGCCCCCAAATATGCAGGTTAAAGGTGCAACAGCTTATTACTTGTTAATTCCAAAATATCCTGCCATTCCCGATCCGAAAGTGGCTGCACTTTCAAATCAATCTCAAAACAGCGACAAGCCGCCGCACTCAAGACATCAATTACAGTTGCAATCAAATCATCTCCCCGTTCCGATAGAGGTAATTGCACAGGCATTAATTCCTCCTCAAACACTTGAGAAAATAATTTAACATCCGGCTCCAAACGCATCGAACCGTGCTGCAAAATAGCATCACCCCGTCGCAATTGCGCGCTACCAATTAACTTGCAGCCATCAAGTGTAACTAAATCTGCACCAGTCGCAGTACCAAAACAATTCGGATTGTGAATATAACCCCTTCCAGCTTCCCCGTATTGCAAATCCAAACCCATCGCCCTCCAACCCTCAATCAAAAACTCGCAAATAGTCTGATAAGCTTTGATACGGCTGCTTCCAAATCCCGACGCCACAACTGCATAAGTTAAATCCCCTTGATGCAACACTGCGCGCCCGCCGCTGGGCCTCCTCACCAACTCCACAGGCATTCCCTGCCAAGACAACTGCTGCCAAAACTCCGGCCACCTGCGCTGGTGGTAGCCCAAGGAAATCGCCGCCGGTTGCCAAGTGTAAAATCGCAGAGTAGGCGGATTTTTGCCCGCTAGATGCTGTTCCAGCAGCCATTGGTCGATCGCCATCTGCACGCTACCAGACGCCGACAACAGTGGAATTAAACGCCATACAGAATTAGCCATCAGTCCCCTGTCCTGAGTTTGCACTCAATAATTCGCAGAATGTTTTAAAATTAGTAACAGTTTTTTGGGCCTGTCTTCTAAGTTGGTGCAAGTTTCACGCCCGCCGGTGCTTTAGAAATAAATAGAAAAAATAATCGCAGAACCATGAGCAACAGTGTAATTGTCATTAACGACGAAAAATTTGAAACAGAAGTCCTGAAAGCAGAGCAACCAGTGCTTGCCTATTTTTGGGCTACTTGGTGCGGGCCTTGCAAACTGATCGCGCCTTCGATAGACTGGGTGGCGGCCAACTACAGCGATCGGCTGAAAGTGGTTAAAATGGAAATTGACCCCAATCCTAATACTGTCAAGCAGTATAAAGTAGAAGGAGTCCCAGCTCTCAGGCTGTTTAAAAATGCCGAAGTAGTGCTTTCTCACGAAGGAGCTATTACTAAACAAACTTTGATCGGTTTGCTGGACGCCCACTTATAAAGTTGGGAAATGATTCGGGAGTTTCCAACTCCCAACTCACAACTATAGCAATCGAAAATATTTTTTTAACACCTCTCTTTTCTCCTCGATATTCCTCTGCGCCCTCTGCGCTCTCTGCGGTTAGCAAAAAAAATAATTTAGCTAATATAAAAATAGTCCTTAAAATTCTACAAAAATATAGAAAATATGCAATTTGCTAAACGTTTAGAACCACTGCAATTTAATGTATTTGCCGATATGGATCGGGCAAAAGCTCAAGCTAGAGCAGCGGGGCAAAATGTGATTGACTTGTCTCTGGGTTCTTCGGATTTGCCGGCGGCTGCTCACATTACAGATGCGATCGCACATTCTCTGTCCGACACCAGCACCCACGGCTATTTGCTATTTAACGGGACGAAATCTTTTCGGGAAGCAGCAGCTATTTGGTACGAGCAAAAATTTGGAATTGCAGTCAATCCAGAAACAGAAGTGCTGCCGTTAATTGGTTCCCAAGAAGGCACGGCGCATCTGCCTTTAGCTGTACTAAACCCCGGAGATTTTGCTTTGTTGCTCGATCCGGGCTATCCTTCCCACGCGGGCGGTGTGCATTTGGCAGGCGGTCAAATTTATCCGATGCCGATATTAGCAGAAAATGCGTTTTTGCCGATATTTGAAGATATTCCGACAGCAGTGCTGGCTCATTCGAAGATGATGGTTTTGAGCTATCCTCACAATCCTACAACTGCGATCGCCCCGGTTGCTTTTTTTGAGAAAGCTGTGGCTTTTTGTCGGGAACATCAACTTGTTTTAGTTCACGATTTCCCTTATGTGGATTTGGTTTTTGACGATCGCAATTCTCTCATAGAGGCAGAGTCTGGTAACGAGGAAGAATATCGAAAATTGATGGCGCCGTCAATATTTCAGGCGGATCGAGATAAGAGTGTGGCGATCGAGTTTTTTACACTATCCAAATCCTACAGTATGGGAGGTTTTCGAGTCGGATATGCGATCGGCAATTCCGAACTAATTGCAGCGCTGCGACAGGTAAAAGCCGCAGTGGACTTCAACCAATACCGAGGGATTTTGAACGGAGCGATCGCAGCATTAACAGGCCCTCAAGATACCGTCAGAACCAGCGTAGAAACCTTCAGAAAACGGCGGGATGCCTTTGTAAACGCGCTACAGGGCATCGGCTGGCAAGTACCCGTACCCCCTGCCACCATGTACGTCTGGGCGAAACTGCCGGAACCTTGGGCCCAAGATTCCGTGAAATTTTGCACTCAGCTAGTACAGAGTACAGGAGTCGCAGCCTCCCCCGGTGCCGGTTTCGGGAAATCAGGAGAAGGCTACGTGCGATTTGCCTTAGTCGAGTCGCCAGCAATTTTGGAAGCAGCAGTTAGAAAAATTGCTGAGTTTCTAAATTAAGCGATGTGATATGTGTCAACTTAACCCGAAAAACCCTCGTGAGACTTAAGCCCACCAGACTTGAGCTTTGAGGCAGGGGTTTTAACCCCTGCCGGACTGGGGTTTTGACGTTTTTGGGCACACAATGAAGGGCACAGCGTCTAAGTGCTTACCCCTAGCTCAAGATGGATGCAGTTGCTAAAATAGTGTGATTTCTACCTAAAGGAATAGATATTTGCACGCAGTATCTGTCACAATTTCTTTTAAGAAATGTTAACGTGAGGCATCTTGGGAATTACCAGTTCCGCTCACCCACTCTAAAAGTCCTTGAAGTGAATTCTGTCGGGGTAGCGATTGTTCCGTAGCGGCTAGCGCACACCCGAAAAAGACCACACTGCCCAAAATTGCAATCAGCGGAAAAGGCTTACCCAGCCCAAAGTCCCGCTGAAGGCGAGCTAACGGTCTGCTCTCGCGCCTGAGCATTTTTCCCACCGTCAGTTGTTTGAGACTAAAAGGATCGCGCACAAAATGACCGCTCCAGCTAATTACCATATGAGAATGACAGTGGGGACAAGTGAATAGTCCACTGACCATCCCGACTGGGCCTACGACGCTAGAACGGTTGCAGATCGGGCAAGTGACAGAATGAGTGTTATAGGTGGGAGCGTTCATAACTGTTTTTCTTGAGTAAAAAAAACTAACAAGTAATTGGGAGCCTGTGTTAACGCCTAAGGTATAGACCTTTAGAGGCACTTTTCCTTAATTCCTAGTTTACCGCTCCGATCGGGTCGATCGGAGCTCACTGCTTGGGAAAACCTTCAAATTGCCAATCCCGCAACGAGTGCAAGTCTGGAGCACAGGTGAGATTATATTGCAAAGGAGTTACGGTTATTCTGTTGTCGCGAATAGCTTGTACGTCCGTAGGAATATCATGCGGCACCGCCGAATCGGCGATTTCTTCTACATCTTCTAACAATTCCCCAGCCAGCCAATAATAAGTTTTGCCGCGCGGATCGGTGCGCTTTTGAAATATGTCGAAATAGCGGCGAATGCCTTGACGGGCGATCGCAACTCCGGTAATTTCTGCTTGTGAGACTGCTGGTATGTTGACATTCAACAACATCGGTTTCGCCATTGGCTGTTTTTCCAACTGTGCCAGCAAGGTGACAGCGAAATCCACCGCCGGCCCAAATTCCTGCGAAGTAAAGCTGGCGAGGCTGAAAGCAATGCTGGGAATGCCTTCCATAATTCCTTCCATTGCTGCCGAAACCGTACCCGAACAGATGATATCCGTGCCTAAATTGGGCCCGTGGTTGATACCGGAAAGGACAAAATCCGGCGGTTTGTCAAGTAAAGCCCACAAAGCAAGTTTCACGCAGTCGGCGGGAGTGCCCGAACAGGCCCAAGCTTGGACTGCAGGATCAAAAATAGATTCGACAATCTCGGCGCGGATGGGTTGGTGCAGGGTAAGGCCGTGGCCGGTAGCTGAACGCTCTCTGTCGGGACAAACTACGCTCACGTCGTGACCTGCGTCGGCGAGAGCGTTGGCGAGGCTGCGGATGCCTTGTGCAAAGATGCCGTCGTCGTTGCTAATTAAAAGTTTCATTGAAATTTTTATAGGCCTTATAACAATACTAAACTAGATTTAACTAGGGCGATCGCTCTAACATCGAATTACTTATTACAAATTATCCGTAACTGCCGAAAATCTAAAATCTAAAATCTAAAATCTAAAATCAACAAGACTGTAGAGCCAAAATTGCGCTAAACTCAACTTGGCCCAAAACAGCCATCAATCTAAAATCTAAAATCTAAAATCTAAAATCAAAATGACTGTCCAGCTAAGCGACATTGAAACTCAACTAGAAACCCTCGGTCAAGAGTCCAAAAGTGCGATCGCCACTGCCAATACCCTCGAACAACTCGAACAGTTGCGCGTCGGCTACCTCGGCAAAAAAGGCCAACTCTCTCAAATTTTAGGCATGATGGGCAAACTGTCGCCAGACCAGCGACCCAAAGTAGGTGCGATCGCCAATACAGTCAAAGAAGCCCTGCAAGCGGATTTAGAAGACAAGCGCGCCGCCCTCCAAACCGCCCAAATCCAAGCCAAATTAGCCTCAGAAACCATCGATGTCACGATGCCGGGGATTTTTCGCCCCCAAGGCCGCGTTCACCCCTTAAACGCCGTCATAGACCGCGCTCTCGATATCTTTGTCGGCCTCGGATACACCGTCGCCAACGGCCCGGAAATGGAAACAGATTATTATAACTTCGAGGCGCTGAACACACCGCCAGACCACCCGGCGCGGGATATGCAAGATACATTTTACCTACCAGGCGGCGACTTGCTGCGGACTCAGACATCATCGGTGCAAATTCGCTACATGGAACAGCACAAACCGCCGATTCGGATTGTCTCTCCGGGCCGCGTTTACCGCCGCGATACTGTCGATGCTACTCACGCAGCAGTCTTCCACCAAATTGAACTTTTAGCAATTGATGAAGGTCTGACATTTACGGACTTGAAAGGCACAATTAAAGAATTTTTGCGGCAAATGTTCGGGCAAGATTTGCCTATCCGTTTCCGCACCAGTTACTTTCCGTTTACCGAACCTTCTGCGGAAGTTGATTTGCAGTGGAACGGCAAATGGCTGGAAGTTTTGGGCTGCGGAACAGTCGATCCGAATGTTCTTAAAGGAGTCGGTTTAGATCCAGAAAAATATACGGGGTTTGCGGCCGGTTTTGGTGTCGAGCGGTTCGCAATGGTACTTTATGAAATCGACGACATTCGCCGGGTTTATGCTAGCGATTTGCGCTTTTTGCGACAATTTTAAACAATGGCTTGGGGTCGCTTACACGAGCCGTCTAAAGGTCTTGGTCAATGTACATCAATCTTTCAGTTTCAAGTAAGTAAGTACAAATAAACATTCCTTGGGGAGAGGGCGGGTTCTGCAACGATCGACTCGCCCTTACTGTAGATAAGCCCTAAAGCCGCCCCTACAAGCCCCTGCAAGATATTATTGTTTTTTTGCGCTTACCTACTTATTTATTGTCTACTTGCCAAAAACACCCTTGATGCTGTCAACAGCGCTCTCGACAGCATTCTTGGTATTGTCTACTGCTTTCTGAGTCCGAGCTGAATCTTCGGATGCTCTTTTCTCAATTGTGGCCGCATCTTTCTTAGCTTTGCGCTCTACTACACTACCATCATCCGATGCTCGATCGACTTTAGAAGCATTTGTCTTGGCAGTTTCCTTAACCTTCTCTTCTGTATCTCGGATGAAGTTCTTGGCTCGTCCAGCATCTTTGCTGGCTTTTTCTTGAACCGCATCGCCCGCATCTGCTGCTGCGATCAAGTTTACAGCAGGAGAAGCCATTGCTGCGGTGTTGGAGAAGAACGCACCAGACCAAACGAAGGCCATCGCTGACACGCAAAGCACAGTTGTAGCCATCCAGCGCCCGACTGTCGAAAGCCCTTTCGTAAAAGAATTCAGTTTCATACAATACACAATCAGATATGACATTCTATTTCTACTCGATCAGAGCGCTCGGCTGAACCGTTCTCTAGAGAGAGGTTATCCGCCGACCAACGGTTAAAAAAACTCCCTCTTTTGATAGATGGAAGCAAGGAATGTCTGTCAATTTTAGATTTTAGATTTTAGATTTTAGATTTTAGATTTTAGAGTTGACTCCACAACCGCCATTTGGAATCTTGAACTTTGGTGAGTCGATTGTAAATTTTAGGTTAAAGATTAAACAATTGATTAAGGAAAGTCAGTCAATTTTAGATTTTAGATTTTAGATTTTAGATTTTAGATTTTAGATTTTACTCCCCAGCCGCCATTTGGAATCTTGAACTTTGGTGAGTCGATTGTAAATTTTAGATTAAAGATTAAACAATTGATATCGATTCGGGTGCAAGCGGAATCGATATCAAACAGCCTTGGGGCGGGTGGGGTGAATGTACTTCACTCAGTTGAAATCGGCTGTATTTACGAATAGGTTGTTTCCGAGATTGTGTGTGGGATATCAACATATAATACTTAACAAACAACTAATGACTAATCACAATTTAGTAAAAAAGTCAATACCGTTTCATCAATTCCCTTTAGTTTCAAAGGCTTATATTTAACAATGCGATTTTCCTCCACATAATCTGCAACCGCCGCCGAAATTAGCACCGTGTTTGGTTCCGTCACCTCTTGCAAGCGGGCGGCAATATTCACGCTCGGCCCGATCGCAGTATAATCCGATCGATCGGGGCCGCCAAACATCCCCACCACCGCAGTACCCTGGTGAATTCCGCAGCGAAACCGCACCGGAGGCACGCCATTTTCCCCAACAATTCCCTGCTCCAACCAGCCCTTGTTAAGCTCCTTCAGAGATCGCAGCATTTGGTCAGCAGCAGCCACAGCGCGGCGTACTTGCTCATTAGGCGTTAGTTCCTCCGGCGCGCCAAAGAAAGCCATTACCGCATCTCCAACAAACTTGTCCACCGTACCGCCGCTGTCAAAAATAGCCTTAGTCATTGCCGCCAAATATTCATTCAACAGCTCAGCTACCCGGCGCGATCGCAGCGTATTTGCCATTTGAGTAAAACCGACAATATCGCTAAACAAAATAGTAATCAATCGCGGTTCCGGGCGCAAATCCAATGCCAAATCTCCAGCCGCTGCGGCCTTCACCATCGCCGGCGGCAAAAATCGGCGTAGCACCGACTCAGTTAAATAACTGTTCAACTGCTGCACTCGGCGCTCGTTTTGTTTGAGGGCGATCAAATTTCGCACTTCCGCCAACAATTCTCGATCGTTAAAAGGCTTGGATAAATAAGCATCCGCACCCCGTTCTACTCCTTCAATTCGAGTATCTTCGTCGGCTTTAGCAGTCAGCAAAATTGCCGGAGTTCCCTGCAATTCCTCATCCTCTCGAATCATCCGAATCAAATCCAAGCCCGAAATCAAAGGCATCATCAAATCAGTTATAATTAAATTAGGGCGACGTTTTTTAGCCACGGCAAATCCTTCTTCTCCGTTGCGGGCGAGCAAAACTGCAAAGCCGGAATCTCGCAGAATTGCCGACACATAAAAGCGCAAATCAGGATTGTCGTCAACCACCAAAACCGTTCCCACTGCTGTCTCTGATCTGACAGGTTGGAGCGCCTCAAAGTTATGATTTTCAGCCTCATTTTCCGACAACTCCGCCTCCACATCTGCCAGTTCTACCGCAGCTTTGGATGAGTGAAACTCCGCAGGTATTTCTAGTACCTGTTCCGGGGGCAAGTGAGTCGAACCGAAGTGCAGCCAAACGGTAAAAGTAGTACCTTCACCGTAAACTGACTCAACTGAAATTTGACCGCCGTGGAGTTCGACTAATTCTTTGACAAGTGCCAAACCTAAACCGCTGCCTTCGTAGGAACGGCTAGCTGAACCTTCGGCTTGGTGAAACCGCTCGAATAAATAGGGAATTTGTTCGGTGCGAATGCCGATCCCCGTGTCTTTTACTTGTAACAAGCAGTGAGCGCCGGCCGATTCAACTTTCAGGGTGATAGTTCCGCCTTCTGGGGTGAATTTGACAGCATTTGACAGCAGGTTGTAAATAACTTTGTCAAATCTTTCCAAGTCCAAATAAAGTAAAGGACATTCTTGCAGTTGGGTAATTAAGTGCAGTCCTTTTTTCTCACAGTAGGCGCGGAACGACTCTGCGGTAGAGTAACAGAAACCGACCAAATCGCAGGGGCGGAAACTCGGCTGCATCCGTCCGGCATCGAGCCGCTGCAAGTCCAGCAGTTGATTTACCAAGCGCAGAAGGCGGCGGGAATTACGCAAAGCGATTACGGCTTGTTCGTAGGGCAAATCTTCTTTGCGCCTGCAAGCTGATTCCAGAGGGCCGATAGTTAGAGTTAGAGGGGTGCGGAACTCGTGGGAGATATTTTGGAAAAATTCGGTTTTGAGTCGATCGGCTTCCAGAAGCCGTTCTGCCTGCTGTCTGGTAGTCTGGTAGAGGCGCGACTGCTGCACGGCCAGAGCAGCTTGAGTTGCGACTATTTGAGCCAGGTCAATGTCTGAGATGTTCCAGCGGCGGATGCTGTGATTTTGGCGCAGGGAAATGCTGCCGATGATTTTGCCTTCTGAGAGTAAGGGAACGACTAAGAGGGCGCGGGCTGGCGATCGAACTTGCAGTTCTGTAACATTTAACTCGGGGTGTTCGTCGAGATCTTCGATCGCCACCGGCTCTTTTGATACCATAACTTGCAGCAACACCGGATTGCCCCGAATCGGCACCAAAGACTGTGGCAAAGAAGGATGGGCAAAAACCCAGGCGCGAGTGTTCTCAGCAGCATCGCCAGAAGCCGTCTCGTAGCCCAGAGAGTTGGCAACTACCTCTGGATTGTCAATAAAACCCTGTTCTACAGCCACGGTATCCCTATTTGTGTCGTATAGCCCCACGCATTGGACGTATTCATCATCTTCTGTCCACAGAGATAGGGCGCAGCCGTCAACTTGCAAAGCTTGGCCGAGTTGTTGAGTAATGGCTGCAAAAATATTTTGGGGATCGAGACTCGATCGAATTGCCGTAGTAATAGTATTGACTAAGGCCTCGCGCTTGGCCAGCGCCCGCACCTGTTCGTAAGCCCGGGCTTGAGACAGCGCCAAAGCCGCTTGGTCTGCCACCGTAATTACCAACTGTACCTCGTGGTCTTGCCACTGGCGCGGTTCCTCAAACTGGTGCAGCGCCAAAACTGCCATCAGTTCGATTTTGTAAAACAGCGGTACAATCAAGCTCGATCGAATATTCGCAGCTTCGTAAGCCTGCTGTCGGTGCTGATTATCCCAGTTTAAAACTCGATCGTCAGTTTGGGCATCTTGAATCACCTCCACATCCAGAGTTTCCCAAACCAAATCCGGCAGCAAATCCGGGGAGAGTTCGGCAGCAGAAGCATCACCGGGCATCGCTTCCTCATCGCCCCCCAACCCTTGAGTTTCTGCCTTCTGGTAAACGAACCACTCATCGGCCACCCGGCCGTCTTGGAACGGCCGCAGCAGACAGCAACTCACCTCAAACATCTGCCCCACAGTTTCCACAATTCTTTGCAGCATTTGCTGGTAATTGGGAGCCGATCGGATAGTATTGGTAACGGCATAAAGCAGCGATTCTTGACTCAAAGCACGGCGCAGTTCATTGGTGCGCGTTTTCAGAAGATTGTGAGTCTCAACAGCTTGACTGACAAGATTTATCAGCTCTTGAGCATCCCAAGGCTTGGTAACGTATTTGAATACTTTGCCAGCATTAATAGCTTCAACTAAATCTTCAACATCCGTATAGCCAGTTAAAATAATTCGGATCACGTCAGGGTACTGAGCTGCCGTCAGGCTGAGAAACTCCGTACCGCTCATTTTTGGCATTCGCTGGTCGGAGATAATCACCGCAACTTCTCCCTCTTTTGCCAAAATTTCGAGAGCAGCGGGGCCAGATTCGGCTCTGAGCACTTTGTAGTCTCGATGAAAGGTGCGGTAAAGCAAGTCGAGGTTATCCGGTTCGTCATCGACGATCAGAATTTTTAGCTTAGGATTTTCTTGGGAATTCATGCACCGTTCTCCTGTGCCCCGGGGCTGTTCGATTTAATAAGTCTGATTAAAGGAAGAATTCGCCGATTTAAATTGCTGAAGTCATACCATTTTCGATTTTCGATTTTCGATTGCGAATGACTGATGACATAAGGGTTGGGATTTTGCCTAGAGTGCCATTATTTTGGGAAAATGGTATCACAATAATTCGTGGATATGAAGTTGTTGTGAGTGTGCGAGGCAACCATCAACCTTGATTTTTGATGTCTGGGTTTTCAATTCGGAATTCTTCTGAGCCACAGTTATCTGTCGTGCACCCCAATTTTATTATTTAATGATATTCATATACACCCGTCTCCCGATAATTTTCTTTCACCCCTTACCTTTATGCAGCAGGAGAGCAAACACAAACTTGACCATTTTAACTGCCGTCTGGATATCTCAGAATACATAGGAATAACCGTCCTGATTGTGAGTTGATTTGCCAAATTTATGTTTGCTCCTGGCTCCTGGGACTATTTTATTTGGTATGTGAAAGCTGCCCGCAACAAGATACAATAGACAACCAACCTCTTCGCCTGTGTTTTTTCCCCCAAGTAACAGCAACTTTAACAGTCAGCCAAGGATATCGCCCACAATCGGGCGCCCACCCCCTGACTGATATTCGGGGGTGGCTCACAGACCACAGAGGTGTCTGTGGGAGTGACGCAATTGCTGTACCATTTTAGTTAGACTTGCACTTTTTTCCCCGATCTCGGCATTTTTTGTGCCTCCTGCAGACCAACGCCCAAGCCAATTACTACGGCGAAACACCGCAAGCTCGAGCATCCATCTGTTAATCTTAGCTAGGGATGTACTCTGTGGAAACCGGTCAGTCGATTTTAGATTTTAGATTTTAGATTTTAGATTTACTCCACAGATGAATCGCGGAGCTTGAACTAGGGTCTAAAATTTTGATCTGTCCCCGACGAGTGTCGGTGGCTGGTATCGGTTTTTGGGCAGGGTCAATCAGCTCGATCGAGGTTTTGAAAGTCTCGCTCGCGCGCAGCAGAGTATCGAACCGACGGGGAAAACCCCTGCAGACAGTTTCCAGGCATCCAAATTTAAATTGGAGGTTGGAAAAGTACCCAGTAGCTCAACAGGTAAGGCCGGTTCGATCGGGGACGGGCGATAGATTGCCCACAACTGCTGAAAGCTGGGGTGCCAGGCCGGGGGGCGGCGGGCAACATCCGACGCGCCAGCGCGCCCGGTGTTAGTCTGATCAGTCGTTGAGTTTTTCAACTACCGCTTGACGGATAAATTATATTCGATCGGGTATTTCCGTAAGCAGAGAGCGGTAAGATTCCGGGAACCTGACATTAAAACCTTTGTGATTGTTTTTAATACCTTGCCCGCTAAGCTGTCGCGCATTTAATTTGTAAGCTACTGTTTACTTAAACTCTTGTGATGCCGGCCGAAAGCCCGGGATCGAGCTTCAATTTAAAGGCCAAATAGCTTATCCACAAATCTAGTATTAGGGGATGAGTTTTATTTTTTCATAACTAGAGTATTAAAGGCTAAAAGTTTCCCATTTACCTCAAATAATAGTTCAAGTCAAGCAAAAAAAAATGTAATTTAATTTGGTTAATAAACTATGCCTATAAGTTACGTTATAAGATCAGTATAACCTCAGTGAATTTTCTAAGATGGTAGCTTAGAAACCCGCGTAAAAAAATTAATATAGTGGCCTGGCATTGTGAATCCTTCATTTTTTTCCTCACCATCTCACCAACAACAAACTCCCGGACTTTCTGGTTTTTCGATCCGGGTCGCTGCGCCCAACGACTTAACACAGCTAGCTGATATTTTAGCCATGAGCTTTCACTCCCGCGAGGGGTTTGTAGAATGGGTGTATCCAGTGTTGCGTTTGGGCATTTACGAAGATTTAAAAAATCGACTGCGTTCTAAGGCAGAACATTACATTTGTCTGGTTGCTGAGCTAGTCTCGCGCGAGGAGGGAACGCCGAATTATAAATCGCACCGAGCTCAGCGCATGGCAGGAACAGTAGAAATGGCTCTGCGTTCTCGCTTTCCTTGGCAAATACCGAGTTCTGACTATCCTTATTTGTCGAATTTAGCCGTTCACCCGGAGTATCGGCGGCAGGGGGTTGCTCAACAATTGCTCAGCAACTGCGAGGAGACAGCCAGAGAATGGGGATTTTCTGAGATTTACCTCCACGTTCTGGAAAATAATCATGCGGCGCGACAGTTGTACTATCAAGCCGGCTATCGCTTGCAACAGGTGGATTGGAATTGGACTGGTTGGCTGTTCGGCCAGCCGCGCCGGCTGTTTTTACGCAAGCAGATTTCGCTATCCTAAGCTAAGTATTTGAATTAATTATGGAGAATTGGGGCTTCGCCAAGAAAAAGGAAAAAATAGCTATCCGTGTATCTCTTCTTTCCTTCTATTGTGAATCAATGAAATGGGAATGGGGAATTAGTGATGAATTTTTATTTGCTCTTAGGCCCGATCGCACAACACACTAAAATTAGTTGGTAGTAAACACTTGAGCTACCAACCATTGTGTACCTGGGGACACCTGAAAAACCCCATACAAAGTTATATCAACTCCGGTAGCCTCGTCGGGCGTAAAAAACAGTCAAAAATCACGGAATTGGCAACAGTAATTAATATAATTAATCAGCGTCAATCTCTGTTTATCTGCCTGTATCTGCGGTGAAAAAAAAATTGTTCACCGTAGACGACAAGGGATTGACGCTGATTCAAGCCGATAAAGATAATAGATTTATGAATAATCCCGATGCTAACAGATTTGATATTATACCAAATCCGGCTGGAATACACCTTTATTTTTTAGCATTTTAGAGAGGAACAAAAGGCAACTGTAAGAGCGATGTCAAGGGCAAAGTGCTACACAGTTTCTAACCCGGATTGAGGGTTGTGAGGAACGCCACAGAAGTTCTGATCTGCTGTGGCGTTTTGTTCGCCAGAACAGGAGACTTTCGCCGCCAATTCTAGAGTTCAGAGAGATTTGGTAGGAAATCCGAGGAGCCGATCGCCCCCTGAACCCCAACCAGATTTGCTAAAACCCGATCGGTTCCTGCTACTAGCAGCAAGGTACCGTTCGGAGTGGCGCTAAATTGCAACTGCTGGAAACTCAGCCCGTCGGTCAAAACCAACTTATCGACACCTAGCTCGAAGTTAATGACAGTATCAGTGCCGCCCTCACCATTCAACACAAATCGATCGCTCCCAATACCTCCAATTAAAGTATCGTCGCCCAAGTCGCCAAACAACCAATCGTCTCCAGCGCCCCCATTGAGCAGGTCGTTATCTTTACCCCCAATCAGGGTATCGCTGCCAGCATCTCCGTTGATAGTATCTTGGCCTTCGTTGCCGTAAAGCAAGTCATCGCCATCACCGCCGTTGATGCAGTCTTGCTGGTCGTTGGCCCCCACCGAGACAGCCCGGTTATCAGCACGATCGCCATAAATGGTATCGTTGCCCTCGCCACCGCAGAGTTCATCGCTGCCGTCACCGCCGTAAATCAAGTCGTCACCCTGATCTCCGTGTATGAGGTCGTTAGCTTTGCCGCCGTAAATCAAGTCATTGTCTTGACCGCCACTGATGGTATCGTCACCCTCATCCCCGAACAGCACATCAGCACCGATGCCCCCAAAGAGCAAGTCCTCGCCGCCAACATCTTTAGCTCGACTTCGAGCACCGCCGTACATGGTGTCGTCGCCGCTGTCGCCGACAAGGGTATCAGAGCCGAGCTCGCCCCAAATCAGGTCATTATCTTTGCCACCCCAAACACAATCATTGCCTTTACCTGCTTGCACGGTATCATTACCGTGCCCGCCGCCGATGATGTCGTTGCCGCCGTCGGCAAAGATTAAGTCTTGTTCGCCGAGATCCCCGATGGACTGGGAACTGCCACTGTCGCCGAGCAGAGTATCAGCTCCTTGGCCGCCGTAGAGGGTATCGGAGCCTAATTGACCGTAGATGATGTCATTGCCTTTACCTCCGTAAGCGCGATCGTTATCTTTGCCAGCAACCAGCGTATCGTTGGCTTGTTGCCCGTTGAGGAAGTCGTTACCGAAGCCTCCGTACAGCAAGTCGCGTCCCTGGGAGTCGCTGGCCCTTTGGTCGCGGATGCCCCCAAACAAGCTGTCGGAGCCGATGCCACCAAACAACGTATCGGAGCCGAGTTCGCCCCAAACCAGGTCATTTTCTTTACCTCCAAGGGCAATATCGTCACCTTTGCCGGTATGGATGGTATCGTCGCCCTCGTTGCCGTTAATGAGGTCTGCACCCTCGCCTCCGAAAATCAAATCGCGAGCATCGTCAGGGCTCTGGGAGTTGTTCTGCCCGGTGTCTCCGAGAATCGTATCTGCACCTCGATCTCCAAACAGGGTGTCAGCGCCTAAGTCGCCGGCAATCCAGTCATTCTGTTTGCCTGCAAATACGATATCGTTGCCCTCGTCTCCGTAAACAATATCGGTGTCAATGCCCCCAAAAATCGTGTCATTGTCTTCATTGCCGTAAATTTCGTCCGCGCCATCTTCACCTAAAAGCAGGTCGTTGCCTTCAAAACCGACAATTTTTTGGTTGCCTTTGGTGTCTACGATGAAGTCATCGCCGTCGGTTCCTTTGGTGGTTTGTCCTTCGGAAAATTGTGAAATAGGACGGACAAATCCAACTGCGGGTGGTTGCTGCGGGGGCGCAAAGTTAATTCCCGGTTTTTCAATAATGGGCTGACACAAACAGTCGGTATCTGGTTCTCCGATCGGATTTGAGATGATCGGCGATGCCGGCGTGGGTGTGGGAGTTGGCGAAACCGGGCGCAAGATAGCGACAACAGTAGCGGCCGCAGGACTGGAGGCGCCACTGTTGTCTGTGGCGCTGTAGGTGAAATTGGCTCCTGTAAAGTTGCCAGTGGTGAAGAAAAATAGTTGCTGCAACTGTTCTGGAGTCAGGACTTGACCTGGTGTCACCGGTACACCACCGTTGGCTGGGTCTCCTAAAAACAGGACGGCTTGGTCTGGTGAGGGCAGGGTGTTGATGGTGTAAGAGACGATCGACCCGTCGGGGTCGCTGCCTCCCAATCCTGTGACTAACTGGCTGCTGTTGGGTCCGAGGCTGGAGTTGGCATTGTTGGCAACTGGTGGTTGGTTGTCAGTTGAAAGTATGGCAGCCACAGTAGCGGCCGCGGGACTGGAGGCACCGCTGTTGTCTGTGGCGCTGTAGGTGAAATTGGCTCCTGTAAAGTTGCCCGTCGTGAAGAAAAATAGTTGCTGCAACTGTTCTGGCGTCAGGACTTGACCTGCTGTCACTGGTACGCCGCCGTTGGCTGGATCTCCTAAAAACAGGACTGCTTGGTCTGGTGAGGGCAGGCTGTTGATGGTGTAAGAGACGATCGACCCGTCGGGGTCGCTGCCTCCCAATCCGGTGACTAACTGGCTGCTGTTGGGCCCTAGGCTGGAGTTGGCATTGTTGGCCAATGGCGGTTGGTTGTCAGTTGGTGTGGGAGTTGGTGTGGGAGTTGGAGTTGTGGGAGTTGGTGTGGGAGTTGGTGTGGGAGTTGGAGTTGGCCCTATCAGTCCATTCACAGTAGCGGTAGCGGGTGGACTGATAGCACCGCTGTTGTCTGTGGCGCTATAAGTGAAATTGGTTCCTGTAAAGTTGCCCGTTGTGAAGAAAAATAGTTGCTGTAACTGTTGAGGCGTCAGGACTTGGCCTGGTGTCACTGGTACGCCGCCGTTGGCTGGATCTCCTAAAAACAGGACTGCTTGGTCTGCTGGGGGCAGGGTGTTGATGGTGTAAGAGACGATCGACCCGTCGGGGTCGCTTCCTCCCAATCCTGTGACTAACCTGCTGCTGTTGGGCCCTAGGCTGGAGTTGGCATTGTTGGCAAATGGCGGTTGGTTGTCAGTTGGAGTTGGAGTTGTGGGAGTTGGCGTTGGTGTGGGAGTTGTTGGAGTTGGTGTTGGTGTAGGAATTGGCGAAACCGGCCGCAAGATAGCCGCCACCGTAGCGACAGCAGGACTGGAGGCGCCGCTGTTGTCGGTGGCGCTGTAGGTGAAATTGGCTCCTGTAAAGTTGCCTGTAGCTTGAAAAAATAGTTGCTGTAACTGTTCTGGCGTCAGGACTTGACCGGGTGTCACTGGTACACCACCGTTGGCTGGATCTCCTAAAAACAGGACTGCTTGGTCTGGTGAGGGCAGGCTGTTGATGGTGTAAGAGACGATCGACCCGTCGGGGTCGCTTCCTCCCAATCCGGTGACTAACTGGCTGCTGTTGGGCCCGAGGCTGGAGTTGGCATTGTTGGCAACTGGCGGTTGGTTGTCAGTTGGAAGTATGGCTGCCACCGTAGCGACAGCGGGACTGGAGGCGCCGCTGTTGTCTGTGGCGCTGTAGGTGAAATTGGCTCCTGTAAAGTTGCCTGTGGCTTGAAAAAATAGTTGCTGTAACTGTTCTGGAGTCAGGACTTGACCTGGTGTGACTGGTACGCCACCGTTGGCTGGATCTCCTAAAAACAGGACGGCTTGATCTGCTGGAGGCAAGGTGTTGATGGTGTAAGAGACGATCGACCCGTCGGGGTCGCTGCCTCCCAATCCGGTAACTAACTGGCTGCTGTTGGGCCCGAGGCTGGAGTTGGCATTGTTGGCAACTGGCGGTTGGTTGTCAGTTGGAGTTGGAGTTGGTGTGGGAGTTGTGGGAGTTGGAGTTGGTGTGGGAGTTGTGGGAGTTGGAGTCGGTGTGGGAGTTGTGGGAGTTGGAGTTGGTGTGGGAGTTGTGGGAGTTGGAGTCGGTGTGGGAGTTGTGGGAGTTGGAGTCGGTGTGGGAGTTGTGGGAGTTGGAGTCGGTGTGGGAGTTGTGGGAGTTGGAGTCGGTGTTGGTGTTGTGGGAGTTGGAGTCGGTGTGGGAGTTGTGGGAGTTGGAGTCGGTGTTGGTGTTGTGGGAGTTGGAGTCGGTGTGGGTGTTGTGGGAGTTGGAGTCGGTGTGGGCGCTATCAGTCCATCCACAGTAGCGGTAGCAGGAAGACTGATAGCACCGCTGTTGTCTGTGGCGCTGTAGGTGAAATTGCTTCCTGTAAAGGTGCCCGTCGTTTGGAAAAATAGTTGCTGCAACTGTTCTGGAGTCAGGACTTGACCGGGTGTCACTGCTACACCGCCGTTGGCTGGATCTCCTAAAAACAGGACTGCTTGGTCTGGTGAGGGCAGAGTGTTGATCGTGTAAGAGACGATCGACCCGTCGGGGTCGGGGTCGCTTCCTCCCAATCCTGTGACTAACCTGCTGCTGTTGGGCCCTAGGCTGGAGTTGGCATTGTTGGCAAATGGCGGTTGGTTGGGAGTTGGTGTCAGAGTGGTTGTGACTATAGCAGCGCTTCCATCATTGTTCTCAGCAGTAGGGTCATAGGTACTGGAGGTACTTCTAGCGGTGTTGCTGACGCTGGCCTCTGGGGGTGCGATGAAACTAACTGTGTTGGTAATCGCAGCAGGAACACCGCTGGCTAAGCTGGGAACAGGTGAGAAGGTGACAATGCCACTAATTGGATCGTAAGTACCGTTGGATAGACTAACTATTGTTAAGCCGGGAACGATGCTGTCAGTAATTATGACGTTTTCGGCTGTGCTGGGGCCGTTGTTGACTGTGGAAATTGTGTAACTGACTGTCCTACCCACTGTTTCGGTAACAGGCCCGATTTTGGTGGTAACAACGTCGGCACTAGGTGTCAGGGTTGTGGTGACTTTAGCAGCGCTTCCATCATTGTTCTCAGCAGTAGGGTCATAGGTACTGGAGGTACTTCTGGCGGTGTTGCTGACGCTGGCTTCTGGGGGTGCGATGAAACTAACTGTGTTGGTAATCGCAGCAGGAACACCGCTGGCTAAGCTGGGAACAGGTGAGAAGGTGACAATGCCACTAATTGGATCGTAAGTACCGTTGGATAGACTAACTATTGTTAAACCGGGAACAATGCTATCAGTAATTGTGACGTTTTCGGCTGTGCTAGGGCCGTTGTTGACTGTGGAAATTGTGTAACTGACTGTCCTACCCACTGTTTCGGTAACAGGCCCGATTTTGGTGGTAACAACATCGGCAAGAGCATCAACAATTGTAGTTGAGACTTGAGAGATGGGTTGGGAACTATTGTTGTTACCTAGATCGGGGTCGAAAGTGCTGGATGTGCTATAGGCACTGTTAGTTAAGGAAGCGCCGACTGTTGCCAGAACTCTTGCGGTTATGGTGCGGGTTTCGATAGCACCGTTAGCCAGAGTCGGAATAGCCGGCCAGATGACCGTCCTCGTTGTGGGATTGAAACTACCGTTGTTGTCAGTGCTGACGAAACTTAAGCCTGCAGGCAGGGGATCTTGAATCAGGACGCTTTCGGCGCTGTTTGGCCCGTTATTTGTGGAGGTAATCGTATAGGTAATGGTGCTATTAGGTATGGCATAGAGCGGGCCTTTTTTAACAATGGAAACGTCGGCTACGAGTGTAGGTGGATTTATACTTTCGACGATGACATTGTTAACTTCGTGAATGTTTGTGTTTCCCCCTGTCGAAGCAGCAAAGCCAAATTTAAAAGTACGCGGCACTTCTCCGTTTATGGTTGCCAAATTTGGTATGTCGATCAGTGTTTCGCCCGCATCAAATGTGCCGTTCCTGTTCACGTCGAAGGCTACTGTCAGACGGTTAGGAGATGTTGGTGAATTATTAGTCGGGAATAATGTAATTTGGACGGTTCTTTTAGCCTCAGCGCGAATGCTTGTATCTTTATTGTCTATGCCAATGGAAACGCCAGTCAAACTGTTAGTTAAAAGACTAGAACCTAAAAATTTATAATTTTCGGTTGGGATTGTGCTTGCTCTGCCTCTAAGTCCTACTGCATCAGGTAGCTGCCCCGTGCCGCCCACACGCCCTGCTGTAGGATTGGAAAAATTGCCAAACTCGTCTAATCCGACACCTAAATAACCTCCTACAATACCGGGTGAAGGGGGATTACTCAAAGTATTTTGAGCATAGCCGAGAGAGCCACCGTAGCCTCCCGCTTCTGTTGGCGTAGCTGTTCCGTCAATCAGGAAAAAACTAATGCCATCGGCACCAAGTAACGGACCACCCGGAGGAGGGACAGTACCTCTGTTATAGGCAAAGAAATCAAAGGTAACTCTCAGGCCTTCAGTGGCCGAGATGGGGTTATTGTAGATTACAAAAGCTGCTTGGTTTAATTGATTTGATGTTAATCTCAAAGTACCTGTTCCGAGTGCATCGCCAATCCCTAAAGCGGGAATAACGCCGTTGGGATTGGCGGCACCTGCGGTTAAGCCGGGGCTAGGTGTAAGGGTGTTGCCAACTCCATATATCCAAGGCCCGATTACGGTTGAATTTTTAAATTCTTCAGCCGCTAAGGTAGCCAGGACTGATGTGTAGCCTTCTAAGACTTCTTTTTCAAAGGCTATTTCGGTATTTATTTGTCCTGTAGTAATTTCTAATTCCCAGTTGCCACCTAGTGCTGCACTCCCTGTTAAATTATTGGAAGCCGCAACATTTGCTCCTGTTATTTGGCTGAGTTTTTGTATGAATTTTGGACCTGATTCCCCGGCACCTGTGTTGCAACTTAACAGCAGAATACTACCTGTTTCGTTGAGAGCTTTACCCCACTGCTGCAATTGGCGGGCATAGGTTTCTATATTGTGAATATTGAGTTCTGCCCGGCCGATTTGTACTGATGCTGATGCGCCGTGAGCAACTATTTGAATGCTGTTGAGGCTGTGCCGCGAGGCGGCAATTTTGGCAATTTGTTCGATTCCATCCCGGTACCTATCGAGCAGGATTACTTCTGTACCGCCTTTCACTCCCCTGAGAAACTCTTGGTAGTTTTCTACTTTTGAATCCACAATCGCTAGATTTTTTCGGCTAGCCGTCTCTGCTTTATGGCTAGCTCGTCTCAAGATTTTAGTTTTCATATTGGTAGATTTCCGTGTTTGTGTAGATGACCAATTTGACAGATTAGGGATGGTTTTGATTTTTGGTTAATTTGGTTGCTAAATCTAAGCTACCCCTTTTCATAGATGACGATAAACTTTCAACTATAAAGTTTTAAAAATTATTTTTTTTATGCTACATAATAGTTATCTCTATTTGTTATTTGTGATGTTATTCAATCATTAGACAGGAATTACTGCGATCGCCCTTGGATGTCCTGATGCGGCCGATCGCTGCAACTCCTAACATGAATAAGGGGTAACAGCCTTTGTATTAGCCAAGATGCTCTATTTTTGGGAAAAATGATATCAGGTCTAAGGTTAGTTATATGGTAAATTACTTACGGATTTATCAGCATAAGGGGTCTGACCCCTCATACCGCTGTTCGTCGTCTGGTGATATCGAGGCTGGATCAGACACCTTGAACCGTAAATATACTGAAAATATTAATTTCCTAAAAATTGGCAGATTTTGACTTTGAGGTGCGATCGCTGTTAAAAGTTGAGAGTACCGAATTTCTAGAGATTTATACTTATACTAATTTGGCGTACATTAAACTCACACCAATGTAATAATAACCACTCAACGCTACAAAACTTAATAAAAAAAACGTGGAAAATTATATATGTTAATATTAGGATGGCGGTGACAAAAAAGAACGATCGCCCTTGAATACAAAAAGAACGATCGCCCTTTACACCCTCTTTATATCTAAATCATGAAACTGCGTCGTTCGCACCCGCTAACGCGGCTTGCTAAGCGTCAATATCGAGTTCCCGCACTAAAAAAGCCCATTCATCAGCCAATTCTTCAATCACTTTAGCGGTAGGTTTGCCGCCCCCGTGTCCCGCTTTAGTTTCAATGCGAATTAACACTGGTTTTTCTCCGGCGTGGGTTTCTTGCAAAGCAGAAGCAAACTTGAAACTGTGGGCCGGAACCACGCGATCGTCGTGATCGGCAGTTGTAATCATTGTCGCCGGATAAGCCGTTCCCGGTTTGAGGTTGTGCAGGGGAGAATAACCGTAAATTGTCGGGAATTCCTCGGCATTTTCGGGAGAACCGTATTCCGAAGTCCAGGCCCAACCAATGGTAAACTTGTGGAAGCGCAGCATATCCATAACCCCGACTGCGGGCAATGCCGCACCGAACAATTCCGGCCGCTGAGTCATGCAAGCCCCTACTAATAAACCGCCGTTGCTTCCACCTGCGATCGCCAATTTGGCAGGTTTGGTGTATTTGTTTTCGATCAGCCATTCAGCGCCAGCTATAAAGTCGTCAAACACGTTTTGCTTGTTCAACTTTGTCCCTGCTTGATGCCATTCTTCGCCGTACTCGCCGCCGCCCCGCAAACAGGCGATCGCATAAACTCCGCCCAGATCCAGCCACACCACATTGCTAATCGAAAAACTCGGAGTTAGCGACACGCCAAAACCGCCGTATCCGTAAAGATAAGTGGGATTATTGCCATCAAGCTGCAAGCCTTTTTTGTGGGTGATAAACATCGGTACTTGCGTGCCGTCTTTGCTGGGATAAAATACTTGCTTTGTCTCGTAATCGTCGGGTTTAAAATCTACATTCGGCTGGCGGTAAATTGTGCTTTCGCCTGTCACCATGTTGTAGCGGTAAATAGTGTTTGGTGTAGTGAAACTCGTGTAAGCATAAAAAGTTTCGGTATCGTGCCGCTTGCCGTCAAATCCTCCCGCCGAACCGATTCCCGGCAAAGCTATTTCTCGCGCGAAACAGCCGTCTAAGTTGAAGATTTTAATTTTGGTGTAAGCGTCTTTCAGATAAGAAGCCACAAATTGATTGTTGAGGATGCCAATACCTTGGAGGGTTTCGGCGGCTTCGGGGATAATTTCTGTAAATTTCCCTTGACTGTCATCGCCAGCGAGGGATAAAGGAGGGGGGTTGTTGGTGTCGATCGCAATTACCCGGCCGCAGGGTGCATTTAAGTCAGTTTGAAACCAGAACAGAGAGCCTTCATTGTTGATGAAGCTGTACTCTGCCTCGAATTCGTTAATCAGTTCTACAACAGACGATTCAGGGGCAGTTAAGTCTTTATAGAAAATCAGGTTTTTTGTTTCAGTTCCCTGCCAAACTGATATAATTAGATATTTGCCGTCTTCAGTGACGCCGCCGCTAAATCCCCATTCTTTTTGGTCTGGGCGATCATAAATCAATACGTCTTCACATTGTGGTGTTCCTAATTTGTGGTAAAACAGTTTTTGGTAATAGTTAACGTCTTCGTGCTTGCTTTTTTCGTTGGGTTCGTCGTAGCGACTGTAAAAAAAGCCTTTACCGTCGTGAGTCCAAGACGCGCCTGAGAATTTCACCCACTTTAAATGATCCGATAAATCTGCACCTGTTTCGATATCGCGGACTTTCCATTCTTGCCAATCCGAGCCGGAGGTTGACAAACCGTAAGCCATATGTTTGCCGTCTTCGCTGATAGCTACGCTACCCAAAGCAACGGTTCCATCTTCTGAGAGTGTGTTGGGGTCAATTAATACTTTGGGTTCGCTGTCGAGGGATGTTAAAGTATATAGTACGGATTGATTTTGCAGGCCGTCATTCTTGTAGTAGAAATAGCGAGATCCTTCTTTGAAAGGTATGCCGTATTTCTCGTAATCCCAAAGTTGAGTCAGGCGCTGTTTGATTTTTTCCCGCGCCGGAATTTCGTTGAGGTAGCCGAAGGTGACTGCATTTTGGGCTTCCACCCAAGCTTGGGTTTCCTCTGAGTCAGGATTTTCCAGCCACCTGTAGGGATCGGGTACTTGGACGCCGTGGTAGTCGTCTGTTTGGTCGATTTTGCGGGTGGTGGGGTAGGTGAAAGGTCGATCGAATTTGGTCATGATTTTTTACTACTCTCGGTAACTTTGTCCAGTTTAACCTTTCGCAGCAGTGACGACAGGGAACAACGAAACTCAAGACCAAATAGCAAATATCAAATACCCGACAGGTTTCAACCTGTCGCTACACAGACAAAACCCGCCGACGCGGGTTTCATATCTTACAAATTTGTCATTACGAGCCTCAGCGAAGCAATCGCAGAAGCTTAGGATATAGCTGTCGTCGCATCAATTGTAAACTCTTCATCCTCTCTTCTCTTCCTACCCTACCCTTCGGGAACCCCTGCGGGGAACGGGAACGGCTTCGCCGAACGTGTCCTTGGCGTCTTCGCCATTCGTTTCTCTTATTTTTAAATCAGCCATCACCCGTTTTCAACTAATCCAACTCCCTCCTTCCTTCCAAAGCGCGAGCCAATGTAACCTCATCGGCATATTCCAAATCTCCCCCCATTGGCAAACCAAAAGCTATGCGCGTCACTAAGGTAAAAGGTTTTAATAAGTGACCGATATAAAGAGTAGTAGTTTCGCCTTCGACGCTGGGACTAATAGCAATAATTACTTCCTTAATCTTTTGCTGGCTGACGCGCCGGACCAATGGTTGAATGTTCAATTGTTCCGGGCCAATTCCATCCATCGGCGAGATAACGCCGCCAACAACGTGATATTTACCCATATATTCCCGCGTTTTTTCTAAAGCGATTACGTCGCGGGATTCTGACACTACACAAAGGGTATGACTGTCGCGGTTTGTATTGCGGCAAATTTCGCAAACAGGGTCAGCAGATAAGTGAAAGCATACTTGACAGAAACCTACTTGCTGTTTGGCATCAATCAAAGATTTAGCTAGGGCTTGCACTTCTTCTTCCGGTCGTTTCAAAATATGTAAAGCTAAACGCTGGGCTGTTTTTGGGCCGACTCCGGGCAAGCGCTGCAATTGTTCGATTAAACGAGCTAAAGGTCGAGTGTACATTAAAAATTTGCAGTAATTGGTAATATCATTTCTGGTTGATTCGCGATCGTAGAATTGGCGCGATGTAGGGGCGGGTTTTACCAACCATCTATGTTTGAAACTAAGTATATCATAAACTCGTCCCGCCCACACACTGATGAGTATTGACTACTTTACCCTCCACTAATTTTAGCTTTGTAGCCTAACTTTGTGATAATTTCTAGCAGCTTTTGCTTGTGTTCGCCTTGAATTTCAATTTCATTATCTTTGACTGTGCCGCCAGTACCGCATTGGGCTTTTAGCTGCTTGGCTAAAGTTGCTAAAGTTTCGGGTTTTTCCTGAAAGCCGCTGATGACTGTAACTGTTTTGCCGCCGCGTCCTTTTCGGGATGCTTCGATTTTGAGGTTTTGTTGATTGGGGGGAATTTCTTGTATTCCTCGTTGGAGGGCCTCGGAGTTGTCTATGTTGCCAAATTCGGAGTAAACAATTCGTTTTCCTGATTGGTTATTTGTACTGGAGTTTTTGGGTTTTGATGTACTCATAGTAGTTTGGTACTTGGGAGTTATGCCTGGTAGCGGATGGGCCCGGCAGTCCGACAGGGAATTCATTCCCTGCCTCATAGCTAAAGTCCTCTGAAGAGGACTGTAGAATGTGTTTGAGAATGGTTGATTTAGGTGAGTTTTCAGGGAATATAATCTCTGAGATTGGCTGTTGGTTGTACATAGATTGTACTTGATATTAGCAGTCAGTTAAAACTGACTTTAGCTCTCTCGATAGGGAATTCATTCCCTGGCGGGCTATCAGGGCGATCGCACATTCCCCGGTTTCAATTGAATTATATCGTTTACCGTTGTTTCTGGAGGAGTGAACCGCTGAAGGCGTCCAGGAGAAGAGGGAGATGGATAATTCTGTTGAAGCGCGGGTTTGAGATGGGTGGGGAATTTAATTTTAGTTGGTTAAGTGCGATCGGGCGCAAGCAAAGAACCCCGACTTCGCAGAAGTTGTCGGGGTTCTAATCAATTAGTTTCACCAGTAAGTGGGGATAAACCCGATACCTTCATAGAAACGTTGGCACTGATTGAAGCGTTTCTATATATCGAGGGAATAAAACCAGATTATAAGCAAACAATGCCAGACCACTCTTGATGTCCTCGACCTGGTTGACACTGAAATTGCCGTCCGACCCAAATAATTCCCCATTTATTTTGGTTGCGTTTTAATTCAACGCGGTGTCGTACTGCACGGGCTGAATCGTCAGCTAGACCTATTCGGGTGTATAAAATTACAGATGTTCCTTCTCTGGAATATGTAATTGAAATCTCTTCATAACTTCTTCCTTCTTCATCTTCCAATCCCCTAAACAATTGTGCCGCTACGGCTTTTGGATTAGTCGCTGTAATGCGTTCCGAAGAGATGAATTCTTGTACGTTAACCACCTGAAAATTAGAACGTGGATTGTTAGCTGCATTTAGTTTATCCCAAGTTTTATCGCCGACTATGCCGTCGGGAACCAGTTTTTGGGACTTTTGGAAATTGATGACAGCTTGCTTAGTTTTTGGCCCAAAAATACCATCAATGATACCTGGATCAAAATTTAAATTTTTCAAACCTTCTTGTAGCTTGGTGACTTCGGGGCCTTGTGAGCCTTGTTGAAGCAGAATAGAAATAGAGTTCATGATTTGTCCTTGCTTAGTTGTATGTTGTATTTCATGTTTGAGATAAACATGCACTTAACTTCACTACTGAATATATTCACTCCTGAATATACCCATTCCGTATAAACACGTATAAAGCATAAATTTTCTTCAAATACTCAATTTTGGAGATGATCGAAAACGACCGAATCGACCTTTCAGCGATTTGCACACCCGATCGCCCACAGCCCCATAGACTAGATATAATAAAATCTGTCCCATTATCCCCACAAAGTTCGTGACAGTCACCCCCCTGCATCTCACCACCGAAACCAGCGCCCAACGCCCCGACTCCCTCGGCAGATTCGGCAAATTCGGCGGCAAATACGTCCCCGAAACCCTGATGCCGGCTTTATTTGAACTAGAAGCCGCTTTCCACAAATACAGCAGCGAACCAGAATTTCAACAGCAACTCCAACAATTGCTCAAAGATTATGTCGGCCGCCCCAGCCCTTTGTATTTCGCCGAACGCCTCACCGAACACTACGCTAAAGCAGACGGAACTGGCCCGCAAATTTACCTCAAACGCGAAGATTTAAACCACACCGGAGCTCACAAAATTAACAACGCTTTAGCTCAAGCATTGCTGGCAAAACGCATGGGCAAAAAGCGGGTAATTGCTGAAACTGGTGCCGGTCAACACGGCGTTGCTACCGCCACAGTTTGCGCTCGTTTCGGTATAGAATGCGTTGTCTACATGGGCGTTCACGACATGGAAAGACAGGCTTTAAATGTGTTTAGAATGCGGCTGATGGGTGCCGAAGTGCGGCCGGTGGCGGCGGGTACGGGAACGCTGAAAGATGCGACTTCAGAAGCGATTCGCGACTGGGTGACAAACGTGGAGACAACTCATTACATTCTCGGTTCCGTGGCGGGCCCTCATCCTTACCCGATGATGGTGCGCGATTTCCATGCGATAATCGGTCAAGAAACCCGCGCTCAGTGTCAAGAAAAGTGGGGTGGTTTGCCGGATATTTTATTAGCTTGCGTGGGCGGCGGTTCTAATGCAATGGGTCTTTTCCACGAGTTTGTCGGGGAAGAAACTGTCAGATTGATTGGTATTGAAGCGGCAGGCGAAGGTGTGGAGACGGAAAAACACGCTGCTACTTTGACTAAGGGAAGTGTGGGAGTTCTGCACGGGGCGATGAGTTATTTGCTGCAAGATAATGAAGGTCAAGTGATTGAGCCGCATTCGATTAGTGCGGGTTTGGATTATCCGGGCGTGGGGCCGGAACACAGTTATTTGAAGGATGCGGGCCGAGCTGAATATTATAGCGTAACTGATGCAGAAGCGCTGGGAGCATTTCAGCGGCTTTCGCAGTTGGAGGGGATTATTCCGGCTTTGGAAACTGCTCATGCGATCGCCTATTTAGAGACTCTGTGCCCGCAGCTAACAGGCAATCCGCGCATTGTGCTTAACTGTTCGGGACGCGGCGACAAAGACGTGAACACTGTGGCGAAGGTTCTGAATATCTAGGTTAGCGGAATGTGGGGCGATCGCTCTGTAGGAATTGGTAACAATTAACTTTATTTCTCGTTTGATTTCATGTCCAAAGGTTTGATTTCGATTTGCTTGGGATTGTTGACAATCCTGCCAAAGTGTGACACCTCCATTCCTACGCGATCGCTGCCACAAACTTCCATGAATACTAATGTTGCTTCGAGTGCTATTACTGACTTAGAAAAAGCGGTTAACCAACAGATCAATCAATACCGAGCATCTAAAAAGTTGCCGCCGCTGAGTATCGATCCGCGAATCAGTCAGATAGCAAGAATTCACAGCGAAGATATGGCTAAGGGTAAAGTAAGTTTTAGCCACGATGGATTTGAAGGGCGGGCGAAAGCAATTACGATTCCTTATAAAAGTGTAGCTGAAAATCTTGCTTACAATTTCGGCTACAGCGACCCGGTACGCAATGCTGTTGAGGGTTGGATTAAAAGTGACGGCCACCGCAAAAATATGGAGGGTCAGTTTAATGTGACCGGTATTGGGGTTGCCAAAAATCCCAAAGGCGAGTATTATTTTACTCAGCTTTTTGTTCGCAGTCGATAATTTGAAGGAAGAAGGAAGAAGGAAGAAGGAAGAAGGAAGAGGGAAGAGAGAAGAGGGCAGTCAACAGTCAACAGTCAACAGTCAACAGTCAACAGTCAAAAATTACTAATAATGGAATTTGCAGATTTTCAAGTGTGCGATGGTGATATTCCCGATTCTCTCTTATCTTATTATTTGACTGCGCCGGCGATCGCCGTTGATACGGAAACAATGGGTTTGCTACCTTGGCGCGATCGCTTGTGTTTGGTTCAGTTGTGCGATCCGCAAGGTAAAGTTGCAGTGGTGCGGATTGCCAAAGGCCAGACAGCAGCCCCGAATTTAAAAAAGCTAATGGAATCTGAAAATATTGAGAAGGTATTTCACTTTGCGCGCTTCGATCTGGCAACAATGCGTTACAATTTAAGTATTGACATTGCACCTGTTTTCTGCACAAAAATAGCCAGCAAACTTGCGAGAACTTACACCAACAAACACGGACTTAAAGATTTAATCCAAGAATTGGAAAACGTAGAACTCAACAAAACTTCTCAAAGTTCTGACTGGGGAAATTCTGAGCATCTTTCAGACGACCAACTCAGCTACGCTGCTAACGATGTCCGCTATTTGCTGAGCGCTAAACAAAAGTTGACTGCTATGTTACAGCGAGAAGAACGCTGGGAAATTGCACAGCAATGTTTTCAGTGTTTGCCCGTTTTTGTGAGTTTGGATTTATTGCAGTACAAGGATGTTTTCGAGCACGGCTAATACCATTTTAGATTTTAAATTTTAGATTTTAGATTGGGAATGACTGATGACTACCAGGGTTGAGAACACGGGCATACAATTGCACTCTTTTTTGGAACTGGTATAATATTCTGTCACCTCGCAAAACTGCAATCAAATTGGTTTGTAGTGAAGACTTGAGTTATCATAAAACTCGCTTGGACTTTAGTCCTCACTACAAACATAATTATTATTATTATTTGACCGGACTTGATGTGAGTTAAAAAAAATTCAAAACAGTCATCTATTGCTGATTAGGACTGATCGGGATTGTGTTCGTGCAGTAAAGCTTCAATTTGGTCGTCAACATTTCTAATCACCTGTTCCAAAGCGGGCAACCCCTCTAAAGGCACAGGAGAAAGCCGAGTTCGATCGCGAATTTGATTCACTTTCCGCTGCAATTCTTCGGCCAGCCGCAGTGCGTCCCGACTCAAAGTAGACAACTGCTGCTGCTGGTAAAACCTCAAAGCTGCCCCCCGCAAAACTTGCAGGGTGGCTTCTTCCTTGCCACCCACCGTCATTACCCGCAAGCGCAACAGCAAATGAGTGTTTTGATATATGCGCTCAACTTCGACTTGTTTGGGCTGTTCCACCGGGCATACAGGCATATCTGTCAGCCGCTTCAACTCGTCGATGACCTCTTGGAAAAGGACGATATCGATACCTTCGAGCATCGATTTCAAAACGCCATCTTGACTCCAAAGAATGCGGCCTTGGGACTGGTGGCGCTCAAAAAACAGGCGACCGATTCCCTCTCGCAGCACTCTACCGAGCAATTCTTGCAGCAGTTGGGGCGCGGGCAAAGTTGCCAAAACTTCCACTTGGCTTGACAAGTGCAAGGCCTCGACATTCAAAACCGATAGCTGCGTCGGTGTCGGGGGAACCTCAGCGGCAGCAGGTTTAAACGGCTCAGGAGGGGGCATCGAGGGTTCTGGCACAGACAGCAACGTTGCTGCATTGGGGCCTGAAGTTGCTGATGGGGGATTTTTGGGTGTTGGGGCTGCGGCGGTTGCTGCCTGGCTGGGTTCTCGGACCTGGCTCCCGTGCAGCAAGTAAGCTGAGAGCATCGAGCGCTGAGTTTCCGAGGCAATTAGCTCTGTTGTGACTGAGCAATTCATGTAAGCTAAAATCCGCTGCACGTAGTCCAAGGCGGAGTCATCTTGAGCATCGACTACGCCCAATTTAAACCGATTACCTTCTAGAGATAAAGGCAAAACTTGATAATAAAGGCAAGCTTCAAAGGGGACAACTGTATCGATTAGGTGAAATATTCGATCAGAGTCCATTGTAGCTGCCGAGTGTGTTGAAGATGTATGTACCATTAGCTGCTTTGTAGTTGGAAGCGCGATCGAGCGCGACGCACCAACCTGATGCGATAAAATTAAACGCTGCAACTTCCCTGACGGAGGAATTGGCCTAACAACCGGAAGCTTTTATTAAAGAAAAATCTTTAGTCCCAGAATTTTCTCTCTTATGGATTGCAGCCTCAAATTCTACCAAAAGATTGAGAACTAGATGATGGCTAGCGCACTCTAGACCCACTATCATCGATCGCCCGAGATTGATGCCCGTGGCTGGCAACAATAGAATTATGTCTTTAATGCACAAGTATTAGAGATGCACCACAACCGATGATTTACGGGCCACCGCTGAATTTAGGATTGGTTAAAAAATCCTCAAAAGTCGATCGTGCTGCTAGTATCTTACCCCAGAGAGTGGGCTGCGATCGTCTCGGAGCGCGATCGTCACGGCAGGGCTACAAAATCCCGATCGCTCTAACCTGAATTGATACAAGGGGCATCGCGCGGTTTTCCACGGGGAAACTCGCCGCAGTCTGTGGCTGTTCGGGAATTGATTTGTAGCGCGGATTCTGAAAAATGCTACTGCCAATTAACAATTAGCAATTGCCCGCCACCCATTACCAATCTACTCGTTGCGGAGCGATTGAGCTGCTAAATAGAGTTTGCTCCACTCGCCGATGACTTGATTGGTTTTCAGCTTTAATTCAGATGCGATCGTCTCTACACTTTTCCCTGCTTTCAACGATTCTACCAACTGCCGCTGCACCGGCGTGAGGTTTTGTAAATATTGCTGCCACTGAGCCGGAGTCAAGCCCAAACTGTGTTCTTTGAGCGAAGTTTCCAACCAGTTGGCGACTAATTCCGGTGCTTGTTTGACCGCAAAAACCCGAATCGCGTGGTAACTGACTTTTTCTCGCAAGCGGTAAATTTGCTTGATCGGAACCTTCAACTCCTCGGCAATTGCCTCTTGGGAACGACCTTGGAGGTAAAGCTGCAGCCACCGGGAAGCCAGCGGATCGACTTCAGCGGCTAAATAATTCTCAAATTCTTGTTGGACAATCTGCCGCTGAGTTTGCTGCTCTTCCCAAGCTTGATTTTCTCGATACTCGGACATTGCCTGTTCATCTAGCAGGCTGAGCGGTTCGTCTGTATCTTCGGGTAGAACCTGTTCCGACACCAGCCGCACCCAGTCTCCCGCAGGCACCTGCGTCAACCCGCCCCGCTGGGCACGCCGCAGGTAGTTGACAAAACGGTACACCAGCAGCGGCTGGTTGCGGATCGGCCGCAAGCAGTATTCTTCTGTGCTCGCTAGCAGCAAAGCATTTCGCAGCCGTCTGTCTGAGGTGCATTCGGCAATCCAGGCGACTTGCTGCTGCAGGTAGCGATCGGAATTGAGCATTTCCTGAATCACTTCTTGCAGTACCTCCACCGCACTCCGCTGTCTGTCGCGACTCAGCGAAACCCACGCTTGGATTTTTTGCCGGAGCACAACCAAGCCGCCGAGCCGCCCGATCAAGTTGCGGTAAGCTTTTTCTGGCGGTACTCCCAGATACCGAGAAATCAAAATTCGATATAAAAAGTCGATCGCCCCAGAGGCAACAGACAATTGAGTTGGGCTAAGAGTGTCAAATCTTTCGGGATTGTCTCCCAACAGCCAGCGGACAACACTCTCGCGAGTGCTAGAACTCTCCTGCGGGCAATCTTGTTCGAGTCGAGACTTCCAATCTTGTCCTAGTCTTTCCGCCAAGGTCATGGGCTGTCGAGAATATTGTCTTTCACCCCCGATTTTACGTGGTATCCTGGATTTTTGAGTATTTTTCAGATAGTACGATCCTCTTCGAGGGCTTCGCCAACGCGCGATCGGATAAATTACCTTAAACAAAATTCCATTACGGTGCGATATGCCTAACTTTTTATTAGAACTCGGTACAGAAGAATTGCCTGCCTCTTTTGTCGTAAGCAGCGTCCAGCAGTGGCAGCGACTTGTACCTGCAACGCTGGCAGAAGAATCCTTGACAAATGACTCTATTAATGTATACGCTACTCCGAGGCGTTTGGCCGTTCTCGTGAAAGGGCTGCCAGTTCAGCAATTAGATAGAGAAGAAGAGGTAAAAGGGCCACCTGCGAGTTCGGCTTTTAAAGATGGCAAACCGACGAAAGCAGCCGAAGGTTTTGCGAAAAAGCAGGGCGTAGAAATTGATGCTTTGGAAGTTCGCGCTACCGATAAAGGCGATTTTGTGTTTGTGCTCAAAAAGATTCCGGGGCGGATGAGTGCGGATATTTTGACAGAACTTGTGCCGCAGTGGATTAATAAGTTAGAAGGCAAAAGATTCATGCGGTGGGCCGACGGAGATTTGAAGTTTCCGCGCCCGATTCGATCGATGGTGGCGCTGTTAGATGATACTGTACTGCCAATTACATTGGTGAGCGGTTCGGATACGGTCAAGAGCGATCGAATTTCCCAAGGACACCGGGTGTTACATCCGCAGCCTGTCTCGATTCCGCAAGCGGAGGATTATGTCGAGTGTCTGCGGGCTGCTTGCGTGGAGGTCGATCGAACCCAGCGCAAAAATCAAATTAAAGCACAAGTAGAAGCCGCAGCGACAAAACAAGGCGGTTACGCCGACATTACCGAAGATTTGTTAGAAGAAGTCACCGACTTAGTAGAATGGCCGAACGCAGTTGTTGGCAAATTTGACGAGGAATTTTTGATATTGCCGCCGGAAGTAATCACCACAATTATTGTTACAAACCAGCGGTATTTTCCCATCCTCAAAAGCCCAGATTATCCCGAACTTCTGCCCTATTTCATTACAATTTCCAACGGCGACCCCGCTAAAGCCGGGATTATTGCCGCCGGTAACGAGCGAGTAGTGCGCGCAAGATTGGCAGACGGTCAGTTTTTCTACAAAGCAGACTTGGTAAAGCCTCTAGAGGATTATTTGCCCAAGTTGGAAAAAGTTACTTTCCAGGAAGATTTGGGGACAGTGCGCGCAAAGGTCGATCGTCTGTGCAAGATTGCCAGCCTCATCACCAATCAACTGCAAATCACAGGCGAAGAACAAGCTTACATAGCAAGAGCAGCATTGCTTTGTAAAGCCGACCTCGTAACCCAAATGGTTTACGAACTTCCCGAAATGCAAGGAATCATGGGGCAGAAATACGCCTTAGCCAGTGGCGAATCGGAAGCAGTAGCCACAGCGATTTTTGAACATTATTTGCCCAAAGGTGCGGGCGACAATTTGCCGCAAACTCTCACAGGTCAAGTTGTCGGAATAGCGGACAAATTAGATACTTTAGTCAGTATCTTCGGCTTGGGAATGTTGCCGACTGGTTCATCCGACCCCTTCGCTTTGCGCCGCGCCGCTAATGCAATAATTAACATTATTTGGGCGGCTCAGTTGCCAATCAACTTGCACCAGTTGCTCGCAGAAGTTGTTGCCGAATTTACCGCAGCGCGCCCGGAAACACCTGGAGAGTTGCTATCGCAGTTATACGAGTTTTTCTTACAAAGAATTAGAACTTTGTTGCAAGAAGAAAAGAATGTAGATTATGATTTGGTAAATGCAGTTTTGGGAGAAAACGACCCAGAATATACTGAACGAGCATTGAGAGATTTGTTAGACGCACGGGAAAGAGCGCTTTTTCTGCAAGAAATCCGCAATAACCAGACTTTAGATCTAATTTACGAAACAGTCAACCGTTCAACTCGTTTGGCGGCTCAAGGTGATTTGGATAAAATACAATTGGAACCGAAAACGGCGGTGAAACCGGAGTTATTTCAAAAGTCGTCTGAACAAGCTTTTTACGATGCAGTAGTGCAGTTAGTGCCGCAAACGCAGTTATCCAAGCAAACTCGCAATTACCAGCAGTTGGTAGATAGTTTGACTGAGATTGCTCCAACTGTCAGCAACTTTTTCGACGGGCCAGAAAGCGTTTTGGTGATGGATTCTGACCCCGAAATTAAGCAAAATCGGTTGAATTTACTGGGTTTGCTGCGGAATCACGCGCGGGTGTTGGCTGACTTTGGGGCGATCGTAAAAAGTTAGAATTTAAAATATTTGAGTCCGCCTGGGATTGAAAACCTCCGCTTCAGTCCGCCGGGGGTTGAAACCCCCGTCGAGAGAGCGAAAGTCCTCTTAAGAGGACTGAAACCCACACATACTAGACTTTTCAGTCAGTTTTAACTCCTATGTTGCACCATTCTCAAATAGTCTTTTGTGAACAGGCTGTCCGGCCTGTTCCACAAGAAAATTTATCTTTTGTGGAACAGGCCGGACAGCCTGTTGCTGACAATGGTGCAATATCTCAGTTTTAACTGACTTTAGCTGTTAGACAGGGGTTTTCAACCCCTGGCGGGCATTAGGAGGCAACGGGCGGACCTGTAGGCCAACCAACTTGAGAAACTTACTTCTTAAAACTCTAGATCAAAATAACATTAAAGCTTACCAATAAAAATAGTAAATTTATGAGAATTCTTGCGGAACCGCGCGAGTCTCAGCAGAGTTCGATCGCTCTATTAAAAAATAAGCAAAATGGCCAATAGTCAACAACCAATTCAAGGTTAAGATATAAACTTATAAAACCAGGGAAGTTCGCTCCATCACACACACAACTTATGCCGATAGCTCATATCATTGGACTAGGGAAATCAGGAATTGCCGCCGCAAGACTGCTAAAACGCGAAGGATGGGAAGTAACGCTGAGCGATCGCTCATCTTCCCCAAACTTGCTCGAACAGCAACAGGAATTCGCTAACGAAGGAATTCATGTTGAGTTAGGTAAATCTTTTGAACCAGTCGAATCTATAGAATTAATAGTAGTAAGTCCGGGCGTTCCCTGGGACAGTCCAGCATTAGTGCGCGCCAGAGACTTAGGCATTGAAACAATTGGAGAAATGGCTCTCGCGTGGCGTTACCTCAAATCTCCTTGGGTGGGAATTACCGGCACTAACGGCAAAACTACTACTACTGCTTTAATTGCTGCGATTTTTGCAGAGGCAGGGCTTTACGCTCCCGCTTGCGGCAATATTGGCTATGCTGCGTGCGAATTAGCTTTAGCCGAAAAACAGCCGGATTGGGTAATCGCAGAAATTAGCAGCTATCAGATAGAATCCTCGCCGTTTGTAGCGCCGCGAATCGGTGTTTTGACGACTTTGACGCCGGATCACCTCAGCCGCCACAAAACTTTAGAAAATTACTACAACATTAAAGCGCATTTGCTGAAAAAGTCTGAATTGCAAGTAATCAACGGCGACGATCCTTGTTTGCGGCAACAAGGAGTTGACGTTTGGCCGGATGCGTGTTGGACGAGTGTGAAAGGTGAAAAAGAACTGTTGGGCGATCGCACTTTTGGAGCGTACATCGAAAACGGTTGGGTAATAGCTCAAAGCGAGAAAATTCTGCCTGCTAATTCTTTGCGGATGGTGGGAGAACACAATCTGCAGAATTTGTTAATGGCGGTGGCTGCGGCTAATTTGGCGGGGATAGATAAAAGTGCGATCGCGCGGGCGATCGCTAAATTCCCCGGAGTTTCGCACCGCCTCGAACACATCTGCACTTGGGAAGGCATAGATTTCATCAACGACAGCAAAGCTACTAATTACGACGCCGCCCAAGTCGGGTTGGCTTCAGTGAGCGCACCGGCGATTTTAATTGCGGGCGGCGACGCCAAAGAAGGGGACGATCGCGCATGGATTGATACAATCAAAGCAAAAGCTGCTGGGGTGTTGCTAATTGGGGATGCGGCAGGTATTTTTGCCGATCGGCTCGAACAAGCAAATTACAACGCTTGGGAAATAGTCGAAACAATGGAAAGAGCAATCCCGCGAGCAGCAGAATTAGGCAAACAGAACAACGCTAAAGTAGTGCTGCTTTCTCCAGCCTGTGCTAGCTTCGATCAATACCAAAACTTCGAGCAACGGGGCGATCATTTCCGCCAATTATGCCTCGAATCCCTAGTTTAGATATGTCATTGTTCGCTGTGTATAAATTAAGATTGTTCTACACAGCGAACACTAACAAAATTCAATCTGCGTTCATCCGCGTCTATCGGCTTACATCTGCGGTTAAAAATTAAAACCTCTGATTTCCGCCTACTTTAACTAACCGTCTTCCAAATAGTCTTAATTCTATCCTGTTGTTCCCCTTCTAGAGCCTGAAAAACTATCATTATTTCCTCATGAGTATAATCAATAATGATGGCCGCTAAATGAGCAGCGGTTTCCGCTTCCAGCATGGCTGTTTTTAATTTGGCCATTGCCTCTTTATCCATTAGCACTAAAGTTTGAATATTGACCTCACTTTCATTTTAATGGTGTCTGCAAATGTCTTTTAATTGGGTCTGAAAATCAGAAATCTGAGCAGCACTTATTGTATCAGAATGCGACGAGGAGATTTTAAATTCTTCGCTGCAAAGCTGAGAGAGCAATTTTTCATCAATCTCCAGAATCCGGTCTTCGGAAGCGAGATTTTTTTGCAACAAAGTTGCGATTTCTCTTTCCAGTTGGCGATAGCCTTGCTGAAAGAAATCTTGAGAGTTAGAACCAAACAAACCGCTATTGACTTGCTGAATTTGGCTGGGTGTCAGCGATTGAGCCGAGACAGCAGCCGGAAATCCCAAAGATGCTGCTAGCCACCAGCTAGAAATTATCTGTTTGAGAATGCTGTTCATCACTGTCGGGAGGAGTTATTACCTCAGTTGGTTTCTCGTTTTTTGACTCGCTTGCTAATTCATCTTCTCGTTCAAGTTTTTCTTGCCACTCGACAAGCTGCTGAAAAAGTTTCGGGTTAATTTCAAATACGGGTTTGTTTGTTTCTGACATATTTACTCCTAACATTTATTACATTTAACTGGTTCCCAGGCAGAGCCTGGAAACGAGTAGAAAAACAATTATGTCGATCAGAAGTTACGCTCAAACCTTCAGCAGCGACATAATTATGCCTGTTAATGAACCCCCAAGCAAAGCTAAAGTAGCTAAGGTACTAATGCCAAATCCTGCAGCTCTTTTTTCGGCAGCTTGATAGTAACCCCAAGCAAACAAAATGCGTCCAATTATCCAAACTGCGCCGATACCGGCGCCCCAAATTGGGCTGATAAATTGCGAGAACAGCCACAGCGAGGGCAAAAATAGAATCATTTGCTCTAAGGTATTTTGCTGAACTCGCACAACTCGCTCAAAGTCTGGGTTTCCTGTCATCTGCGGGGGAGAAACTTTGTGTTTGAATCTAGCTCTGCCGACGTTGATGGTAACAACGAAGTAGAGAATTAATGCTGAAACAGTAATTAGACTAGGCCAAAGTGTCGCGTTTGCTTCTGCGAGCATGATTCGGTATTATTGGGGTGGAGTAGATATCTTGATTATAAATCAATTATTGCCGATCGCGTCATTCATCGCCATCCAGTCATTCAAGGCAGGGGATGTGATTCAACTGCTGGGTATTAGTGGCGCGGCAATTGCTTTAGAGTTCCGGGACATCCTCGAAAACTTGCGGGCTGGGATTTTGATTCTTTTGCTCGCACCTGCATACGGATACAAGCCCCCGACTCTTGTCGTGAGTAGCCCAAATTTTAGACTCTTATTCAAGAGCACAGATTCATCTGTGGAGTAAATTTAAAATCTAGAATCTAAAATCTAAAATCTAGAATCTAAAATCTAAAATCTAGAATCTAAAATCTAAAATCTAAAATCGACTGACCGCACCTGCATACGGATACAAGCCCCGGATTTAAGGAGATTATTTTGCTCAACCATATTCGAGACCGTCTTAAATATTTCACCAGGAGCAGAATTCATCGAGAGCATTTAAAGCAAATACGAGTTGACTTGTTGGAAGAATCAACCCTAGATATTAACTATCTTGTCTTAATTCTAGGCTCCTGTATAATTGCCACCTTTGGACTGCTTGCCAACAGTGCGGCCGTAATTATCGGTGCAATGATCATTGCGCCTCTGATGTTGCCAATCCGAGGGTTAGCATTTGGAGCGGTAGAAGGTAACGTTCTCATCTTCCGCAAAGGTTTAGTTGCATTAGCAGTCGGGACGGGGCTAGCAATTTTTCTAGCTTGTTTTTTGGGCGCTTTGGTACAACTTCCCGACTTTGGGAGCGAAGTTCTAGCTCGTTCTAAACCTACATTACTAGACTTAGGAATTGCGATCGCCGCTGGGGGAATCAGTGGCTATGCGAAAGTTCAGCCCAAAGTTTCTGCTACTCTGGCGGGAACTGCAATAGCGGTGGCTCTCATGCCGCCAATTTGTGTTATAGGTTTAGGCTTATCTCAAGCTAATTGGTCGCTCAGTTTGGGAGCCAGCCTCCTGTATCTTACTAATTTGCTGGGAATTACTCTCTCCTGTATGCTAACCTTTTTGATGGCCGGCTACACCCCCCTGCATCGCGCCCGTAAAGCCCTCTTTTGGGCGCTAGCATTGACGGCTATACTTGTAATTCCTCTGGGCGTGAGTTTTGCGGAATTGATCGAGCAAGCGCAACTCGAAGCCAGTCTGAAGCGGGCTTTGCTTAACCGAACTATCACTTTTCAACGGGTGGAACTGATTGCAACTGATACTAACTGGTTGACGAAACCGCCGGAAGTGCGTCTGATTGTTCGCAGCAGCGAAGCTTTGACACCCAAACAAGTGCAGCTTTTAGAAGCATTTGTCGAAAAAGAAATGGGTCAAAAATTTACCCTAATTTTTCAAGTCAGTCAAGTTGAAGAAGTGCGGCGATCGACGCTGAATAAGTCCCGCTCGAAACCGAAGCCTTAACTATTTTCTTCCTAATTATATGACCCCAGAAACTCTAATTAACGAAGCGACTATCGAGGGCAATCTCAAGAAATTTCTTTTAGTGCTATTAGTTTCCTTAAGTGTGGCGATACTGCCCCAAATATGGGGCTGGTTGCGCCAAATTCCCTACACGCTGCTTTTAGTAATTGTCGGGTTGGGCTTGGCTTTTATAGATGTGCGATTGGTGTCGCTCTCGCCCGAATTGATTCTGTTGATTTTTTTGCCGCCTCTTTTGTTTGAAGCTGCTTGGAATCTGGAATGGTCTAAACTCAAGCGGGATTTAGTGCCGATCGCTCTTTATGCGGTTTTGGGTGTTGTTATTTCCGTTGCTGGCGTGGCTTTTGCTCTCAACCAAATAGCTGGAGTTTCTTTAGCAATCGCCCTGTTGGTAGGAGCTAGTATATCTGCTACAGATCCTGTTTCAGTTATTGCATTGTTCCGGGAACTGGGAGTGGAAAAACGCCTAGCTTTGCTGGTGGAGGGAGAGAGTTTATTTAATGATGGCATTGCTGTTGTTGCCTTTAGTTTTTTGGTGGGATTCTCTTTAGGGACGGATGAAGTTGGCATCCCATTTCTGGTGGCGCGTTTCTTAGCTTTTGTGGGCATTGGGATTGCTGTCGGGAGTGCGATCGGTTTTGGTATCTCCTATCTCACCCAACGGTTTGATTTACCTTTGGTGGAACAATCGTTAACCTTAGTTTCAGCCTACGGCACTTATATAATTGTTGAGGAATTGGGTGGTTCTGGGGTGATTGGTGTGGTGGTGATGGGCTTGATATTTGGAAATTTCGGCTCTCGTATCGGTATGCAACCCAGCACCAGACTAGCGGTAACACAATTTTGGGATTTTGTGGCGTTTTTTGTAAATTCGATCATGTTCCTGCTGATTGGCGATCGAATTAGTTTTGCTGGTTTGGGAGCGAATTTAGGAGTCATTGGCATAACTGTGGCGGCGATGTTTGTGACACGAGCGATCGCTATTTTTGGTTTAGGATGGTTGAGCAATAGGTTGGCAAAATCTGAAATTTCATTAGCCGATAGAACTGTGATTTGGTGGGGAGGATTGCGAGGTTCTGTATCGATTGCTTTAGCTTTGAGCGTGCCGGAGGTTTTCCCAGAGCGGGACAAAATTATTGGGATCGTGTTTGGCGTAGTTTTATTTACGCTGCTAGTACAAGGTTTAACCACCAAGGCGCTGCTGGAAAAATTGGGGTTGTTGAGCAACCAGGAGTTGCGTCAGCAGTATCTGGAGGCGATCGCCCAACGTGTTGCTCTCAATCGGGTTCTCAAGCATCTATCTGAAGTATCGGGCGATCGTAGAATCGAGCCTGAGTTTTCCAATCATCTCGTGAGTCAGCTTCAAGAAAAATTAAACTTGCTGCAAGCAGGAATCAACCAAATGTACGATCGATCTCCTGAACTGCGGCAGATGACTATCGACAAACTCGAAGGGGATTTGCAGGCAATAGAGGCTGATACTTATGCTGAATTTGTGCGATCGGGTCAATTGAAGGAGCTGCCTGTTTCTGTGTTGAGGCAATGTTTTCAAGAGCGGAATGAGACAATTGTTTCTTAATAGGATGTTTGTAGGGATAATCCCCGTGATTGTCCCGCTGATGTGGAAATTTTGCCTAAGTCCTAAAACCATCAAATTTTTTGTTTCTTATTAGATTCCGTGTTGGCAATCAAAAATAGTCCGAATTGTTGAGGGGCGGACATGGTATAATTCCTGATATTGTAGGGTTCGTCAGCCTACGATAATTTGAATATGAGCTAGATCATAGAAAGATTCTGCAGAATTTGGCAAACTGAGAGTAAGGTTAAATAGGAGGTCAATTTAATGACCAATACTGCTCTCAATTTTAAGACTGCACCCGGACATGAAGTGCTCGCGGCGGCTGGTAAGAAAATGTTGAGGCCGGGGGGGAAATTTGCTACGGAACAGTTATTTGAATGGGCGGATTTTCAGCCTGGGGAGACTGTTTTGGAGTTGGCTGCTAGTTTTGGATATAGTTCGATCGCCCTTGTTGAACGTTTTGGCGTAAAAGTAGTGGGAGTTGAGAAAAATCCCGAAAGTGTGGCCCGCGCTCGTGCTAATGTTGCAGCAGCCGGTTTGAGCGATCGAGTGGAAATTGTGGAAGGAGATATTTTTCACTTGGATCGGATTTCCCAACAGTTTGATTGGGTGTTGGCTGAAGCTATCCTGACAATGCAGTCGCCGTCGGGGAAAGCTAAAATTGTATCGAGAATTTGCGATCGTTTAAAACCAGGCGGGAAGTTTCTCTCTCACGAACTTTTAGCTAGAAACCGAGAATCAGAAATTCACAAAGCTTTATCAGAAGTGACTCGGGCTAATTCAACGCCTTTGTCTGAGTCGGGCTGGATTGCTGTTTACCAAAACGCGGGTTTGCAAGTAGAAAAGTGTCAAACCGGGGCGATGGGCCTCCTAAATTTGTCGCGAATGCTGCAAGATGAAGGGTTTGTGGGTACTGTGCGGATTTTGTGGAATATATTAAGTCGATCGCAAATTCGCGATCGTATCTTAGCAATGCGTCGAGTTTTCCAGCATTACCAACAGGATCTAGGCTACATCGTTATGTCTGCCAAAAAACAATCTTAACCGATTCAATTGATTTTCGATTTTCACTTTTCGATGAAAGAAAGTGAAGCCACTGATAAATTCAAGGCTTGTGACCAAATTAATTAATTGTCAAAAACTATGACTACTACTCTTTTACCGCTACAATCTTCAGCAATCCAACTCCGAGACGCAATTGAATATCCCGCCGCCGGAGTGCTGAACAAAATTTTAGTCAAAGACAAGAATTGTCAGTACAGTTTATTTTGTCTGGCAGCAGGAACAGAAATTTCGGAACACTCTTCGGCACGGAATGCCACAGTTAATGTCATAGAAGGAAAGGGTATTTTGACTTTGGAAGGGAAGGATATTGTTTTGGAACCGGGGGTATTTGTCTTCATGCCGGGTCAAGCTCTTCACGCTTTGAAAGCTGAAGAAAATTTGGCGTTTATTTTGACACTTTCTGAAGTCAATTAATTCCCGAAATATTGCTTTTGGGGCGGGTTTTATACTTGCCTAAAATCAATAATCTCATCAACCCGCCCCGATTCACAGATTGTGGGGGCGGTTTTATATAGTGAGTAGCAGTTAAATATTGTTTGTGAAACCTGCCCTACAAGAATTGGGATGTTAACATTTAGTCTATTTCTTCTCCCGAGGCGATATCCTCCAATTTTTCCCAATCCAATACAATAATTTTACCGCCTCGACTGTAAGATACAAAAGGCTTGAGTTTCTTAAACAACCGCACGCATTCTTCGTAGGTAATTCCAATACTGCGAGCAATTTGATAGTAGGGAAAACGTTTTTCTAAACATACACTATTATCCGCAATCTTCGTACCTTGCTCGACGGCAAAGTAATGAATAAATCGGGCCAGCCGCACGATCGCCCTTTCCGACACCAAACCGTGCACAGTCTCGTGCAGTTGCTGCAACCGCTGATTAAACACCGCCAATATTCGCAAGGCAATATCGGGATTTTCCCGAATTGCTGCTAGCAAAACTTCCCGTTCTGTGGTAAGAACTTCCACATCAGTTTCAGCAGTCACCGTTGCGGGGGCAATGCCGTTGCCTAGCAAAGCAGGTGCAGCAAAAATATCTCCCTGAAATAAAGTGCGGAGAATTGTTTCTTTGCCCGCAGCCGCTGTTTTTGCAACCCGCAGAGAACCGCTCAAAAGAGTGTATAATTTTTCGGGGATGCGATCGCCCTCATACATCACAACTTCTCCCTGTCGGTAAGTCCGAATTGCTGTATGTTCTTGCAATCGCTCTAATTCAGTTTGGTTTAAGCTGGTAAATATTCCAATTTTAGCCAGTTGCTCAACAGTTGATTTCATACTTTTAACTCTACCCGCTCGGAGTCTATTGACAGTATAATAACGGTGAATTCAGAATATATCGAAACAAGCAGAGCCATCTACGAAAATGCAGAACCAGAATATCGGCGATATTATTTTGATGAGATAGCTGGCGGATTTGTGCTAATTCACCAACAACATAATCTTAATAATTCGGAAATCTTTGTGGCTGAAGTTTTGGCTAAAATAGGGAAGAGAGTTAGAATGTTGAGCGAGCAAGCAGCAGAGGGTGTGAGAACGCCAGATGCTGAGATAGACGGTGAGATTTGCGAATTTAAGGAGTTGACAGAACAGACTCAAAACATCAGAGACCGAGTGCAAGAAGGCATCAGTAGAGCAAAAAAACAAGGTGCAGTAACGGTTATTTTTCACGTAAACCGAAAGAGTTACGAGTTTTGGAAGGTAAACGACGGCATCAGAAAAGCTTTTTATTGGGACGACACACAACGGATTCAGAGCATTATATTAGTATTCAATAGCGAAGAATCTCAAGAAATTACTAGGGAGGAATGGGAAAATGGAAGACGTTTTTAATGAGTTTGAAGAAATTATACAAAGAGGATTAAAAAATAATATGCCGCGAGATGCCAAATTGATAACTGTTGGGCAAATTCTTTATGCAGTTACCCGCGATGAGCTGACAAATAAAGAAGGTTGGCAGCTTGAAGCAATGCTGGGAGGCAGAAAAAACTGGGAAGAGGCACTTGAGTACAGCATTTTTGGCTATCCAGTAGATACAGAAATGCCATCTTTAGACAAACCTCTGGTTATTGCAGGCAAAACTTTTCATTCTCGCTTGATGACGGGGACGGGAAAATATCGCAGCATCGCAGAAATGCAGCAAAGTGTCAACGCTAGCAGGTGCGAAATTGTTACCGTAGCTGTGCGGCGAGTGCAAACAAATGCTCCCGGTCATGAAGGATTGGCAGAGGCTCTTGATTGGACTAAAATCTGGATGCTGCCAAATACTGCTGGTTGTCAAACTGCGGATGAGGCGATTAGAGTAGCTCGTTTAGGCCGGGAAATGGCGAAACTTTTAGGGCAAGAAGACAATAATTTTGTCAAATTAGAAGTGATTCCCGATGCTAAATATTTGCTGCCAGATCCGATCGGCACTTTGGAAGCTGCAGAACAATTAGTTAAAGAAGGTTTTGCCGTTTTGCCCTACATCAACGCCGATCCCCTGCTGGCAAAACGCCTCGAAGAAGTCGGTTGTGCGACAGTCATGCCTTTAGGTTCGCCCATCGGTTCAGGGCAAGGGATCAACAATGCGGCCAACATTCAAATAATTATTGACACGGTGAAGGTTCCTGTAGTTGTCGATGCGGGGATCGGAACGCCCAGCGAAGCAGCCCGAGCAATGGAAATGGGAGCCGATGCACTGTTGATTAATTCCGCGATCGCCAATGCCCAAAATTCCCCGGCAATGGCAAAAGCAATGTCCATGGCAGCAGAAGCGGGCCGGATAGCGTACTTAGCAGGCAGAATGCCGATCAAAGATTACGCGATCGCCTCTTCCCCCCAAACAGGCACTGTCACCTCCAAATAAATGGCCGAATTTTCCTGGGCGCTTTTTTGGTACAGTTGTAAACATCAAAAATATTAAGGATTGTGACTGATGCCTTACATCAAAGATGACGATGGACGCCTGAATAACTTTGCTAAAGAGCCGAAGGTGTATGAAGCCGTACCTCCCAACCAGCAGCAGCAACGGAACTATATCATCATGGGAATTGCAGCAGCCGTGTTGGTCGCGGGTTTGGTGTTTGTGGCTGCTTCCGTCTAAAAGCTGGGCTTACACTCAAAGCTGATTCAAATCGCAATTTTAAATAATCATTCAACAAACCATGTTTTCCAACCAATGGAAACATGGTTTTTGTGTTTCAATACAAAGCAGGTAGTTGCGACAATCCTGAAGCGTGCCGAGCAAGCTGGAAAGCTAAATAAGACCAGCATAAATTTGGTGTTTTCCTCTCGGCTGTCGGGGTCAGGGACTTGAGTTGCACTTAATCACACGGGTTCGTCACCCACATAAAATTGCCAATTGAAAATCTACAATCCTTTAGTCATCACCGGTGCGATTGACTGCCTTCGGGCCTTAGTTGTGAGGTATGAGCGATCGAGATTTCAACTCTCAACTCTACAATCTAAAATCTACAATCCAAAATCTAAAACCTAAAACCTAAAATCTAAAATCTAAAATCGGCTGATCCTGATGTCTATTCCTTCCCAAAAAGTTTCTAGCTCAAACAAGCTGATCTATCAACGCTTGAAACAGGCGATCGACCTCAATTTACGCCGTCAAATTTTTATTGCCGCCTGCGACGACTTGTGCCTGCGGGACTGTCTGGCAGCCCGCTTGCACGCAGAATTAGCTGCAGAGAGCGCTGGCTCCGATCCTCGCTCCCCGATCGACTACCCCCGATTTGTCAGTTTGGAACTTGACTTGAGCAATCCAAATCCTTGGGGTTCGATCGCCGCGTGGCTGACCCAACACCCACCGCCGCAAAACAGAGGCAGCTACAGCCGTTTGCCGGGATTTCAAATTCTCGGGGCAGAACACCTGACCAGGCAGTCAGCAGCCGTGCAGTGGTCGTTCCTGAGCTATTTGAGAGACATTGAAGCAAACCTGCAAATGTGCGAGTCTACTCTGTTGCTGTGGGTGTCGCGGCCCTGGCTAAGTTCGATCGAGCAATCGGCCCCGGAATTTTGGCACTGGCGAACCGGAGTATTTGAGTTTGAAGGCGAACCAACTCCAGCTAAGGGAGACTTCGGGGACTTTGATGACTTCGGGAACTCAGGAGACTTGCGAAACCTGCGGGACAACCGAGACTTTGGCAACCAACTTTTAATATCTTCTTTCTCTGGACAATCCCCAATTCCCGACGAACAATCCCCAAGTTCATATCCCCCGTCTCCAGCGCCTGATTCTAAATCCGTCCAACTGAGAGAGGACGAACAATCCCCAATTTCCCATCCCCCGTCCCCAGCGCCTGATTCTAAATCCGTCGAACTGGCAGATTTGGTGCTAGCAGCAGCCTCTGAGGAGTTGGAAGCAGAAAATGATGCCACATCAGAGGAGAATTTTCTGCCGCTGCAAACTCTGCAATACATCGAACTGCTGCAAGAACATCAGTGTTCTTGCGAAGCGTTGGCTTTGGCTTATCACAGTTTGGGGAATTACTACCGCGATCGCATCCTGGGCGGAGACGTTTCAGAGCAAAACTTGACAATAGCCATTCGCGCGATCGAACAAGTGATTGCGTATCTCGAAGTTGACACCAACTCCCAGCAAAATCAACCACTAACTGAGGAATGCGCGCGGCTGATTGCTCAATTGACAGAAAACTTAACTCAGTACGCCCAGGAGTCCAACAGCCTACCGCCAATTTCCGATTTGCTCAACGATCTCGGCACTCTCTACTGGATGCTATCGCGCGATCGCACGCAGCATAACGCCTCAGATCCAGTATCCAGCCTTGAACGCAGCATCGCCCTCTACCTTGAAGGTTTGAACCGAACAGATGCCGAAACCGTACCCCAAACCCGCGTTAGATTAAACAAAAATTTGGGAATCGCCTCGGCCGATTTAGCCCGCTATCGAGACAAAACAGAGAACTTGCAGCACGCAGTTGCAGCTTACCAACAAGCGCTGCTGGATCTAGACCCCGCCGTGGAACCTCAGCAGTACGCTGCTGCTCAGAATAATTTGGCGACAGCATACTGGAATTTAGCCCAAGATGGTGAGCCGATCGTATATCTCAAAAGCGCGATCGCAGCTTACACCCAAGCCCTCTCCTGTTACAGTCCCGAACGAGAACCCCTCAACTATGCCGGAGTGCAAAACAACCTCGGTACCGCCTGCTGGAACCTCGCCCAGCACGAACCCTCAGAACCCCTGCTAGTCAGGGCGATTTCCGCCTACCGCGAAGCATTGAAATACCGCACCCGAGAATTAGTACCCGCAGCAGCAGCCGCCACTTACAATAATCTCGGTACCGCTTATTGGCATTTGGCGAACCACTTCCAGCAGAAACGAGCGCGGACGGAATCATTGCAGCAGGCGATTACCGCCTACGAAACCGCCCTGGATATCGCCGCAGAGCTCGATCGAACCCAACTCACCTTTGACGCCTTGGCCGCCCGCAACAATCTTGGACTAGCCCACTATCAACTAGCCATAGAACCCGATTTTGCCGCTAATAAAGCTGCACAGACAAGCCATCTAGAAGCCGCACTACACCACCAGTTGCAAGTGTGCGCCGAATGGGGACAACATCTCAATGACAAAGGGTTAACATATGGGGATAAACTCAACCTGCAAGCCCCGGCAAACTCCCAAGCTGCTGATTCCCGGCAAACAGCATTGAGCTATATTGTCAAAACGATTAGAGCTTTCTATAGTGAATGTGGGCTGCCAGGCCAAAATTTAGCCTTATCCAAAGTTCCTGGAGATTTATTGCCTGAAATTTTGCGTAGGTTATAAATAGGGCTATAACTATTAAAAGCTCAATTTTTTCGAGATTTGTATCCAGTTTTCTATTATTATGGCTGAATATTCTTGCCTAATTCTTCAAGCAAACTTGTGGTCATGGCCCCTGTAAAAATCCTTGTGGTTGATGACGACCCGGCAATCCGAAATTTAATTCACCGTTTTTTGAGCCAGCAAGGTTATCAAGTTGAGTCTGGCGAGGACGGTCAGACTGGTCTGGAATTATTTGAGCAACTCAATCCTGACTTAGTAGTTCTAGATGTAAATTTACCTGATACAACTGGCTATAAACTGTGTCAAGAAATGCAAAGACGCACGGGCGTGTTTGTGTTGATGCTGACTGCCCGAACCGATGAAGCTGACAAAATGAAAGGGTTTGCCGAAGGTGCTGACGACTACATTACTAAACCTTTTAGTCTTGTAGAGATTGGAGCTCGCGTTGCAGCAATTTTGAAGCGCAAACGCATTGTTACTCCCGCCGAACAACAAACTCTTACTTTTGGAGAGCTACTAATAGATCCGGTCCGCCGCGAGGTAATTCTCGGTAGTCAGATAGTTGCTTTGACTGCTTTAGAATTCGACCTGCTGTACTGTTTGGCCAGCAAACCCGGTCGCGTGTGGAGGCGATCGGAATTGCTGCATGAAGTGTGGGACTACGAGTATGTAGGAGCCGATCGCGTGGTGGATGTCCATATAGGTCAAATTCGCCGCAAAATTGAACCAGATGCCACTCAAATTTCGATGATTCAAACCGTCCGAGGCGTGGGTTACAAGTTTGAACCCACAACCTAGTAACATTGGGCAGCGGATATGAAGGCAGAAGGCTGTAGGCGCGGGTTCACCAATATCTCGGATTAACATACTCGATATTGGTAAACCCGCCCTCCCCAGACAATCATTCAGATCGATCGAGTATCTGATTGTTTGTTCTGCAAATACTCGCCCACTTCTCGTGCACGCTCAAAACCCCTTCGCACGCAATCTCCCAAAGCCACGCCGCCGATGTAGTTGCTGCACAAATACACCCCAGGCAAAGATTTTAAGCCCTCATCAATTTGTTGCAGGCGATCGAAATGCCCCAAATTGTACTGAGGAATCGCCCGCTTCCACACATTCACCGCTAAAACTTTTGGCTGTGGCACATCTGGTTTCAGCAAAATCCGAGACAAATCTCGGTGCACCTCCCGAACGATTTCTTCTGAGTCGAGATTGCCAATTTCCGAGTCTGTTGCCCCGCCGATGTAACTGCTGAGAGTTTGCCACCCTGCAGGCGCGCGATCGGCAAATAAACTTGATGTCCAAATCGTCCCCAGAGTGCGAATTCCCTGCCCCCTCGGAATTAAATTTCCAAAACCTACTAATTTACCCTTGACATCAGACTGCGGATATGCTAATACAACGCAGGCAACCGTAGGATAAGTAAAAGCTTGTAAAGCGCTGCTAACTTCCGGTTGCAGAGGCTGCAACAAATCGGCTGTAACGTAAGCGGGCGTAGTCAAAACCACGGTGCGCGCCTCAACTTCCTGCTGTCCGTCGGGCGTCGAGAATACAGCAATGTAAGTTTCGCGTTCTGTGCGCTGGAGGCGAGTCAGATGCCAGTTGAGTTTCACTCGATCGCCCAATTCAGCAGCGATCGCCTCTGGCAAAGCCTTCAACCCCTGCTTGAACGAACCCAACTCCCCCGGCCTAGTCTTAGGAACATTCGGGTCTGCAGGCAATTTCTTCGGTCTTTTCCTAGCAGAAAGCAGCGCCCCCGCTACCAGCCCGCCACCCACATCAGCCATCTTCGTTACCCGCCCAAAAGCCGCCGCCGCGCTAAGTTGTTGCGGATCGCCGGCATAAACCCCAGAAACAAAAGGTTCCACCAACCGCTGCATCACTTCCGTCCCCAGATGACGGCGGAAAAATTGAGAAACAGTTTCCTCGTCACCCTGCTGCGAAAGTCGATCGCCCATTGCCGGCCCGACAAAGCCCAAAGCCCCGAACAACGCCCGCAGTTTCCCTGGAAAACTCAGCAACTGAGACTGAATCATCGCCGGTGGACTCATCGGCACCGGTTGCAGCTTTTTTTGCCAATAAACATAACGAGGCAATTTGCGATCGGCAAAAATCAACTCCTGCTTCAATCCCACATCCACAGCCAACTTCATCAATTCCGGCGTCGGCGAAAAACTGTTCGGGCCCTCCTCCCAGAGAAACCCTTCGGCTGTCACAGTGGTGATGTTCCCGCCCACACGTCCCTGACTCTCAGCGACTAAAATCTTCAGCGAGGATGGACTCGTTGCTTCCTTGTGAAGTGCGTGCGCCAAACTCAAACCGCTAATACCCGCACCCACAATCAAGGTATCTAATAGTTCCATATTACATAGAAAAATATCGCAATCTTTATGTTACATGGCTTTGCACGGCTTACGTTCTTTGCTGGGCTTACTGCCAAACCGCTTTCAGATTACCAAATTGGGAATTGCGAATCGAGAATTGGGAATCGGGAATTGGGAATTGGGAATCGGTAAGCCCTCCGGCATTTCTGAAGCATTTTTCTCGCAGGTTGTTGATTAACCTCTGCCCACATCCCCGTCTCCTCGTCTCTCCATCTCGCTTTTGTATCCGCTGGGTCTGGTTTAAAAAAAGAGTATCTGCTGTAATTAAGCTCTATTCCCCAAAATACTATATTCTTTAAAATTTTTGTATTATAGGGAACAGCGCCGAAAATTGCAGCGGGAAACGCAGCAGTACAGTGCCCAAAAAGATTTGAGTGGGTTAAACTAACTTTAGGAAAATTTTACAGCTTAAGCAAGTCAGCACCCCGCTCTGAAGAGATGGGGCTTTATGCCCTAATCAAAAGAGAGAGTTGACTAGCTATCGTCTTAACTGATTACGTTATCAAAATTATGGGTGTAAGCTCAAGCTGCTATGCGATCGCGGGTGAAATATTTGAAACGGTAATTGTTCCGTTGAAAATAGATAATAAAAGTACCAAGCGACCCAGTAGCCCCCTGTAGCAATAATCAATATTCAAGGCGGTTAAAACTGCCTGATGCGTGCTGCCTCGATCGGTCTACTCACATCTTGCACAATTCTCGCTTAACAGGCTTTCCGGCCTGTTCCACAAAGAGTTAATTTCTTGTGAGGTGGGCATCCTGCCCGCCCATAAAAACTTATTGAAAATGGCGCAAGATATGAGTCTAAAGATACGAGGTTTCCGTAATACTAAGCTTTTCTCATGAAAAAATACCCATGCAGGAAGTTATCAACTCGTTTCAGTCTTTTTTCTCTAACTCTGTTGATGCTTTCCTAGAGTGCGATCGACAGCAAAATTATTTATCGATCAATCCTATTGCTGCGGCTTGGATGGGATTGGAGCCTGCTGAAATACTCAACAAAACTAATCAGGAATTATTGAAATTATATCCTAATAATCCTGCGGTAAAAAATATAATTTCGCAGATTGATTCTTGCCTGCAACAAGTATTTATAACCGGGGAAAAACGGCTGGCTATTCATGAGGTGACGGCGGCAGACGGCGGGATTAAAATTTACGAAACTGCTTACACGCCAGCGGTGGATGCCTCTAGCAACCAGATGCGGGTTTTGGGCATCGGTAGAGATATCACCAGGCACTACCGCTGGCAGCAGCAGAAAACTCAACAGTTGCGCCGATCGAACCATTTACTGTGGTTGAATGCAGCTAACAGTCCCCTGGCAATGGTAGGCTGGGATGAAGATTTTCGCATCGTTCAGTGGTCGAAACGCGCCGAGGAAATCTTTGGCTGGACATCCGATGAGATGATGGGCAAGCAGTTCGGCGATTTGGCTTTGGTTTGCGAGGAAGATAGAGAGGCTATAAGCGCGATCGAGCTCGAACTAGCCACCGGCAACGGCAATACTTCAATTAACCGCAACTATACTAAAAGCGGACAGGTGATTTGGTGTCGCTGGTTCAATTCAATTATTCGCAGTGGCGACACTTTTACCGTGCTTTCTTTGGTGGAAGATATCACCGATCGCAAACGGTTGGAAGCAGAAAAAGCCCAAGCTTCTCGCCTCACAGCAATGGTAGCCGATGTGGGTATTGCCCTCACCAAACACCCTCAAGATATCCTGCTTCCCTGCTGCGAGGCAATGGTGCGGAATCTTGATGTCGCTTCGGCTGAAATTTGGACTTTCAACTCTCAAGATAATCTTTGGCAATTGCAAGCAGCCTCTGGAATCTACAGCCGCACAGACGATCGGGCTAGGTTTATTGAAAGTAAGGTTAACTCGATCGCCAAACAGCAAAAACCGGAATTTGACTGCGGATTTGAACTGAATAATTTTGGACTCCTAGAGGAAGAATCCCCGAAAGCAACACCGCCACACAGTTCCGAAGTAGCACTTCTCAACACCAGCCAAAAGCCGACAAATTGCCCAATCCCCAAGGAAATTCTAACTTTCGCAGGCTACCCTTTGATAGTCGAAGAACGGCTGGTGGGAGTCATGGTAATTATCAGTTGCCAGCCGCTGACAGCACCCTTTCAGGAAACTTTAGCATCGGTTGCCGATGTCATCGCTTTAGGCATCGAACGCAAGCGTGCAGAAGCTGAATTAAAATCAGCTAGAGGGTTCCTCAATTCCGTAGTAGAAAATCTGCCGGTGGGAGTTTTTGCTAAAGATGCTTCTTCGCTGAAATTTGTGCTGTGGAATAAAGCGGGAGAAACGATTGCAGGTGTTACCTCTCAAGAGGCGATCGGCAAAAATGACTACGATATTTACCCCAAAGAACAAGCTGATGTTTTTACTGCTCAAGACAGAGAAATATTGACCGGCGATCATAACCAATCTACTGTTAAAGACATAGCCGAAGAGCCGATTCAAACTCGCCACAAAGGTATGAGAATATTGCACACCCGCAAAGTGCCAATTCTCGACTCCGCAGGCCGCCCTCAGTACGTTTTAGGTATTACTGAAGATATCACCGAACGCAGGCAGGTAGACGAAAGCGTGCGCCTCTACGACCAAATTGTCGAGAATATGCAAATTGGTTTGTACGTCTACCATTTAGAAAATATAGACGATGACAGCACTCTCAGGGCGATCGCCTCAAATCCCGCGGCTACCCTATTTACCGGATTAGAAATGGCGGATGTTTTGGGAATGACAATCGACGAGATTTTTCCCCACCTGCGATCGAAAAACATTCCCCAAGCATTTGCTTCGGTAATTCGCACCCAGAAAGCCGTAGAAGTTGAAGATATTGACTGCGATGAAGGCGGCCGAATAACTCGCGCTTTTTCTATTAAAGCTTTTCCATTACCCAACAACTGCGTCGGTGTAGCTTTTGAAAACATTACTGCTCGCAAGTGCCTAGAACTACAACTGCAGGCGTCTTTGGAAAAAACCGAACGTTCCGAACAACTCCTGCGTACCGTTATAGACAAAACTAGCGACTGGATTTTTGCCAAAGACAAAAATTTTCGCTGTATTTTGGCCAACAGGAGTTTCGCTCAAGCGATCGGCAAAACAGTCGAAGAGATAATTGGCAAATGTGATTTAGAATTAGGATTTTCAGAAGAGCTCGTGTTTGGGAATGCAGCCAAAAATATCCGAGGCTTCCGCACAGACGACTCTGCTGTACTGGCCGGCGAAATTATCCACAATCCCTGCGATCCGGCAACTATTGCTGACGGTTCAGTACATATTTTTGATACCCAAAAACTTCCCCTGCGCGACGCTGAGGGTAATGTATTTGCAGTGCTAGCTTTCGCTCGCGATATTACCGAACGACATGAATCGGAAGCAGCTTTGCGTAGAAGTGAATCAAGATTTAGGTCTTTGGTAGCTAATATTCCCGGAGTGGTTTATCGCTGGAAGTGCGATTTTTCCACTAATTTTATTAGCGATGCCGTTTACTTATTAATCGGCTACCCTGCGGCAGATTTTATTTTGCGTTGGGAAAGGAGAGGCCGGACTTTTGCTAGCATTATTTACCCGGAAGATTTGGCAAAAGTAGAAGCAACTATTCGGCAAGGCATAGAAAACAAAGAGTCTTATAACTTGGAATACCGCTTGCTAGCAGCAGACGGCACGGTTAAATGGGTGTGGGATAAAGGTTCTCCTGTGTTCGACGCAGAGGGAAACGTTTGCTATTTGGACGGGGTGATTTTTGATATTAGCGATCGGTACTACGCTGAGGAAGCATTGCGCCAAAAAACTTTAGAGTTAGAAGCAGTTTTTCGCGCTTTGCCTGATTTGTATTTTCGACTAGATGCTGACGGTATAATTGTGGATTATTTGTCAGGAACTTCCTCGAATTTATACGTACCGCCCGAACATTTTCTTGGTCAACGAATGACAGAGATATTGCCACAGAATGTCGCCAGCCAATTTTCCCAAGCAATCTTTGAAATTTCCGAAACAAGAAACTCAATCGACATAGAATATTCGCTTTCCATGGCGGAAGGAGAAACAACTTATGAAGCCCGACTGTTGCCGTTTAATTCAGATCAAGTTATTATTCTAGCGCGCAATATTACCAAGCGCAAACAAGCCGAAGCTCAATTAAAACATAAAAATCGCCAGCTAGAGCAAACATTGAAACAATTAGGCAGGACTCAAGCTCAACTAATTCAAGCGGAAAAAATGTCGGGTTTGGGACAGCTAGTGGCGGGAATTGCTCACGAAATCAATAATCCTGTCAGTTTTATTTACGGTAATATCACTTACGCTAGTGAGTATGCCAAAAACTTGCTGGAACTGTGCAGTTTGTACCACGCACACTACCCGGAACCTGTTGCTGTTATCCAAGATTTGGCAGAAGAAATAGAACTGGAATTCATGAAAGAGGATTTCCCGCATCTGCTGACTTCAATTCAAACCGGAGCTGAGCGTATTCGCCAAATTGTTCTGTCTTTGCGTAATTTTTCCCGCCTGGAAGAATCCGATCTTAAGCGTGTTAATATTCACGAGGGAATAGACAGCGCTCTGTTAATTTTGCAACACAAAATTAAAGAAAATGGCAGAAATCGCCAGATTGAAATAGTTAAAGAATATGGAATATTGCCGCCGATACAGTGCTACGTTGGACAGTTAAATCAAGTTTTTATGAATATTTTAAATAATGCTATTGATGCTTTAACGGATGTCAGGCAGAGGAAGCTGGACTTGGCGAGTTATTCGGAAGAGGAAGGGCAAGATTTTCCTACTTTACCTTTAAGTTGCGACGCATTGCCTTGGATTCGGATTCGCACCGAAGTGTTGGAGAACAATCGGGTGGCGATCGTAATTTCCGATAACGGGTCTGGCATGGTAGAGTCTGTTAAATGCCGGGTATTTGACCCGTTTTTTACTACTAAACCAGTAGGCAAAGGTACAGGCTTGGGATTGTCTATCTCCTATCAGATTGTGGTGGAAAGACACGGAGGGACGCTGCAGTGCATTTCCGCGCCGGGAGAGGGAACTGAATTTGCGATCGAGATTCCAATTCGGCAGAGGTAAGGAGTCATTGGTAATTGGTAGTTGCACCAGAAAAATGATAATCTAATTAAAGATTCTAAAAGTCAGGAATATTAGCATGGTATACAAAAGCATACATACTTCTAGTGCCGTTGCCAAACAAATAAAAGAAGAAGAAGATGATGATGATTCCTATGTTGACTATTTTTATGACGATCCGGGGGCTCCGCCGGGAACTCTCGACTTAGAACCAGATGCGCCGCCTCCGGAGATTGTATTAATTGACTATTGCGAAACAGGCGCAACTCGCGCCAAATTGGCAAATCCTCAAAAAGCTGCTGCGTATTTAGATACAGCATCTGTTTCTTGGGTTGATATGTTGGGATTGGGAAACAAAGAAACTTGGCGACAAATGGGCGAAGTGTTTAATTTACACCTAATGGCTCAAGAAGATGTAGTTAATGTTCCCCAGCGACCGAAAGTAGTAGACTATGAAGAACACATTTTAATCATTGCTTGGATGGTTATGCTCCATCCAGAATTAGATACTTTTCATAAAGAACAAGTAAGTTTGATTTTGGGAAAGCATTACCTGTTAACTGTTCAGGAAGAACCGGACTATGATTGTTTTGAACCAGTGCGCGAGCGCATTCGTAAAGGACAAGGAATAATTCGCAAACACGGAGCTGATTATCTGGCTTATACTCTGTTAGATTCGATTATAGATGGATTCTTCCCTGTATTAGAAGTTTACGGAGAGCGCATTGAAGAATTAGAGGATGAAGTGGTGCTGAACCCTACCCGCAAAACCCTGGAAAAAATCTATAAAATCCGGCGAGAATTGTTGACTCTGCGCCGCGCCATTTGGCCGCAGCGGGATGCAATTAATGTTTTGATTCGAGATAGCAGTGATTTGATTAGTCCAGAGGTAAGAATTTACCTGCGCGACTGTTACGATCACACGGTGCAGGTGATGGATATGGTGGAAACCTATCGAGAGTTGTCTTCTGGTTTGATGGATGTTTACTTGTCTTCGGTTGGTAATAAAATGAATGAAATCATGAAGTTGCTGACGGTGATTTCGAGTATCTTTATTCCTCTAACTTTTGTGGCTGGAGTATACGGGATGAATTTCAATACAGAGAAATCGCCCTGGAATATGCCAGAACTAAATTGGTATTTTGGCTATCCGCTTTGTTGGGCAATTATGGTAGCGATCGCCTCTGGTTTAGTTTACTTCTTCTGGCGGCGCGGCTGGTTTGATAATTTTTCTACTATCAAAGATGACTCATTAAAGTAACTGAATTGAAGATTTGAGATTTATGATTGAAGATTGAAAAATTCAAAATCCTGTTAGGTAAAAAGGTTTCCTGCCCCTAGTTGAATCCGTGCCATAAATCATTGCATGATAATTGCCAACTTTTCAGCCCCCTGATTCATCCCTGAGTGATTTTAAGGGGAGTTGCATGGAAATTTCATTGTTGGGCGGGCTTTCGGGCCGACCGTACAAGAGTTTGAATAAACACAAATGTCCAAATTAAGCGGGCGACAAGTTAAAATCTTCTATCTCAAATCCCAAATTGATTGACGAACGATCGCGTACAATAAATTTGGGGAAAAAGTAGGCGCAGGCGGTTGCGGATTAGCGAAAGCTTGTCTGAGGAAAGTCCGGGCTCCCGAAAAACCAAACTTGCTGGGTAACGCCCAGTGCGAGCGATCGTGAGGATAGTGCCACAGAAAGATACCGCCCCCCGATTTGAGATTTGAGATTTGAGATTTGAGATTGAATCAAAAATCAAGCATCGAAAATCGCAAAGTGTTAGGGGGTAAGGGTGCAAAGGTGCGGTAAGAGCGCACCAGCAGCATCGAGAGGTGCTGGCTCGGTAAACCCCAGTTGGGAGCAAGGTCGGAGGGACTATGGTTGGTTTTTTACCAGTTCCGTTTTTTGGTACCGCTTGAGGCGTCTGGTAACAGGCGTCCCAGATAGATAACTGCCCTCGAAAACTGCTTGCAGTTGAGAGAACAGAACCCGGCTTATGTCCGACTTTTTCCCCACCCAAATTTGGGTAAGGTGCTTAGGGGCAGATTTGTCAAGGTGTAGTTGAGGTGTTTGCGTCATCGTAACCGTTGAGCTTTATTCTTGATATGTTATTTATTGCTAATTATCTACCAAATAAAGAAGAAATAAAGAAGATTTATCGATCGCCCGAAGCAGAAATTTCCCGCGTTTGAGGCACTTATTCATCACCTTGACAGAGCGGACTATAAGCACCAGAAGGACTATTTAGTTTTTTAATAAAAAGCTTTTTAGTGAGATGAAGGTGATATGATATTCAAAATATCATGCAACTTTAGACAAGCTCCCAGCCCGGATAGTCATCCGTCATTCGCAATTAATTATAAAATCTAAAATCTAAAATCTAAAATGGTATGATTTATCCGGGTCGCCAAAAGCAACTTGAAACATTAATTCAAAAATTAGGACTGACGAAGGATGCTTCGATAAAATGGCATCTCCTCGATTTAGCTTTGACTCATGCGAGCGCGTCAGCTAAGGCAAATTACGAGCAACTAGAGTTTGTCGGGGATGCAGTTGTGCGGCTGGCGGCGTCGGAATTGTTGTTTGAGGTTTATCCTGACTGTACAGTGGGGGAATTTGCTGCTATTCGATCGATCTTGGTGAGCGATCGCATTCTTGCTAAAATCGCTGAAAGTTACGGGTTCGATCGCTATTTAATTGTTTCCAGCAGTGCCGCCTCGGACAAAACAGGCGCTGAACCCCGGCTGGCAGATGCTTTGGAAGCGGTACTGGCTGCGCTTTATTTGAGTACCCACAGCTTAGAATTAATTCGCCCTTGGCTAGATTCTCACTTTCAACGCCTAGCGGCGGAAATCCGCAGCGATCCTGCCCGCCAAAACTACAAAGCTGCTCTCCAAGAGTTGACTCAAGGCAAATACAAAACTTTGCCCAAATATAGCGTCCAAGAAACCGGGACAGTGCAGGGCGGGGAGGATCGTTTTACCGCAGAAGTTCTCATTCAGGGAAAGTTGGTAGCAGAGGGAAAAGGTCGATCGATCAAAGCGGCGGAACAAGCAGCGGCTCAGGCAGCTTTTAATAAATTAGTTAATAGTCAGTAGTCAGTTGACTGTTGACTGTTGACTGTTGACTGTTGACTGGTGTTATCAGTTATTGGTTATTTGTTAGCTGCTACCAATAACCAATAACCAATAACTACTGCCAACAGTCAAAAGTGATTGTTTTGAGTTAAAACATTGATAATAATAACAAAATATGCTATAATTTATGTGCTATTTTTGTTATTATTATCAATGAAAATCGGAATAGCTGTATTGGGTGCAGGTCGCTGGGGAGTTAACTTAATTCGCAACTTTCTCGAACATCCCAATAGCGAAGTTTTAGCGGTGGTAGACCCGAATCGAGATTCATTGGCGGCCGTTCAAAAACAGTTTAATCTTGATGCCTCGGTGATTCTAGCTACCGAGTGGTCTCAAGTGCAAGCCTTGCCGGGACTGCAAGCTGTGGCGATCGCTACTCCAGCTTCGACACACTACACCCTCGCAGCAGCAGCGCTGAAACAAGGCTACCACGTCTTAGCAGAAAAACCCCTCGCCCTCAACCTCACTGAAGCCATAGAACTCTGCCAATTAGCCGAAAAACAGCAGCGGCAACTCTTCGTTGACCACACTTATCTGTTTCATCCAGCAGTCGATCGAGGCCAAAGAATTATTCAACAGCATCAACTCGGAAAATTGCGCTACGGTTACGCCCAGCGCACCCATTTTGAACCCGTGCGCCATGACGTTGATGCCCTTTGGGACTTGGCCGTTCACGATATCGCTATTTTCAATACTTGGCTGGAACAAACGCCAATTGAAGTAAGGGCGATCGGAACTGTTTTTCCGAAGGAAGAAGGAAGAGGGAAGAAGGAAGAAGGAAGAGGGAAGAAGGAAGAAGGAAGAGGGAAGAAGGAAGAAGAAAGAGGGAAGAAGGAAGAAGGAAGAGGGAAGAAGGAAGAAGGAATTAATCAAGAAACAGCAGAAATTGAAAATCAATTTGCTCCTGTACCGTTGACTATTAATCCTGCAGAAAAACTAGCAGATTTAGTTTGGGTAACGCTTACTTATCCCGACGGATTTCAAGCATTTATTCACCTGTGCTGGCTAAATCCTGACAAACAACGGCGCTTAACAGTTGTTGGGAGTTTGGGAACCTTGATTTTTGATGAAATGTCGCCAGAAACTCCCCTGATTGTGCAGCGTGGCAATCCAGATTGGGGAGGCGAAGAGAATAACTCTTTTGAAAGTGCGTTAGCGAAGCCCGCCCCTACGGGGGCTACGCCAACGAAGAGGATCGCGCTGCAGCGAACAAGCCTCAGACATCGCGAAGTGTTGAGTTTAGAACAAGTAGAACCGCTGAGGAGAGTGTGCGATCGCTTCCTCAACTGCGTGCAAACAAATACCCCCTGTCCTACCTCTTCGGGCGCGGCCTCCGTCGAATTAATCCGCATTCTGAGCACTTTGAGCAAATCCCTCGAACTCGGCGGACAGCCCCTAATACCATTTTAGATTTTAGATTTTAGATTTTAGATTTTAGATTTGGAAAATTACTCCTCAACTTTTGAAATTTCCCTTTTCCGTTACTAAGTCCGGGCTGTGAAAATAAAAACTTGACTGCTGATTGACAGGCAAAGAAATCATCACCGTAGTACCTTGATTGACGCCCGCGCTGTGCAGGGTAATGCTTCCGATCATAGATTCCATTATCCTTCGCGAGATAGCCAAGCCCAAACCGTTACCGCCAAACCGGCGAGTTGTAGAACCATCAGCCATCACAAAAGGTTGAAACAATTTCTGCTGGTGCTCGGGATCAATACCAATTCCCGTATCTTTAATTGTCACCACCACCCAATCGCTTTGACCGCTCGGACCCGTCATACTTTCCCCACTGCCGTTAAAACTACCAGAATTAGTCCTGGATTCTAGCCGCACAGATATATTAATGCTGCCCGACTCTGTAAACTTAACGGCATTGCTCAAAACATTTAAAAACACCTGTTTTAGCTTCTCTGGATCGGCATGAACGATAATCGGATCATGAGGCTCTGGCAAACTTAACTTCAAGCCTTTTTCCTCAATTTGACTCGCTTGCAAATCAATCGCGTCTTCAAGTACCTGGGTAATGTCAACTACTTCTAACATCATGGAGAAGGTGCCGGATTCTATTTTAGCAATGTCCAAAATATCATTAATAATATTGAGCAATTGCATTGACGAATCGTGGGCCCGCTGTAAAAATTCCATTTCTTCATCTCGGTCATCGCAGTAGCCGTCCCGCACAATTTGAATAAAACCAATAATCCCGTTGAGCGGCGTTCTCAATTCGTGAGAAATATTGCCCAAAAATTCATTTTTTAATTGATTGGCAACTTGCGCTTCTTTGGTTGCGACTTCCAATTCTCTGGCCCAGGATCTGAGGCGCTGCACCATGCTGTTGAGTGCTTCTGATAGTTGATTAAATTCCCTAATTTGGAAATCTTGGGGCACTGTCTGCGACGCTTCTGTATCTACTTTCATCGCGTAGTCTCTCAGTTTTTCCACAGGACGCGCCAAGTCGCGAGACAGATATAAAGTCGCGATGATACTAGCAGCAACCAAACCTACAATTAAATTAAATAAAACTTGCTGAATTTCTTCCAAACCTGACAGAGCGTAATCTAAACGAGAGACAGCTAAAATAATCCACTTGCTGTTCTCCTGTGTAGTTGAAGGACTCGGGATAGCGGCGTATCCTGCTAGCAACTCTACACCATTTCTTTCAAAGGAAAATAGGTGGAGAAAAGCTGTTCCGCCTGCGATCGCCCTTTTGACAATACTTTTTAGTCGAGCGGCATCTGCCTCTTGGTCAATATTGCGCCCCACGCGGTTGATATTCGGGTGCGCCAAAATCGTCCCATCTTGGTCGATCGCCACCGTATAGCCGGCTAAAGAACCCTTGGGAGCGCTGGTTTGCACAGGCAATGCCGACTGCAAACTCAAAGCATAGCTCAACTGCAGGGTATTGCCCCGACGAATGTAAACAGGAGCGCTCAACACCAAACTTGCTTGGCTATCGGAGCCTCCTTTACCCGCATCGGGAAAATCCTCAGCCCCCAAAGCCACCTTCTGATCGTTTGCTGTCCCCTGTCGCTGCTTAGGTAAGGAGAGACTGATGTAAACGCTCTTCTCGTCCAGCAGCGTTTGCTGCTGCTGTACGGGCGGCCAAAATTTTGCCGGCAACGACTGAATCGGCTGCTGCCCGCAAGTGCTTGCTATCACTTGATTTGTCTTTAAATTAGTCAATTGCAAGCAATCAACCTGCGCTGGCAACCGCTGCCCTAATTGGGCGATAAACTTTTGATAATCCTTCGGATCTACCGACTGCAACATCGAGCTTTCCGAAGCGCCGATCAGATTCGACTTCAGCGATTTCGCCCACTGTTCAATAGTTTCTGCTTTTCTGACTGCACTTTCTGTCAAGTTTTGACGAGCAGTTTCCAGAAGCGTCGAGCGTGCCTTGCGATAGGTAACATACTCCCCCACCAGTAGAACAGGTACGCTGAGCAACAAAATCCGCGACAGTAAAATACGGCGAAAGGAGGATTGACCTAACTTAACCATAGGAAATATCTAAATTAAGGTGCAACACCCAACAGCGACCATTAAAGTGAAATAAACCAGACCGAAAGCATGAATCTGTCTAGGGGGCTCTGCTGACTGGACAACACAGCTTCAGAACAACATTTAAACACAATTATAGAAGCCACTGTAGTAATCTCGATTCTAAGTGTGTGGGCCCAAAGATGCTCAGCAATTTGTTTCGCAAATGCCTGTGATTTCGGTCACACTTCCCTTCTCAATTCTCGGAGCGACTGGCATCCGATCGCCCCAGGGCACATTTTTCAGGCTGCAAAAAGCGTCGGGTGGACATACCGCAGTTGCTTGAAGCTAGAATCGCATCGATGCACTCGCCCCAAATTAACAGGCAAAAAGTTCGGTTTCCGGCTAGTGTACAGAGAGAATTCTTGCTCGATCGGACTTTTTCTTTCGGAATCCCTTCGAGAGATGGGCCAGAGATGGGCGATGCAAGATTTTGCAACCTGTCCAAGATTTCTTTTGCCATCCGGTTGATTCGGTGACAATAATTCACCGGTCAAACAAAAAGAATGAGATGATCGAGCTGCCGATCGACTCTGACAACCCTAATGTGGGGAACCTTGGCCCAAATAGTACACCCACGCTCCGTAAATTCGCGGTCTCGGCAATAATCTCCATAGCTTAATCGATGAAAAAAAACTTTAGCAATTATACGTATTATTACACAAACAACCGTCCGAGATATCATCACGCTTATTTGCTATCTCCCCTTTTAGAAATGCTGGCGACACTTCAGCAGACCAGCAAGACAAAACTCCGAGTTTTGGATCTCGGCTGCGGCAATGGCAGCCTCAGTCACGTTATCGCAGAGCACGGCTGCGAAGTTGTCGGCGTTGACACATCTGCGCCCGGAATTGCCATCTCCCGTCAAAGTTTCCCCGAGTGTCAGTTTATCCAAGCAGATATTTACGACCTCCCAGATACCGATATTCTGAACTCATTTGATGTGGTCTTAGCTATTGAAGTAATTGAACACTTGCTTTATCCTAAAGAACTAGCAAAAACTGCAAAAAGATGCCTCAATCCGGGAGGAAGACTAATTATTTCCACACCCTATCACGGCTATTTAAAAAATCTTGCTTTAGCGGTTTCTGGGAAACTAGATAAACACTTTACCGTTCTTTGGGATAACGGTCACATTAAATTTTTTTCAGTAGAGACGCTGACCAAATTATTAATATCTGAAGGATACACAGACATAAAATTTAAATTTGCTGGTCGGTGTCCCTATCTTTGGAAATCAATGTTATGCTCTAGTACGTTCTCGCCACCAGCCGATAAATTATGAGTTGGGATTTGTGATTTTTCAGCCTATTAATTTTTCTGAATAAACGACCAGCCCTCATGAAAAGTAAAAGATAACTTTTATGGTGAAATGGTGAAACAAGTAAAATGACTGTTGGCGTTTGGATATTAGGCGATCAACTTGGGCCGAACCAAGCTGCTATCAACCCCACCGATGATAAATCTTCCCTACTGGGATTTCCTAGCGCGCCACCGGGAAAAACTTCAGTCCGCATGAGCTTTATCTTAGCCAATCTCGACAAAATGCCACCGGCAGAATTGGCAACCATCCGCCAAAAAGCGGCAGATTGGCACTTAGGAAGTCATTAGTCAGTAGTCATTAGTCATTTGTTAATCCTTTGCAGTGACTAATAACAAATAACATTAATCAACAGTCAACAGTCAACAGTCAACAGTCAACAATGCCCCATGCCCCATGCCCCATGCCCTTAACATTAATCAACAGTCAACAGTTAACAGTCAACAGTCAACAATGCCCCATGCCCCATGCCCTTAACATTAATCAACAGTCAACAGTCAACAGTCAACAATGCCCCATGCCCCATGCCCCATGCCCCATGCCCTTTGCAATTCTTATTTTTTCCCTGACTTTTCCCTAAACATTCCACAGCGTTTCCACAGGCAAGTCTGAGGTTTTCCACAGATCCGACAAAGTTTTCCACAGAAATTAACGGCACGGTAGCATCTTGCTGCGGAATTGGGGATTTCCTTAACTTGCTGCCTAATTCCTCATAAACCCCCCCAACACATAAAGATATGTAACAAAAAATGCCCTGGAAAGCTTATTATTTGGTAAACCTTTTTTTTATCTAAAGGACTTTGTAATATTTTGCAACATTGACAAACCCACCCCCTCATAGCGCACAATGATGCGACCGACCTAAAAAAAAGCGCTCTGATTTCGGCTGTGCCTGCACCTGTATCCGGCCGAAGGGGGGGTTCTGTTTTCAATTTATTAGCGAGACTAAAAAAAATGATGAACCCAACAGTCAGTATTTTTGCTGAAATTCCCGAAACGCTGCACGATTCTCTCAAAACTTACCTGGAAACCCATCCCGAATGGGATCTAGACCGAGTATTTTGCGCGGCCCTGTCGCTGTTTTTGTTGCAGAATGCCGATAGCGGTACGCCTGAAGCTTCGCGCAGTTATCGCCAAGCTGCGAGAGTTTATCTCGAAACTCTGTTTCAATCTCCTCAAGACTTGCACAGCAACAATGTAACTCCGTCGTCTTAAAGGATCAGGGGAGAGGGGGAGAGGCGGTTTCTGGGAAGGATTTTAGTTGACCGAGAGGGCGCGGACTGCATAGATGGCAACTTCAGCTTAAAATCCCTGAGAACTATCGCTTATAGCTTAATGCCGAGCCCCATTGCATCTCCCTTAAGAAGGAGACTTGGATAGCTTCAAATCCCCCCGGACTATCAGGGCAGGGCTGTTTCATTCTCAGGAAAACCAGCCTTTTGACTCTTGTCGTGCCAAGAATGCCGACCCGACCCATCCACGATTTGTAAGGCATTGGGTGGGATTGGGGCAGCCACGGGGGCAGCCCCTACAAGAGAATGAAAAATCCCCCCGGACTATCAGGGGATGCCGGGGGGATAAGCTGCCTTAATCGTCAAACAGTAGACGGGTAGTACATAAGACGCGCTTGTTTGCACCCCAGGTGCTTATGGTGCACCCTACAGGCTACAAACTAATGGCTGAAGACTACATCATGCCCATGCCGCCCATGCCGCCCATGCCGCCCATGCCGCCCATGCCGCCCATGCCGCCCATGCCGCCCATGCCGCCCATGTCGCCCATGTCGCCGCCGGCTTTTTTCTTCTCGGGTTTTTCGACAATCACAGCTTCAGTGGTCAGCACCATACCAGCAATGGAACCGGCATTTTGCAAAGCCGATCGCACCACCTTAGCGGGGTCAATAATCCCAGCGGCAATCATATCTTCGTACACGTCGGTGAGAGCGTTGTAGCCAACGTTGAACTCGCTCGCCCGCACTCGTTCGATGACGATCGAACCTTCAACGCCGGCATTATCAGCAATTTGACGCAAAGGTGCTTCCAAAGCTTTCTTCACCAAGTCAGCGCCTACTTGTTCTTCGGTGTCTAAAGTATTTGCGATCGCATCTATTTTTGTAATCAGGTGAATTAGGGTCGTGCCACCTCCGGCAACGATACCTTCTTCCACAGCAGCTTTAGTAGCGTTCAGAGCGTCTTCAATACGCAATTTACGGTCTTTGAGCTCGGTTTCGGTAGCTGCGCCGACTTTAATTACAGCGATGCCGCCGGCGAGTTTGGCGATGCGTTCGGTTAGCTTTTCCTTGTCGTAGTCGGAATCCGTCGCTTCTAGCTGCTTGCGGATTTGCTCGATCCGTTTTAGCACGTCAGCTTTGTGTTCTTCGCCAGCAACAATGATCGTGTTTTCTTTGTCGATCGTAATTTTGCGGGCGGTACCGAGCATTTCTAGGGTTGCGGTATCGATGCTGAGTCCGACTTCTTCAGAAATCAGTTGACCGCCGGTGAGTACGGCGATATCTTGAAGCATAGCTTTGCGTCGATCGCCAAAACCAGGGGATTTCGTTGCTGCGATGTTCAATACGCCGCGGGCTTTGTTGACTACCAGAGTTGCCAAAGCTTCGCCTTCAATATCTTCGGCGATAATTAGCAGCGGTTGACCGGTGCGGGCGATTTTTTCGAGAACTGGAATGAGTTCTTGAATTGAGCTAATTTTTTTGTCGGTAATCAGGATGCGAGCGTTTTCGTAATCAACTTCCATGCGATCGGTGTTGGTGACGAAATACGGAGAAAGATATCCGCGATCGTACTGCATCCCTTCGACAACTTCCAATTCTGTTGTCAGAGATTTCGACTCTTCTACAGTAATTACGCCGTCTTTCGTGACTTTTTCCATTGCTTGGGCAATCATGGCGCCGACTTCTTCGTCGTTACCGGCGGAGACAGTGGCGACTTGAGCAATGGCGCTTCCTTCGACGGGTTTCGCCAATTTCTCGATTTCCAGCACCAAGTGGGCGATCGTTTTTTCAATACCCCGGCGCAGCGCGACTGGGTTTGCGCCTGCAGCGACATTCTTCAAACCTTCGCGAATCAGGGATTGAGCTATAACCGTTGCGGTTGTTGTGCCGTCGCCTGCGATATCTTTAGTTTTGGAGGCGACTTCTTGAATTAAGCGAGCGCCAGCATTTTCCAAGGGGTCTTCGAGTTCGATCTCCCTAGCAACGGTGATACCGTCGTTAACAATTTGGGGACTGCCGTATTTCTTTTCCAATAGGACGTTCCGGCCTTTCGGGCCCAAGGTGATGCGGACAGCATCGGCGAGTTGATTGACGCCGCGTTCTAGTGCCCGCCGAGATTTGTCGCTAAATGCAACTATTTTGGTCATGTTTGTCTCCAATCGCTTACATTAGCAAATTTAGCACTCTCTGAGTCTGAGTGCTAAGTTGATCGATTTTTGATTGTAGCGCGCCTCAACGGTGTGGGGGATTGCGGGGGCGGATTGGGATTTGGGCGATCGTTCCCGGTGGCTAAGGACAAGGCATTGCCGTGTCCCCACAGATCTCGTGTTCCCACAGATATAATGTGGTTTGTTACATATCGATATAATCAGGTTTTAGTTAATACCAAAACCTAATTTTGATGGCACGTTATCCCAAAGCAGAATTTTTATTAAAAATTTCTTAACTTGTGTTTTCGGTCATCTACCTTTCGATAGAGTTTCTATTTTTTCAAACTTCTACCTTCTATAGCAACCACTCCCGACGATGATGAAGTTCTTAATTGCTGAAACATGAGCTGAAGATTGCGCCTTCCTTCTTCCTTCTTCCTTCTTCCTTGCATCCGTTACATCCGTTACAAAATCCGTTGCCGAACCTTCTTCCTTTCCTCAATCAATCTCAAATTACGCACTAACAAATGGCTCGTTATTCTCGACTGCAAAAACTCGGCTCTTATATGCGCCCGCACTGGAAACCAACCTTCTGGGGCGTTTTTTCGCTATTAGTTGTCAATGCTGTGGGCGTTTACATTCCCCTGCTGATTCGGAATTCAGTTGACACTCTCCAAGTGGCGACTAAATTTGACGAAGTTTTCAACTTCGTGGCACTAATTCTGATTCTCGCCTCAATTATGTGGGTGATTCGGATGGCGTCGCGGATTTTGCTCTTTGGCGTCGGGCGTCAAGTCGAATTTGACCTCAAACAGCAAATATTTAATCATTTATTAACATTAGAACCGTCTTATTTTGCAGCCAATACGGTAGGAGATTTAATTAACCGCGCTACTTCCGATTTGGACAATATTCGGCGCTTGGTGGGGTTTGCGGTACTCAGTTTGGCGAATACAGCTTTTGCTTATGCTTTGACTTTGCCGGTGATGCTGGGGATTAATGTACGGCTGACGCTGTTCGCGATCGCAGTTTATCCTTTAATGCTGGTTTTGGTACAGTTATTTAGCGACAAACTTCGCATCCAACAGTTAGCCGTGCAAGAGGAATTGTCGGCGATGAGCGATTTAATTCAGGAAGATATGAGCGGGATGTCCGTAATTAAAATCTACGCTCAAGAAGAAAACGAACGCCGAGCTTTTCGCAATTCCAATGCACAGTTGCTATCAGCAAATTTGGAATTAGCAAAAACTAGAAACTTTATTTTTCCGCTGCTGGGCGGTTTGGCAAGTATCAGTTTGTTGGTGCTGCTTTCTGCTGGTGGCGGGGCAATTGCTAATGGTCAAATTAGCATTGGCGATTTTGTGGCGTTGCTGATTTATGTCGAGCGTTTGGTGTTTCCGACGGCGCTGTTGGGTTTCACCATTACTGCTTACCAGCGGGGAGAAGTGAGTGTCGATCGCATCGAATCAATTCTGACTGTGGAACCGCAAATTAAGGATGCTGCCGATGCAGTTGAACTGCCAACTCCAGTCAAAGGCGAAATTGCGACTCGCCACCTAAATTATACTTATCCGGGCGCTAAGACACCCGCGCTTAAAGATGTTAATTTTACCATAAAACCGGGAGAAACTGTCGCAATTGTTGGGGCGATCGGATCGGGAAAATCAACTTTAGCTAATGCGCTGCCACGCTTGCTCGATATCGATCCGGGTCAGTTATTTGTAGACGGACAGGATATTACCCAGGTAAAATTGACCGAATTGCGCGGGGCGATCGCCTACGTTCCGCAAGAAAGTTTTCTATTCGGCACTACCATCAAGAATAACATCCGCTACGGAAACCCTTTAGCGGAACAGCCGGAGGTTGAAGCGGCGGCAAAACAAGCGCAAATTCACGCCGAAATCCTCAACTTTCCCCAGCAGTACAAAACAGTTGTCGGCGAGCGCGGCATTACTTTATCCGGCGGACAGCGGCAGCGGACTGCACTTGCTCGCGCTTTGTTAGTTGACGCCCCGGTGTTAATTTTGGATGACGCTCTTTCCAGCGTTGACAATCAAACTGCTACCGACATTTTGCGAAACTTGGCAACGGGAACCGATCGCAAAACGGTAATTTTTATCTCGCATCAAATGTCAGCGGCGGCCAGTGCCGATCGCATTTTTGTGATGGATAGGGGAGAAATTGTTCAGAGCGGCACTCACCTTGAATTGGTAGGGGAAACAGGGCTTTATCAGTATTTGTGGAACCAGCAAAAATTAGAGGAATTGCTGCACTGACCAGTGACCGATACTTTGAGTTATACCAAATCCGGTAGCATCGGAATTAATATTACCCACAGCTTTCAACACCGCGAGTGTTCCGTGTCCCTACAATTAATCCGGGTAGGGAGACGGCACTGCCGTGTCCTCTATATAATTCCGGTGCCACCGGAAACGATATCAAAGGATTTTGGGGAGCAAGAAGCAACCCAATTTATTGCCCCCTCGATTTTAATTAGCTACCTTACTGAAGGGGATTTCTTGTTGTTGTTGAAAGAATTTAATCGATTGCAGACTATCTGAACCAGCATCCCAAAGAATGAATTGGAAGCAGTCAGGAATATCGCGAATAGTCAGTGATTTTGAATTAGCCAGCAAGTGAATATTAGCATGGTGACAAGCCTGAAGATTATAGTTAGGTATTCGCTCAGAGAGATGATGAATATTGTGGTAAGCAATATCAGCCGAAAACCAATTGAGAAGATTTGGTAATTTTAGGTAACTACTGCCTTCAATTGCGCCAAGAAGATAGTCCCAACCCTCGGCTTTATGAGCGTAGGAACCCTCAAAATTATGCTGAACAAAGAAAATACAGATAAATATCGCTGCTGAACAGGTCATGACAATTGAGTAAACACTCCAGAAAAAGCCAAACCCCAGTAAGTTGCTCAGATAAATCCAGCTACCAACAACACAAATATTGTTGAACAGTAAATCCAAAAATTCAGCCGTCGTATACCAATGTTTGGATTTATAAGAAGTAATGATTTCAGATAAACCCATGCCAAAATCTTGATTAAGACAAGCAAAAATATGTCTGATAAAACCCGTAATTCCCAATATCAGCGCGAGTCTTGGCTTAATAATTAGATAGAAAAAACCACCGGGAAACAGCATCAATGGGTGTCTGAGTAACTGATACATCTTTTGACTAAATGGACTTAGCGCCGCAAATTTTTCGGTAGATATCAACGCCGAAGGGCCTCGGTACATATCCCAATTACCATTATGTTTGTGGTGATAAGCGTGTCCCCTCGACCAGGGGTACTGAGGAATCGCATTGATGATACCTAGCAGAAAACCCATAATGCGATTGACTTTTTTGGAACTAAAAAGAGAATAGTGTCCGCAATCGTGCATCAAAGAGAAACAACGTCCTGAAAAAAGTGTCATCAACACCATTATCGGCGGCAGCAGGAAGACAGAAATAGCAGCAGCTTTAAATGCTAAAAACCATAAGAATGTATAAGGAATCACTGTATTGAGTATTTGGCAACTAGCTTTCAAGTTGTTGCTCTTCATATAAGGAGCTAGCACAAAATCCGACTTTTTGATCGCGTTTTTCATTCAGTATATCTATGGTGTGTGGATAAGTGCTTAGCTTACCATCACAGTTGCGGGACAGCGGCGGATTTACCCCGGACTTTCCCCGTTTCTTCCAAAGGTTTTTTTGTGGGAACCGATTTTTGCACATTTATGAGGTTATCACAACTCTGGTTTGTTTACAGAAAAAACTGTGAAGCCTGTTAGCAGCCGAACAAATTGCTGCACCGGAAGGCATTAATATGATTGGTTGGTTGCACGATCGACATTCGGTGATATATGCCGCTATTTTTGCTTGCATTGTCTGTGCGACACTTTACTGTACCGGGTTCTACCCCAACTCGATCGCACGCTCAAAAGTTGGGATACTGGCGAAAACTTTTTATGGGCGGGCTATAGGGGCGATCGACAAATAGCCCGCCCCGGAAACCAAAGCTGACACAACATCCAGAACCGCAGAGGATTTTGGATCAACTCCTTGAGACGAGAATTTGAAGGACGATCGCAATTGCCTGCGTTTTTTGTGCTCGAAGATAGCTCGGATTTGCTACAATCTAATCGCACACGCGACTAGAAATGGGTTATGACCGAACTATTAGATGAGACGCTTTCTATTGAAATGGCCGCTCGCATCAAAAGCAACCGTAAAAACTGCTTTGACAACGCTTGTAAAGCAGCGTTAGCCACCGAGGGCGCGATTTATGTTCAAGGCTTTTTAGCCGTGCCGGGAGTGCCATATAAACCCATCGAGTATAGCTGGATTGAACTCGACGAGCGAATTGTTGACCCAACCTTTCCCCATCTCGGTTTCATCGCTCAAGACATTCATTACTTCCCAGTCCAGCGCTTCAGCGTCAAGAAACTCAAAGCAATCCTAGAAGAATCAAAAGAAGATTATCCTGAAGATGACCCGCTGCCGATTTATGGCAATCAACCTTATGAATATTACGGCGATTTGATGTTAGGCGGTACCGATTACCAAAATGCTTACGATTTGGCCGCCGCTAAATGCAGGGAATTAAACCAACCCAAAAAACAGGATGCGAACTAATTCAAGACTTACCAAAAAATTGTTGGATGCGCCTATTATAGCAGTAAGGTACCCTGCACCCTACGTATAGAGGTTCAAGTAAGTGCTGAAGCTCGAAATCTCGAATAATTAAAAGCAGCCAATAACGGATCTAACTTTTGCTCCCACATCAAATCAGCCAACAATTTAGCCGTCACCGGAGCCAACAAAATGCCATTGCGGTAATGCCCCGTAGCCCATGTCAAATTCTCCCAAGCACTAGCACCCAAAATCGGCAACTCATCAGGAGTAGCTGGCCGAAATCCCCACCAAAACTCCAGAATCGGATAATTTTGTAATTCGGGATATAACTTAATCGCTCCTGCTAGCAAACTTTGGATTCCCGCCGGCGTATTTCCCGGCGTAAAATCAACATTTTCGCTAGTTGCGCCAATAATAATTCTGCCATCTTGACGTGGCACAATATAAATGCCAGTCCCGAATAGAACAGTTTGCAGGGGCTGGATAACTCCACAATCTTCTGGTACACAAACTGACAGCATTTGTCCCTTTCTTGGAAAAACAGAAATATCTAATAATTTCTCAGACCAAGGACCCGCCGCCAAAACATAACGGTCAGCTTGTAATTTTCCTGCCGTTGTTTCCACTCCAAAAACTCGGTTTTTCTGCCGAATAATTTCCCCGGCATGGCCTTGAATAATCTCAATCTGCAATTCTTTAGTTGCGGCCTGAAGCGTCCGAAATAAAGCGCGGTTGTCTACTTGAGCGTCGTCAGGATACCACCAACCGCCAATTACTTCTTGACCTAATCCAAACTGGTGCTGGCGAACAGTATCTCTGTCCAACCATTGAGAGTTAAGGTTTGACAAAAGCGGCTTTTCTTGAGGCTCATTTTGACACACTGGCGCGAGAATTCCCGATCGCCAATATCCCGTTTTCAATCCGGTAATATCTTCTAGCCGTTCCACCCAGGCGGAATACAGTGCGCGACTTTGCAAGCACAAATCCAACATCGGACTGGGGGGAATTCGTTCGGCTTGCGGGGCCAGCATTCCAGCGGCAGCCCGGGCCGTCGGTTGTTTAGAATCGGCGGTGAGAACCGCGACAGATGCCCCTCGCAATTTCAGTTCTACTGCTAGCGAAAGGCCAATTATTCCCCCGCCAATAATCAGAATATCTTTAGATGAATTCATTAACTTTTATATGGACTTTCTGGCTTCTTTGACCTCTCGGCTTTCTTTAGGGTAAGGTGCGCTAAGCACACCTTACAGTTAGAATTCTTGCACAAGTCTTACAGATTATCTGGCAAGGCGATCGTCCTATCTGCCTTCCTTAACAAAAAATCTATGCTTGGGGTTTCCAGACAGTTTCAGAACCTTGACCCCAGAAACCGTCATATTTTGTCACTTTAATATCGCCTAAAACCTTGGTTTGGCAGGACAAACGGCGGTTGGAGGCGGGAGAATGGGGAGGAACCGAAAGTCGGGCTTTTTCGCGCCACTGGGACTCGGAAACTTCGCCCTCGACGGTGACGGCGCAGGTGCCGCAAGTGCCGAGGCCGTGGCAGTTGATGACTTTGGCGTTGCCGTTGTAGAGATCGATGCCGTTTTTGAGCAATACTTCACGGAGATTCGCTCCGCGATCGCACTCAAATGTTTTTCCTTGCGCTTGTACCTTCACCACAGCAATTTACCCCAGTTAGATTTATGTTAATTTTCCTATATATTATCGCATTAAATTCAAATATATTCATCTAATATGGTAAGTGATATATTACCAATTTCTCGATCGCAATTTCCCATGACAAATCGGCTCTGGATCTACGATACCACGCTGCGAGACGGTGCTCAGTGCGAGGGACTCTCCTTATCTCTCGAAGACAAACTGCGAATTGCTCGACAGTTAGACAGTTTAGGAATTCCCTTTATTGAAGGCGGCTGGCCGGGGGCGAATCCTAAAGACGTACAATTTTTTTGGCGTCTCAAAGAACAGCCCCTAACTCAAGCAGAAGTTGTAGCTTTTTGTTCCACTAGGCGGCCGGGAACTACAGCAGCTAATGATGAAATGTTGCAGGCTATTTTGTCCGCCGGTACTCGCTGGGTGACACTGTTTGGCAAGTCGTGGGATTTGCACGTTATTGAAAGTTTGAAGACCACGCTAGAAGAAAATCTGGCGATGATTCGAGATACAATTGAATATTTGCGGAGTCAGGGAAGGCGCGTTATTTACGATGCCGAACACTGGTTTGACGGCTACAAACACAATCCAGATTATGCTATTAAAACTTTAGAAGTGGCAGCGGATGCCGGTGCAGAATGGCTAGTGCTTTGCGATACGAACGGGGGTACTTTACCTCACGAAGTCAGTCAGGTTGTTCGCGATGTTTTAGAAGCTTTAGGAACTAATCGCGAAAAATCTTTACAATTAGGAATTCACACTCACAACGATTCGGGAGTTGCGGTTGCTAATGCTTTGGCTGCCGTGCGGGAAGGAGTGAGGATGGTACAGGGAACTATAAACGGTTACGGCGAACGCTGCGGCAATGCGGATTTATGTTCTTTGATTCCAAATTTTCAGCTAAAGTTGGGTCAGAATTGTATTGAAGACGAGCAATTAGTTAGATTAACTCAAGTAAGTCGCTCGATTAGTGAAATTGTCAATCTAGCTCCCGATGATCATGCTCCTTTTGTCGGCCTTTCAGCTTTTGCTCACAAAGGCGGAATTCACGTCTCGGCTGTTGAGAAAAATCCGTTAACTTACGAACATTTGGAACCGGAAAAAATTGGCAACAGGCGGCGAATTGTGATTTCGGATCAAGCGGGTTTGAGCAATGTTTTGGCGAAGGCCCGCACTTTTGGCATGGATCTCGATCGCAAAAATCCTGCTTGCCGCCAAATTCTGGAAAAATTGAAAGATTTGGAAAGTCAGGGATATCAATTTGAGGGTGCTGAGGCGTCTTTTGAATTGTTAATGCGGGAGGCCTTGGGAAAGCGCAAGCGTTTATTTGAAATCAAAGGTTTTCAAGTTCACTGCGATAAAGGTAGGGAGGAAACAGTTAATTCTTTAGCAACGGTGAAGGTGACTGTTAACGGTCAAGATATTCTGGAATGCGCGGAAGGAAACGGGCCTGTTTCGGCACTTGATGCGGCTTTGCGGAAGGCTTTGCGGAATTTTTATCCGGCAATTACTGATTTTAACTTAACCGATTATAAGGTGCGAATTCTGGACGGATGTGCGGGAACTTCTGCTAAAACTCGCGTGTTGGTTGAGTTTAGCAACGGTCAAGACCGCTGGACGACTGTGGGGGTTTCTGGTAATATTTTGGATGCTTCTTATCAAGCGGTTGTTGAGGGGTTGGAGTATGGTTTGGTGTTGGGAGATAGGGAGGCGATCGTTTTAACTGTATCGAGTTATTAGGTTAACGGCGAAGAGAAGTTGCCTGAATATCGATGTTTAAATAGATACCAAATACCAAGGGGAGCATCTCAATGAAAGCAGCCAAGCCCAAAATTGGAGTTTTGAGGCAGGAGGCTCTCTTGCTGCGAGGTAGAAGGAAGGAGCCAGAAGAAGTGTTTTTACAAATATGAGATGCTCCCCTACTTTTGGGAGCATCTCAATGAAAGCAGCCAAGCCCAAAATTGGAGTTTTGAGGCAGGAGGCTCTCTTGCTGCGAGGCACGAGGAAAGAGTCTGAAGGAAGGAGCCAGAAGAAGTGTTTTTACAAATATGAGATGCTCCCTACTTTTTCACCTCATTATTATTACCTTCCCCAACGATCGATCGCATTCCTTCGAGCGTAGCGGGAATGCTGCGCGGGTCCATAAACATCACCTTGCTGCTGTCGCTGGTGCCAATTTTTAGACCCATATCCAGATAGTTTTGAGCTAACAAAAAGTGTAAAGCTTCCCGGGCAGTGGGGTCATTTTGCAGAGTTTTGGCGATTATTTGCAAGGCTTCAGAAGTAGCTTGAGCTTTCAAAACATGACTTTGGCGTTCTGCTTGAGCTTTCAGGACGATCGCCTTTTGTTGAGCTTCCGCTTCCAAAATAGTCGCTTTTTGGCGCGCTTCTGCATCCAGAACTTGCGCTTCAGCTTTACCTTTGGCGCTGTTAACTGCTGACTCGCGTTCGCCCTCGGATGTCAGAATTACCGCCCGCTTGCGTCGATCGGCTGCCATCTGCAATTCCATCGATTCCTGTACAGTTTTAGAAGGGACAATATCGCGCAATTCTACCCGCGTCACTTTCACTCCCCAAGGATCTGTAACAAGATCTAAATCTCTGAGCAATATTTCATTAATTTGAGAACGAGCAGTAAAGGTTTGTTCGAGATCCAGTTGACCCATTTCGGCGCGAATTTGAGTCAGCACCATATTTACCATTGCTGACTGGAGATTTTCTACTTTGTAACAGGCTTTTTCCAAGTCTACAATACGCCAGTAAACCACAGCATCCACGGTGATGGAAACGTTATCGCGGGTAATACAAGCTTGCGGGGGAACATCTAAGACTTTTTCCCGAATGGTTTGCTCGTACACGACGCGATCGAGAAACGGCTTGACAAAATTCAAACCGGGTTCCAGTCTCCTGCCGCTGTATTTACCTAAAGTTTCCACCAGCGCTTCATTTCCCTGATTGATAATCTTGACGGAACCTGCGAGGGCTGAGCCGCCGAGTGCTAAAAATACAAGTAAAAAAAATTGTTCCACAACAGACTCCTAATAATTGTTGATTGTTAACTGTTGGTTATTGGTTATTGCCAATGCCCAATGCCCAATGCCCAATGCCCAATGCCCAATGCCCAATGCCCAATGCCCAACTACCAATTTCCAATTCCCAATTCCACATTTTGTTTAAGAATGCAAGAGATTTTCTGGCAAAACTATCAGAGTAGTGCCTTTCCGTCCGACGACAATTACGTTTTGGTTGGGGGGGATAGTGGCCTTGGTGTCTTCGCAGCGAGCTTGCCAAGAATTCCCCTCATAAATGACTCGGCCGGCTTCTCCGGGGGGAATTTCTGTTAAAGTTTTTGCTTCCTGAGAATCTGCGATCGCCCTTGCCGTGCCTTTTGGTATCAACCGCCGAGACAGCAGCACAAAAACTGTCGAAAATACCATCCACAGGAATATTTGTAAATTAACGTAAGGTAGAACTAGAGAGCACCCAGCTACGGCGAAGGCGCTCAGTCCCATCATAAAAGCGACAAAAGCAGTCGGGAGAAATAGCTCTGTCAAACAGAGCAAAGACCCAGCTAGCAGCCAAAGGAGCGTCGGAGTCAAGATCATAAAAAGAATAGGTGATACTATTTAGATCTTAGATTGGAAATTTAAGATTTAAGAAATGCCAACAACTTACTCTGCAAGGGTTTGCCACTTGCAAGCCCTCAGAGCGATTTTTCGCGTAGCAGTACCAGGTTGAGGCTTCCATCCTACTCCAAGTCTGAGTTTAGTAACTTAAATTACAATTTAAGCCGGTGCAGGCTGGCAGAAACTACAATTTCTAGGGGCCCAAAGGCAGTTAAGAAATTGATAGGGGCTAAAATCAGTTTATTCTCAAGCTCATGAATTTGGGCTGGCGAATCATATATCTTCAGAATGTTTTTACACAAACTATTTCGATATGATCAGCAGTTTCTCCGAACCCATTTATTGCCCGAATCTTAGCTGTCCAGATCCCCGCAATACCTTTGGCCGCCAGCACTGTGCAGCGTGCGAAACGGATTTAATTTATCGCTATGTGTGGGTGGTGGGACAAGCAGCCGAGGAAGTGCCGACGGGTAAGGTAATAGCCGATCGATACTTTGTCATTGCACCCCAAATCTGGCTCGACAGCCGTCCAGTTGTGCCTCCCAGCGTCCCGGAACAACTGCCGGATAGCATTATGCCTTACCTGCATTTGTATCCCCAACGGCTGCATACGCCGGAAGTATACGGTTTTTGTTCCCTGGGCGAAGCACCGGAAGCGACAGAGGTGCTGTTGTTAGAAAATGTGCCCATCAATAATTTCGGTCGCCTGTATCCTTCTATTTTAGAAGCTTGGTCTGGGACAACTGCCGCGCGCCAAGTTTACTGGCTGTGGCAAATGCTCCAACTGTGGGCGCCGCTATCGGAACAAGGAGTAGCTTCGAGTTTGCTGGTACCGGAAAATTTGCGGGTGGAAGGTTGGCGGGTACGCCTGCTGGAACTGCACCGGGGCAATTTTGTACCGACGCTGCGGGATTTGGGAGATGTGTGGTCAGGTTTGGTGGAATCAGCGCAACCCGAGGTGCAGTCGAAACTCGGAGAGATTTGTCAGTTTATGCGCCGCAGCAGCATGAATTTCGAGGCGATCGCCCTGGAACTAAACGATTTACTATTAGAACAAGCAGCTCAATTGCCTCTGCACTTAGAAGTAGTCGGCATGACCGATACCGGGCCGCAGCGCTCCAAAAATGAAGACAGTTGCTATCCGGTTGCTACTGATTTTCAATTTAGCAAAACTTCAGGGGGCGAGAAACTAATTCCTTACTTGACAATGGTTTGCGACGGGGTTGGAGGCCACGAAGGAGGAGAAGTTGCCAGTCAATTAGCCGTGCAGTCCCTGAAAGCTTTAATCCAAAATTTGCTCGCAGAAATTGCTGAACAAGAAGAGTTGATGACGCCAACAATGGTCATCAAGCAACTCGAAGAAATAGTGAGAGTTGTGAATAATGTGATTTCCGCTCAAAATAACGAGCAGGGAAAAGAGTTGCGGCAGCGGATGGGGACGACTTTGGTGATGGCCCTCCAGTTGCCTCAAAAAGTGAAAATTTCCGAGGATTTGCCATCGAATAACAGCCACGAACTTTATTTAGTCAATGTTGGAGACAGCCGCGCTTATTGGATTGGCAAAAATTACTGTCACCGACTGACTGTGGACGACGACGTAGCGTCAAGGGAAGTCCAGCTAGGACATTGTTTGTACTGGGAGACTCAACTGCGAGCCGATGCAGGAGCCCTGACTCAAGCTTTGGGAACGCGGGACGGCGATTTCCTGCGCCCGACGATTCAGCGATTTATTATCGAAGAGGAAGGCTTACTGCTGCTGTGTTCCGACGGTTTGAGCGACAACGACTGGGTAGAGAAATCTTGGGAGAATTACGGCCCAGAGGTGCTCGAAGGCAAAATGTCTTTGGAAGCCGCAGTTCAGTCTTGGATTCGTCTCGCCAACGAGAAAAACGGTTATGACAACACCTCCGTGGTGGCGACTCACTGTCGGATGTCGCCGGAGAGATTGGTACTGTTTGATCCGGCGGTGGCGTCAGCGCCGGCGTCAGCGCCAGTGTCAGCCTCGGTGTCGCTGCCGCCTTCCCTCGCGGCATCCCTCCAGAAGTCCGGGAGGATTCCAGAATCTCAGCTTTCAGAATCGTCCAAACAGTTGTTGTACCCCGAAACTTCCCCCGCCCCGGAACCAGTTCAAAAACGGCGATCCAAGCTGCCGCTGCCCTTACTGGGGGTGTTGGGGCTGATATTAGCCGGCGGCGGTTTAGGTTTGTGGGTGCAAAGCCTCCAAAGCCGCCAGCCAGAGCCCGCACCACTTCCGCCACCGCCGGAAACTCCCGCCCCAAGTCCTTCGGAGAGTCCCTCGCCCGGGGCCGAGAGTCCGTCGCCGTCGCCCGAATCGACTCCTGCGGAAATTCCGCCGCCCGATAGCGAGAGTCCCTCGCCGTCGCCCGAATCGACTCCTGCGGAAATTCCGCCGCCCGGGGCCGAGAGTCCGTCGCCGTCGCCCGAATCGACTCCTGCGGAAATTGCGCCGCCCGAAGAAGCGGAAACTCCTTTGCCATCAGCGGAGTAAGCGAGAGTCTCTCGCCGTCGCCCCAATCGACTTTTGAGCTTACAAAATAATGCTTCGAGCGTCGCAGCTCTCTACTATCCCAATTCGGGAAAACTTTTCCAGTGTAAATGGAATGATTTCTGGTAGAGGTCGTTGATTTACAGCATATTCCATGTAGATGTAGATCGCGAGAAACCGGGTTTTTTGAACAGAATCAGTAAGGATGCGAGAACTGTAAAGAAACCTGGTTTCTGGGGTGTACTTCATAAACCTGGAATACGCTGTATATAAATCACACTTCACAGAGGAGCATCTCACTTTTGCAGCAAAGCTAGAAATTAAAGTTTTGAGGCAGAAGGAAGGAGCCAGAAGAAGTGTTTTTACAAATATGAGATGCTCCATCACAGTTAATGATTTTGTATCATAGTCCGCTTGCAGAAACAAGATGGCTAAAAAGTCAGCCATCACTACAAAAAGTAGTTAAAAATGCTTAATAATCTCCATGCAGCTAACAATTAGCGATTAGCAACTAACAAGATAAGCTTTTTTTGATATTGACGGCGCACAATTTATTAACTATAATTACCAGGTCAAAAATAACAAAAATCTTACGCCTAACAGTTTTTCTCAAATAACCGTTAAACTATTCTAACGTTTGCGCGTACCCAACCTCGCAGGCCCAACCTATATCTGTTAAGGATTCGTCCTGATTCACAGGAGCAAGATTTTAAAATATGCATCTCAGCGAACTGACTCACCCAAACCAATTACACGGCCTCTCGATTCATCAACTCGAACAAATTGCCCGACAAATTCGAGAAAAGCATTTAGAAACTGTAGCCGCTAGCGGCGGCCACCTCGGCCCAGGATTGGGTGTAGTCGAACTGACCTTAGCACTCTACCAAACACTCGACCTCGATCGCGACAAAGTTACCTGGGATGTCGGCCACCAAGCTTATCCTCACAAATTAATCACCGGCCGCTACAACCAATTCCACACCCTACGCCAAAAAGACGGCGTTGCAGGCTATCTCAAGCGCTGCGAGAGCAAATTCGACCACTTCGGCGCAGGCCACGCTTCCACAAGCATTTCCGCAGCGTTAGGAATGGCAATGGCCCGCGACCTCAAGGGGGAAAACTTTAAAACTGTAGCAGTCATCGGCGACGGCGCATTGACTGGCGGCATGGCACTCGAAGCGATCAACCACGCGGGCCATATGCCGAAAACCAATTTGTTAGTTGTGCTCAACGACAACGAGATGTCAATCTCGCCCAACGTCGGCGCAATTACGCGGTATTTGAACAAGATGCGATTGTCGCCACCGGTGCAGTTTCTCAAAGATAACTTAGAGGAACAATTCAAACACATTCCCTTCGTCGGCGAAACTTTTACTCCAGAAATGGAACGCCTCAAAGAAGGGATGAAACGCTTGGCAGTCTCGAAAGTAGGAGCAGTAATTGAAGAATTAGGCTTTACTTACATGGGCCCGGTAGATGGACACAATTTGGAAGAGTTAATTGCCACTTTCAAACAAGCTCATACCATTCAAGGGCCGGTGTTGGTTCACGTGGTGACGGTGAAAGGCAAAGGATATGCGATCGCCGAAAAAGACCAAGTAGGATATCACGCCCAAAATCCCTTTAACTTAGCCACCGGCAAAGGCATTCCCTCCACCAAACCCAAGCCTCCCGCTTACTCGAAAGTCTTTGCCCACGCCCTAGTCAAGCTAGCAGAAGATAATCCCAAAATTGTCGGCATTACCGCTGCCATGGCAACCGGAACAGGTCTGGATAAACTTCATGAAAAACTGCCTAAACAGTACATTGATGTCGGGATTGCCGAACAGCACGCCGTGACTTTATCCGCTGGTTTAGCCTGCGAAGGAATGCGCCCGGTTGTGGCAATTTACTCGACATTTGTGCAGCGGGGATACGACCAAATAATTCACGATGTTTGCATCCAAAATTTGCCAGTTTTCTTCTGTTTGGATCGCGCCGGCATTGTCGGTGCTGACGGCCCAACTCACCAAGGAATGTACGACATTGCCTTCTTGCGGTGCCTGCCAAATATGGTAGTTATGGCACCAAAAGATGAGGCAGAATTGCAGCGGATGGTAGTCACGGGAATCAATCACACGAGCGGCCCGATCACGATGCGTTACCCGCGCGGCAACGGTTACGGCGTGCCTTTGATGGAGGAAGGTTGGGAAGAATTGCCGATCGGCAAAGCCGAAATTCTCCGCAACGGCGACGATTTGCTGATCTTGGGTTACGGTTCAATGGTTTATCCGGCAATGCAAACCGCCCAGATTCTGAGCGAGCACGGTATTGAAGCAACTGTGATCAATGCGCGTTTTGTGAAGCCTTTGGACACCGAATTAATCTTGCCTTTAGCACAGCGAATCGGCAAAGTTGTCACAATGGAAGAAGGATGTTTGATGGGAGGCTTTGGTTCAGCAGTAGCTGAATCTTTGCTCGACAATAATATCCTGGTGCCAGTGATGCGGCTGGGCGTACCGGATACATTAGTAGATCATGCAACGCCAGAGCAATCATTTGCAAGTTTAGGATTAACTCCGTCGCAAATGTGCGATCGCATCTTAGCAACATTCAGCCGCAAACAGTCTCCTGTTAGCGTGTAAATAGGTAAAATAGTAGGGTGCGCCTAGCGCACCTTACCATTCGAGACTAATCCTAAGAAATACCCGATCTATGACAGTGTAATAAAACGACCCCGCAAGTCCGATGGTGTCACATTCAGAACTCTACCTAAAATTTGACCGTTTGAAGCAATTTGAATAGTAGTAGCGTCATAACTACCATTGCGATATGTCTGCGGGTATTTTGACATTGGAAGCGAGTTAAAAGCAAGATGAATTTAAAAAGTTTTGACATAGTAATAGTAGGAGCCGGCCCCGCAGGCGGACACTGCGCGAGAATCCTAGCCAAATCCGGCCACAAAGTCTTGCTGGCAGAGCAAAACGACACTTTTAATAAAAATGACTTTTCTAGCGCTGCTACCCCTCTAGAAACCCTCTCTAAATTCGATTTACCAGAATCCGTTATCGGCAGTTTTTGGCACAAACTTACTATTGAAACTAGCAAAGTCAGTCAAACTTGGGAGTCTCCAGAAAGCTTGGGAGTTGTTCTCAACTTTGCTAAATTTAGAGCTTTTTTGGCCAGCGAAGTTGAGCGATTTGGCGGTGAAGTTCGGCTTGGTTATCGCTACACCGGATATTCACAAAGCAAGGGCGAAACCACAGTCGAATTTAAACAGTTATCTGACGGTCAAATTATCAAAGCTAGCACTAAAGTATTGGTTGATGCTACTGGCTTTGCTAGGGCGATTATGTACGAAAAAGAGAATGATAAGCCCGATTTTTTGTCGGGAACCGGAATCGAATATTTAATTGAAGTAGAGCCAGAAATTTACAATAAATACAGCGGCGATTTAATCTTATTTGTGGGCGATAAATGGATGCCTAAAGGTTATTCTTGGATATTTCCAATGGAACCAAACAGGCTGAAAGTTGGTGCTGCACGAATTTTTTTAGAGCAGAAAACGCTGAGGCATTTGTCACCGCTGAAAAAATATATTGATTTACTGATTGATGAATATCTGAAGTCTAAAAATTATAAAATTCTTGACAAACACGGTTCCATGCTGAAGTACAGTCGTGGTTTGAAGGATATTTATTGCAAGGATAATATAATTGCGATCGGCGATAGTGTTTCGACAGTAAATTTTTTGGGTGGCGAAGGGATTAGACACGGGATGGATGGTGCCCAAATCGCCGGGAAATATATTCAAAGCTATTTGGAGGGGAAAATTTCCGATTTTCGGGATTATGAGACGGAAATGCACCGCAAGTTTGAGCAGAAATGGAATATTTCGGAAAGGTTAGCTGTGAGAAAATATATCGATGATGTTAATGATGAACTGACCGATAAAATAATTTCTTATTTAAAGTATATGAAAACTGAAGATGTTATGGAGATTTTATTTTATTATAAATTTGATAAAATTTCCCGCGGGCTAGGCGGTTATTTGCAGAGAAAAATCAAGGAATTGATTAATAAATTTCACTTGTAAGGTGCGTCCGTTGAGAGATTGTTAATTGATGAGGGAAAAATCTCGCTGATTGACGCACCTTACTAAGGAATGAGAATTAAATAACTTCCACAAGTTTGTGGGATGGGCGTCCCGCCCGTCCAAAAAAGACGGGCGGGACGCCCATCCCACAATAACAATTAAAATTGTAAGTTATTTAATTCGCGATCCTAAAGTAATTTTAAGGCATTTTCTGCGGTGACTTGAAGGCGCGGCAGCGACAATAAAGAATCGTCAAAACTGCTAAAATTTAATTTATATGATACACCAAAAGTATATCCACTCGCTCCAATTAAGTGCGCTACAATGGGATCGACATCCCCGTAAGGATAGGCAAAACATTTAACAGATTTCTCTAATCCTTGTTCCAAGATAGCACGGGATTTTGCTGCCTCCCGCACAATTTCTGTCGGCGACAATGCAGTCAAAGGTTGATGAGTAGCAGACATAGAACCGAATTCAATCCCTGCATCCCGCAGTTGCAAAATTTCCGGCCATCCCATTAACTGCACTTCTTCAAATTCGGCTTTTTCCCAACTATTTGTCTTTCCTATTGACTCTGCTACGAGAAAAACAGTTGCTGTAAAATCAAAACGTTTTAGCATAGGCCAAGCATATTGGAAAAAGTCGAGATAGCCGCCGTCAAATGTCATCAATACAGCTTTACCGGGTAAAGGAGTTTTAGCCAGTTTTGCGCTTCGCCAATTTTCCAAACTTACACTGTAATAACCCTGATTTTTGAGCTTGTGTAACTGTTGTTCAAAAATCTGGGGATTAACTGCGTCTAAACCGTCAGGAGAAATGCGGCGGTACGAGAGAATCGGGAGTTTTTGTGTAACGCTATGATTGTCCAAAACTTGAGGTTTCACCGAGTGAGAAACTTCCCGATAAGAAGATTTTGAGCCAATGATTTCCGGTGCGTAAAATACTTGCTTTGGAAACTCGTTTTCTTGGGGAATTTGCATTGTCGGTTCCCCCGCGATTGCCGCCGCTGACGCGATTTCCTGCAGCGCCGCCGCCGGGAGTGAGGCGCGACGGCTGACACTCGTCCCGATCGCACCCGATCGCCTGCCGAATATCACCGCATTTGGTGGGTAAATGCCCCCAGCATCCGGTGCATTCCACCAGTCGGGCAAATTAGACCTTTGTTGAGCACAAGAGGCTAAGCGCGATCGTAGCCCTTGCTTGCCGTTGAGTGGTTGTCCCAGCAAAGCTTCTCGCACGGCGGCGACGCACAACTCAAAACCCATATTTCGAGTAATTGTCGATCGCAATTTTTGAGCCGAAACAAAATTATTTTCCACCGCAACAGTGACAATACCGACAGCCACGCCACCTACTTTCACCAGCACGTCTATTTCAGGAAGCTCAACTTTTATATTAGCAAATTCCTCGCTAATTTCTAAGACCATCAAATCTTTTTCGAGGGTAATTGTTGAGACTTCCTCAGCTATTTCAGGATTGTAGAAATCCTCCAAATGCCAATGCGGACGCCCCCATAATTCTTGCAGAAATAGCGTCCAGTCATGTTTAGGGTGCAATGGTTCCAGCAAAGTTTCCCACAATTTATTGCCTTTTTCGCAGCGATTGCGTTGAAAGAAGCGATCGAGAATTGGCCAAGCAAACTGGGCTGCGATCGCATCCGCCAAAACCGCAGCCGCAACCATGCCATCGCAAATCGGCAATTCAATAATACCGAGTTTAATTCCTTCTAGTTTGATCGTACAGGACAGGCGATCGTATATTTGCGGCAGATCGCAGATATCGGAAATTGGTTCGCTCACTTCCAACGTAACTTTCCCAGAAATTTCACCCTTGACGCCCTTAATCTTATCTAAAATATAGCGGATTTCATGGCTCTTAAAAATCTTATGATATTTGTGAACATTATTACTTTTAACCTCTCTATCAATCCCTTGATGCCAAGGCAGATTTAAACTTAAATTTACGGCTTTTTCTTTATAAAATTCCAGCATTATTTTATCATATTCAACGCCCATAAAATTACAAACTTCTTCTAACTTTTTAACTTTATTATCTACAATATCCTCATATCTCACTAATATATGATTATAATTTTTAGCATATTTGTGACTAATTAACATCGCCTCTTTCCAGCGAGTGATACAGTGGTTTAAATCCCAACCCGGCCCCCATAAATCATGAGAATTTCTAGTAGCCTCATGCAGAGAAGCTATGGTATCCATACTGTTTCGCAAAATATGTATAAATTTAGCATCCGGCAACAACCGCTGTATATCCTCAATAAAATATATGTGTTCCGGCGTTTTTTCCAACCAAATACTTTTGTTTTGTTCCGCCGCCAAACCATCCAAAATTTCGACAAACCACCTAACTTTAGTGCCTAGAGTTTGACTATTATCAAAACCTTGCAAAAGTTCAGGGCGATTAATCTCATCCTTAAAAAAAGCTTCCATCCTACTAGGAAACTTTCGCACAAATTTTTTGTACAGCAAATAGTGAAAAAACTTAGATTCAGGAAAAGAAATAACTTCAGGATGAGCGGCTAATAAACTTTGAAGCATGGTTGTGCCGCTCCTCGGAGAGCCTACTAAAAATATCCGTTTCATTTTTATACCTCATAAATGGTTTGTGAATGAGATTTTTTTGAGGGAAACACAGAGAGCGCTAAGCCCACAGAGGAAGAGAAGAAAGAGATTTAATTGATGTATGATTATAAATCCTTTGTCAACCTCTATTTTTTAGCGAACCTCAAATATTTGCTTAAGTCCACGTAAATTTTTCTTTTAACAAATCAGAAAGTTCCTGATTGTAAGGTGTGAAATAATTAGTCAATTCTTGTTCGATTTCAGGCGGCATTTTGCTGTATTGATCTACATAATTGATTTCATATTCTTTAATTGCACTCTCACTAAGAGCTAAGAAATTCAATACTTCCGAGAAGACTTGGCTGGGATTATCGGAAAAATCTTCGCTTTTGAGAATTAGCAACTGTTCCCTCGGAAAATAATCAAGCCAATTTTTGATTTGTTCTACATAAATTCCCCGCGACAGATAGGAATAATGCTGGTGATTAAAACTGTAATAATTTTCATCGGCTTTCATTTTTTCAATCTCACCTTTGAGCCTATCTGGTTCAGAAGCGATCGCCTTTTCAAAATCCAACTTTTCGCAACCACTCGCCACTTCTAAATGATAGTGCATCCATGCTCGTTTTACCGGGTTTCGCAGCATCACAATCAGCTTAACATCCGGGAAACACTTGTAAACCCGCTCGGCCACCAAAGGATGATAAATATAATAAGTAGTCATCTCCCACAGCAACACCTTTTCACCAGTTACACTGCGAGCCAACTGTTTGTTGTACCAATCAACACCACGCTCATAATTCAAATCAAAAAAGTGAATTTCGCGGGAAGCTTCTTTTATTTGCAAGTGATTTGCGAGATACCCGTAAAGAGATTCCGTGCCACAGTTTTGAGCGCCAATAATTAAAAAATCAGGTTTTTGCTTAAGTCCCAACTGATTTGAAACATTGACGTAGCCGGGATTATTTTTATTCAAATCGTAAGTTGTAGTGGCTGGTTCCGGTAAATCCAGAAGTGGCATTTTGCCCTCAAAGTCCCAGCGGTACGGCGGACAAAGAATCGTTTTTTGGTTTACAGTCGATCGCACGTACAGCGGATAAACCTGCCAATGATAATCGTAGGCGTAAGCCAAAGTTTCCTCGTAAACCCCAACATTCACGTAATACTGACCGTTTCCTAAATCCAGTCTGTCTATTTGCAGCCGGATTTTGCCTTTCCCTTTCACCAGCGGCAGCAGTCTGCCCATTTGATTAGTATTAGTCTCAAAACAACTTTGACCATCATCCCTGCTGATTGTCACGGCAAAAATAGCCGCAGAAATTTCCTGGAACACCGAATAATTAATTTCAATGCTAATAGCATCACCGCTATCTATTTCCGAATGCGGAAACACTTTGACATCGGTAATTTCTACTTCCAAAGAACCGAACCGATTCTGATTACCTAGCAGTGGTGACTGGCTACTTGTAGCTTCCGCAGCAGGGAGGGTACTGCGATTTTCTGTGGACGATCGCATTTCTGACAAATACTGACCGACTACCACTTCCGGTTCCCCATAAGCCACAATTTCACCTGATTTTAGCCACAAAGCCCGATCGCACATTTTCTGAATTTGCGACGCGGTGTGAGAAATCAAAACAATCGCACATCCTTGATTCTTAAACTCAGTTATCTTATTCAAACATTTAGTTTGAAAAGCCACATCACCAACCGACAAATGTTCATCAACTAAAAGCACTTCGGGATCGGTATGCACCGCCACCGAAAAAGCCAGCCGCATTTTCATCCCCGTACTGTAAGTCCGCGTCGGGCTGTCAATAAACTGTTTTAACTCTGCAAATTCCACAATATCGTCAAACCTGCGCGCCACTTCCCGGCGAGTCAAACCGGCCACCACCGCACCCACAAACACGTTTTCTCTGCCCGTTAGATCCGTGTGAAAACTCGCACCCAAATCCAACAAGCCGCCAATTCTGCCGTTAACTTTAATAGATCCTTCCTCAGCCCGGCAAATACCGCCGACAAGTTGCAGCAGCGTTGATTTTCCCGCGCCATTCTTGCCAAGAATTCCCAGCATTTCGCCCGGAGAAACAGTAAAATTTATATTCCGCAGCGCCCAAAAACTCGCCTCCGGCTTCAGCTTCCACCAACCGGACAAAGCGGCTTCCATAATCGTATGAGGTTTCGCGGTAGAGTAGCGGTTAAAACGCTTACCCAAACCTTTGACAATAATTGCTTCACGCATTTACACTTCCTCCACAAAATGAGCGCTTTGCCGTCTAAAAATTCCCAGTCCGATGGGTAAAAGAGCCGCCACAGCCAAGCTCAAAATTAACAGAGCAGACCAATCCGGCTGCATACCTTTAAGAAGTATGGCGCGGTAAGCTTCAATCAGGGGCACCATTGGATTTAAGTAATAAAAAATCTTAAATTTTTCCGGGACGCTGCTGATGTCGTAGAAAATCGGAGTCAGGTAAAACAGCATCTGCAAAACTACTCCCAAAGTGTGCTGAGTGTCGCGGAAAGTGACATTCAAAGCGGCAAGGGGATAAGCAAAACTAACTGTCAGGAAAAACTGAATAATCATCAGCAGCGGCAACAACAAGAGCACTGCATTCAGAGGAGCGCCATCAATTGCCAGAAAGATAAGTAACACCGGCAATGCTAAGAAAAAGTGAATGAGCCCCGTCGTCGTCGTGACTACCGGCAAAATTGCCGGGGGGAAATTTGGCTGCCTGATTAGTGGCTTATGATTGGTAATTAATGCCGTTGATTTAAATAATACCGTTTGAGACCAATTCCAGATTAACAAGCCGCTGAAAGCAAAGGAAGAAAATTTTGGAATATTAAGGGGTACGACAGAGCGAAACAAAAAGGAAAATACAGCCAACTGTAACAGCGGACTGATTAAAGTCCAAGCAATCCCCAAGGTCGATCGCTTGTAAAGTAATTTCATATCGCGATCTACCAACACCCGCAGCAAATCGAACCAATGAGCAATTTTGCGCCGATAAACCAGCGTTCCCGCATTTCTCACCGCACACCTCCGGCAACTATCTGAGCTTCTCGCTCGGATGCCTCCCAGGGCTGAATCTTAACCAAATTCTGGGTCTGCACCAGAGTCAGCTTGTCAGCAATTGGTTCTAAAAAATCAGCTTCAATCACTTTTATTGCCATAATTACCATTGTCAATTTCTCTTCCTTTTAACTCTAAATTACTATTTATTTAAAATAAATTCCAGGCTTAATTACACCTCTCTTTTGGTTTTTTCCTCTAATCTAATTATGTCAGTTAGTAGAAATGATTTTTCAGTTTTTTTTGTCCAATACTGTACATAACTCTAGATGTTGAAGTAGGGTGTTGTCAACTAAGCTAGGGTCAGAAAGACCGGCACTTTTGGGCATACCGTTAACCCCGATCGCCTGAGCCAGGGGTTCGGCAAAGTCAAGCGCCAGAATCGATCGCAAGTGAGCGCCCCGCAGTGGTTCTGCGCCCGCTTGCGGAAAAATGTGGCCTACTTTCCGTTCACCGTAATACAGGTAAACCCCAGCCGGCCGTTCCGCGTCTAGCAGGCGTTCTGCCTCGAACAAACCTTGCTGCAAATCGATGTCAATTTCATATCCGCCCAAATCGCCGCTCGCCGCGCCTCCTTGTAAAAAACTAGAAATTGCCGATCGACTTTTCAACTCATCGATGACACCCCTCAAATACCAATAACCGCGCAATTTTTCCCACAACCACCGCCAAGTTCCCCGCATCCGCAAGCTTTCGAGTAAATCAAGAGATTTCCTCAGTCCCACGGCCAGGCAATCCACAGCAGCCGGCCAGAAAAACGTGATCGCCACGAGAATTTTATCTACCACCGAGTAAGCAGTTTCGTAGCCTGCTAGCTGCAGTGTCTGTCTAAGTTCCGGGTGTCGGTGGCCGATCAAAACATCAGATCGCCCTTCCTGACGGGATCGGCGGAAATAGCGATCGAGATTGTTGGTTTCGTGTTCGTAATGATAGCCCACTGCATCCCCCGCTACAGCAAAAGGTACATCAGCTTTCAGCAAACGCACCCCAAACTCGTAATCTTCCCCGCCGCAGTTCCCGAAAGCCGAATCGAAGCCATCAAGACGAGCAAACAGTTCTGCATCCACAGAAAGGTTGCCACTGAGCAAATCTTTATAAGTAAATCGGTGATCCGGCTGGCTCATCTGATAAAACTTGTCTTCCCACCACGATCGCGCTTGCACATCAAACAACCTAGTCGCTCCTTGCAACTTAGGCGGGTAAGGGCCCATGACAGCGCAGCCGGGACGCTCTCGGTGAGCGCGCGCGTGGCTTTCCACCAAAGGTGGCAGGGCTTCGATATCGTCGTCGAGAAACAGCAGCAATTGCCCGGTAGCCGAAGCAGCGCCCGTATTGCGGGCCATTGAAGCGCTCCGGCAATTTACCTCGATCGCGTGCAGTTTAAACGGAGCTTTGTATTCTTGTAGCATTGCCAAAGTATCGTCTATGCAGCTATCTGCCACCACAATAACTTCGATCACCTCGAGCGGATAAGTCTGCGAGTGCAAAGCATCAAGGGCGCGCCGCAGCGAAGAACTTCGATTGTGGCTGGGAATAATTACGCTAACAGTTAGATGTTCCCTGTTCATATTAGATTGATAATTGGTAATTGGTAATTGTTATTTGGGAATTAATATTTGGTATTTGGTATGTGGGGATTTATAAGTGGTGATGAAAATTTCCAACACTCTTACTTCTTCGCTGTCCCATCAATATCCATCTGTTAAATCCCTTCAATCCATTACACCATCCGTTGCCGAATTTCCCTGTTCCTCCTGACTAATTATTAATCCCAAAAGCTGAGACCTTAGTTTCATTTCCCAGATTCATCTGTGGAGTAAATCTAAAATCTAAAATCTAAAATCTAAAATTGATTGACTTCCCCTTTAACTTCCTGCAACCGCTTGCGAGAAGCAAAATAAGCCATCGGCCCGCTAATGCAGCCCCGCAGTTGAGCCAAAAGTAAATCACTAGGAATAGAGCCCGGTTGCTTTCGCAAAGAAGCAAATAATTCAGGAATTTGCTTGGAATACAGCCATCCCAAAGCTAATCGCACCACCCCTAATTCGCGATTTTTCACCAAAATCCGCGTCCAGAAAGCATAGACTCCGATTCCGTAGCCTTGGAGCGTTTTTTGCAATTCTTCCCAAGTGCCCCGATGGCGGTGCCAGCTCAAGGCTCTCGGATCGTAGACGATGCGGTAGCCCGCGCGCAAAATGCGGGCAAACAGTTCGCAGTCTTCGCCGCCGACAGTAGGCGTTCCCGCCCCCAAAGCCTCGTCAAACAAGCCGATAGAGTCGATCGAACTTTTCCGCAAAGCCATACTCGCCGAAACCCCCACAGGAGCGACAACCAGCGGGTTGCAGTGCGCCCCGTCAAAAATTTGGCGATCAAACCCCCGCCCGTGGGGGCTGTAGCGCTCGAACCATTCTTGCGCCTCGGTTTCCAGTTCCAAGGGCATCACCAGGCCCGTGACGCACATCACTCGCGGATCACTAAAATTCCACAAGAGCGATCGCAGCCAGTTCGGATCGGGAGCAGCATCGTCATCTGTAAAGGCTACGAATTCATGTTTAGCTTCGCATAAAGCTCGGTTACGGGCAGCGCTGGAACCTGGTAAGTCTTCGCGCACATAGCGGACTTTTGGGTAATTTTTGACCAGTTCCTTGGTAGCGTCCGTAGCCGGACAATTGTCAATTACTAAGTATTCCTGACCGTCGTCTGGGAGCTGCATAAACGCTTCAAGAGTGCGCCGCAAATCTTCAGGGCGATCGCGCGTGCAAACCGCTACTGTGGCGATCGGCAATGCCTCCACCGACCCCCGCTCATCCCATTCTAGAGTGTCGTAGAGCCAGTTTTTCCACAATTTGTCACCAGCAGCATTCATCAGTCCTTCCCGTAATTCGTCACCGCCAATGCGGCCTCCGACTACGGTCAAAAGAGCTTGACCGATCGGTTTGCTGTGCAGTCGAATTAAAATCAAGGCTTTGCTGTAACGCTCCTCAACCGTAATTTCTGGCGGGAGTTTGGAGATTTCCAGGTCAAGAATAGCTGTTGCCATTTTATATTTTAGATTGCGAATAAATCATATAAACTCCGTATATTACCGGATGTATTTTAGCGAAAATTGTTTTATGGGATAGCAACTTCTCAATCCCATACTTGCCTAGCCTCGATCGCGAATCCAACATAAAGCCTGATTTTTATTATTGCTTTTATTTATTTTTACTTTCTATTACCCGCTGATGTCAATTTTTTTTCCAACAGAATATTTGTCGTCGAACACCTTAGCTCGTTGAGGCTGGTGTCAATGGCAGGTGTTATGGACTCTCGGCACTCTCCCAAGCATCGCCCTTAATGCCACCTGTAAAAACCACATTTTTTGACAAAACCTGGTTTGTGCGATCGATCCTCATTTCAGCTTGAATTGCGATCGGGTACTCTTCTCTACAACATACCAAACAATTATACACTCTCCCACTTCAAACTTTCGCAAGTAGTAATTCTCTAACAATCCCAAGTTAGTTGTGAGAATATAATAGAGGCAACCCATGAAATACTATTTTTTGAGCCTCAAGTCAAATACTAGGTATAATAGCGCAAAAAAATATCTGGGATGGTCTGGTTTAGCTAAAAATTGATTTTATACAAGCCACTTTTTGAACTACCAATTTCTCACAATAGGTTTATTGATAGCACTTAGTTCGCCACTCTCAATGAGTTGATCTAGTCCAATCAATAACCACGTAAATTGATCCCATTTTTTTATTAAAAGGTTTTAAAACCCTATAATAACCTGAATATTCAGGATTTTCTAAAAGTTTAGTACAGTTAACTGCTCAACAAACTAAACTCTATAAACTGGTATCTCTAGGTTAAAATTGGCATAGCGACGAGAGCCAGTCACTGATCTATAATCTGCTGTGCAAAGCGCGGAATTCATTTGCTGAATGCAGTCAACAAACACGGATCTCGCAGAAATCAAACGATACATATTAGAGAGCTACGAAGTGTTATTGGACTCCAAACACAGCTATTACACACTTTTTAAATAGGCACGGATTAGCTAAAAAAACTCAAAAACCCAACCCAAAGAAGACCCAGCAATGATAAAAAAAACACGAGATAACAGACTGGTTGGAGACTCATCAAACTGAGATTACTTCTGGCAAGTTAGTGGTATTTTTACAGGATGAAGGATGAATATCATCCATTGTCGGGGGATTGAGGTGGCTATGTTGGGGGTAAAACAAAAGAACTCATCTTTTTGTCCCCTAGTCAATCAGCGGAGTAAACGAACCTATTATGGGGCAGTCAGTCGATTTTAGATTTGAGTTTTGAGGCTTCGGCGATACGTTGGGTGAGCCATCGAGCCGCGCTCAGACCTTCGGCGAGTACGAGCGTCGAGTCGCGCTGAGTCGGGCGATTTGAGATTTACTCCACAGATGAATCTGGGAGCTTGAACAAGAGTCTAAAACTTTGGGCTGCGGGCTATTCCTGTCGGAAACTTGTATCCGTTTGTGGGCGGGGTCAAAAAGCCATTTAAACTCTCTCCTCCATAGCCACAAGGTTTGCTTAGAAGAATGTATCAAACTTTTACAAAGAAACCGAGCCAACTCATAAAGTCTCTGTCTGCTCGGACAAAAGCAGTTAGCTAGCCCGATGCTGGTTCTCCGTTTTTCAGATTGGACTATACACGGCCCTCACACCCCTAAAAATGAAGATTTGTAAAGTTTTATCAAGATGTTTGGGCATCTGAATTAAAATCTTCTCATAAAAAAGACTAGCTTTTAGCAGGCGCAAATTGTGGAAAAAGATTTAAAACTCAGAATATGAGATCGAGCTCGCTGCTCTTACATGGTGCAATAAAATGTAACTTTTGATGCAAGAACCAGTAGCCTGAACTTTGTCGAAGGCAGAATGCCCGTCCCGCCAATGCCTTCGGAAAATCGCTTTCTTGGGGCTGCATCAAATCTTAAGTGCAATTACTTTCCTTGCACGAGAGCCGGAGCCTTCGAGCAAACATTTAACTCCAGGGCTTACGCACCACAACTTTAGATAAACCGGGTTTTTGTACCGGGAACGAGGGCGGCAACAAAGTGTTTTCGTCCATCAAATCCGGTTTCTGCGTCCGAGACTGAACTCGATCGAATGAATGCAGTCGCAACCAATGTTTAAATGTGGCGATACTGCAAGTTGCGTGCAAAGCAGGGAGCTAACCGCAGTGATGGATCTCGATTGTTTACCTTACGGCGCAGGCCACGCACAAGAAGGGGTCTGTCTGCTAGTCCGAATGGGGCCGCACCGCATTTTACTCGACTGCGGTATAGAGGATATTGCACCGCTGTCAGCGACACTAAATCGATCGCTGCCAGCCGATTTTGTGGTGTGTACCCACGCCCACTCCGATCATGCCAGAGGTTTGCTAGCAATCCATCAATCTTTCCCCCACTTGCCAATTTACGCCAGCGAAGTGACCGCGCGCCTGCTACCGCTCAACTGGCCAGAACTGGATCAGCAGCCAGAGTCCCGGTTCTGTCAGGGACTGCCCTGGCTGTCGCCGCTCGAAGTGCGCCCAGGACTGAGCGTGCAGTTGTTCCCATCGGGCCATTTGCCCGGAGCGGCGACTGTGCTGCTGACTTATGCCGCGCCGCACCGCACCTACACCGTGGTTTACACCGGCGACTTTTTCCTGTCCAATTCTCGTTTGGTGGAAGGTTTGCCCCTGGGAGAACTCAGGGGCATGAAGCCGGATGTGTTAATTTTGGAAGGCAGTTACGGCACGGCGCGCCACCCTCACCGCCGACAACTAGAAAATCAGTTAGCCGATCGCATCCACCGCGCCATCGCCGACGGGTACTCGGTACTGCTGCCAGCGCCGGCCCTTGGTTTGGGCCAAGAAATGCTGATGCTGCTCCGCAGTCACCACTACTTTACTGGCCGCGACTTGGATATTTGGGTGGACGGCACTGTCGCCGACGGGTGCGACGCTTATCTGGAACTGTTACCCCAATTTCCCACCGCCGTCCAAAATTTTGCTCTGCACCAACCTTTGTTTTGGGACGAAAGGGTGAAACCCCGCGTCCGCCGGCTGTCTGCCGAACAACGCCCCGGATTGGGAGCCACGCCCTGTATTGTAATTACAGACAAGTTAGCTGATTTGCCTTTGTATGTTGCCGATGGCACAAATCCTTGGATTTTGCTCGCCCCTCAAAAACCAGGATATCCCGTCAGCGACTGGCTGGGCAACAGGCCCGAATCAGGAGTCACAAGTGTCGAAACTTATCTGCTAGCCGAACACTGCGACGGGCCGGGGACTACCCAACTCATCCACAATTTGCGTCCCCAGCACGTAATTTTACTCCACGGTTCCCCTGCATATTTGGCTGACCTGGCTAACTTGGACGAGCTGCGAAACCGCTACCAGTTGCACACTCCGGCGGCCGGAACACTGGTCGAATTGCCGATCGGGGAAATGTTTTTGCAGCCCGCTATCCCAGAAACCAACTATGAGGGAGAACTCAGCGAATTGGGGACAGAGGTAGCAATTAGCTTGCCGAGTCCGATTACAGCCGATCCTCGGTGGGCCAATTTTGCCGATACCGGTTTGGTAGAAGCGCGCTGGCAAGGCGAAGAACTGGTACTGCGCGGCATCTCCCAGCGGGAACTGCTTTTTCAAGGCAGCGCCGTTCAGGCAAACCTCGAATGCTGTGGCAATTGTCAGCACTACCGCAGCCAGCGCTGTTGGAACCAGTCCAGTGCTTTGTTTGGCTTTAAAGTTACCCCCGACGGTTACTGTCCCGTATTTAAAGCGATACCGGAGTCGGAACTTTTCCTAGATGGCGAAACAGACGGCGAATAAGCTCTCGGACACCTACAAACCAGCCGGCAGGCCCAGAAAACAAAAAAACAGTCCTAGACGCAACCAGACAAAAAACCCTGTTTCAGCAGGGCTAGGGTGTCGTGCATTGAATTTTTAAACTACTGTGTACTTACGCTCTTGTCGCGTGGGCAGGATATCCCGCCATCAAGCTTAAATTTAAAGGCAAAATAGCTTATGTGGTCACAACCCAGAATATTTTCTGCCTCAACCGGGTTTTTTGCATAATAATTTCTCCACAAAAAAGGGAGAAAAGTAGTTTTCTTTTCCCCCAAGTTTTCCTTGTGCCTCAAGCGCGAGCTCAAAACTATTCCAAATTCGAGTCCGGGTAGTGATTGCGAATTTGTTCGGCTTCGGGACAATCGTCAGAAACTAGGGGTTCGCAGTTAGTTCGGGACACCGAAGCCAACTTCTGGGACACAGCTCCAATACTTTCGAGACGCACCATTTCTTCCCAAGAGCTGATTTCGTCTTCTTCGTCGGTTTCGTAGCGCAGCGTGACTAGATCCCCTTCAATATCTAGGATACGAGCGCGCTCTATCCAACGTTGCTGATCTCGAAGAAAAATAGAAACCTCACGACCATCACAACAGAGTTGATAGATTTTGCGCTGTAGCATTTGTCAGTTCTCCTGCGCAGTGTAACTTGCTTAAAATATGGTCTGTTTACCGTAACGTACTTTGGGTTTTACATCGGAAGGCACAGCCGTATGGACTGGCCAGTTTCACGTTTTCCGCAACTTTTGTACCGATGGGAGTTACCAAATTTGATTTTACCACCAAATCTATCTAGTACGCCATTTATCCAATTACAGGTTGTGCAGCCAGTGGCATCCCTCGTGAGAGGCATTTGCCAGCATAGATCGAAGCATTAGGACTTGACGACAGCACCCGATTAACAGCGACAATAACAACAGACTCTGCCTCAAAAATCTCGCTCTCTTTTGCCTCTACTTCCCCAGAAACCTTTTGTTTCGACGTTTGTTCGATCGCCCACTAACGCCGTCTAGGCTCAATCTCAAATCTCAAATCTCCAAGCGAAAGCTTTAAAGCGACACTCAAACAGCGACAATAAAAACAGACTCTACCTCATAAATCTCGCTCTTTTCTACCTCAACTCCCCCAGAAACCTTTTGTTTCGACTTTTGTTGTGACCCGGAGTACCCTCTGTGAACTCAATCTCAAATCTCAAATCTCAAATCTCAAATCGATTGACCGGAGTGTGATAAAAATCACTGACAGCAGGCAGCCCCTAAATGTAGAAAATGGTGGCGGCCAACAACTAGCTTCAAAACGGGCAGCGGAACCTGTGGCGGTTAAGCTAAAAGAATTGCGGTTCCGTTCAAAACAAATTGGAGTCATCGCTCGTGCGTATTAAGGAGGCTAATTGATGGTGTACGCAGAAAATTGGTCGCAGCCGTCTATCTTGGAGCTAGCGCGATCGGGCAACTTTCAAGCCCTGAATTACTGGATTGACAGCTTGCTGCGCCCCGAAGGGATTTATGCCCGCGTCGAACAGGCTCAGGCCGGCTGCGTCCAAATCCTTGTAGAATTCCAGCGCGAATTTGCGCCAGATACTACATTACTCGGGAGCACTCTCCGGGAAGGCTTAGTCAAATTTATTTGCCACCAACTCTGGAGACTCAACTCGCCAGCAGTAGAAGGAGTGCGAATTCACGCGCGCTTGGCTGGGGATGCAGACATTCTCTGGAAACAGTCAGTGCGAATTGTCACTCCGGCAAACCGCCAGCGGCGGCGTTACCGTTCCCTACCGGCCGTCGATTGGGTTAAATTTAAAACGTATCGTTCTCTGCTGCTAGTGGGATCGGCACTGGCCTCATTTATTTTAGGGTGTTGGGTCAGCTACCACGAAGCTCTGACCCTGCGGTCAGCATCCCCAGTATCCGGGTACCAGCAAACTGCGGTAATGTCGGGGCCGCCTCCAAAACGTGCGGATACGGTGCAAGCGGCCTTAGAAGTGGTACCAGTAGTACAGCAAAAGCAAGTTGCTAATCCTTACGACCCAACAGTAACGCTGATGTTCGGAGGAAATGTGAATCTATCGGATGCGCTGGGAGCATCTGCTGCCAACGATCACCAATGGGCTTTCGCCAATATGGACGAGTACCGGCAAGCAGATGTGGCGATGGTTAACCTAGAAAACTCCCTGACTCGCTCTACATTGGGGTCTGGCAAAAAACAATTAAATTTTAAAGCCGATCCAGAATCGGTGAAAGTATTAACAGCCGGAGGAGTGGATATTGTCAATCTGGCAAATAGCCGGGCTATGGATTACGAGGAACCGGGACTGGTGGAGACGATGAATACTCTAGATAATAGTGGGATTCAACACCTGGGAGCCGGCAGAGATATTAAAGAAGCGAGGCGTCCAGATATTATTGAAGTTAAGGGTCAGCGGATTGCCTACCTCGGTTATTACGATGCCGAGCTTAACGTCGCTGACCAAGGGAAAGCGGGCACTAACCCCCGCCGTAACAATCGCGTGGCCGAGGATATTCGCGCTCTTAGGGGTCAGGTAGACTGGATTATTGTTAATTACCACTGGGGAGTCGAATTGGCAGATTATCCGGGGGACTGGCAGATTGATTTGGCTCGGTTCACGATCGACCAAGGAGCTGATTTGGTAGTGGGACACCATCCCCAAGTATTGCAAGGTGCAGAAATTTACAAGGGCCGTCCGATAGTTTACTCGCTGGGTAATTTTATATTCGGCGGGAATGCTCGCAGGGATTACGATACCGCAGTCCTGAAAGTATCGCTCAAAGACAGGAATATGAAGGTAGAGTTTCTGCCTGTGGAGGTGAAAAAGTTTCAGCCGAAGGTGGTGAAGGGAGCCGCAGCAGATCGCATCCTCAAACGTGTCGAGCAAATTTCTAGTATTTTCGATCGACCGATGCAATCTTCTGTAGTTCTCGATGCCCTAGTCCAGCCAGGAGCGGCATCAAAAACTGCAAATTCTCCATTGCCAGGAGCAGCAAAGAGCGGTACATACCAGCCCGGGCGAGGTTCCGGGGGAACCTCCGGTGAAAGCGCTCAGCAAGGGCCCGGACAACCCAAACCTACTTTGATTTTGCCGGCTTTGCCGGCTGCGCCCCAACAGCCGGACAACTCCTCATTTTTCCCGAACGGGACAGGGCCTGCAATTGAGTCAAACCCACCTGCGAATCAAAATTTGCCGCCCCGCATCTACCCCACTCAACCTCAAAATCCCAGCCGGGAATCAGAGCCGTTTACAAAAGAGCCATTCATCAAAGAACCGTTTATTTCGCCCCCATCTCCCAGTCAAGGAGCAGTGCCGAGTCCCCAAAGCTATCTTCCCCCCACTCGGGCTGTATCTTTTGAAGTTGCACTCAAACAGCAGCCGGCCTCCGCGATCGTTCCAGCTAACAGCAGCAAACGCTCCAAGCACCGGATCGCCCTACCTCCTATAGCTGGGAGCATTGGTTAGCCGATGGGGGCCGAAACAACGAGGAGGCAGGGGGAGGATAGGGGCGGTAATGGGTGAACATCAACATACCAGCGACCAATTATTAACGACCGATTTACTGACAACCAATGATCAATGACCTACTACCGATGACAAATGTGTTTGCGATCGCGCTCAAGCAAAAGCAGTACAAAACCTATATCCTCTCCGACGAAACCGCTAACTCTACTCTAGAAGTTGTGCCGGAACGGGGCGGTATTGCCACTAGCTGGCTGGTTGAAGGCAAAGAAATCTTCTATTTGGACGCGGAACGGTTCGCCAATCCCGCTCTAACTGTACGTGGCGGGATTCCCATCCTGTTTCCCATCTGCAGCAATCTCCCCGACAATACTTACACGCACAAGGGAGTGGAGCGTCAGCTCAAACAGCACGGCTTTGCTCGAGACTTGCCTTGGACAATAGGCGAACAAGTTACGGAGGGTTGCGCCGCTCTTACGCTAATTCTCAATAGTTGCGACAAGACGCTGGCTGTTTATCCCTTTGATTTCCAACTAGCCTTCACTTATCAGATTAAAGGCAATTCTTTGGAAATTTTTCAGCGATACACCAATCTGTCTGCCGAACCCATGCCGTTTTCTAGTGGTTTGCATCCCTACTTTTTGGCGACGGACAAATCTAAGCTGCGCTTTGAGATTCCGGGGATGCAGTACAGAGATCAGAACACCCATGAAAAGGGTTACTTCACTGGGGTTTTTGACCCGACGTTGGATGAAATTGATGTTTCCTTTGACGAGCTCACTGGTCTTGCTGCTACTGTCACTGACGCGGCGAGCGGCTTGCGGCTGACCCTCAGTTACAACTCCAGCTATGGGAAGTTGGTTTTCTGGATGGTGAAGGGCAAGGATTTTTACTGTTTGGAACCTTGGACTGCTCCTCGAAATGCCCTCAACACTGGCGAACACTTGATTTATTTGCAGCCGGGAGCGACTTGCGAGATGCTGGTTCGCATGACTGCAAATTTTATTTAAAAAACACTTGCTATTTCAAATGAGGGGTGCTACTATTAGAAATTGTGTCCGGTAACAATGTTTTCGCGGGTCGCTAGCTCAGCGGTAGAGCATTCGGCTTTTAACCGACCGGTCTCGGGTTCAAATCCCGGGCGACCCATAAAAAATTTGTGAGTTAAAAATTTTGAGTTTTGAGTGGAATGCTCGGAACTCAAAATTTTGTTTTTTGAACTTTTAAGTAAATCTGGAAAGATAGTGCGCGATCGGTGGCAAATTGTCTTAATATTATCGTAAGAATTGAGCTTGTCCAAAATTCACTGCCCAAAAATCACAAATAATTAGGAGGAATATCTATGGCGCTTGTACCTATGCGATTGCTGCTCGACCACGCGGCTGAAAATGGTTACGGCCTACCGGCTTACAACGTCAACAACATGGAGCAAATCCAAGCGATCATGCGCGCTGCTGACGAAACCAACAGCCCTGTGATTCTGCAAGCTTCTCGCGGCGCTCGCTCCTACGCTGGCGAAAATTTCCTGCGCCACTTGATTTTGGCAGCAGTTGAAACCTATCCTCACATTCCCATTTCCATGCACCAAGACCACGGCAATGCCCCCGGCACTTGCTATTCTGCCATGCGCCAAGGTTTCACCAGCGTGATGATGGACGGTTCTCTGGAAGCGGATGCTAAGACTCCCGCTAGCTACGAGTACAACGTTGAAGTTACTCGCGAAGTGGTGAAAGTGGCTCATTCGATCGGCGTTAGCGTTGAAGGCGAACTGGGTTGCTTGGGTTCTCTGGAAACAGGAATGGGCGAAGCAGAAGACGGCCACGGCTTTGAAGGTGCGCTTTCTCACGATCAGTTGCTGACAGATCCTGAACAAGCTGTTGATTTCGTCGAGCAAACCGGCGTTGATGCTCTAGCAGTTGCGATCGGCACTTCTCACGGCGCTTACAAGTTCACTCGCAAGCCGACTGGCGAAATTTTGGCAATCAGCCGCATTGAAGAAATTCACCGCCGCTTGCCGAATACTCACTTGGTGATGCACGGTTCTTCTTCTGTGCCCCAAGAATTGCTGGAAATTATCAACAGCAACGGCGGTAAAATCCGCGAAACCTACGGCGTACCTGTGGAAGAAATCCAAAAGGGTATCAAGTGTGGCGTTCGCAAGATCAATATCGATACTGACAACCGTTTGGCGATTACCGCTGCGGTACGCGAAGCTTTGTTTGCGAAGCCCGATGAGTTTGACCCCCGCCACTTCTTGAAGCCGTCGATCAAGTATATGCAGAAGGTTTGTAGCGATCGCTATAACTCTTTTGGTTGTGCTGGTAACGGTACAAAGATTAAGCAAGTATCTTTGGATGATTTTGCAGCTAAGTATGCTAAGGGCGAATTGAGCTCTTCTGCTAAGAAGACTGTAGCTGTTTAAGAATTTTAGGTTTTAGATTTTAGATTTGTCTGAAGTCTAAAGTTTGGATTGCCGGGTAGCTTTGAAGTTGCCCGGTTTTTGTTTGTGCGAATTTATGTATTTAGTTACTGGGCGATTGAACCCACATTCCGCATTTCATAACATTAATTGGGGATTTTTTGGTAAGAAATGGCTGTAATTCTTTGTCTACAAGCATTGCGCTGATATGTACAAATATGAGTTTTATTAAGGAGTGTTTATTTGTTCTCAATAGTCATTAATGATCGAGAATATGTTGGCGATTAAATTTATAGGATAACGTTTTCTCGTCAACATATTTTTGACTATCTTAAGAAGTGCGGAATGTGTGCAACAAGTCAATCGCACATTCGCGCCACCAAAATTCCTGCCATCAAAATCTCCCACGCTATCCCACAAGTCCGCCGGGGGTTGAAACCCCCGTCTCATAGCAAAAGTCCTCTCAAGAGGACTGAAAAGCAAACTAAATAAACACTCAAATATTGGTCACGATAATCGATTATTTGTCACCATTCTTCAGTCGGTTTCAACCGACTTTAGCTATGAGACAGGGGTTTCAACCCCTGGCGGACTCGCGGAATCGCGGACAAACAAACGGCCCACTCGACAAACCATAGCAACCACGGACAAACCATCGAGCCGACTAATAAACGATAAATCCCCGTGGTGTGGCAAATATTGTCGCCCAAATGCGAGAACCCCTACAAAAAACTTGGCATCGCCAGCCCCGAACCGATGAGTTTCACCGATAATAAATTAATGGATCGCACAATCCCAAATCCCAAATCGCAATGAAGTCAGAACGCGAACAAGCCTATCTCAACCTGATAAATCAACTGCTAACCTGTTCCAGCGGCGAAGAAGCGGAGGTATTGAAAACTCACCCGGAATTGCTGGATGATGGCTTAGTGGCGGCTATGCTAGAAGAGGCAGATGGTCTTAGAGAAAAAGGCGAACTAAATAATGCTAATTGGTTGATGAATTATGCCAGGATACTGCTTGGGATGAAGGACAACACCTCAGTGGCCGTCACCCGAAAAGCAGAAGCAGACAGACTGTTAGAACAAGGAATTCAGCAGTATGCAATCAGTCACTTTCGAGAAGCTTTGCAGTCTTGGGAACAGGCATTAACTATTTATCGGGAAATCGGAGATCGCGCGGGAGAAGCTAATTACTTCGGCAATTTGGGCATTGCTTACCGTTTTCTAGGGCAATCCCACAGAGCGATCGAATTTCTCGAACAGTCTTTAGACATTTCACGGGAAATCGGAGATCGCGTGGGAGAAGCTCATTCCCTCGGCAATTTGGGCAATGCTCACCAATCCCTAGAGCAATACCACAGGGCGATCGAATTTCACCAACAGTCTTTAGACATTTCACGGGAAATCGAATATCGCGTGGGAGAGTCATTCTCTCTGAACAATTTGGGAAATACTTTCCTACAAACTCACCAACTTGCTGAAGCGGAAAAAGCACTTCGTGCCTCGATCGCAATTCATGAAACTATTCGTTCTGAATTAGTAAGTAATGACCACAAAGTCTCAATCTTTGAAACCCAAATATCTGCCTATCGCCTGCTGCAAAAAGTTTTAGTCACCCAAACTAGATTTGATGAAGCCTTAGAAATATCAGAAATGTCGCGCACCCGTGCCTTCGTCGAGTTATTGCGGCAAACCTTATTAACAACCCCCCCTCAGTCCCCCCCTTATCAAGGAAAGGAACAAGAGTTATCTCAATGCCTCCCTCTTAAGCCCCCCCTTAGCAAGGGGGAGCTGGGGGGGTTATCAAGATTTGAGGAAGAAGCAAACCTCTCAAAGCCCCCCCTTAGCAAGGGGGAGTTGGAGGGGTTATCAATTTCCCAAATCCAACAAATCGCCCGCGATAGAAACTCTACAATAGTTGAATATTCGATTATCTTTCATGACATTTACATCTGGGTAATCCAACCAAACGGCAACATCACCCATCGCGCCGCCAACCGCGAACCCCTCAACCAACAAAACCAAACCCTCAAACAAATCATCCTCAAAACCCGCGTCTCCATCGGCACCAATGAAACCGACGACGAAGGCAACAAAATTCAGCTAGAATCCGAGTACAATCGAGACGAAACAGGCCGCTTTCCCCTATTGCAACTCCTCCATCAAATCCTGATCGAACCCATCTTAGACTTACTCCCCACCGATGCCAATTCCCCCATCATCTTCGTCCCCCACTACGACTTATTTTTAGTTCCCTTCGCCGCCTTGCAAGATAGCAACAACCGCTACCTCATCGAAAATCATACCATCCTCACCAGCCCATCCATCCAAGTATTAGAAATCACCCGCCAACGTCAAAACCGAGTGCGAGGATTGAGACAAGCCGCCCTAATTGTCGGCGATCCAATCATCGCCGCAAAATTCAAAGAAAAGCCCTACGAACTCAAACAACTGTCCAAGGCAAAAGAAGCCGCCGAAGCCATCGCCGCAACTTTAGGAACCCAAGCAATTAGCGGAGAAAAAGCCACAAAAATCGCCATTTTAGACAGGATGCTAAACACCCGCATCGTTCATTTATCCGCCCACGGACTCCTCGACGATTTCCAAGGTTCCGGCATTCCCGGCGCGATAATTTTAGCACCATCAGGAGACACGGACGACGGCGCGCTTAACGCCGCAGAAATCCAGCAATTAAAACTCGATTCCGAACTCGTAGTATTAAGCGCGTGCAGCACCGGAGGCGGTAAAATCACCGGAGATGGAGTCATCGGATTGTCGCGCTGCTTCATCCTCGCCGGAGTCCCCAGCATCATCGTTTCCCTGTGGAATATGGGAGCGATTTCAGCCAAATTACTAACGACTGAATTCTACCAAAATTTAGCACGGGGCGAGAATCGAGCAGCCGCCTTGCGGTGTGCTATGCTAACCACAAAAGCTCAATTTTGGAATCCCAAAGCTTGGGCTGCATTTACCTTAATTGGCGAAACCGAAACTTTACCGCTGTCAACTGAAAAGATTGATTTAAGGAGATTAGTAATGTCGCTTCCCGATGAGGCCACACCAGAAGAAATTGTGGCAGCTTTCACTAAGTTATTGAAAATATCCGAGCCGCAATTTGTCAAACAATTATCAGCTATTGATGTGGGTTCGAGCGATAATATCAATATTATCGCTCAAACAATCAAGAATTGGTGCGAAACTCGGCCTCAAATTGAAGAGAATTTAGAGAACGAAATTTATCAAATGGGTGCGGGCGGCGGTGATAGCGATGCACCGGAGGAAATCGTCAGGGAGTTTTACGAAACGCTGAAGGAAAATCAGATTCGACTGGGTTTGCCTCCGTCGTCTGCGCCGCCTGCACCGCCAACAAATAATCCACAAACACCTTCCTAAGATAGAAACCATAAAAATCTTGTGGGCTGGGCATCTTGCCCGCCCCAAATATCTGATAGAAATACTCGAAAACATCTCACAAAATTGATTATGAGCCAAGAATGGCAAATTAAAAATCCCAGCATTAGCCTCTATCCTTTCCACCTGCGGGATGATAGGGACGAAGGCTATAAGCAAGTAGCAAAAAATGCCCAAATTTTGTGGGACAATCTAGCAGATAATGTCGGCAAAGAATTTAACATCAACGAACTCAAATCCCTCAGAGACAAGCTAATTTGCTACAAAAACGGCGTCTATTATCCAGACGGCGAACGGGAAAACCTGACTCAGGTAAAATTGCTGATTCCCGATGGAAAACCTCTGAATTTCCAGCCAATTACTCAGCCAGATAACCAGAAAGTTCATGGTTCTATCAATGCTCTGCGACTTCAGGATACTTACACCGCAGACTTGACATTTTGCTATAAAAATTTAACAATAAAAGTAGCGGACTTAACTCGATTAAATCCCGAAGGTTGCTTGTTGCAAAATGCAATTAAACCGTCTCTGGGACAAACGTTATTGTTATATGCGGAACCAGCATTTTATGATACTTACCGGAAACTAGCTGACGAATCTGTTAAAGCTTTTGTACAGGATAAACAGCCAGCATCAGTAGACTTTCGCGCCGAAGGAAAGTTATTCGGGAGTCCGATTTTTGAGTATGACAGCCGCGAAGATGATGCGCGTCAGCGGTGTCACTTTCTAGTATGGTTGCAAGAAAATCCCCGAACTTTGGAATTCGCAACCTCGACGTTTAACTTTTACTTGATGAATCTGCTGTGCTCTCGCGCTAAAATTATATTTGTGTATGGCGAAGCTCGGAAAAATTATCGCCAAGCACAGCAAATAGTCGGCGAGTTAGAAAAGAAGCTTCCCAAATTGCGTGCAATAGAAAGCGAACAAAATCGACAAGTTAAGTTGCAGAAGTTAAAGGAGTTGCTGGCTGAAGTTCACACTAAAATGTTGGCTTTTGCTCTGCAGGTGCGATATTTGCAAGAAGACAGAAATACTATTGATACTAATGCTGAAAATTATGGTAAGGAGTTGACAAGAATTAGAGGTTTGTGCATCCCAGGCGACAATCTGGATTTTTGGCAGAGGTTTCTAGATTTAGCGGAGAATAAGTATCAGCGGCAAATTGAAATAGATTTAAACTACCTGCTTGCTAGTCAAAATTTGTTTCAGCAGTCGATATCCACTGTGCGGGGGATGGTGGAAATCGAACAGGTGGAATTAGACAGGGAACAGATGGAATTATACAAGCAAAAGGAAGAAGAGGAGAAAAAGCGATCTCGCCAGCTTGAGAATATCATCTTTTTTGTCGGAACTGCGATCGGCGGCGGACAAATCTTTTCCGCCGCCTATCCTCTAATCAAGGATACACCGATTAAATGGCAACCCGATTTTTCTCTACCGCTGCATCCCTTTGCTGCCACAATTATCTGGAGTCTGCTGTTTGGCTTACTATTTGGCTTGTTAATGCTGGCTATCGCCGTGTGGGTAAGGAAAACTTTTCCCCGATAATTTGGATTTAGGACTTACGCATAAAACCAAAGAAACCGGGTTTTTCGGGGTTTTTGGGCTGTGTAACAATATTCTCGGAAAAACCCCGGTTTCTGGGCTATAAATTACAAATATCGAGTTAACTGGACTCGATAGCGTTCCTTCTTAGTAACAGCAACTTCCCCAATTTCCAATCTTCCCTTGCCCGTAACAGCAATTAAATCTCCCGACTTGACATTATAACTAGCTTGAGTAACGTCTTTCCAGTTAACTCGCACGTCGCCACTATCAATTAAATCGGCCATTTTGCTGCGAGACATTGCGAATCCAGCGGAGGCGACAGCATCCAATCTCATGGATGCTTCAACGGTTGTCATTTCTTTCTTTTTGGGTTCTCTAATTTTGAGTTCGCTCAACTCAATGCGCCGCGTTTGCACAGGAACCGATCGCACTTGCTGCAAACTCATCTCCAAATACTCTACCATCTCCGGCATGACAATGGCTTGCGCGCCGCGTTCTCCCAAAACAATCACATCGCCAGTTTTCTCCCGGACAATTCCCGTACCCAACATCGCCCCTAAAAAGTCGCGGTGAGAAGCTGTATCGAACAAGAAATTGCCAGCGATTTCTACCGCAGCAACGTTAACGCTAGCAGAGTCGATCGGGATATCCGATCGCGCGATCGCAATTCTTTGTCTTTCAGCTTGCGGGTAGCCGCCCCAAGCCACTAATTCCACGTCTGTTAAGCGCTTAAATACCGTCAGAGTGTCCGCCAATTCTGGTGGCGACAGAAAATCAGTCTGAGTAACTTCCCAAGTTTTAATTGCTTGTTCTGCTTGGTCGAGTACCCGCGCCACACATTCGCGGTTTTCGATGCCTTTTAACAGTTCTTCTCTTTGTAACATCAGTTAATGCTAGATTCTAATTTGAAATTGCCAAAGCTTGCTGTAACTAAAAAGTCTACTTTTTTAACAGTCGCACTAATTTAATTATAGTCTAAAATCATCAAATAACGATCTTATGATTTTAGTTGCTGGTAAAGTTGATATGATGAGCACGATTATTGTACCAAATCTATGAAGTCTTCGAGTTAAAGTTTGTGCAAGAGTTCGATCGAGTATGGCAGCAAAATTGTCCACCCAACTACTTATTCTTCTTCACCCGCAAATACAGTTCTTCCATCGCCTCAATAAACGAACCATCCTTGTGCCAAAACTGTGGAAAATCTCCCTGTTTCTTCACCACGATCGCACTTACCCCACTTGGCGCTGCCACCTCAATCGTCTGCGGTAATCGCTTCGCACCATGCCAAAACTCTTTCAGGCTGACCGTTTGCGCCTCACTGGCGATCGCCTGCGTGTAATAGGAATCCACCGCCACAGGGGCCGCTGCATCCGCTGTTAACTCGGCAGAAAGCGCCATTCCCAAAGGCGTTTTTGCCAATTCGCGGTGCAGCACTTCCTTAGAAAGCCCCCGTAATTCAAACAGTAAAAATGGATCTTTGTCCAATTCGGCCGCCACCAAATAATAAACTCCGGCAATATGTTTGCAGGGATTGCTATAGTCTGGGCAAGAGCAAGTAGTCTTAAAGTCCTCGCGGCTGCTGGGTAAAAGGTGCAATCCGAGGGGTGCAAAAGCCTTTTCAATATTGTCGGGCATTTCGTTGAGCAGCAGCCGGGAAATGAAGCTGGCTTTGGATGCCATTTGGGCGATCGCCATTTGCCACTTTTCCTGACTAATTGGCTCAAACTCAATTTGAGTTGTGTACAGAGGCTCCTTATAAACCCCAAAATAAGGATTAACCGAGCCTCTCACCTGTGCCATCACTAACCCATCATTCATGCCAAAGCTTTTTACCTTGCCGTTTCGTGCATAGGCACGTCCCCGCCCGATTCGCCCAGAATCAGTAAATCTTTCCAGCCCCTCGATAAATTTATTGCCCCACCAAGTCCGAGTAAATTGTGACATATTTTTTGGTTTCTCCTAATCTAAAACTGCATTTTTATTGAGCCTAATTAACTTTTTAAATGCCTCATTATCCAACTCAGTCAACCACGACTCATCCGCACCAATAATTGACCCTGCCAATTTCTTTTTGTCCTCAATCATTTGGTCAATCTTTTCTTCCAAAGTGCCAATTGCCACAAACTTATGCACAAACACATTTTTTTCCTGTCCGATCCGAAACGCCCGATCCGTCGCCTGATCTTCCACCGCCGGATTCCACCAGCGATCGAAATGGAACACGTGATTGGCTTTTGTCAGCGTAATTCCCACGCCGCCCGCCTTCAGTGACAGAATAAATACCGAAGGTTCAGACTCTGGATCTTGAAACTCTGAAATCATCCGTTCCCGTTTTTCGCGACTGGTTCCCCCGTGGATGTAGTAAGTGTTGTAATGTAGCGTTTGTTTAATATATTTTTCCAACGCGCTTCCCAGTTCTGTAAACTGCGTAAATACCAATAAACTTTCGCCTTCTGCTTTGACTTCCTCAATCATCTCGATCAGCCGTTCCAGTTTGTGCGATCGCTCTGGTGTAAACTCACTTTCATCTTGCAAAAACTGGCGCGGATGGTTACAAATTTGCTTCAGCTTCAGCAGTGTCGCCAAAATCATCCCCTTGCGCTTCATTCCTTCCGCCGCGTCAATTTCTTGTTCTACCTCTTTCACGATCGCTTCATAAAGCGAAGCTTGCTCGCGGGTGAGATTGCAGTAGAGCTTTTGCTCAACTTTGTCGGGGAGATCCTGAATAATCGACTTATCGGTTTTCAGGCGCCGGAGAATAAAGGGTTCCACTAATTTTTTGAGCGCTGCCGATTGCGTGCGACTCCCATTTTTTTGAATTGGTAATTCAAACATTTTCCGAAACTGTGCCTCTTTTCCCAAATATCCGGGATTGAGGAAATTAAAAATTGACCATAAATCCAACAATCGATTTTCCACGGGTGTTCCAGTCAATGCTAGTCGATGGGTAGCAGGTAACTTTAAAATCGCCTTGGTTTGCGCCGCTTTGGGATTTTTAATATTCTGCGCTTCATCAATTACCACGCGATGCCACGCTACGCTGCTCAACAGCTTCTCATCTTTTCGCACCAAGGTAAAGGAAGTAATCAACATATCGCAATCTTGGACGGCGGCTTTAAATGCTTTGGCATCTTGCAAACGTTGAGGGCCGTGGTGAATCAGCGATCGCAATTCTGGAGCAAACTTTTCCATTTCCTTTTGCCAGTTACCAACTACGGAAGTGGGCGCAATTAGCAGCGTGGGTAGAACCGAAGGTGCGATCGCTTTTTCTGTCTTTTTTTCTGTCTCTTTTGTAGTAGATAAAACTTCCCGCTCTTGCAGGAGTCTAGCAATTACCTGCGCCGATTTACCCAAACCCATATCGTCGGCAAGACAGCCATTTAATCCCAAGCTTTCTAAATAACTCAACCAAGAAACACCGCGCTTTTGATAATCGCGTAACTTGCCCTGAAACTTTGCTGGATCTGCAATTAACTCTAGCCGGCTCTTATCGTGCAGCTTCTCCAACATATCCGATAAAGCCCGATCGCGCTCAACCTCCAACTGTTCGCTCGCTTCTCCTTCTGCCGTCAACTTCATAAAGTCAATCAGGCTTAAATCGGGGTTTTCTTGGCGATGTTTTTTCCAAAACTCCAACATCTCCTGCATCTTGTCTTTGTCCAGTTCCATCCATTGTCCTCGGAACTGCACCAGCGGTGTTTTGCTATTTACTAACGCCTGCCATTCTTGTTCGCTAACCCGTTCACCCCCGATCGCCAATTCATATTGATATTCCACCAAGGAATCCGCCGAAAACAACCCTTTGCCCTTGATTGCAGCGCTCTTGGTGCCCTTCCCTTTGACTTGCAGGCGAATCTTCGCCCGCTGCCGTCCCTTCGGCGTCCACCAAGCGGGGACAATCACTTTATATCCGGCATCTTCTAATACCCAAGCGGACTCACTCAGAAAGGTGAAGGCATCATCTAAGCCGAGGGAAATGTTAACGGGTTTGTCGGTTTCTAGCCCTTGCCAAAGTTGGGGATAAATGCGGGCAGCGTAGCCGAGATTTGTAAGCAAATGTTGCTCAAAGTTGTCTCCGAATTGTGTTTTCAACTGTTTTTGTTGAGTCGATCGCGATCGCCAATAATCCTGCAACGGCATCCGCAGAGATGGGTCTTTTTTCGCAGCCACCTGAAACTCTAAAACCCAAGGCTGTTCGGGGTTTTCGGGGGATTGTAGTTGAAAGCAGAGGGAGAATGAGTCAGCAGATTGATTGCGCGTAATACGATCGCGCCAGGTTTGCCATTGCCGGTATTGCTCAAGGCTTACTCGCGCGATTTTTCGTGTTTGGTTGAGGCAGATGTGGAGTAAAGAATCCGCAATCTTATTTTCAAACGATGCTGGGATGGGGGTTTGAGTGACAATTTCCGCGATCGCACACTCGGAAAAATGCCGCAGCAACCGTTCGCGATCGTAGAACTTTGGTGTATCTTGTAGCTGGATCTTCCGAAAACCGGACACACAAACTAAAGGCATCCATTCAACATAGCGTTGTAAATCAGTGTCGTACTGTGTTGAAACAATTTCCCATCCCGGATAAATCTCAAAGCTGGGTGCAATTTTGGCAGGTGTTTTTGGAGTTTTTGCAGTTGTTTTGGTTTTTGTCTCGCCCGCTTTCTTACGCCCGCGCGTGGCTTTCTCAGCGGGTTCGGATGTTTCGATGGGTGCGATCGCGATCGGAGCAGTTTCTCGATAGCGCAACGCCGGAATATAATGATCTTTCAGAACAATTTGCTTAAAACTTTGGGTGTAGTGATACCAAAATAACAAGTCTGAACCAAACTGAACTTCTGCTAAATCGTAGAGGGCAAAAAAATGCAGATCGTTCAATACTTTAGTCAAAGTGTGGGTGGCGATGGACACACAATCAACTTCCCAATACTCCAACTCAAATGTTTCGGGTAATTCTGTCTCTAAATATCGCGCTAACTCTAAAGATGGTAACGGCTGGTTATCGGCAGTGGGGAGTAAAAAATACCGAGGGACGATCGCGTATTCTAGCCCCATCGCACTTGTATTGCTGACTGGTGGCAGTTGAATCCCGGCTTCTTTTGTTAGAAACTCTCTTAACTGTGCCGTCTCCAATTGTCGGGGATGAACCTTAGCAGGCTGTTTTTTCTTTTTAGTGGTTTCAACCCAAAGACAAAAAGTTCCACCTTGAACAAAACTCTCTTCTGTTTGAGGAATCCAAGTCCCGTGGAGGATTTTCATAGGTCATACCAAACGCAACCTTTGGCAGCCTATCATATCATGAATGAGTGGGAAAAGATAAGAAGGCGGTTGAAAGCAGGTTTATACAAACCATGTCTGCTGGATGCCGACTAAACAGAATAACGTAATTTTACCCCAGTTGTCCTCTTTAACCAGCCTCTGGGGGTTTTGACTTGATAGATGCGGTTTCAACCGCCAAGTCTTCTTACAAATTTAGAAAATATCAGTTAAATCCAAAACAAAACCGGGTAGTACATCTTCGCCTGACAGAGTTGCAGGCGAGTCTAAAATTTCCACATCTGAACCTTGACGGGAGATTTCTACTTTTCTATTTTTGCGATCGAGCAACCATCCCAACCTCGCTCCATTTTTCACATACACTTTCATTTTAGCCCGCAATTTTTCTAGGGAGTCAGTGGTCGATCGCAATTCCACCACAAAATCGGGACAAATCGGCGCAAATTTCTTTTTTTCTTCAGCAGTTAAAGCATCCCACCTGTCGCGGCGCACCCAAGCAGCATCGGGAGAAATATCTGTACCGTCGGGCAGTTTAAATCCAGTTGAAGAATCAAAAGCAATTCCCAAATGCTTATTTTGTCTGCTCCAAGATTGAAGTTGATACGATAAGTCAATGTTGAAATTACCAGTCTCGCTACCCGTAGGTGGCATAATAATTAATCCTCCACTAGCAGTCCGCTCAAATCTTAAATCCCGGTTGTCTATACACAACTGAAAAAACTGCTCATCAGTTAATTCGAGTGTTAATTCTAGGGGAGAATGTAGGGGGATAGTTGGTAATTCCATAACTGCCTCCAAATATTACACGATTAGAATGTCAACAGTTAACAGTTAACCGTCAACAGTTGACAGTCAACAAATAACTAAGTCTCTGTATAACCTTGGATATTTTCTGGTTCAAACTGCTGCAAAATCTTCGCAGCTTTCCCAGTCAAATCATCAGTACCCTTAACCGCAATCAAATATTTACCCGCATTCAAACGGTTGCGGTAGGGCAAAGCATCGCCGCTGCCAAAAGCCATGCCGCCCGCGCCGCCAACAACAAAGCTGCCCATCCCGCCGGCGATCGCACCTAGCACTCCGCCGATCGCGTGATCGCCAATTTCGCCCGCCCACGCAAAAGTCTTCAACTGAGTCATCAAACTGAAAGTAACGCCAGCAATAAAGCCAAACGGCACCAGCCAAACAGCCATGAGTTTAGCTTGTTTATTCGCTTGCTGGTTGGGGTCGATCAAGCCAAATTCATCAGCAGTTTTGTAGCCACGACCCAAAATGCTGACTTGCTTCATGGGCAAGCCTTCTTTTTCGAGAGCACTGTAGGCAGCTTCGGCTTGAATTCGATCGGGCAGTACGGCGATAAGATAATTCATTGACAATAATTCCTGATGGTTAGGCTCGGACACCTAGAAATAATTATAGTCGGAAAAGACATACTAGCTAAGCAGTTCGGGGATTTCCAGAGCATCTGAGAGTGCGATCGCCCCGAAACCTAAAATATTTCAAGCAAAAACGGTCGGTCAAGACCGAATGCAGATACAATTCAAACTGCACAAACGCAAGTTTAAGCTGAGCTGTTAGATACTGTCCCTGGTTTAAGCCTCAACTTTGTGCTCGCCAACGCGCTTGCCTATTTTTACTAATTCCACTCAATTGCTTGCTATGCCTAAAGTTCTAGTATCCGATCCGATCGACCAAGCCGGAATTGACATCCTCTCCCAAGTCGCGCAAGTTGACGTAAACACAGGACTCTCAGCCGAACAACTGGTAAAAATTATTCCAGATTACGACGCTTTAATGATCCGTTCTGGCACCCAAGTTACCAAAGAAATCATAGAAGCCGGGAATTCACTCAAAATCATCGGCAGAGCCGGCGTCGGCGTAGATAATGTCGATGTACCCGCCGCTACCCGCAAAGGAATTGTAGTCGTCAATTCCCCCGAAGGCAACACGATCGCCGCCGCCGAACACGCGCTCGCCATGATGCTCTCGATGTCCCGCCACATCCCGGAAGCCAACGCATCCGTCAAAGCGGGTAAATGGGAACGCAACCGCTTTATCGGCGTAGAAGTTTACAAAAAAACCCTCGGCATCGTTGGTTTGGGCAAAATCGGCTCCCACCTCGCCGCCGCAGCCAAAGCAATGGGCATGAAACTGCTGGCCTACGATCCCTTCATTTCGACCGAAAGAGCCGACCAGTTGGGCTGCCGCTTGGTAGAACTCGAACTGCTGATGCGCGAATCCGACTACATCACCCTGCACATCCCCAAAACGCCGGAAACCCTGCACTTAATTAACGCGGAAGTGCTCTCGAAAATGAAGCCCACGGCCCGCATCATAAACTGCGCCAGAGGCGGCATCATCGACGAAGCAGCCCTCGCAGAAGCCATCAAAGAAGGCAAGATCGCCGGCGCAGCTTTGGACGTTTACGAACACGAACCGCTGGAAGCTGATTCCCCGCTGCGGAGTGTCGGCCAAAACATCGTGCTGACGCCCCATTTGGGAGCTTCCACAGCGGAAGCTCAGGTGAATGTGGCGATCGATGTTGCTGAACAAATTCGCGACGTGCTGTTGGGGCTGCCCGCGCGATCGGCTGTCAACATACCCGGCATTTTCCCAGACTCGATCGAAAAACTCAAACCCTACCTACAACTCGCCGAAACCCTCGGCAACCTCGTCAGCCAGCTAGCCGGAGGCCGAGTCGATTACCTCAACGTTCAACTCCAAGGCGAATTGGCCAGCAACCAAAGCCAGCCCGTAGTCGTCGCCGCCCTCAAAGGCCTGCTCTCCCAAGCCCTGCGAGAGCGCGTTAACTACGTCAACGCCAGCATTGAAGCCAAAGAACGCGGAATTCGCGTCGTCGAAACCAGAGACGCCTCCATTCGCGACTACACCGGCTCCCTGCACCTCTCGGCCAAGGGAACCCTGGGCGAACACACCGTGACAGGTGCAGTGCTCGGCGAAAGCGAAATTCGGATTACCAGCGTTGACGATTTCCCAGTCAACGTTTCCCCCACTCACCATATGCTGTTTACCCTACACCGCGATATGCCGGGGATTATTGGCAAAATTGGTTCCCAATTGGGCAGTTTTAATGTCAATATTGCCAGTATGCAAGTAGGCCGTAAAATCGTGCGAGGCGATGCGGTGATGGTTTTGAGCCTCGATGACCCTCTACCAGAGGGGATACTGGCGGAGATCCTAAAAGTTCCGGGAATTCGGGATGCTTACACGGTAAATCTTTGACGGATTTTGGAGTTTAGATTTTGGATGCAAGGGCTGATAATTGGTAATGGGTAATCGATCGTTGGTAATTGGCAAGAAAGCGGGAATTTTTCTATTAGCCAATCCTCATTCCTCACTCCCCAGTTCCCAGTCTCCAGTTCCCCTGGGTCAATCTAAAATCTAAAATCTAAAATCTAAAATCGTTATGGCACATAGCTGGTGGGAAATTAGAATTCTTTGCGATCCGGCGCTGGAAGATATCATCTTTTGGCGTCTGGAACGGTTTAACTGTCGGGGAACTGCTACGGAGCTCAAAAGCAATTCCTGCCTGATGTCGGCTTATTTGGCCGAAGAACAGGCAGGATTGCTGGATTTGGCCGCTCTGTCTCTGTGGCTGCGCCAAGATGCCCTGTGTGCAGGTTTGCCCCTACCTGCTATGCAGTGGGATTTGATTGAAGACGAAGACTGGGGCAGCACTTGGAAGGAGCACTGGCAGCCTCAAGAAGTGGGCGATCGCTTTTTAATTAATCCGGCCTGGCTGCCCTTACCGACTGATACCGATCGCATTATTTTGCGTTTAGATCCGGGTGTGGCCTTCGGTACCGGTGCTCACGCCACTACTCAACTTTGTCTGGAATCGCTGGAAATGCGTCTCGGTTTTGATGACAGCAAGTGCGTAGTTGCCGATATCGGCTGCGGATCGGGTATTTTGTCGATCGGCGCAGTGTTGTTGGGCGCTACAAAAGTTTATGCTTTGGATACTGATCCTTTGGCAGTGCGATCGACCATTAGCAACAGACTACTCAACCGCGTTAATTCTCAGCAGTTAGTTGCAGAGCTCGGCAGTATCGATCGCCTGAAAGAAATGGTCGATGATCCGATCGACGGTTTGATCTGCAACATTTTAGCAGAAGTAATCATTGATTTAATCCCGCAGTTCACGGCAATTAGCAAACCCACTACTTGGGCCGTGCTCAGCGGCATTTTGCTCGAACAAGCTAAGCCCATTGCTGACACTCTCGAACAGCACGGCTGGATTGTGGCTACTCTATGGAAGCGCCAAGATTGGTGTTGTTTTAATATTCGGCGTAGTTAATAATATGGTAATTGCTAATTCCTAATTGCTACTTGGTAATTTTGAGTTCATGTTTCATCTTTGGGAAGTGAATTTAAATAAATCTCGCACCCGAAAATAAACCGCGCCAGCCCAGTAAAAACCATTCACCAAAATCAACAACGTTTTTCCAGCATAAGAATTAACAAAACCAAAAACGCGGTAAGTTGACAGCAGCACTAACAACATTTCTAGAAAAGAAACAATTGACCCGTAGTGCTTCCTATCCCAATAAGAAAACGGACTGATAAAACGGTAATTGCTGAACGGAAAAAAGTGTCGATGAGCGTCGTCATTGTGGACAGGCAAATCTCCCAGAGAGTGTAGTATCATGCTGATAAACAGAATTTGCACGCTTTGCCAGCCAAAGTAATAAGCAATTAGCCAACCAATAACCGCCAGGGGAATTGAATGAAACAGAGCCACAATATTTTGCACAAAAGGCTCATAATATGCTTCTGACCAAATTGTAGCTGCGGGCAAGCGAGCAATGTATTTCGCCCAAAAGTAAAATAAAAATATCGGAATATCCGGCAAAATTCCGCCGATCGCAATAATTAGATTAGCTTGCGGCAGTTGCGGTTTGCCGAGAATTGCGAGGTTGATAATAGCGTGGCTGGGAGTCTTCATAAGTAGGGTGCGTCAACTAGGATTATCTTATTCATAATTAATCAGATGTGGGCTGACACACCCTACGTGTGATAATTGGCTCGTGCTACAAGTAAGGTTGAACTCGATCGATCAACTGCGCCGCTTGCATCACTCCCTCAATGCGATCGACCTCAGCGCCATTTTTGAACAACACCAAAGTCGGCAAAGCATAAATGTGATGCTGCGACGCCAACTGTTCGTACTTATCCGTGTCAATTTTGACAACCATGAGCTTGTCTTTCATCTGACCGCTGACTTGCTCCAAAATCGGTGCCATCATCTGACAAGGCCCGCACCAAGTAGCGTAAAAATCTACCAACACCGGCAAGTCAGAGCCCGATAGTAACTCCTCAAAACTGCTGAACTGTTTTTGAACTGCCATAAGACAAAATAATTTTTTTGGTTCTGGCTCGATTTTAGTGCAAAATTCTCTGGTAGATTGCGAGGATACAATTATGGAATTATTACCAGAGACTTTTCAGAGATTGCGGGGTCAAGTTGCTGTCGTGACCGGTGCGTCGCGGGGAATTGGCCGCGCCGTTGCTTTAACCCTAGCAGCAGAAGGCGCTAAAGTCGCCGTCAACTATGCGAGTTCGAGTGCTGCTGCTGATGAGGTGGTAGCAGAAATAGTCGCTGCTGGAGGAGAAGCTGTGGCACTTGCAGCAGATGTTTCGAAAACTGACCAAGTAGATTTACTCACCAGTAATGTCATGGAAAAATGGGGACGGATTGACATTTTGGTGAACAATGCCGGCATTACTCGCGATACTTTGCTGCTGCGGATGAAGTTGGAAGATTGGCAAGCGGTAATTGATTTAAATCTAACTGGCGTGTTTTTGTGTGCGAAAGCTGCCAGTAAAATCATGCTGAAACAGCGAAGCGGCCGCATTATTAATATTGCTTCGGTTGCTGGGCAAATGGGCAATCCCGGACAAGCTAATTACAGTGCGGCGAAAGCTGGGGTAATTGGATTTACTAAAACTGTGGCGAAGGAGTTGGCCAGTCGCGGGATTACTGTGAATGCAGTTGCACCGGGTTTTATCACTACAGATATGACTAAGGATGTCAAGTCTGATGAGATTTTGAAGTATATTCCGCTGGGGAGATACGGGGAAGTTGAGGAAGTTGCGGGGATGGTGAAGTTTTTGGCGGCGGATGCGGCCGCAGCTTATATAACGGGGCAGGTTTTTAATGTGGATGGGGGGATGGTGATGGCTTAGATTTGGGGATTTTTTTAACCGCAGATGTACGCGGATGAACGCGGATATTTGCGGTTAATCATTATTTTAAGGCGGCACGCAACTGACTGAGGACTTTTTTGTATTTTGCAATGCGTTGAAAATCTGCCTCTGTGGGATTAGCGATGCGACGAATATCAAGGTTATGAGTAACATCAGCGATCTTGACTCGCAATGCGATCGGGTTGGCAATCACACGCTCTAAATAAGCTGCATACGCTTCTCCTTCTATTTTGGTAATCGCCTCGATCGCCGAGACTAGAACTTCAGGAAAACCTTCGGTTCTAAGTTGCTCAAGTGTAAGTTCAGAATCTTCGACAGCATCGTGTAGAACCGCTACGATTTTCTGCTCTAGAGAATTTACATTTTCCATCACAAATAGCGGATGATCGAGATAGGAATTGCCTGCCTTATCAACCTGCCCCTCATGAGCTTTTGCTGCGATCGCGATCGCCCGTTGTAGTAATGATTCGTAATCTGAATTCGTATTTGACAACATCGTAAAGAAGTTCTGTATTGAAGTTTCAGTCCCCTCGCGGGGAAAACGTAGTGTGGGAGTTTTTATTTTAAATATTCTTGCAACAATTTCCAAGCCATTTGAGTACCTTCCCCTGCGTTGACTTTCTCGAAATCTACATCTTTTCTCAAAACTACCAAACCCACACCTTCTTTGATTTCTATTTTATCACCATCGCTAACTCTCGCCAAAAAAAGGTGGTTTTTTTGTAAAATTTTTCTCTCATTTTGAGTCTTTTGGTGAGTAAAAGTTGTGATAAACTCCATTTTGTAATAATTGGTTTTGAGGCAAGTTTCTTCCTCCATTTCTCGCAGGGCTGCCTGCTGTGGACTTTCTCCAACGTCCACGCCACCACCAAAAGTAGAAAGCATTCCTTGACTGGCAATACCTGGAATATTATCTCGCAGTTGGGCCCCAATCTGACCGTTGGGGAGCATGAGAAAAATGCGAACTATGGACTGAGGAATATTCATCTTATCGAGGGAATAACACAACTCAAAAAAGTTGCTCTAGAGTTTTCTAATTTGAATCCAAATTTTCCTAATCCAATTGTACGCTGCAGCATACAGAGCCAACAATTTATTGACAAAACTTTGCCAAATAGAATCTTCCCTTACCTCAGAAACTTCTTCGATTTCCACGGGCAGCGGCGGCATCCCCACTACTTCATACAGCGGATATTCGCCACTTTTCCCCGGAATTGGCACGGATACGCGCCGATCGACGATCGCCAATTCCTTAACTTCCTGATAAGTCTCCTCGGAAATCAGTAAACTTGTTCCTACTTGCTTATTAGCAGCCTCGATCCGGCTGGCCAAATTCACCGCATCCCCGATCGCCGTAACTGTCTGACTCTTCGATGCCCCCAAATTCCCCACAACTACCCACCCGCAGTGAATGCCAATCCCAATCCGCAATCGGTGACGGTATAAAGTCTCAAAATAGGGATTGAGTTTCTCTAGTTCCTCCAGCATCTCCACCCCAGCCCTCACTGCTTGTTCCGCCGCTTTGTCGGGATTTTCCAACCCAAACAGCGCCATAAAACCATCTCCCATGTAATTATTAATCATCCCGCCATTGCGGTTGATCGCATAACCCATTTTTTGGAAATAGCGATTTAAAACATAAATTACATCGTAGGGCAACAGCGATTCTGCAAAAGGCGTAAATCCTCGAATATCCGCAAACAAAATTGCTATTTTTTTCTCTTGACCCACAGGAGCAGAAATTGACTTGCCCGCCATTTCGTCGTTAAATGATTCCAAGTCTTCAGAATCGATCGCCAGTCGGCGCAAAATCACCTTGCCGCCTGCAACCTGCGTCTGACAAGCCAGCCTAATTTCCGGTTCTAAACGCAATTTTTTGGCAAGTTCCTCTTCCGGCGAAGTGCGCGGAGAGCAAAATTCCAAACCTTCGACAATCAATACGCGGCAAGTCGAACATCGGGCGCTACCGCCGCAGATGTGGGTGTGGGGAATGTCGGCACGCAGGGAAGCTTCGAGAATTATATCGTCGTCGTCTATCTCGAGCGTGCGATCGTCCGGCAGATAGTGAATCTGTGGCATATGTGGCGCGTCTAGCTAATTAGCGAGGAATCTCGCGGACATCTCTTATTGCACCGAAGCTGTATGCAAACCCGGTTTCTGGGCATTTTTTCTGCATCCCCTGATTCCTTAACTATAAGTCGCGATCGGCATTTGCTTCTCGTTGCGTCAGCTCAAGCGCCCAACTGACAACAGTTTAAAAAAAGAATGCAACTCTAGGCAAGATCCCAACTCTTAGCTCATCAGTCATTCCCAATTCTTTAATCTATCTAAAATTTCAAATGGTATAAATGATTACTAAAATCGTCATCGCACCGTGATAATACCCCCATTCAAGCTGTGGAGTTAATCTAAAATCTAAAATCTAAAATCTAAAATAGACTGACATAATTCTTAATAAAATTAAGATCGCCCAAACCCCTATAAATCCGTTATCAAATCCCCCTCAACCGCCATATATTTTTAGAATTTTGGGGAGTTGCACTGTGCAAACCTTACTTGGCAATAGTTTCAGCTTTTTTGCTCTCTAACAACCAGGCAATTTTCGTGAGATAGAATAGCAGCATCTTTAAAACCAGTATAGCCATGACTTCATCAACAGCCCTACACAGCATCGAAAAACACATTCCCATAGTGGGAGATATCCATACCAAAAGTCCGATCGCCTACGGAGCAACTCGCCTCGCAGTCAGTGCAGTTAACACGGTGCAAATGGCAGTAGCAGAGTCTTATATCAACGGATTAGAAGTCCCAGATTCAGTATTGCGATCGCTTTTTGATACCTGTATGCCCGTCTTTTTTAAGCATTTCCCGTCCCTGCTTGCACCCTACGAATGGGTACTAACAGAAACAGACCATACAGCCGAAGGGCCGCGGGATTTAATGAAGATTCAGTACGACTTACCTCAAGCTATGCTGAATCCCATGTTAGGCGACGGAAAACTCATTTATCCTAAATACAGCATGGGGTTGTGGGAAAAAGGAGCCGCCAACCTTGAACAAGCGCAAATGCAGATGATTGATGATGTGATTGAGAAGCTAGAAATTCAGGATGGCGACAACATTTTAGACTTTGGCTGCGGTTGGGGTTGTGTTCCCAATTACATTCTTTCCAAATTCCCCAATGTCACCTTTACCGGGATTAACTTGAGCCACCAGCAATGCGAGTATATGCGTCAGAAGATGCAAGACCCCGAAAGCTACCTTAGTTCCGGTCGATTTACCCTATATGAAGGAGATTTGAACGACGCCCAATTCGAGACCAAATTTGATAAAATTCTCTCCATCGGAGTTTTTTGTCATGTGGGAAATTTAACGAAGGCTTTCCAAAAGCTGGCATCTTTCCTGAAGGATAAGGGCAAAGTTTTCATTCACATCATCACAGTTCGCACTCCCAACAATATATCCAGCGTTTTCACCCACAAATACATTTTTCCCCACGGTCGTTACTGGAAATACGATGCAGTTCCCAGCCACAATAAAGACCTCAAAACCATAAAAAACTGGTATCTCAACGGATACAATTACTCCACAACCTTTGCTAACTGGCTGAAAAACTTTGACGATTCTCAGGCAATAGTCAAAGATTTAGACTACGGCATCGACTATGCCAAATTTCGCCGCATCTGGCGGTTTTACTTAATTTGGTTTGTGGCTAATTTCGCGAGTTGCGACGGCGAATATAACGGCAACGGCCAATATTTAATGGTTCGTGCCTAACCGCTAACCAGTAGATCTCGCCCAAAAAACCGAACACCCCGAACCCCGACATCTCAAAGAAGTCGGGGTTCTTGAGTGCGAGCTACTTATCGGGAGAATGAAACCTTTCAACCTAGATTTAGGGCGATCGAGAAGTGTTGCCTTCTTTTGAGGAATTTTTCTGAGTTTAAAAAAATCCGGAATAAGATTATTGCTCGGTGAATAAGACCTATATCAAGCGTGAGCCTAGACGCATAATACTTTTTAAATTCCCTCCTCGATCAGTAGTGATGATGTCCGATATTTTACTACAAAAAGAGAGTTGATTTATACAATGGTAGACAATATGAAACCTTCTCTTCCTCAAGACGACCCGAACCAAGAACAGCGAAAAGATTCCTTGAATCGTCAGCAACAAGCTTATCAGTTTGACTATGAGAGTTTATCACCTTTGGCATTATTGAAAAATGTGCCCGCAGTCGAGAACTTTTCGAGCAAGTATCTTGCAGAACGGATATTAGCAACATCGGAACTTCCCGCAAATATGCTGGCAGCCGATTCGAGAACTTTTCTCGATCGTCTCGACGAACTCCAAGACTATGAAGACTTTTTTACTCGGCTGCCGCTACCTGGAGTTGCCAAAATCTACCAAACGGATCGCTCTTTTGCAGAACAGCGCCTGTCTGGAGCAAATCCGATGGTGCTTCGCCTCTTAGATGCGAGCGATCCTCGGGCAGAAACACTGAGGGGTCTTTCCAGTTTGCACCCATTATTCGATCTGCAGCAAGAGTTGCAGCAAAAAAACATTTACATTGCCGATTACACAGGTACTGACGAACACTATCGCGCGCCTGCTCTCGTTGGAGGCGGAACCTATGAAAAAGGCAGAAAATACTTGCCGAAACCACGGGCTTTTTTCGCTTGGCGATGGACGGGAGTCCGAGATCGCGGTGAAATGACACCTATTGCCATTCAACTAGATCCCAACCCAGATAGCCATATCTACACCCCATTCGATCCTCCTGTCGATTGGCTGTTTGCGAAACTCTGCGTACAAGTAGCAGATGCCAATCACCATGAAATGAACACGCATTTAGGTCGAACTCATCTGGTGATGGAACCAATTGCGATCGTCACCGCCCGACAGTTGGCTAAAAATCACCCGCTTAGCCTGCTGCTGAAACCGCACTTTCGCTTTATGTTGACCAACAACGATCTGGCTCGTTCTCGATTGATCAATCCCGGCGGGCCTGTTGAGGAATTGCTAGGTGGTACCTTGGCTGAGTCAATGGAACTGACTAGAGAGGCGTGCAGTACATGGAGTCTCGATCAATTTGCCTTACCCGCTGAACTGAAAAATCGGGGAATGGATGACCCCAATCAACTACCTCACTATCCTTACCGAGATGATGGATTGTTGCTTTGGGATGCGATTGAAACCTTTGTATCGGGCTATCTTAAATTCTTTTACCCGACGAATCAGGCGATCGTACAAGATGTGGAACTGCAAACCTGGGCTCAAGAATTAGCGTCTGATAACGGCGGTAAAGTCAAAGGAATGCCAGACCACATCGACACAGTTGAACAATTAATTGCAATTGTCACAACTGTAATTTTTACCTGTGGCCCGCAGCATTCAGCAGTCAATTTTCCTCAGTATGAATACATGAGTTTTGCAGCTAATATGCCTTTGGCCGCCTACCGGGACATTCCTAGGATGACCGCTTCTGGTTATCTAGAATTGATTACGGAAAAGGACATTTTACGGTTGCTTCCTCCGTACAAACGAGCGGCCAATCAACTGCAAATTCTGTTTATTTTGACAGCTTATCGATATGACCGTTTGGGTTATTACGATAAATCTTTCCGAGAACTCTACCGGATGAGCTTCGACGAAGTTTTTGCGGGAACCCCGATCCAACTTTTAGCCAGACAGTTCCAGCAAAATTTGAATATGGCAGAACAAAGGATTGATGCCAACAATCAAAAACGAGTAATCCCTTATTTTGCTCTCAAGCCTTCGTTGGTACTCAATAGCATCAGTATGTAGGAGTGTATTTTTGGGGTGGGCGAGACGCCCAACCCCTACTCCCCAAAATAAAATTCATTGTTTGTGGAACAGGCCGGAAAGCCTGTTTTTTAAGCATGGTGCAAGATGTAATATCCTATCCTCATTCTCAGCTTTTGTAGTCTTCAGCAATCGAGCAATTTACAGACATTGTTCCAGAGGAATCAGTGAAGGTGACTTCATCTTTATAATGCCGCGGTGTTTGGATTAGCAACCGCCAAGCTTGCCCAGCATCGATTAAATTCAGGCGATCGGGATAGTGAATTTGCAACAACTCTTGCACCATGGGATAATAGTTTGAGTTGATGCTGGGGAAAATATGATGCTCTGTGTGGTGAGAGAAATTTAAGTGCAGCAGGTCAAATATTTTAGGAACCCGCACAGAAGCACTGTTGATCAGCGGATCATTAATGGCGGTCATCCGGCAACCCATATGATTGGTATAGATGTAAAACATTGCGCCTGCATGACCAATTGCGATCGGCAAAAAGTACGCAAGAGCTATTTTGAGCGGATGAAAATTTAGGTAGAACAAAATGCTCGCATGAATTCCTAAAATTCCCAGACATTCAAATGCGATTGTCAATCTATCTTTAGGACTAACTGTAAAGGCAGCCGGTACGTAATCGACAGATTTATCGTTAAATAACAGTACCGAGGTGAGATTGCGGAAATTATGCACTAACCACGAACCGGCCATCCCTACCATTAACCACACCGGATTGACTTCCACCGAGGGTACAAACAGATTTTGAATCCATTTTCCCCAAGTATCTGGTTGCTGGTACAGATAGTTGCGATCGGGGTCTGCCACAGAGTTCGTGTTATTGTGATGTACGAGATTGTGCAGATTTTTCCACTGAGTAGGCGGCATAAACAGCATACTTAGTCCCAAAAAGGCGATCGGATAAGTGAGGCGCGACTTTTTCTGAACGCTACCGTGCATCAAATCGTGGGAGCTAAATAGCAAAACTATGATACTATTGCCCATGATGACGGCTAAAGGTAAGTAAAGCCCTAAAAGATAGACAGGCCAGCGATCGAGATTAGCAGCAATTCCCCATCCCAGCAATAAAATAGCAGCGTTGATGAATAGTATTGCTAACTTGCTAGGCTCTGGTTCAAAGGCATCTGATGGCAGCAGCGGACGCAATTTTTTTACATATACCGAGTGGTGAAGTAGCGTTTCTTCGCCTAAAGTCGGCGTTGCCGTCTTGTCTAGAGTATTGAGTAATTTTTTGGATTTCATGTTATCGCTAAGAGTATTTTCATTTGAGTTAATAACTTTCTAAATTTAATTAGAGCCACTACCGATTTTAGATTGACCTAAAACAAATGAATCGCGGGATTATTGTCGGCACGGGGAATTTTTATCTGGGTCCACGGTGTCGTTCCGGGAACTTGTGACTAAATTGCTTGCGATCAAAGCTGCCTAATTGTTGTACAAAGATATTATTGTATTTCCTCAAAAAAAATTTGAAAACAACTATTAAAGCCTTATAAAGGCTTACGCATCGATAATACTTTCCCACTTTTCAGTTTGGTTGAATCCCAATAACCAATCTTAAATAACCTATCAGATTAAAAAAGTCCGTTTCCCTGAACAATTTCTTTGATTGTCGTCAGCGTATCTAACCCGATCAATCCCCGACGATAACCTTTTTGGTTGGACATTCCCAAAAATATCGCATCTCCCCGATTTTGATAGCGCCAAAACCGAGGTGAGGCATTAATAAAAGTTGAGGCGCTGTTAACATCCAGAGCAAATTGGCGGCTTTCTAAGTAAGATTCAGTGGCAATGCAGTCAGCGTGGCCGCTGCTGTAGCGGTTGATCCAGCCGATCGCAATCTCTAAACTATCGACAACTTTAAACGCTATGGTTTTGTTTAAATACGGTTGAGTCCACTCGTATGGTTCCGCCAGCTTCAAGTCGGGGAAATCTGCGACCAGATCAGCATCAGCGCTAATTTGAAAGCCTTTTTCTTTTAAACTGTTCCAAAGCCTGACTAAGGAAGAAGGCTTTTGGTTGCGATCGATGAGCACTTTCTCGATCGCGTTAACAGGATCGGGAACGCTTTGATGGCTGTCCAAAATCATCCACCTTGCCATCTCCAAACTGCCAGTCGGTGACCAATAAAGGTAACAATTTCCCATTGCCGACCTCAAAACTGGTGCTGTACACAACCTTACAACCTGCTGCACCAAACTTGGCCTGCCGTAGGGAATAATTAAATTGAGATATTGGTCTTGAGTCACCAATTCTCTGATTGAAGCGCCCCGATCCGGCGGCAGTACCTGCAAACATCCCGATGGCAAACCGACCTCATCGATCGCCGAAACCAAAGCTTCTCCAATTACTGTATTAGTTTGCCAGCTTTCGCTGCCGCCTTTAAGAATCAAACTGTTAGCGCTTTTGAGAGACAAACCCGCGGCGATCGCCCCCAACTCGGGAAACGCCTCGTAAATTAGAGCGATCGCCCCCAGCGGTAGCGACTGACAGTAAACCTGACAGCGATCGACCTGATAAGAAGCATTGATCACCCTGCCGATCGGATCTGGCATTTCCCCCAACCGTTCCAGAATTTGCACAGTTGTCTTGATCCGTTCCGGCGTCAGCTTCAGCCACTCCACAATCAACTCGGGAATCGCCATGTCCCGACTCGCTTCTAGATCCAGAGTATTTGCTTCTAAAATGTCATTTTGCCGGCGTTTCAGCGAGCCCGCCATCGCCTGCAAAGCAGCAGCGCGATCGGCACTCTTTGTCGCAGCCAACTCCAAAGAAGCTTGATAAGCGCGACGCGCGACATTTGCGGCATCTGATGAATGGGTAAAATCCTCTATTATCATCTAGCTAACGCCTATAAGCCAGCCATACCATCAGCGCCGGCAGCATTGCTAGCAGCACGGCGACCATTGCCCACAGAATAATATTCGGGCCCGGCGAGTGCAGCGCCAAGGGCAACCAAATCACTAGCGGCACCAATATCATACCCAAAGCCAGTGGCAAGTAATGGGCCTTCAAACCCGGATGCGCTCTGTTCCACTGGTTCCCTGTCCACCGCCAAGCCTGCTTGTAAGGATAGTTCGTTGATAGTTGCTCAATCACGTATCCACTTTCGTCCAATACAAATATTTGTTGACAGCGGTTGCAGCCAAAGGCTTCTGTCAACGTTATGGGAACTAGACGACCCCGGCGTCGGCAAGGACAGGGGTACTCATCGTTTAAGTCAATCTTTGGAGCTTTTTGAGATGGCACTAGCGATCGGATAAAAAAAGCGTTTTTGCAAAAATAATCGTTAACATATCCACTTAATCAAACTTGTCAATTCCGCCATAGCGAGGCTTTCAACTGCCTGTTCCGAGATCTCGCCCGATCGGCAATTTTGACTTGCAAGTTCTGCATTCAATCTTACCACTAACTTAGGTATTTTCAACCATCCTTCATTAGGAGGATACCGAAAACTTTCTTGATCTACTTTCCGGTTTTCTTAATTTTTTTTATCTTCTAAAGCGGGTGACGCGATTCGAACGCGCGACATTCACCTTGGCAAGGTGACGCTCTACCACTGAGCTACACCCGCATTTCCTGCGGTATTAACAATATTGTCTCACTTCTCAAAATTTGTCAAGTCTTTTTAGTAAGTTTTTTTCACAAACCCAGTAACCCCCCCCCAAACCCACTCCCCACCTGCAATTTCAGCAGCCAGATCATTAACCAAATCAGTAATTGCCGTGAAAATTGACCGCCATCGGCTGACTACAAAGCTACAATCAAGCTGGAATTGTGGGAGAACACTGTCATGTCAGATTTAAATCGCGGAATCATGAAGTTCAAGGGAGCTGACAGTCCTATAGCGATCGCCATTTCGGCGATTGTCATTGCCGGCGGAATCGGCTTCTTGATCTGGTGGGCGCTGCAATCAGCCTACACCTTCAGCTAACAGACTACTCAAACGTAAAACTTATAAGGCATTGCTCAGAAGGCAGAATTTAAGAAAAATTCTGTCTTTTGCATTTTTTTGCCCTTAGTCTGGAATTGATTGCCCAGGAATGCGGATCGATTGCTGACGATCGAATGATTGCCATAAATCACCCGATCGGGCGAGTCGCTAGCATGAGCCGAGATGACTCCCCGATAAACTACTTTTGTAGTACACTTGTAAACACGGCGCGCCGAGCGCAGTTTTAAATGCAAGTGTTTGCAAGGGTTGTATCTCAACAAAAATTTATGGCAAGCTTTCAGGACATCTTCAAATACTACAGTCGCTACTGGAAAATATCACTTTACAGCATAGCTGCATCGAGCGTTTTGGCACTAGCCGATTTGCTTGTTCCCTACGCGATCGGTCAAATATTAAACGTATTGTCGGGTCAAGCTACAGATACAATAACCCAAAAACTGATAGCAGCGATCGCCTCTGTTACCCAGCACTCACCCAACAAAATATTATCGCTATGCGTCTTGCTGGGCATAATTTTTCTGGTAACAGTCGCCAAAGCACCGGTACAGCCTTGGGTGGGAAATTGGTTCCACTGGGCGATACCATTGAGGGCAAGGCGCGATCAAATGAGAAGTGCGATCGGCAAAATCCTCACCTTACCCCTAGAATTCTACGACGAAAACAACGCCGGACGGATTGCCAGTCGCATCGCCAAAGGCATCGCCAACCATACTTGGACTTACCCAGAAATTGCCGGCGAATTCATCCCCGAAGTCGTCCGCTTAATCGGCATTTTTGCCGTTATCTGCTTAATTGAGTGGCGGATTGGCTTATTAATTTTGGTTTCATTCCTATTTATCCTCAGTTTCACCCTCAAAGGCCTGCAAGGGGTGACTGCGCGGGAAGAAATTCTGGATGAATACATCGAAGATACAGAAAGCCGCAACTCGGAAATTATCACCAACATCAAAACAGTCAAAGCTTTTGCGACAGAAAGCGATGAACTCAAAAGGCAAACAACCAGACTCGATCGCGAATTAAAAGTCGTGATCCACCGCATTCACAAAGGATACGTCACCTTGGGGACATACCAGCAGACGATCGTCCAGTTGTGTTTGTTTTCAGTTCTTGGTTTTAGCCTAGCAGCCACGGTTGCAGGCAAAATTTCCCTCGGATATTTTGTTACCGTCTACACCCTGGCAAGCATGGCATATTCCCAACTGCGTCCGATTAGCATTATCGCCGAATTATTGGCGCGTCGCTATTCTTCAATGATCCGGTTCCACGAGTTTATGCAAACGCCAGACGGTGTTGATGCGGTTAATTTAGCAGAAAATGCTCGATCGGCGTCGCCTTATAAATTTACCGGCAAAGTTGAGTTCAGCGGTTTGACATTCGGGTACGACAGTCAAAAACCCGTTTTGCAGGATGTGAATTTATTGATTCATCCCCGACAAACAGTAGCATTAGTCGGGCGATCGGGTTCCGGGAAATCGACTTTAGTTAAACTTCTGTTTCGCTACTTTGAACCAAACTCCGGCCGCATTCTGATCGACGGCGAAGACATTCGCAGCTTAGACGTGACTCGCTACCGCCAGCGTTTAGCCATTGTCCACCAAGAAGTAGACGTTTTTAACGGTACTTTGCTGGAAAATTTGACTTACGGAAACAGAAGCGCCACTTTCGAGCAAGTTGAGGATGCTTGTCGCATTGCCAAGGTAGACGATTTTGTCCGGATGTTGCCCCAAGGTTACTATACCGTAGTCGGGGAGAGAGGAATGCGGTTGTCCGGCGGTCAGCGGCAGCGGTTGGGGATTGCGAGGGCGCTGTTGGTGGAGCCGGATGTGTTAATTTTTGATGAGGCTACTTCTAGTTTGGACTATGAGTCGGAGCGATCGATCCAGCTAGCCATGCAGAATATCCTCGGTACGCGCACCACCATCATTATTGCCCACAGACTCAGTACAATTCGCGAAGCCGATACGATCGTCGTACTCGACGGCGGTAGAATCGTCGAAGTTGGCAGCCACGAAGAACTTTTGAGTCAACAAGGCATTTACCGCCGCCTGCACTCCCTGCAAGAAACCGGGGAATTAGTGAATTAGGGATTTGGGCTATGTCTAGACTTAGGGTGCTCCGGGCGGGCACCCAGCCTAGACTTAGCAATGCACACCTTAAAAAGTGTTCATTTTTCCCTATGCCCCTAACTCACTTATGTGTTATAAACTTAATGATTAGAGTTTTAAATATAATGTTGCAAATAAAGATTCTGGTGCTAGGATGTATAACTGTGATGGAAATGGGTCGATGCCCGAGTGGTTAATGGGGGCGGACTGTAAATCCGCTGGCTACGCCTACGCTAGTTCAAATCTAGCTCGGCCCACCTCAATTTAATAAGAAGTTAAAATTTAAGAATTAAAAATTAATTTTTTAATTGGAGGTTCTTAATTTTTTATGCCCGTGTAACTCAGTGGTAGAGTACCTCCTTGGTAAGGAGGAAGTCACGAGTTCAAATCTCGTCACGGGCTTCCTAATTTATAGTAGATCCACCAAGGGTTTCACGCTCCTCGCACAGCAAGAAGGTTAGTTTTCCCCTCAACTTTCGTGCTGATGGTTTTCTAATACGTCCAAAACGACTTCCATATCTGCCAAGTCCGCCCTCGACTTTTTGCGTCTGGCTTTTAACTGATTGAGCAGGTCGGCCGGCTCTGTAAATTCTGCGGCTGCCGGAGAAACTTCGTTGCTATCTCTGGTAGTGTTGGGGCTGTTAATTAATATCGATCGTACCCATAGTTTAGCTCCTAAGCACGGTTTTGACATCACTGTTAGTCGCTGGCAGTATGGCTAGTTGAGGATGGTGCAACATCTCAGTTGGAACTGATAGGTTACACCATTCTCAATAATCCTTTTTTGGGCGGGCAGGATGCCCACCCCACAAGAAAACTTATTCTTTGTGGAACAGGCATCTTGCCTGTTTTTGAGAAGGGTGAAACATCTCAGTTCCAACCGACTTTAGCTATGAGACTGGGGTTTCACCCCCGGCAGACACTGCCACAAACTCATCACAATATTGTACCCATATCCAAATCCCCGACTTCTTCAAGAAATCGGTAATCTAATCATCCTCATCCAATCCCAGCGGCACAAAATATTGACTGTAAACCACACTATTCGGCTCCCAAAGCGGCCGCCAATAAACATTTTGCATCACCGCCTTCTCCCCATCACCCTCAGCAGGCCACTGAAAACTGACGATCGCAATATTGCTATATCCCACAATCTCATCACCCTCTTGCAGCCAGCGATTGCGCCACAACAGCGATATAAAATTCCACAACCTATGCAGCACTGACAATTGTTTATTTTTATGCGATCTATCTGACGCAGTTCCCTTTTCTAGCAGCAAAAATACCCGAGCTCTTTGCCGTTTAATCCAGTCAATCCGATAGCCCCAATCAGGCGGAGATTGTCTATTTTTGAGACCAGCCGCCACAGCCTTCTTTCTGGTCATCCTCGAAATATTCATTAATTCTAGCGGCTCATTCCATCCCAAACATTGGTGCGATCGCTCAGGAAGCAACGACTTAATCTTAGTATGAACTAAATGCGTTGTCCACTCCTCATTGATAAAAGCACTAGCAGTCAACTGCGCCAGCACAGAATATTGACAACTTGACTTATAATTCGCCCCCCCCAAAGGCTCAATATTCGATCGAGAATCGCCAAAATGACAATCATACCAATAACTCAGTCGCACAGCAGCAGCATAGTGAATATCCCCCGTCAACACAATCACCCTATCGCGCTGTTTAAAAAATTCCACCAACAGCTTCACAAAAGCCAACTCATGAAAATTCCAAGAATCCCCCGCATCACTACTAAAAACCTTCCCCTGTGCCACATCCCACTTTTGCACCGCATCAATAATCCACAAACCCACCAAATTTGTCGGCACAACCACCAGCGTCGCCTCAATCTGAAACTCCCCAGTTTTATTCAGCAAATCAGTCTCCTTCAAAGGCCGCTGAATTTGCTCCTCAAAACCTTTGTGAGTCAAAAGCATCGGCGGATCGATCGGGCTTTCCACCGGATACCCCCGCCAGTTCCGCGTATCCAGCACAATCACCTCGTGCTTAAAACTTCTCACAATAAAATGCCAATTCAAAACCTCATTTACACCCTCGTCATCTCGATCCAAAATAAAAACATCTTCATCGAATTTCAACTTAGGCAAATGAGTTTTCGGATCTAGTCCTGGAATTCCCAAATACGAAGCCGCCTCCTCCCAAACAGAAACATCAGTCCCCGCCGAAGCCGACCATTTTTCAGCCGCCTTTAATAATTTATCTCCCGGTTTTTCGCGATCGAACTGTGCGGGCGTATTTCCCCAAGCCTGAAACACAGCGTAAGCCAGCAAAGCATTCTGCACCACCCGCCGACCCAGCGGCTTTCCCAGCACCCGGTAACACCACTCTCGATTCAAATAAAAATCGTCGCTAACATCATGATCATCGCAAATCATATAAGTAGGAATATTGGCTAGCGCCCTCCTCACCCTCCACAAATTGCGAGCAAAACCGTTAAGTTCAACAACTTCTCTATCCCAGACTTTTGCCTGCTTAGAATTTGAACAAATATCCTTACCCTTCGGAAAACTCGTGCACCAGAGTACCGGCGACCAAACTAACAAATACATCGCATAATATTCGCCCAAGCTAAACAAGTGACTTTTAGCATTGTTGGGTTTATTCACCAACATCGCCGTAAAGCCGCCAAAATCTCTGGCAATATCGCTGCGAGTCCCCGGCTGTAACTCAATTGGTTTTTTGGACTGATACTCAGCATCAGATGGTTTCTGAAGTGACGACTCTCTAAAAATTTCCCTCTCTTGGCCAACGGCATTTTCGTTTTCCGAATTTTTAGGTATACTGATACACAAATTCTTTTTTATTTGGGCATCATCCATCAGGGGTAGACTTTCTTCCCAGCCCAACAGTGTATCGCCAGCGTCAGTCAAGGCCCACAGCATGGCATCGGCAACGTCGTCGCCGTAAATTTGGTCGCCCGTTAAAAACAGTTGGTGGGGCCTGCTATTTGCCGTTCCTGCAAACTGTTCGATCGAATTATCCAAGATTGGCAGCGCATCTCTGCCGTCTCCGTGGGGCTTGCGGCAAGAACCGTGAACGATACGCAAATAGTTTAAATCCTTCGGGGGCAGGGCAAAAGTGGGCAACTGGTGAGCGAAATAACTAATCGTCTCCGGCCCCAAAGCCGATAAATCAGGGGCGGCAGGCCACAGGCAAGAAATGAGATTTTCTTTCTCATTTTCTGCGACTGCACCCGCCGACGGCGACTCGCTACTCCCAGCAAACTTGATGTCATAAGCATAAATTTGCCCAGATGTCAAGACATTGCTATTAATTGGTTTAGCAGTCACCGCGACTACGTGCAGGTATTTGCCGAGCTGCACGGTAGAGTTCGCACCTTGGAGCAAGGGCCGATCGACAATTTCGCCGGTTCCGCCCTCTGTCGAATAAACCTTGAGTTCGACTTGGCGGGGTGCTTTCAGAGCCAGCCAAACTGTCACGGCCTGGCTTTCAGTCCGGCGCAAAATCGGGCCCGCAAGGATAAGCGGCAAGTGATGAATTCGATGACTTAAGGGAGTCCACGACATAGGATTTAAAAAATAAAAATTAAATAAGAGTGTTCTAGCAATCAGATTTTAGGCGATCGAGCATCTATCACCCGCTTAATTAATGCTAAGTCTGCCAACCCAAGTCTGCAAAATTGTAACAATTCATTAAGTAAAATTAATAATCAACCATGCTCCAAGAAGAACAATTACAGCATTTCCTCGATTCAGCCCCGCAGCCGCCAGCAATTAAAGCATCAGAACCCGCCGAACGCCCCAACAGCAGGCCTCTCTACTCGTCACCTTTAGATCGGGCGATCGACCGCCACCCCCTCACCGTGCCTCCAGAAACCCCGATCGCCCAAGTGTTGGCTCTCATGAACCCGATGCGCGTCTCCTGTCAGATTTGTGGCGAAAAACAAAACGCCGTTGCTAGCGCAGCCAAGCGCAGTTGCGTCTTAGTCGTCGAAGATAATCGACCGATCGGCATTTTTACAGAACGGGATATCGTCAAGCTAACTACCGTCGCAGCTTGTACAGTCGGACTGACAATTGCTGATGTAATGACTCGATCGCCCATTACCCTCAAACAATCCGAGTCTCAAGATATTTTCACAGCTATGTTCACGTTGCGCCAGCACCAGATCCGGCATTTGCCCGTAGTGGACGAGGACTCGCGACTTATCGGCATCATCACGCGCGAAGCCATTCACGAAGCCCTGCAACCGATTAACTTGCTAACCAATTTGCGCTGTGCAGCAGATGTCATGACCAAAGAAGTCATTTCTGCCCCAACAACTGCCTCAGCCCTCGATTTAGCCCAGCTCATGGTCAAGCATCGAGTTAGTTCCGTCGTCATTGTCAAAGAGCAAACTCAGCATCCCGATCGGGCGATCGCACCAACACAAAATTATCAAATTCCGATCGGCATTGTCACCGAGCGCGACATCGTGCAGTTTCACGCCCTCGAATTAAACCTCTCGGAAATCCCGGCCGCAAGAGTCATGAGTGCGCCTTTATTTTGCATATCTCCCGCCGATTCCCTCTGGAGTGTCCACCAGTCCATGCAGCGGCACTGCGTCCGTCGTTTGGTCGTAGTTGGCAGCCAGGGAGAACTTTTGGGCGTTGTGTCTCAGACAAGTTTGCCGCAAGTTTTTAACCAATCTGAAATGTACGGGACGATCGAACTATTGCAACAAGCAGTGGACGATCGAGCCACCCAATTGCAGAAAGCCAACGAACTTTTGCAGCAAGAAATTTTAGAGCGGCAGCGGGCCCAAGAAGCCCTGCGCCAAGCTCACGACGACTTAAAAAAACAAGTTGAAGAACGCACCGCTCAACTTTTAGAATCAAATGAATTGTTGAGGCGGGATATTATCAAGCGCCAGCGAGTCGAAGAAGTGCTGCGGCGAAAGCAAACTTGCTTGAAAAATCAAGCGCAGCAATTAGAGCAAACTGTGCGAAAGTTGCAGCTAACTCAAACTCAATTAGTGCAAACCGAAAAAATGTCTTCTTTGGGACAAATGATTGCCGGTATCGCTCACGAAATTAACAATCCTGTTAATTTTATCTACGGCAACCTTTCCCACGCCAGCCACTACATCAAAGAATTGCTGCAACTTTTGGAACTTTACCAGCAGCACTATCCCGAACCAGTCTCGGAAATTCGGGAAGCAGCAGCAGAGATGGAAATCGATTTTTTGGTAGAAGACTTATCTAAGCTAGTGTCTTCTATGCAAGTAGGAACCGAGCGCATCCGCCAAATAGTTGTGTCGATGCGTAATTTTTCGCGATCGGATCAATCTAACATCAAGCTCGTTGACATTCACGAGGGACTCGAAACCACTTTGTTGATTTTGCAGCACCGGCTCAAAGCCCACGGCGCACATCCACCTATCCAGATTATTAAAGAATATGGCAATTTGCCCCACATCGAGTGCTGTGCCGGTCAGATCAATCAGGTGTTCATGAATATTATCGGCAATGCTATTGATGCTTTGGATGAAGAAATCCAGAAAGGGGAATGGGCGACGAGAAATGTGAAAAATTCAGCCCCGTCAAATCCTAATTCTCCATTGACTGTTCCCACAATTACAATTCGTACTGAAGTTGTTGGCGACGATTTTGTGGCGATCCGCATTTCCGACAACGGGCGGGGCATACCGGAGGAGATTCGCCGCCAATTATTTGACCCGTTTTTTACTACCAAGCCAGTCGGCAAGGGCACTGGGTTGGGACTGTCGATTTCTTACCATTTAATTGTCGAACAGCACGGGGGACGGCTCAACTGCGTTTCGGAAGCGGGACGGGGCACTGAATTTGCGATCGAGATTCCGATCGTCAGTTGTCATTAGTCAGCAGCCATAGCTGGTAAAAGTATAGTCATTTATTGCATGACATGGAAGGCGTTAAGTCCCTCCCCCTTCACTTTTACTTTGAGCGGATTGACCCGCCTCGGCTGAACTACGCAGCTCTCTATCCCATCGCTAAACGCATTTGGGATTGCTTTTCTGAGGATATTGTAAGCTCCATTAACATCAGAGTTGATTAATTGACCGACCGATGTTTTGTACAAACCTCTCTTGATTCGCTTACCGCTAAATGCGACATCATCAGCGCCAGTATGCCCGTACACAGGAATCGGGTCTAGATTCAGGAAGTTGGACTTCGAGGTATAAGACTCTTCTTGCACAATCACTTTAATTCCAACCAATCGAGCTTTATATTCCAGCATCTCAATCAATCGAGTGTGAGGAATGCTGACAAAGTTTTGATTGGTTTGCTTTCCTAAATCAATCTCGTTTTTCCATTGTGCATTCTTGCCGATTACTAACGTCCCAATTTGTCCGACGGTCAAAATATCAACTATTAGCCGACTGGTATGATGCAAATAATTATCAACTTTTTGGTGGCGACAGCGAGTTAAGCGCTGAATACGGGGTGAAGTTTTGTGACTTCCTTTTAACTGAGACTGCAACCGTGCTTTGCGTTTGTTGTAGAACTGGTTGATCGATTTCAACGGACGCCCGTTAATCAACAGAGGGACAAAAGCCGGTTGATTTGAAGTTAGCGCCACCAAATTATTCAGTCCTAAATCAATACTAGCTACAGAATTGTCGTTACTGACGGTGGACTCCGGTTCATCATAAATCACCTCAATCACATACGAATCACATTTGGGAACCAATCTAACTTGGCAAATACGCTCGGGTTCGATCTTGGTTTTGATTGAGAGATTAGTTCCCGAAAGCTTAATAATTCCTTTCTTCACTTGCGTACTACTAATTGCCTGAATCGTATAAACGAGAACATTTCGACCCTTGACTTTATCTTTGTACTTCGGTAGTTTCGGGCGACCAGTAAACTTAGAGGAATCAGATTTGTAAGCTTTAATCGCTTCAAAAAATGATTTCCAATTCTTGTCCAATATCATCAATATTTGCTGGCTAACCTTAGCAGGCAAAGCCTTGTACGCTTGATGAGATTTCATCAAACGGTTCATCTCATTGTAGTTGATGTAACCCCATCCATAAGTAAAACTCTGACGAATAACGTAGTTAGCGGCATTGTAGAGATTCTTGGATTTAAAGGCTAATTCGTCAATCTTAGCGAAACGGTGTTCCGTAGATTTAATAATGTGCCTTTCTGCTAGTTGCATTTAAGGTTTTCATCCTTTAACTCATGTGTTTTTACTCGACTACTATGATAATATGATACTACTATTGTTTATTGTTGCTTACAAAGTTAACGAAGTTTCACAATACGATTTTAGATTTTAGATTGAAGAATTGGAAATGACTGATGAAGCTCGTGGTTTGGATCACGGGCCTACATTTGCATTCTTTTTTTAAACTGGTATCAGTAGTCATTGGGAAAAAATAATATTCTCCCAATCTCCCACTCTCCCAATCCCCCACTCTCCCTCCTGACAGGTGTAGGTTTTTTACAACGAACGAGGTAATATGGAACCCATTTGAGATATTTTGACACTCGGTCGCACCAGGGCGCTCGACTGATGACGGGCGCTCGGCTGATGGC
>NZ_JAMPLN010000009.1:0-205030 GCF_040004035.1 Microcoleus vaginatus FACHB-2002 | reverse complement strand
TTGTTGGTCTGAGGGTGTCATTTTATTTACCTCATCTTTATTTATTTGAAGATTTTACTAGCTTTTTCATTTTAACTCTTTTTAGACACATTCGCAAAAGTGAGATGCACCCACCTCGCTTGATCCGTTTACCCGTAAACATCGGCTCTTTCTCTGTTTTCCCGTAAACAGGGATTAGGTCAAGACCCAAGAAGTTAGCCTGCGATGTGTAGGATTCTTCTTGTAAAATTACCTTAATCCCAACCAGTCGAGATTTGTATTCCAACATTTCAATTAGTCGAGCATGAGGAATGCTGACAAAGTTTTGATTGGTTTGTTTCCCTAAATTAATCTCAGTCTTCCACTGTTCATTTTTGCCAACTACTAACGTTCCAATTTGTTTCGTCCTTAAAATGTCAACAATTAGGCGACTGGCATGATGTAAGTAGTTATCAATTTTTTGATGGCGACAGCGAGTCAATCGTTGAATGCGAGGTGAAATTTTTCGATTTCCTTTTAATTGGGGTTGTAGCTGTGCCTTGCACTTGTTGTAGAACTGATTAATTGATTTTAATGGTCGCCCGTTAATCAGGAGCGGGGTGAAACCCGGCTAATTTGAAGTTAACGCCACCAAGTTATTCAGTCCTAAATCAATGCTAGCTACAAAATTGTCGTCGCTGGCGGTGGACTCCTGTTCGTCATAAATGACCTCAATTACATACGAATCGCATTTAGGAACTAACCTAACTTGGCAGATCCGATCGGGATTTACCTTGGTTTTAATTGAAAAATCCGTACCCGAAAGTTTAATAATTCCTTTATCAAACAATTTGCTACTAATTGCTTGAATCGTGTAGACCAGAATGTTTCGTCCTTTGATCTTATCTTTGTACTTTGGCAGTTTTGGGCGACAGTAAATTTAGAGTCATCCACTTTGTATGCTTTAACCGCTTCAAAAAACGATTTCCAGTTTTTGTCTAATATCATCAAGATTTGCTGACTGACTTTAGCTGGCAAAGCCTTGTACGCTTCATGAAATTTCATGAATCGATTCATTTCGTTGTAATTGACATAACCCCATCCATAAATAAAGTTCTGACGAATGACGTAATGGGCGGCATTGTAGAGGTTTTTGGATTTAAAGGCTAGTTCGTCAATTTGGGCGAAACGATGTTCCGTGGATTTAATGATGTGCCTCTCTGTTAACTGCATTTGAGATTTCCGTTCTTCAGGCTGTGCGTATTCCTTATTCAACACTCACAATATAATACCCTTATTGTTTATAATTGCTTATAAACTCAATGAAGTTTTACAATACTTCAACCTTTTACCATATTGAACTTAATTCAGCAGGGGCTTACAGTCTTTGCTATTCCTCAATTATCTTTAGGATTTGCTAAACTTCAAGCTATCGTTTATAGGCTGACTTGCTCAATTTTTATATTCCTGTTTTACCCGATTTTCTATTTTTATTCTGCCTCAAGTGACATAAGAGAGTTAATAACTCGTTAGAGTCTGTGCGTAAATCCTGCTGCAATAATTTATTAGACTTCTTCAACAATTCTTGTGGGGCAGGCATCCTGCCTGCCCAAGACTTGCTTTTCACTCGTAGGTCTATTGATTGTCCGAACCTACCGCCTCAGAAATCGAATTAAATCCTTTTTCTTCTAACTTTTGCAGCAAACCTTGGAGAATCCGCCTCACCATCCAAGGCCCTTCGTAAACCCAACCGGTGTAAACTTGAATTAAACTCGCACCGGCGGCTATTTTTTCCCAAGCATCTTCGGCGGTGAAAATGCCACCAACTCCAATTATGGGTAATTCGCCTTTTGTATATTGCCAGATAAATCGGATTACTTCTGTCGATCGCTCTCGCACAGGAAGCCCGCTAATTCCCCCGGCTTCTTCGGCGATTGGTTTGCCTGTTTCTCGCAATATTTGTGTTTTCAATCCATCGCGGCGGATGGTGGTATTTGTGGCGATAATTCCTGCTAGTTGGTAGGTTTTTGCTAAGTCGAGAATTGATACGAGATCCTCCGACTCCAAATCCGGCGCAATCTTGACTAAAATTGGCTTGATTCCCTGATTTTCTTGTTGCAAAATTTCCAAAATTGTGCTTAGCCCAGCAGCATCTTGGAGCGATCGCAACCCAGGCGTATTCGGAGACGAAACGTTCACTACAAAATAGTCGCCCCAATCTTTCAGCAGCTTAAAACTCTCCAAATAGTCGGCTGCGGCTTGCTCTAACGGTGTTACCTTAGATTTACCGAGATTGATGCCCAAGGGGAACGGAGACTGAGGCATGGGGCGCTGGGCATCGAATTTTGACTTCTGTGCTCTCTGAAACCGGGCTGCCATTGCCGCGGCTCCTTGATTGTTAAATCCCATGCGGTTGAGGGCTGCACTGTCCTCCGTCAAGCGAAACAAGCGAGGTTGGGGGTTTCCCGGCTGTGGTTGACAAGTGACAGTTCCGAGTTCGGCAAAGCCAAAGCCAAAATTTGCCCAAATGTCAGCAGCTACGCCGTTTTTATCAAATCCGGCGGCTAAGCCGACAGGATTGTTAAAGCTCAGTCCCCACAAAGATTGTTCGAGGCGAGAATCTTGGACTCCCAAAGATTTCTGCAATCGAGAGAGCATTTGGCGGGTTGCGGGGTTTGACTGGGTTCTGGCTGCGAGTTCGAGAACTTGGAGAGTGCGGTTGTGCAGCCACTCGGCATCGGTTTTCAATACAGAAAACAACAGCGGGCGTACACTTGATTGATAAATATCCAATGATTTGTACTGGGGCAATTTACAAATTAGAAATGAGAAGGGAAATAAAAATATTCACGAGCAGACAGTGAAGGCGAAGTTTTTACTTCAACTTCGATCGACTTTATCCAATGTTTGAGATTGAGGGATAAGTGAGACGATTATATTATAGTTGATTCTTTTGCATTTTAATTTTTTGAATATTTAAGTTAGTAATTTTAAATTAGACAAAGGTGCGGGGAAGCTTGGAAATGGGGCAGCAGCAAAGACCAAAGGATTTAGACGAACAAATCGCGACCCTAGAGCGCGTTCTCCAGACTCTCCGAGAAGAGGAGAATGTTGAAGTGCTACTTTCGACCACACTCGGTTACTTGGAAGCGGAATTTGACTGGCGGTTGATTTGGATCGGGTTGTACGATCGACAGGCCCACAGATTGTTCGGGAAAGGTGGCATGACTCCTAACGGCGACCTGTCTTTTCTCAAACAGCGGTTTGCCCTCAGTCCAGGGGATTTGCTCGAACAAGTGGTGATTCAACTTCGGCCGGTGGGAGTCCCGGACTTGCGATCGGAAAGTAGAGCCGGAGAATGGCGCAAAGCAGCTCAAACTTTCAATATTCAAGGCACGACTCTATTTCCGCTGCGCTACAAAGACCGCTGCTACGGCGTGATTTTGCTCGGCACTGACGTGTGGGGAGCATCGCCAAAGTCGGGGGAAAAAACGCAGTTGGCGATCGTATTTGGAGCGCTGGCAACTGCTCTTTACCAAATAGAAAAAGACTGGCAGCGACAACAAGTTAAACACCCAGATGAGTCTCTTTTAGCGCTGATTTCGCAGTTGGGGGAATTGCGATCGCTCGACCAATACTTGCAAGCGGTGGTCGAACAAACTCATGAATTTATCGAGCCGACACGCACCAATGTTTATTGGTTCGAGCGAGAGCGGCGCTATTTTTGGCGCCGAGTCAGCAACCGCGAAGTTACTCCGGGTTTGGGCGGGCCGGCCCGAGCGGCTTCGGGCATCACCGTCCAAGACTTGGGCGAATTTTATCAGGCTTTGGGCAGGGAAGAAATGGTTTGGATCGGCGAATCTCAAAGTTCTCTGAAAACTGAGCTGACGGGGCGGTTGATGCAGCAAATCCGCGCTCGCTCTCTGTTGGCTGCGCCGATTATTTCAGAAGGGGAATTGTTGGGATTTTTGGCAGTCGAAGCCAGCGAGCCCCGGATTTGGCAAGACAATGAAAAACATTACCTGCGGGGAGTGGCGCAGTTAGTGGCTCTGACGGCTCCGGTGTCGGAGATGGAGGAGAAAATTCAGCAAATTGAGATCGATCGAGATTTAACTGCCGGAATAGCTCACGCCATCTACAGCGATGCTGACTGGGAGGCGACTTTGAAAAATACCGCCGAACAGTTGTGCGATCGGCTCAAATGCGAATACTTTTTGCTGCTGCTGTACGGCGAAGAACAAAATCGCTTTGAAATTGTCTGCCAAAATCTGCCCCGCAACCGCAGGTCAGTACCGTCGCCGCTCAACGCCCTCGATGTGGCTGACGTGGGGCTGCTGCAAGAAAGCGAACCTGTGGCTATTGAAAATTGGGAGGAAGACGGGCGGTTGAGCGCTTGGCGGGAAGTGTTGGGGGAGGCGGGGGTGCGATCGCTTTTGGCATCGACCACGAGGGGGAAAAAGAAAGAGGGAGAAAACCCCAATCTAAAATCGAAAATCGCCAATCGAAAATCGATCGAGGGTTTGCTGGTTGTCGGACACAATGCAACTCGCACTTGGAGGCGATCTGAGCAAGAATTAGTTCGGCTAGTGGGCCAACAGCTAGGATTGATCCTGCACTCCTGGCAGCAGAGTGCGGCAATCGACAAATATCAGCAATTTGAGCGCTCGCTCAAATCGGGTTTGGCGGTTTTGCACCATTCTCCTGATGAGCAATCTGAGCAAGAGATATCTGCTGCTTCACCGACGATGTTCCCAGAGTTGCCGCTACAAAAGCTCGATCGTAACTTTGCTCAACACGTTTCCCAGACAATTTCCTGTCCTTTAGTAGCCGTAATTACTTGGAATCCCGGTCAGGAGGAAGGTTCCATCGTGGCGACGGTAGCTGCCAATCCCGTATTTGCCCTCAATCCCGAGGCGGTGATTCCTGTCCGAACAGATGCCTTGATCCAACAAACCCTGGCAGAAGCGGGCGTGCTGCAACAGAGCACGAGCCAACTGCCGCTGGCGACGAAGCGGTGGCTCCGCAGTCCGGGAATTGGCGAGATTCTGACGGTGGCGCTGCGGACTGCCCCAGAACACGCTCCGGCGGGCATTGTGGTGGCTGCAGACGCTCCGGGCCGCCAGTGGTCGGAGTTGTCGGTGAGTTTACTCAGCTCGATGGCGTCTCAGTTGGCTTGGTGGCGCAGGTATTTGGCGGTGCAATCGGCCGCCGAGTCGCAGCGATTGGATCTGGAGCTGCTCAACTGGTACAAACAGCGCCGTTTTGAGGAGTTTTACCGCACTGTGGGAGCGGGGGTGAAGGAGTTGGGGGAGTTGAGTCAGTCGATTTTCCAGTCAGTGAAGGAACAAAAGGATGCTCTGAAAACTTTGCGCTACCAACAGGTTTTGCGGCAAATTGGCAATGCTTTGGGGTCAACTCATTTGCTGCTGAAACAGGAACATTGGCGGTTGCAATTCGCACAAGATGCGGTGCCTGTGAGCGCTTGGCTGAGGCGATCGCTCGATCGAACGGCCTCCTTGGTCAAACAGTCGCAAGTCTTGCTGGAAGTACACAGAGAAACTGCTGTGTCGATGCCTGCGGGCCAGACTTTGAGCGTTCGCGGGGACAGCATCAAGCTGGATTTGATACTGTGCGAATTGCTGGCGGCGGCTTGCAGGCGCTCTGCTGTTGGCGCCAAGATTGAGATTCGCTCTCAGTTGTTGGGAGAAGATTGGCTAGAATTGTCTGTGAGCGATAGCGGCGCGTGCGATCGACACTTAATTGCTGCCTTCAACGGCGATTCCGAACCCGATATATTAGCCGTTTCTAGTTCCAATAGGTCGATCGTGCAAAATCTCTTAATTTGTCAGCGAGCAGTACGCTTAATGGGGGGAAACTTTTCTATAGAAATGTTAGAAAACAATTTAATCGTGGCTCGTTTAGTGCTGCCCCTAGCCAATTCTTAAAATTCTGTACGGGCGAGTTCACCCTATCTGCAATTCACATACTAGGTACTTATAAACCAGCCCCAACCCAACTTCTAGCGGTAAAGTGCTTCAGGTGAACCCTACATAATTACGTTCTGCGTCCCAGAGTAGATGATTGATATCAACTCCGCTTGTATTAGATCGAGTTCTGTTAGGTCGTAAGATTAAATGAACCGCGAAGACGCCAAGAGCGCGAAGAAAGAACGGCATCTTCTTCTGTCTCTTCCTTCGCGTCCTTTGCGCCTTCGCGGTTTAATCATTCCGATGCAACCGGATGCGATATAACATCCAAGGTATTAAAAACCCTCTGCCTAAACCGATGAAGTAACAGTTTCCGCCGCCTCAGAACTTGGGAAAAACCTTTGAGTAATCCAATCAGTTACAATATGAGAAAGCAATCCCATCGGCCCAGCAAAAAAACACAAAGCCAAAGAATGAATCGTCCAAACTCCTGTCCGCTGTCCTTCCAAATAAATCCAGCGCCCGACAAACAAGTCCATCACTAAAAAATGTATCCATCCCGTAGCAGCCGCCGTTTCTTCCCCCAGAAACTTAGCAATATCTGCTAACTTAGGATTCGACAAAGCAGCCGCATTTTCCGCAGTCAGACTGCTACCAAACAAATATATGTACAAAACGGCTAGCACGGCAAACGGAATAAAAGAATTCATCACTTTTCGGGTAATTCCCCAGTTTGGTAATAAAATCATAATTGCCCAGAAAGGCACAACGAACAGATTACCGACATTAAAAATTAGTTCTGGTGTCATAGTTGGCTCTTGGCTCCTGCGAATGCAATGCAATTAAGGATGTTAAGATTACTTTACACAATTTTTGCTGAAATTTCTCAAAATCCGAAAAAAATCTCATTCACAACTGAAATAGAATTGCTATACTTATCTAAAATTTCAAATCTCGCATCTAAAATCGATTAAAGCAGCACAGCCCATGACAAATTATAATAACTTTTCCGAGTGGTGCAAGCAAAAAGATAATCTATCGCCCGGCGCTAAACATACGGTAGAAATACTGTTGCAAATATCAGACACTTCCGAGTGCGATCGAGCCAACGAACTGCTTTCTAATACAACAGAACTTAACCTCAAAAATCTTCAAATTACCGATATCAGTCCCCTCTCATCTTTCACTCAACTTACTAATCTTATTCTCGGCAGCAATCGAATATCTGACCTGGCCCCCCTGCAATCTTTAACCAATCTGAAAACTTTGATTATGGATGTTAATCAAATATCAGAGATCAGCCCGCTTTCATCTCTAATAAATCTGACCCAACTCGTTCTCGATACCAATCAAATCTCAGATATCAGTTCCCTAGCAGGTCTAACTAATCTTACCGCACTTGTCTTGTTTGACAACAAAATTTCCGACATCACTCCGGTGAAAAACTTAACTAACTTAAATGCGCTGATTCTCTACAACAATCAAATTTCCGATATCGCTCCTCTGGAAAATTTAACTAAACTCCAGACACTCTACCTTTACAATAATAAAATATCGGATATCACCCCGCTGGCTTCCTTAAAAAATCTGACTACGCTGTTGCTCTTCGGAAATGAAATATCTGACATTACTCCGTTGGCTTCGCTAACTAACTTAAATAAATTGGTTTTATTCCAAAATCAAATATCAGATATTAGTCCTTTGAGATCGCTAACTAATTTAATTGAACTCAACCTCGGCAACAATCAAATATCAGACATCAGTCCGCTGAAATCGTTAACTAATTTGACTGAACTTTATCTGTTCAACAATCCGATTTCTGATACCAGCGCGCTACAAGCTTTAAATAATTTATTTTTGCTAGACTTGTACAACAATCAAATCTCTGATATCAGTTCCCTGCAATCTTTGCAAAAGTTAACTAACTTGGACTTGCGCCGGAATCCCATTGTTAATAAAATTTGCCCTGTCAATCCTGAATCTATATGTCGGTTTTAATTAATTATTAAGGTCGAGGCAAGATTGCAGTTTATAGAGTATAATGTTTAACGTCAATATCAGGAGAAAGTGATGAGCGGACACGATGCTTTGATGTTAGGATTGCTGCTGTTGCCAGGTTTGGCTTTGTCGATCGCAATTATGGGCGCTTTTGCCGCTGGTGGATAATCAGTTTTGGCAGCAGGCAGATTTTGTAAAAAGTAGTTTTTTCCTCGTTTTCCTCGTTCCCAGGAAGAGCCTGGGAACGCATTTCACTCTTGCTATGACTCCTGTTTTTTTGCAAGCGAGGCTCGGACTCTGGAGCTCGGTTCCCAGCCAGCGCCTGGGAAGCAGTTAATTTTCCTTCTTCCTTCTTCCTTCTTCCTTCTTCCTTCTTCCATAACTTACAAAAATTGTGCTGTCACATCCGAATTTACCAAAGTATTCGCGCACAAAATACCCGATGCTGCGACGGCGGGGACGCCAATTCCCGGCATGGTGCTGTCTCCCACGCGATACAAGCCTTTGACTGGTGTTTGCGGCCCGGGAAATGTGCCTTTTCCGGCGGCGATTGCAGGCCCGTAAGTTCCTTGATATCGGCGCAAAAATCGGGCGTGGGTTAGCGGTGTGCCGATCGACTCAAAGACTATTCGCGATCGCAAATCCGGTATAATTTTTTCTAAAGCTTGAAACAGAGATTGCGATCGCTCTTGCTTTTTCTGGGGATACAATTCCCCATATTCCCAACCTTCGTAAGGTTCCAATGTATAAGCGTGAACGGCGTGATGTCCGGGCGGCGCGAGAGTTGCATCCCAGACTGTAGGAATCGAAATCATGCAAGTATTTCCGGGTACTGTAATGTCAATCTTGCTGTCGTGAACGACGACGTGGTGGCCAGTCAAACCTTCGAGCCCTTCGGCTTTAATTCCTAAATGCAGGTGCATGAAACTGTCTACTGCTGGCATCGACAAAGCGCTTTTTCGGTAGCTTTCCGGCAAATCTTCAGGTCGCAGTAACTTTGTATAAGTATCCCAGACGGTGGCATTGGAAATGACAATTGGGGCGCGGATAACTTCGCCATTTTTCAAGCGAACGCCGGTGGTTTTGCCCGCTTCAACTAATATTTGCTCGACGGGAGATCCCAGGCGCAACTTTCCTCCCCAGCGCTGCAAACCTCTCACTAAAGCATCGACGATCGCACCGCTGCCACCTACAGGATATTCGATCGCACAGCGCGATCGTTCGCCAATCATAAAAGCTATTTCCGGCGCGACAGTTCCGTGCGCTTTCAAACCCGACAGCAAAAAGCACTCCAAATCGATCAAACGCCGCACCCAAGGGTCACGCACGTCCCGATCCATCAAGGAACCTGCTGAACCCGCGATCGCACCTACTAGCGGCAACAGCTTCAGCAAAGCAGGCGAGTACCGAGACAGCAAAACAGGTATTAACTGCCAGTCGGATCTCAGCGCTAAAGCCGGAATTCCACGCAAAGCTTCATACAAAACTAATAAGTTTTGTTGAAATTGCTGCAATTCTACAGCACCTTGCGGTGCGAACTTAGCTACAGCATCTAAGTAACTTCTCGCATCAGCATAAATCGGCAAACTTCCCTCTGGAAAATGGTAATGCCCCAGCGGATCGTAGGAAATTGCTGCGATCGATTCCTCCAAAACATCAAAAACTTGCCGCAAAGGATTGAACGACCGGGGGTCAGTCAAACCGCAATAAAAAGAAGGCCCCGAATCAAAGTGAAATCCCCGGCGTGAAAAGCTGTGAGCTGCCCCGCCCGCTATGATGTGGCTCTCGCAGACGAGCACCCGCTTGCCGTAGCGAGCTAGCATCGAGCCGGCGACTAAGCCCCCAATACCGCTGCCAATGACGATCGCATCAAAGTCTTGCATTGATCAAATGTGGTATAATTGTATTATTTCTTGCTGAGTGCTGACAGGGTATTTTTATGGGAGGAAAACTATGAAAGCTTTATCTATTTTAGATGAAGTTGTTCGCGAATTAGAACAAGACGTGAATCTCTCGCGCATTAAAAAAATAATATTTTTTGCTTGTAAAGAGTCCTGGGAAAACGATCCGGCCCAACTCGCCAGCGCAGATGTAAGGCTTTTAATTGAAGAGCTGTGCGCCAAATACAGCAGGTTAGAAGATATTGAAGCAGTTTTAAATAATATAGTCTCTAAGGTTAATAAAAAAACCGAGTATGCTTTAGTAGCAGACCTCATAGTCTGTCAACTTAGCAGGCTGTATGAATTTGAAGATTTCACCAAATTAGAAATAAACATATCTAGTTTTGGCGGTCAGGAAGCTCCCGCATTTGAAGATCACTTTAGTTCGGAAATACCCAGCAGCAGCGAAGAAAGTGCAAGGAACCCCGGCAAATTATTTGATGTCCGACAAAAAATTTTGCAGCAAACAAATCCGCTGAGGGCGAAAATCCTAATTTTTTCTACTCTTTATCACCCGTTTACTTTTAGCGATCGCGACTGGCTACTGCTGAAAACTCAAGAACTTGACAATCTACTGCGACAACTGTTTAATGTCTGTGGCAGCCTAGCCGAACTCGAATCTCGATTGTACACAACTGCTAGCAATCTCGACAACAGAGATGAAAACGACCAAGCTGCGAGCGTAATCATCAAAGCGATGAATCCTTGTTACGCAAAAATGCAACAGGAAGAACCGGATGAAGCCGAATCTTCCGCTAGCGAAGATTACGATCAGACGCATTTAAACAACAGTGTTTATGAAGAGAGCAAGCTGGTGGACAGGCGCACCGATTATTTTGATCCAGGCGAGATTACTCACATCCTTCAAGCTGCTCCTGCTCACTATCATTATGACCCCCAAAAGAGTTACTTAGTCCCGGACACGGCAGAAACTGTACAGTTTAAAGAAGCCGAAACCAGCAATAATTATGCTACCGATTTCAGACAGGAAATGGTAGAAACATTCCCAGTTGCAGAAATGGCGACTATTATCGAAACTTTAGAACCGGCAGCTCCTGTTATTATAAATATTAGCGATTCCATCAAACGCAAGTTGGAATTGGAAGAAGAAATGACAGAATTAGTCAGTCAAAGTGCTAACTCCGCAACGGCGCAAATAGAAAATATATTCACCAAGTTAGAAGCTGCTTTGAACGGAAAATTTTCTACGGGAAGTGCAGAGGAGCGTTTGTACTGGAAATATAAAAATCTCAGAGAGTATGTAGGAAAAGTTCAGAAGTTTACCGATAAATTGCTGGAAATTTTGATCGAATTGGAGTCAAAAGAAAGCGGTAAATATCCTTCTGAAATCACCGAAGGCCTGGATGACAATATTTTAGACATACCGCAGGAAAACTCTAGCCATAAAGCAAATCAGTATCAGCTTCTGGAAATGGCAAAGCAAGGCAAACCAAAGGCGATCGCCCAATTGATTAATCAATTGCTACAGCCTAAAGGAATTGCTGCTACAGCGGGATTTAAAGACGGTTGGCTCCATGTAATTTTGGAGTCGGCTGAAGTACCAAACCAACAGGCTACAGCTACATACATCCACAAAAAACTGTGTACTTTAAAATCCAAATATCTTACTCATGTGAAAATTCACGGGCGACAGTTAGGTAGTAAAACAGTCTTTTGGACTCAAGAATTTGTCAATCAAATTCATTAAATGCCCCGACTCAAGTCTGGGGTAACACAAACTAAGTCGGCCTGCGTCAACTGAAATTCAAGAAATTTCATCAAATTTCTCAGACTCAAGTCTGGGGCTACAAAAACTAAGTCCGCCTGCGCGAACAGAAATTTAAGCAGTCTAGAAATAGCAGATTGTACCTAATTAACAACAAAAACAAATATGAATGCCAGCGAAATTTTAAGGCGATATACATCAGGAGAACTAGATTTTCAAGGTATGAATCTCCGAGGCGTATACCTGAGCGGTGCCGATTTAATTGGCGTCAATTTAAGCAGTGCTGACCTCTGGGGTGCAAACTTAGCGATGTCGTACCTGAGCCGAATTAACCTTCAGCGCGCAAATTTAACTAATGCAAAGTTGTGCGGTGCTAACTTAAATCAAGCAAACTTGAGCGGAGCAAATTTGTCCGATGCAGACTTCCACGGAGCGACTTTGCAAGGTGCAGACTTTCGCAAAGCCAACATCTCTTTGGCAGTTTTTATTGATGCAAATTTGAGCGATGCAGATATGCGAGGTGTGAATTTGCAAGGTGCAGATTTGCGCGGTGCGTGCTTGCGGGGTGCAAATTTGCGGAAGGAGCTGCGGATTTTTGAGGGTGCAAATTTGCGGGGTGCAAATTTGCAAGGTGCAGATTTGCGGGGCGTCAATTTGCAAGGTGCAGATTTGACTAAAGCTAATCTCAGTCACGCTAATTTGACTGAAGCATTTCTGGGAGAAGCAAATCTGACTCAGGCGAATTTGAGCGAAGCTATTTTAGATGGTGTATTTTTGACTGAAGCAACTTTGGTAGAAACAAATTTTTCCTGGGCTGTAATGGCTAATGCTAAGTTGGAAAGAGCTGTGTTACTTGATGCTGAATTGGCTGGCGCTAATTTGCGCGGTGCATTTATGACTGATGTAAAGTTGAGCAATGCTAATTTAATCATGGCTGACTTGAGTCGAGCTAATTTGGTGCGGGCTGATTTGAGTCGAGCTAATTTTAATCAGGCAAATTTGAGTGAAGCTGATATGACTGATGCTTACCTGGCTAGAACAGATTTGCGGGAGGCAATTTTGCACCGCACAACTTTGATTAGGGCAGATTTGAGCACTGCTAATTTATCAGGTGCTCAGTGGCGCGGTACAATTATGCCGAATGGAGAAATGCACGGGTAATTACTTATAGTAGCAATTTAAGGCGGTCACCAAAAGATTTAATCTTCGACCCCGTGATTTAACAATTATGAGGAAAAATAAGCTGGGTAGGAGAGCCGTCCTTAATTTAATAGTTAAGGCCATTTTGTAGAATTCAAAACAGGAGGGCAATGCTGTGTTAGATACAGGAAAAATTTTACAAGAACGTTATCAATTGCAACAGCGTTTAGGACGCACAGCGGCCGGTCATCAAACTTGGCTAGCAGTAGATTTAGAGTCTCAAGAACAGGTGACGCTGAAAATGTTAGCTTTTAGCCCGGAAATGCACTGGGAAGAACTCAAGCTTTTTGAAAGAGAAGCACAAGTTTTGCAGGCGCTAAATCATCCCCGCATTCCTTGCTATCGAGATTATTTTTCCCTAGAGCGGGAAGCCGGAGCAGGATTGCCTTGGTTTGGATTAGTGCAAGATTATATTCCGGGATTTTCACTTCAGGAATTATTAGAAAATGGTCAGGGTTTTTCAGAAAAAAAAGTACGAAAAATTGCCACTGAAGTGCTGGAAATTTTAATTTATTTGCATGAATTAAGCCCCCCAGTTTTGCACCGAGATATTAAGCCGAGTAATTTAATTTGGGGGGAAGATCAGCACGTGTATCTAGTAGATTTTGGTGCGGTACAAGCTCAAGCGGCGGTGACAGGTGTAACGTTTACAGTGGTAGGAACGAGTGGCTATGCACCCTTAGAACAGTTTTGGGGGCGGGCGGTGGTGGCTTCGGATTTGTATGCTTTGGGAGCTACTTTAATTCATTTGTTAACGGGGGTGACTCCTGCGGATTTGCCACAGAAAGATTCTCGGATTCAGTTTAGCGATCGCGTGAGTGTGAGTCCTAGTTTGGTAAGCTGGATTGAGAAGATGACGGAAATCGCCTTAGAAAAGCGTTTCAGCAAGGCTAGAGAGGCTTTAGCAGCTTTGAAATCGGGAAAAATACCAGGGGCTAATCTTCAAATTCCGACTGTTTGGAAAATTGCTAAACCACCTCACTGTCGCATTCAAGTTAGCAAATCAGCGACGGAGTTAAACATTAAAATTCCCTCTAGTTTAGTCAGAAAGCCTTTTTCAGTTGCTGTTAGAGGAATATTATTTTTACTGCTACTGGGGCCAATGATTTTAGTATTTTCTCTAACAGTAAATTTACCTATTGGATTAGGATTGTTTACGATTCTAGCAAGTATCTTAGGTAAGATGTTGGGCAAGGGTAATAAAATTACATTTAACCGGAACTACTTTAAACTGGAACATCAGATATTTGGTTGGAGTTATTTACAACAAACTGGCGAAATTTCGGAAATTTTGGGTACTTTTATATATAGCATGGTTGAGGGAAATCAAATCAGGATTCGTTCAAGTAACGATAGGGGAACTTACTTTTATCTTTTAGCAACAAATTTGAAAGAGGTTGAGGCGGCTTGGTTAGCGCAAGAAATTCAAGATTGGTTAAATTTAAGATAAATTTTTGTAGGGCGAAGCCTTGGTGATTAATTTTTTTGTATAATAGACATCTCGCAAATAAAAATGGGTGACGCACTCACTTATAGGGGGTCTAAAATAGAATTTTACGAAACAAACACACATTAGTCAGCTTCAGGAATCAATTGATCGGTATCCATGGGAAACTTGAAGGTTGCTAGGTAAGCTGCTGCTCACCTAGATTGTAGAGAGCCTAGCGAAAAATTTAGCGAGTCGCGAATGAAGATTGTGATTATTATAGATAATGCAACTTTTCATAAAAAGAAAGATATTTTTCTGAAAATCTCAGCCGAAATGCTCCATATTCTCTTAGAGTTTTTAGCAGCTTATAGCCCCGATTATAATTTAATTGAAACGATTTGGCATTCACCAAAAGAATATATTACTCCTCGACTCTTTGAATCTGTAGAACACTTAGAAGAATTGCTGTTTAAATAAATTATTAAATTTAGGATAACTTATGATTAAATGGAACAGAAAAATCTAAAATAAAGGTAATGCTGTTTGTATTTTAGCTGCGTACCAGCTTACTCACCGCCAGGAGACGGCACTGCCCTGTTCCTACAATTAATCCGGGTTGAGAAATGGCACTGCCGTGTCCTCTATATCATTCCGGTGCAACCGGAAACGATATTACCTTACGGCCTACTGTATAGCCTTTCTCAAAAAGATGAGGTATGAATGACAGCTTATATAACCACTGAAACTAAGAGGGCTGAAGCCCAACTACGTACCTCATCTTTCTGAGAACCGCTATATGTGCCAGTTATTTAAGTCCTAAAAGCTATTACTCTGCTTCACCAATCAGGGTAAATGCAGCCCAATCTCTGGGATCGGGATGGTTTTTCATAGTGATTAGCATTGCTTGCCGCAAGGCTTGAGCTTTATTGGGATTTTGCTGCAACTGGCGATAGAATTCTGCCATTAATTCAGCGGTGCGACCGTCGGGAACGTACCATAGAGAGGCAAGGATGCTGGGAACGCCAGCAGTAATTAATGAGCGAGATAAGCCAATAACACCATCACCCGTTAGTTTTCCTCTGCCAGTATTGCAAGCACTTAAAACGACTAATTCGGCATTTAATTTTAAATCTAGGATTTCGCTGGAAGTGAGCCAGCCGTCATCATTCCCCGAGGGAGCCAGGGCGATCGCTCCTGGTATATCTTGCCTTTTAACTTCCTTGAATAAACCATGAGTCGCTAGATGAATAATCCGAGCATTTGACATTTGTTGAATAATAGCTGTTTTCGTGGCTTGAGGGCCGATCAGTGCTTGAGTGTTGAGAAGTTTGGCAATGATTTGGGCTTCCTCCTCGCTGCCAGGCAGTGGTAGTAATTGCTGGGGGGGGTTGCCGATTTTTGGCATGGTGGGATTGCCGACAACCAGAAAATTTTGGGGAGAAACTTGCCGGACTTTTTGCCTTGCTTGGCGGGTTAGTTGCAAGACTTGAATGGCGGGAGCAATGGCGATGGTATGTTTTTCAACGAGGTATTGACCTTGGGCATTTTGTAGGCTCGCAAAGGGAGCTAAAAAGAGAGATTGATGGGGAATGAAGATTACGGGTGCATTGGGATTGGTCGGTAAAATATCTGCGATGGGTTCAATTAGTAATTGATAAAGTTGTTGTAATTTTGGGTTGGCGGTTTGGGAATTAGCAGGGGTTGAGTTGGGGCGATTTGTTGCTGCTTGATAGGAGAGATTATTTTCCGATGTACCCAGAGCATCGCGAGTGCCGCGAATCATGTCTGCAAAGACTGTATCTTGTTCGCTCAATCCTCTGCCAGTAGCAGCAGCGACTCTGGTGCTTTCGGTAGCTTGTCCGAGATTAATGTTGAGGGATTTGAGGTCAACAGAGCGAAAAGTAATTTCGCCAGTGGGCTTGATTACCCAAATATAGAGAGCTTCATTCCAGATAGTTGAATACTCGACAATGGTGGCGTTTTGTTCTTTAGCAATTTGTTGAATTTCCTGGATGTTGGGCGGGTTGATGGTGATTTGACTAGAGGCTGAGGGGGCGAGGCGACCAGCTAATAACTCTACAAATGCTCTAGCTCTTCCCCGTTCAGCAATTTCTAATGCTTCCTGAGTTTTATTTTGAGCAATAAGCACTTTTTGTAAGTTGAGATATGGGTCTATTTGCGTATCAAAGATTGACACTTTATTGGCATCGTCTAAGCCAGCTCGGAGAGATTCTGAAATTTGAATGCTATCTAGTAAGGTTTTCTCGGCTGCTGACGGATTACCTTTTAGATAAAGTACAAAGCCTAAATTATTGAGTGCATATCTCTCACTTTGGCGGTCTTGAATTTCTCGGGCGATCGCCAATTGGTGCTGGGTGTACTCAATGGCTTTGGCATAATCCCCAAGCTTCATGTAAGCATCTCCCAAAACTCCCAAAGCTCTTCCCTCACTTTGGCGGTCTTTAATGGAGCGGGCGATTACCAAGAGCTGCTGAATGTACTCAATGGCTTTGCCGTAGTCGCCAAGGAACAAGTAAACATTTCCTAAATTTCCCAAAGCTGCACCTTCATTTCGGCGGTCTTTAATGGAGCGGGCGATCGCTAAGAGCTGTTGAATGTACTCAATGGCTTTGGCATAATCCCCAAGCTTCATGTAAGCAAATCCCAAATTTCCCAAAGCTGCACCCTCATTTCGGCGATCTTTAATGGAGCGGGTGATCGCCAACTGCTGCTGAATGTAGTCAATGGCTTTGCCGTAGTCGCCAAGGTTAAGGTAAGTAGCTCCCAAATTTCCCAAAGCTCTTCCCTCACTTTGGCGGTCTTTAATGGAGCGGGCGATCGCTAACTGCTGTTGAATGTACTCAATGGCTTTGCTATAGTTACTGAGGCTAAGGTAAGCAGCTCCCAAATTTCCTAAAGCTTTGCCCTCACTTTGGCGATCTTGAATTTCGCGGGCGATCACTAAGTGTTGCTGCTGGTACTCAATGGCTTTAGCGTAGTTGCCAAGGTTAAGGTAAGTAGCTCCCAAATTTCCTAAAGCTTTGCCCTCACTTTGGCGGTCTTTAATTTCGCGGGCGATCGCTAAATGTTGCTGCTGGTACTCAATGGCTTTAGCATAGTAGCCGAGGTAAGAGTAAGCAGTTCCCAAATGTCCCAAAGCTTTGCCCTCACCTTGGCGGTCTTTAATTTCTCGGTAAATAATCAGCGCCTGTTGGCAAGACTCCATAGCCACTTCCAATTGACTCATCTGCAATTGCTGGAAACCTTGCTCTAACAATCTGTCAGCTTCCGTTTTCCGGTCTACAAGGTTCTGAGTCAAAACTTGAAAAGCAGGAATTTTGCCTTGAGCACTAAGGATGAAAGGAAATTCGCCGCCACTCAGCACGGCTAGAAGTGAGAAGAGTAACGTCGAGCCAATGGTTTGCAGTTTCATCGCTTTTACTTCCTCCGTCAGATACAGCACCTGAGCCAATATAGCGGTTATCAACCGCATGAGGTACACTCAGTAAAATTCATTAACCGGAACTTACCCCCTGCGGGGGTACTTCCGTCGGCTGAAAGCATTGATGTATATAAGATATAGGCATTTCAGAACGAAAAAAAAGTAGTCATGTATGAGTGGCGGTCGCCAAAAAATTTGGTAAAATAGGTTTCAAGACTGAGATCGGCCCAAATCCCCGCCACATAAAGGTTTCAACGGTTTGTAGTCATGTAAGGATTTTCCTTGATGTTGGAAAGTCTTATCCGGTAATGCTTTCAGTCGGAAGTACCCCGATTCGCGGGGTAAGTTCCGATTAACGTTTTGGGCTCGCACACAGCAATCCTCTTTCATGAGGGCGAGCAACTCATAACGTTTTAAGGTAGCTCAAAGCTTCGTTCAAAAACTAGCCCATTCCCTAGGAAGAAGTAAAAACTCTAGGTTCCCTTTCTACCGATGGCGGATTTTCCTTAAAGTTGGTTGGAAAAATTGATGTGATTGAACAACTGCTTGATTAAAAAAACGATGCTACTTTAAAAGAGTTAGGCCAAGGCTTTCAAAAAAAGACCCCAATCAAAGTCAGTATATTTTATTACGCGATCGCCCAAAAAACATTGAATTTTAATTCAAATTTATCCCTTCACCGGCAAAACGATCGCAAACTCAGTGCCAACTCCAGGCTCGCCATTCACCTCGATGCTTCCGCCATGTTTCTCTACCGCAATCTGGTGCACAATTGCCAACCCCAATCCAGTTCCTTTGCCGACACCTTTCGTCGTGAACAAATGGTCGAATATCTGCTGTTTAACTTCCTCTTTTATCCCAGTGCCGTTATCAGCAATTTTAATTTTAATGTACCCTTCGCCGACTATATCCGTGCCAATCGTGATGCGGTTGGGATTGGCGGTAATTTCGCTAAAACTGCGTCCTATATTTGACTCTTCTAAGGCATCGATCGCATTGGCAAGCAGGTTCATGAAAACTTGATTCAATTGACCGGGAAAACATTCGATTTTAGGGAGATTGCCGTATTTAGTGATCACTTCGATCTGCGGGCGGTGTTCGTTTCCTTTGAGGCGGTGTTTCAAAATTAAAATAGCGCTATCAATGCCTTCGTGAATATTAAAAGGAACTTTGTAGTCTTTGTCGCCTCGGGAGAAGGTACGCAAACTGTTGCTGATGCTGCAAATGCGTTCGCACCCGAGTTGCATTGAATCAATCATCTTCGGTAAATCTTCCAAAAGATAATCGAGGTCTATCTCTTCGGCGTGGTCGGCTATTTCCGATTGGGATGCAGCGGAGCGATACAATTCTAAGTGTTCGATAACATCTTCCAAACTTCTTTTACCTTCGCTTAAATTGCCAGAAATAAACCCAATCGGATTGTTAATCTCGTGGGCGACTCCGGCGACTAAATTACCCAATGCCGACATTTTCTCATTTTGCACGATTTGCAGTTGTGCTTGTTGTAAATTTTTTAAAGTTCGTTCTAGCTGTTGATTTTGCTCTTGCAAAAGTTCGGCTGCTCGCTTGCGCTCAGTGGCATCAACACCCAAACCAATAATCCCGATTGTCTCGCCCTGGGAATTTTTTAACTGCACTTTCGTGATTTCTAAATCGTGTAGTTTGCCATCAACAAGTCTGAGAATTTCGCTGGAGTAATGCGGCAAATCTTGAGCAAGGCAGGCGGCATCGGAAACCAGACAGCCCGCTGCATTCTCCCCCAGTATATCTTTATAATGATCGGCAGCTAGGAAATCACTCAGAGGCACACCCACATCTTGAGAAAATGTCTTGTTCAAAAACTGTACTTTACCACTGGGATTCACCATCCAAATCCAAATCGGAGCGACATCAAGAATCGCTTGGAGCATTTTCTTCTGATCGGCAAGCTGAGCTTCGGTTCGGCTAATTTTTACTAGCGATCGCTCTAATTGTTGGTTGTAATCCTGATATTTTTTATATAGCAGAGCATTTTGCAAACAGATGGCTGCCTGGGAACACAGGAGATTGAGAAGTTGCAGGCGATCGCGGGTAAAAACTCTTGCGGTTAAGCGATTTTCCAGATACAAAATGCCGACTAAGTTGCCTCGATCGAGAATCGGCCAACACAACAGGCTCTGCGGTTGGTATTTGAGGATGTAGGAGTCGGAATCCCAATCACGTTGTTGAGCGAGATCCCGAACAATCACAGGTTTCAATAAATTTTTAACGCAGTCAACAATTTTGAGGGGCAAGATATCGCTGTTTTCATCGAGTGTTGCCGATGATAAGTCGATCGCCCACTCGAGTCCCGAATTGTCGAGCGCGCTGGTAGCCGCGATTTCCCATTGATTGCCGTTTGGCAAAATCAGCGCTCCTTTGTCAGCTCCTGTATTTTTCATCGCCAGTTGCATCAGTTTGGCAATCAGTCGATCGAGTTCTCTTTCACTAGAGAGCGCTTGACAAGCTTTTAACAGTGTGGAAAAATTCCCGAAATCTGAGACGCTCGCCGAAACAGACGGATGAATGGATGGATGAATGGATGGATGAAGCGATTGATTTTGCCCAGCAGGTGTTGGAAAATTTGCTAATGGATTTGCAGGGAGTTTTGCGGGTTCTAAAATCGGTTTTAATAATTGAGGATAACGTTTTTCTAAGTCGTCTATTTTGGCTCTATCTCCCCAGCGGACATAGCAATCATAGGCATCTATCATGTAGAGTCGGGCAATTTTTTCTCTTCCCAATGACAGGTAAAACTTAGCAGCGAGTTCGCCGGCAAGAGCTTCTTCATTGACATATTCGTTAGCTTTAGCTCCGGTAATAGCTCGATCGTACAGTTCCATTGCTTCTGCTGTCTGTCCCAAAACGCCCAGCAATTCTGCCTCAACCAGATCGAACTTGTGTTGGTAATTGATCGGCGTATGGTGCGCGAATTCTTTGAGTTTTTTCTGACTAGCCCCAACGCGCTTAAGGATTTGTTGGCGCTCCGCCGGTGCGGCATCTGCATAGATTGCCAAATCTGCCAGCGCATCATAAAAGTCGTGCATCATCGTTACTAGCATCAAAACACAATTCCTAAGATAAGGTTTGCCTCCATTTCCCCTGTCGATTGGCGGCGGATTACGGCGCGAATACATCCCGAATCCGTGGCCTCTTTTTGCTAAAATTTATACACCTCCATGTGGCAGATAACAGTTAAGATTAATTGAAAGATTGGAAGGTTTAATGTATTTGTAAATAACCGACCTGCGTTCGAGTTCGTCGAGAATGTCTGTGCGGTTGAGGACTATTTCTACCCATCCAATTAACGGTCGCTAATGCAACTTTTTGGGATTTTGGCAGCACCGCGTCCCGGAAATCCTCAGCCACAACGACGTAGGTTTGAGAATTTTAACGGCAGTTTGTCGGTCTTTCTCGCGCACGAACCGATCGATAGCCGAGCGACAATCTGTGTACAATTGCGCGATCGAGCGATATCCCGGCATTACCGCAGTCAAATCTACTACATCTACTTTTGCGTCCATATCGGCTGACCTCAACTCCGACATTAGCTTGACAAAACTTAGTGTATCTATCTTAGGGCATAACCCGCATAATTTTTGATCACCCGATCGAAAATTCCAATTATCTGTTAATGAACAACATTTTATACTTTGGCGATCGCGATTAAAGCTTTTTACTTACGTATAAGTTTTTGCTGTTAATCTCAAATGCGATTCAATGAACGCGAAATACCGTATAAACACCGCACTCTCCTGTCTAGAAAAATACAATGGGTAATTAATTCAATTTAATATAGCTCGATCGCCCAAATTTCCGCGAAGCCGGTCAAAAAGTTACTACCTTAAAAAGTCCAAATACAATCTATAGAAATTATAAAGAATCCGTCGTTAAAGCAGTAGCATCCCAGTCCCCCCTAGAAAAGGACAGGGCATTGGGATTGTGGTGAAACCCCCCTGCACTCTACTTCCGGCCTAATAGCCCTCCCAGGGGTAATGCTTCAATCTAAAATCTAAAATCTAAAATCTAAAATCGATTGACTTTACCTAGATTCCGACAGGGGTTTTAACCCCTGTCGGAACCTAGCTTCCCGAGAAGGAAACAGCGTTATTTGAGATTAGTCGATCGCGTCTGCCGCTGTTTCTGCCACTCGTTGAGTTATGTCAATATCTCGATTCACTTTCTAGCGAACCTTTTCCCAAGTATCTTCAGCGTTCTATCTTGCATCTCGCGCTGCATCATTGATATTTTCTTGGCCGCCACTGGTACCATATCTCAGAGACTCCGTACCCTCTGCTGCTCTTTCTTTGGCTCCCTGCGTGGCTTCTTTAACAATATCTTTTGCTCCCTTCAAGCCTTCGCGAGTGTTTTCTTTAAGATTAGCAAAGCCTTGTTTGGTTTTGTCGCCAAAGTCATCAGCTTTGCGCTGGGCGGTGCTAGCATCTTCCTTCACCTTGTTCCCAATTTGACCGAGTTTGTCAGGGGCGTCGTCCGCTACCCGCCGCACGTTTTCGCCTACATTGTTGCTAGATTTGGTGTCAATGCGGTGCTGCGCTTCCTCTTTTAGAAGCTGAGCTTTTGCTTCTTGTGTTGTAAGCTTTTTGTTTCTGGGATCGACATCGCTGTAGTCGTTCATGCCGCCTTTGAATTCGGAAGTTACAGCCCCTGAAGGCACTTCTTCTCTAATTTGGTCTGCAGTTTTTCCTATGCTCGCATCAGCTTTTCCTGCCATTACATCAGTTTTTCCTGCCGTCACATCAGGGCGGCTGCAGGCCGTACTCACTAATACTAAAATGCCAGCCAGAAACACTGTTAAAATTTGTACAGCTCGAATTTTTTTCACAAATGCAGTTAGTCTCTTCATAAAAATGCTCCTTTCTATTGTGATAGGCTCAAATGCCTGGTGGTTCTGTATATGGTTAGCATTACAAAATTAGGCACTTAAACACTTTTTTAGTTTACGAAGAGAAACAGGAGCTTTTCATCTATCTCAAGTTAGATTTCTCAAGTTATAGTACAAGGAAGAAGGAAGAACGAATGGACAATCCTCAATCTTCTACCAATTATTAAAAATCTCAGCACCCCGCGCCCGACACGGCAATGTCCTTTCCCTATAGGGCTGTTTGGTTCTCCGTGCCCGCAGTATATTGAAATGTTTTGCATTTTCGGCTCAAAAAAAACCTTCTAGTCAGGAACTAGAAGGAAGGTGGTGTATGATCTCAAGTACAACAAGGTCTTTAATCGCAATTGTGGCGACACATCGCGCTCGCACACATCTGTCTAATGGCTGAAAGTATCTGTACAGTTGCTAAGCATTTTGAATCGCTGTTTTTAAACTCTTGCAGAATTCGCCTATCGCCTCTAAACCCTGTTCTGGAGTTCCTTCAGCCAAGCGTTTGACAAAAGCACTGCCAACAATCGCAGCATCTGCACCCCATTCTTTCACTTGGCGAGCGTGTTCGGGTTTCGATATACCAAACCCGACACCGATGGGTTTGTCGGTGACGGCGCGAAGTTCTTGCAGCAACTCTTTTGCTCTCGTTTCTAAGCCTTCGCGCACTCCCGTAACCCCCGTCACGCTGACTAAGTAAATAAATCCTTGAGACTGACGGGCGATCGCTTCTATGCGACTTTTGGGGCTTGTCGGAGCAACTAATAATGTTAGTTCAATCCCTAATTTGTTGGCAGGTTGGATGAGACTGTCTGCTTCTTCTAAGGGCAAGTCTGGTACAACCAATCCCTGAACTCCAGCACTTTTGATTTGCTGCAAGAACGTTTCTATACCTCGGTACAAAATCGGGTTGTAGTATGTGAAGAGAATGATGGGCGATCGCAAATTCGGACTAACTTTCGCTACCATTTCCAGCACCGAATCTAATCGCGTTCCCCGCTGTAGAGCCCTTGTAGCAGCGGCTTGAATCACCGGCCCGTCAGCTAGCGGGTCAGAATAGGGAACGCCAAGCTCGATCGCGTCTGCACCGTTATCATCCAAAATTTGCAGTGCTTTAGCCGTTGTCTCCAAGTCTGGGTCGCCAGCAGTAATAAAAGGAATCAATGCACATTGGTGGTTCTTGCGTAACGTTTCAAAACAATTAGAAATAGTCATTAGTTATTAGTCATCAGTCATTGGTCATCAGTCATTAGTCATTGGTCATTAGTCAGCCGTCATTAGTCATTAGTCAGCAATCATTACTTGGCGGTCTATATTCATCTTCCTTAGCTTTTAGTCGGCAGTCATTATTTCACCGCTTATTGCTAATAACTAATCACTAATGACTAATGACTAATAACTAATTATCTTTTTCCTGCTCAATTTCGGCTTGAAGTTTGGCTAATTCTTCAGGAGTGAGTTCATCGAGCTGCTTCTGCAACACAGCTTCTTTGTAGTCTTGCAATTGCTGGCTGTAGGTCATATTTTGAGTCAGTGCTCGAAATAAATAAGTCACCAGCCAGCCAATCAAGCCGGCGACCAAAAATAACTGGCTCCAAATCCCTGCATTCATGCTGTCGAGTCCGGCAAATTGTAGTAGCAAGTAGACCAACCCACCTGCTACAAAAAAGCCGATACTGATTCCAATTACGTCAATACGTCGCATTTAGGCTTCTATCTGCCGCCGTTTGGGCCGAAAATTCAAAAATGGAGCTAGGAGAAACATACCTGGGAAGAAGAAGAACATCAAGAAGTACATGAAGCCGCGCTCAAAAGAGGTAGCGACGTACCAGCGGCTGTTCAGGTAAGCGTAGGTAGCTGCGGGTACTACCAGGAGGTAGGCTCCTGCCAAGACGGCGTAAAGCAGTAAGGTAATATACATAGATTTGCTTTATGGGAATAATAACACGGGTAAGTCGGTTGACACGCTCCGTTAGCTGGTTAACTATTGTACCGCTTGCGGAGATCCAGCGCGACTTTTGGGAATTTTTTGATTAGGGGTTGCGTAAATTGGGGTTTTGGCTGTAGAATAAAAGGCTGTTGCTCTTAGTGGCTCAAAACCACAGCAGCTTGACCAAAGGGGGGCGTGGCGGAATGGTAGACGCTACGGACTTAAAATCCGTTGACCCGAAACGGTCGTGTGGGTTCAAGTCCCTCCGCCCCCATCCATTTCAATCATTTGTGATTCAACGGTTTCAGATTTCTTGTCACCAAGAGTTCTGTTTTCCGCTCAATTTTCGCGCTAATGGTTTTCTACTAGGTCCAAAAGCGCCTCTGTATCTGCCAAATTCGCCCCGGACTTTTTACGTCGGGTCTTCAATTGGTTGATCAAGTTGGCTGGTTTTGGAAATGGGGCGACGGTGGGAACCGATTTTTTATGTTCATCCCGATCGCCCTGCGTGATATTACGCAGCAACTGGCAAAGTAATCACAAATTCCGTGCCCTGTCCTATTTGAGAATTTACCTCAATTTTGCCTTGATGCTTGGCAAGGATTTGATAGGAAATAGCCAATCCTAATCCAGTACCTTTGCCGATCGACTTTGTAGTAAAAAATGGGTCAAATATCTGTTGGGTACTGGCGGACGCAATTCCCGGCCCGTTATCCCGAATCTTGACGGTGACAGTATTGTCGGCCGTAATTTCCGTCCTAATCCAAATCGTTGGCGAATAGCCTTTGTCTTCCTTTTTCACCTCCTCCAGCGCATCTATTGCATTACTAATAATATTCATAAATACTTGATTTAGTTGCGCGGGATAGCACTCAAGCGCAGGCAACTTACCGTATTGTTTAATAACTTGAATACCTTGTTTGATCCGGTGATTGAGAATTACGAGAGTGCTATCTATTCCTTCGTGAATGTCGGCTGATCTCATTTTTCCGTCGTCCGATCGCGAAAAATTCCGCATGGATACAACAATTTCGCGAATGCGATCGGCTCCCATTTTCATCGAAGAGAGGGTTTTTGGTAAATCTTCTCTGAGAAATTCGAGTTCAATGTCTTCGATACGCTCTAGAATGGCATCTGGTGGGTTGGGATAATATTCTTGATAGAGAGTTACCAAATCTGCCAAATCTTCGATGTATTGGTTGGCATAGTCAATGTTGCCGCCGATGAAGTTGACAGGATTGTTGATTTCGTGGGCTATCCCTGCAACCATTTGACCGAGAGATGACATTTTTTCGGTCTGAATTAATTGGGCTTGAGTTTGTTTGAGTTCTTGTGTATACTCGCTAACTCGCTGAATCAATTGATTGAAAGAGAGCGCTAAAACTCCGATTTCGTCGTCTGTTGTAACTGGTACTTGCAGGTTAAAATTCGATTCGCGAGCGACTTGCTGAGCCACATTAGTAACGGTTTCGATGGGTTGGGCGATCGCGCGGCTGGTTTTGTCCGCCAGCGCGACGGCGATGAGTGCTGAAATTAGCATACTCCCGAGAAGAATTCGGTTTCGCAAATTTTCAGCTTGTTCTAATGCTTGGGTTCCTTCCTGTTTGTGAATTTCTACTGTAGAAATTAGGTCAGTTAAACTTTGAGCAAGGTTATCTAGTACGATCGCCTCTTGGCCGCTGCTAGTCCTCAACATTTGTAGCTGTGCGGAGTCAATGCTGTTGGGCGGCAAATTCCAAACTTCCGCTTCTTTTAACTGCAATTTAATTAGCTTACCGTAGTAATCAATGACGAGGGCAGATTTCTTCAAGAGAGCGTGCAATGCCGCCTCTTCTGTTGCTAGTTTCTTGGGATTTTCTCGTGCGAAAGATTCAATTTCTGAAATCAGGATTTTCGCCTGATTGATTTGCCCGACAAAGCGATCGTGTTCGTATTTCAGGGCCACGGCGTTTCCCACAAGGGCTGGCAATCTCGCCGCGTGCGATCGGGCTTCAAATACGGTATTTTGCAAATTTTGCAGCAGTTGCTGCTGCTGCCCAGCAACATTCACCTGAACTAAAGCTTGCTTGCGAAAGTAGTCTCCCAATCTCAGTCCCGCACCAGTTCCCAAAATCGCTATGCCGATAGCTAAAGCATAGCCATAGCTAATTTTTTGGCCGATACGCAAATGGTTGCATTCTGCCTTTAGCCCAGTTAGATTAATAGTTGAATTCGGTAACAAATGTTTTTGAGCACAGTGTTCTTGCTCTACCTTGCTATTTTTGGACTGACTGTGGGTAAATAATAACATGGGAAGTTCCTCCCAAACAAATTAGGAGTAATTGAGCAAAGAAAAGCAGAATGCACTTATGCTGAAGGCGGAAAGCTGTTTTGACTGTTTAATTTTGAATTTGGAAATCTTTAACTCAAAACTTAACTCTTCCCCTATTATCTCTGTTTTTATACTAGAGTGTGTGTGATCTCTATCAACGATTTATGTGATTATACGCAAATTTACAAAATTTATGGTAACAACGATTAGCATTTTTAGTCAGTTGGGACACAAGGCCCAACTACGGGTTCTCCCCGTTTTTCTTTTTTTGCCAGTTCTAGGTTTAATTCCAGCACTTTTGCTAAAATATCGTCGCTGTCAGTAAATCCGTAAGCTTGTATTACTTCGCGATCGAGTTGAGTTTGGAGTTTAAAGAGCTGACTTGTTGGTTCTTCAAAAAACTTATTGTAAAGTTGAGTAATTCCCTACTGGTTGGCGGACATTTGTTGAGTGCGGTACAGTGAAGTAGTAAGCTCGAAGCGCGATCGCCTTTCTTATTCCTAAACGTTTGCCATTTTAATACGGTAGCAGGTTCAATATGACTGAAATTATTCAGTTTACGATTATGTTATATTGACCAATAAATAAGTACAAAATACTTCCTTGACCCGCCAGGGACTTAAGTCCCTGTCTAATAGCAAAAGTCGGTTAAAACCGACTGAAATACTAACTTTACAGTCCTCTTTTAGAGGACTTCAGCTTTGAGGCAGGGGTTGAAACCCCTGCCGGACTGCATCAGTGACCGATCATCCAAGGTCGTCCCCCTCGGTGTTCGCGATTCCGCTGCGGTTTAGGTTCCTCAGAACGCTTAACTACCTCCGGTTCCCGATTTTCTTGACCTTTCAACCGCAGCTTTCCAGTTAAAATCATTGGCGGCGAAAAGATGCGTTTAGCAACAGTTTCGCAACTCGGGCAAAGCACAGGTTTATCTGCTTCTGCAAGAGGGTGCCACTTATCAAAAATGCCGCAAGTTTCACACTTAAAATCGTAAAGAGGCATATCAATTTTTGATTGTAGATTTGGGATGCAAGGACTAGGCGGCGGGCCGCGCCCGCCCTACTAATTTAGGACTTACGCAAGAAAGAAATTTTTCCACTATTTGTGGGGGTAAGGTGCGCTTCGGCGCACCCTACAAAAGCGAGTCTGTGCGTAAATTCTGTAATTAAGATGGCAGAATATCCATCTGGAAAATTTCTGTCGGTAAAGCAATAGTGCAGCAAGCATTGGGAATATCCACAATGCCGCTGATGCGACCCTCAACAGGAGCACAGCTTAAGAGCAAATACGCTTGTTCTCCCGTAAAACCAAACTTTTTCAAATATTCGATCGCATTCAAACAAGCTCGGCGATAAGCAACGTGGGCATCCATATAATACTGCTGACCCGTAAATTCATCAACAGAAATCCCTTCAAAAACGAGGTACTCAGAATAGCGGGGTTCCACGGGCCCGGGTTTGAAAATCGGGTTGACCATCGCGTATTTATCCATGCCACCTTTAATAATATCAACGTGGAGGTCGATGTACCCCGACATTTCAATTGCCCCGCAGAATGAAATCTCCCCGTCTCCTTGAGAAAAGTGAATATCTCCCATCGAAAGTTTCGCGCCTTCGACATAAACCGGGAAATAAATTCTCGAACCCCGCGACAGGTTTTTAATATCGCAATTGCCGCCGTGTTCCCGGGGAGGAACAGTGCGCGCCGCTTCCGCCGCAACTCGCTCGAATTCTGCCCCTTGCAGCGAGCCCAAAACTGCATTTTTGGGGTTCGGCAGTGCTGCTAAAGGCGGCACTCGATCGGGATTTGTTGCTACTAATTCCGCTTCCCGTTTGTTCCATTTATTCAACAATTCCTGAGAAGGAGCGCAGCCGATTAAACCCGGATGAGTAATCCCCGCAAACCTGACTTTTGGTATGTGTCGGGAAGCGGTATAAATTCCCTGAAAATCCCAGATTGCTTTAGCAGCAGTCGGAAAATGCTCGGTTAAGAAACCGCCGCCGTTTTCTTTAGCAAAAATGCCCGTAAAACCCCATTCGTCTCCTTGCAAAGCCCCGATATCGAGGATATCGACTACTAAAATATCGCCCGGCTGCGCGCCGTTAACGTAAATGGGCCCGCTCAAAACGTGAACTACTGTTAAGTCTACATCGCGAATGTCCTCGGGACTGTCGTCATTTTTAATTTGTCCGTCTGTCCAGTCTTTGCACTCGATGCGAAATACATCGCCGGGATTGACGGAAACTACTGCTGGAATATCTGGATGCCAGCGATTGTGACCGACTAATTCCTGTTCTGACATCGGTTTGGTCAAATCAACTTTGAAGAGAACTTGAGGCATATTATGCACTCCTCTAGTTACTGATTTTTACAGGGTACGCGCATCTTCGCCGATCTGATGGTTGATAAATGTAAATTATTATACTAATAAGTGCAGAAACCAAAAATATTTCAGATAACGATTATCATTATTTAAGTAATTGCAGGGAAGCGCCGCAGTCGTGGTATGTTTTTGATTGGGAATGTTTTTAAATTAAAAAATTAGTGACTGAAAATTTGACCAAACAACATATAGATCAAGTTGAAAATAGATGGCACGGCCGCCTGAATTTAGTCTATGCCAACCGCAGCGGTGCAACTCAAATTATTCACAATCAAATGCAAGCGCCCCTTAAGGTGCAGCGTCCGTTTTATCCTGAAGGGAAAGACGTTTGTCACAGCGTTATCTTGCACACGGCTGGGGGACTTGTCGGGGGCGATCGACTTTCCAGCCATTTTCACCTCCAACCCAACGCCAAAGCCTTGATTACCAGCGCCGCTGCTAGTAAAATCTATCGCAGCAGCGGACTAGAATCACAACAAAATATCGATATCACACTAGAAGCCGGTGCTAATTTAGAATGGCTGCCACAGGAAACAATAGTTTTTGACGGCGCAATATATCGGCAAAATTTGCGGGTAGAATTAGCACCAACAGCGAGGATTTTACTGTGGGAAATTACCCGATTTGGACGCAGTGCTAGGGGCGAAAAGTTCTTGTCTGGAGAATGGATCTCGCACACCGAAGTCTGGCAACAAAACAGCCCTTTATGGATTGACAGACAATTGCTCAAAGGTGGCGAAAAAATGCTCGAAAGCCCTCACGGCCTCGCAGGAAAACCCGTAGTCGCCACCCTCGCTTGGGTAGGCGAACCCGTCACCACAGAGTTCGTGGAAAAAGTGCGAGATTTGCCATCGGAGGCAACAATTTATCCTGGTAATTCCACCGTCGGCGTGACTCGTATTCCTAACGGTTTGCTGTGCCGATATCGCGGTTCATCCACCACCGCAGCGAGAGACTGGTTTGTCAGCATTTGGCAGTTGCTGCGCTTATCTTTTTCAGAACGCCCTTGCTGTTTGCCCAGAGTTTGGATAAAATAGGATGATCTTTGAGTTTCAATGTATAATTGCCCTCCTAACTAGATTATTCATCTCTCTCTTCTGGAGACTCTGCGCCCTCTGCGCCCTCTGCGGTTAAATCATTCACAAACAACCGTAAAAGATATCATAATCAAATAATGCGATCGCACTTACAAGAATAAAAATGCAACTCACCCCCCAAGAAAAAGACAAACTGCTGATTTTCACCGCCGCCCTGGTAGCAGAGCGTCGGAAACAAAGAGGTTTAAAATTAAACTATCCAGAAGCACTAGCCTACATTTCTGCAGCCATTTTAGAAGGAGCCAGAGACGGCCTCACCGTCGCCGATTTAATGAGTTATGGAACAACTCTCCTGACGCGGGAAGATGTGATGGAAGGCATACCAGAAATGGTGCATGAAGTCCAGGTTGAGGCGACTTTTCCCGATGGAACTAAACTCGTTACAGTACACGATCCGATCCGTTAAAAAGTTAACCACAGAGACTCATAGGAGGAAAAAATGATACCAGGAGAAATGATTGTTTTAACAGGAAAAATAGAACTTAATACTGGGCGTGAAACCGTGCGCTTGCTGGTAGGAAATCAAGGCGACCGACCCATACAAGTTGGCTCGCACTATCACTTTTACGAAGCGAATGAAGCCTTAGAATTTAGTCGAGAACAAGCAAAAGGAATGCGGTTGGATATCCCCGCAGGTACAGCAGTCAGGTTTGAACCCGGAGATGAAAGGGAAGTGCAATTAGTACCTTTTGTAGGTAGTCGTCAAGTCTACGGCTTTAATGGAAAAGTGGACGGTAATCTGGATGCTGAAGTATGAATCCAGATGAGCGTTCACGATTGTTGATTTGGGAATTTGAAACTTTTTAACTTCAAAGTTCTGCCAGTTTCCAAAAAAAAAGCAACTGGAGGAAATATCCATACAATGATAGTAATAAGTCATCCGCAATCCCCAATCTAACATGGTATCACTGGGAGCATCTCATATTTGTAAAAACACTTCTTCTGGCTCTTTCTTTCTTCCTTCTTCCTCTTTCCTCCTGACTCCTAACTCCAATTTTGGGCTTACCTGCTTTCATTGAGATGCTCCCGTATCACTTCCAGCCCTATGCCTGGAGAGTGACAAAGCCATCTCACAACTTTTTCTCTGCCTTCTGTATAAGTGCCTTCTGGCTTTCTTTTGTTAGTTCAATCTCCGACTTTTGAGCGAGTTAAAATTTGCTGTTGGCGGTATACCGTGGTTGTTAAAACTGCAAAGATATACAGCAAAAGCGCGTGATGAACCCAAAATTAGTTGACCAGATAAAACAGACACTGAAGCAGAGCTTGCTGGCAACATCAAGGCGTGTCTGGAGAACCCCGTTAGATCGGCGCACCAGCATCAAATTGTTAGATGACAGCATCGTTTACAAAAAGCAGCACCAACCTATCAATATACCCGCATTAACCTCGGTTAAAAAAGTGCCTTCTCGGTTTTTTGCCACGGAAAAACCCGTGTCTTTTGACCCAGATTATGTGTGGAAGATTACTCTCAATCAAAAAATAAATTCTCTAACTATTTGTACGTCTGGCAACACGCTGCTGAATAACAAGTTGCTTTTAGACTTGGATTTTCGGATTAGCGGTGCGGGCATTCTGGAATGGCCTTACAAACCTAACCAAATTACCTATCCGCTGGTAGTTGCTCCTTGGTCGCATTTGTGGTGTAGTTATTATGATTTTATCATTTTTGTGCTGGCTAAACTTTGTCGAATTGAGGAGGCTTTAGGTAAGGAAATTTGGCAAGAAGCCAAAATTTGTTATCCTTTACGACATACAGATTTTGAGTTGGGCTTTATGACCAAACTCGGTATTCCTGAAAGTTCACTAATCGACACTAGGGCTAGAGATACGGGATATCATGCAGAAAGTGTGGTGGTGGGAAACAATCAAGACTGGTATTTTCCCAGTCCTTACGATATAGAGCTTTTGCGGAAAAAATTCTGTCTTAAGGAAAAGGTAAAGCCTTATAGAAAACTTTATCTGTCTAGAAGCGGCCGGCGCAAGGTGAAAAATGAAGTACAAGTGCGAGAGGTTTTGAAAGAATTTGATTTTGAAATTTTGGAAGATATCTCGCGCAGTGTTGATGAACAAATTCGTCTGTTTGCAGAAGCGACGGTGGTTGTCGGCCCTCACGGGGCTGGTTTTACAAATTTGCTGTGGTGTCAGCCGGGAACGAAAGTATTGGAATTCTTTTATGGAGGGTACACTCCGCCATATTTCTATTACATTTGCCAGCTATTGGGATTAGAATACTCCCGTATGGTTGATGACAACAATGTAGAGGAAGATTGGAGTTTCATTGGCATGGATATGACGGTGGATGTGGAGATTTTGAAAAGGGAAATCCCTAAAATGCTGGAGGAAAGTTGCCCCTTGATAGCATTTTAGATTTTCGATTGGCAAAAATTGATGCCTATCGGGGTTTTAAAGCTTGCCTAATGTTGTATTTTTTTGACTTTGGCAGATTGAGGAACTCGTCACATACTATAATTCAAGTGGGTCTCAACTGCTAACTAAAAAATTATTAATATTAGGAGCGAGAATGAGTTACAGAATGGATCGCCGCGCTTACGCGGAAACCTTCGGGCCGACTGTGGGCGATCGCGTCCGGTTAGCCGATACAGAATTATTCATAGAAGTTGAAAAAGACTTCACAACCTACGGGGATGAAGTTAAGTTTGGCGGTGGCAAAGTCATTCGGGACGGCATGGGACAATCGCCGATTTCTAATGCAGACGGCGCTGTTGACACGGTAATTACTAATGCTTTAATATTAGATTGGTGGGGAATTGTTAAAGCAGATGTCGGTATTAAAGACGGCAAAATTTACAAAATTGGTAAAGCCGGAAATCCTTATATTCAAGATAGGGTAGATATTATTATCGGGCCTGGTACTGAAATAATTGCCGGTGAAGGAATGATTCTCACCGCTGGGGGAATCGACAGTCACATTCACTTTATTTGCCCGCAACAAATAGAAGTGGCGATCGCCTCCGGCATCACGACAATGATCGGCGGCGGCACAGGCCCTGCAACGGGTACAAACGCCACAACTTGCACTCCCGGGCCTTGGCATATGTACCGAATGCTGCAAGCTGCTGACGCTTTCCCCGTAAATCTAGGGTTTTTAGGTAAAGGAAATAGCAGTCAACCCCAAGGATTAATTGAACAAATCTTTGCCGGTGCAATGGGTTTGAAACTCCACGAAGATTGGGGAACTACACCGGCAACGATTGACACTTGTTTGAGTGTCGCTGACGAGTACGACGTGCAAGTTGCAATTCACACCGATACTCTCAACGAAGCGGGATTTGTGGAAGCTACAATTGCCGCTTTCAAAAATCGCGCTATTCATACTTACCACACCGAAGGTGCTGGTGGCGGACACGCACCGGATATTATTAAAGTGTGCGGACAGGCTAATGTTTTGCCATCGTCAACTAACCCGACTCGCCCTTACACTGTCAATACTTTAGAAGAACATTTAGATATGTTGATGGTTTGCCATCATTTGGATCGAGGTATTCCTGAAGATGTGGCTTTTGCTGAATCCAGAATTAGAAGGGAAACTATTGCTGCTGAGGATATTTTGCACGATTTAGGTGCGTTTAGTATGATTTCTTCTGATTCTCAGGCGATGGGAAGAGTGGGAGAGGTAATTATTCGGACTTGGCAAACGGCACATAAAATGAAGGTTCAAAGGGGGATTTTGAACGGGCAAGATGCCCGTTCCACAGGTGATTTAGACGGGCAAGATGCCCGTTCCACAGGGGGAGAAAATGACAATTTTCGGGTGAAGCGGTACATTGCAAAATATACAATTAATCCGGCAATTACTCACGGAATTAGTCAGTATGTCGGTTCGGTGGAAGAGGGGAAATTGGCGGACTTGTGTTTGTGGCGGCCGGCTTTTTTTGGGGTGAAACCGGAACTGGTAATTAAAGGAGGGGCGATCGCCTACGGGCAGATGGGAGATGCTAACGCCAGCATTCCGACGCCGCAACCGGTGCATATGAGGCCGATGTTTGGCAGTTTTGGCGGGGCGATTGGGGCGACTTGTCTGACGTTCGTTTCCCAAGCTGCGCGCGATCGAGGTATTGCCGCACAGCTCGGTTTGCACAAGCCCACTGTAGCAGTTTCCGGCACACGACAAATTAGCAAAAGAGACATGAAACTCAACGATTATTTGCCACAAATGGAAGTCGATCCAGAAACTTATGAAGTCAGGGCGGATGGGGAATTGTTAAGTTGCGAACCGGCAACAGTTTTGCCAATGGCGCAGCGATACTTTTTGTTTTAACTGATATTTGGCACCATTGTCAAGAACGGGCAAGATGCCCGTTCCACAAAAGATAAGTTTTCTTGTGGAACAGCCATCTTGCCTGTCCCTAAACAAGTAATTGAGAATGGTGCAATATCTCATTTTTAACCGATTATACAATCCTGTAGGGGCGGGTTTTACCAGCAATATTTGCCAAAAACCCACAATTTCAAAAACCCGCCCCCACCCAACAGCAAATCTTCATCTTACTTCATTGGGGATTTGATTTACTGTTAGAAAAATTGAGCGATCGCATTATCAAACCCTGACACAAAAACCAAAAATAAAGTGCAATATTAATCCCGCTCAACAGCTTCGGTATTCCCTCCAGCAAGCTCGAAATTATCTCGTTTTTTAACGGCAGCGCTTCTGCAAAAAAGGCAACAAATAACAAACCAACGCCACTCAGCAGTAAAGCATAGGGAGTCGAGCGAATTTGTCTCCGAAAAGCTAATCCGTATGCAATTGCCAGCACGGCGTAAAATATGACAATTGTCACTTTCGGGAAACCCGCACGTCCCAGATGAACATGGGTGCGAAAAACTTCATTGAACAGAAAGCAACCTGCAAACAGTGCCGAATATAAAATAAATCGATTTTCTGGGCGATCGGGTTGGATAATTCTCAGCAATCCAAAGGTAAAAGCGCACACCATTACCGACCAATAAAATAACATTTGGAACGCCAAGAAAAAGAAACCTGCCCCTGGATACGTGGCAGAACAAGGCGGCAAAAATAACCCTTTTACCGAAGAACCGAATAAATTCAGACACGCCGTCACTATCCCAACTAGCACTAAAGTTACACTATTGAACAAAAAAACTGTTTTATAATTTGCCATAATTAATAACTAAAAGCTAACAACAGTATATTGCGCGTCAAACCATTTTTTGCTAGGGCTTGTGCATGGGGGTTCAGAAACCGGGTTTTTTACGAAAATACTGCGTTGTGACCCGCAGATTCGGTAAAAAACCCGGTTTCTCTGTCGGAGTGCCTAAGTCCGGATCGTATTCTTTGAGTAAAGGTGAGATATTCGGTGAAAGGACAAAGCATTGCTGTGTTTCTACAGCAGGCAAGTGAGAATCTACAGATATTTAAACAGAGACGAAATCTTCAGGGTCGATGAGGTTTGGAGCAACACCTGTCAAAGAAACTAAAACTTCACCGCTGCTGGCTACTCTAATTAATGTGCCGTTAGTTCCAGCAGAAATTGATAGCTGTCCGAAGGTCAAGCCGTTGATTAATTGAATTGTATCTTGAGAGTTGGCGAAATCAGAGATGGTATCAACTCCTAACCCCGCACCTAAAACAAATATATCGTTGCCCGCGCCGCCGACAAGATTATCGTTTCCCAAACCGCCGTTTAGGGTGTCAAAACCTTTGCCGCCAGAAAGGTTGTCGCTGCCGCCACCGCCGACAAGGATATCGTTACCTTGTCTGCCGATAAGTGCGTCATCGCCGTCTAAACCGTTGATATTATCGCTGCCGTTCGTGCCAGTCAGGTTGTCGTTGCCGTTCGTGCCGTTGATGACGTTTGGAGAGTTATTGATGACGCCTGGAGTGTTGGTTAAGTCAGCAACAAAGATGTCCTCGCTATTGTTAGTGTCCCCCGGCACGAGGTTGGACGCATCAGATGAAAAGGCCACAAACCCCCCGTCGCCCAAGATGGAGGCTATACCGAAGGAATTATTGTTCCCCTGATTCCCTTCCCCTGAAACAGAGACGCGAGTAGTGGTGTTGGTTGACAAGTCGCGCATAAAGATGTCGCGACTATTGTTTGTGTCCCCCAGCACGAGGTTGGACGCATCAGAAGTAAACGCCACAAACCGCCCATCACCAGAGATGGAGGGAAGGTTCCAGGAATTGTTGTTCGCCTGATTGCCTGCTGAGTCAACAGAGACGCGGGTGGTGGTGTTGGTTGACAAGTCGCGCACAAAGAAGTCGCGGCTATTGTTAGTGTCCCCTGGCACGAGGTTGAAGGCATCAGATAGAAAAGCGACAAACCGCCCGTCGGCGGAGATGGAGGCGAGCGCGGAAATGCCCCTCGCCTGATTGCCTGCTGAGTCAACAGAGACGCGGGTGGTGGTATTGGTGATCGTGTCGCGCACGAAGACATCAATGTTATTGTTAGTGTCCCCCGGCACGAGGTTGGAGGCCTCAGATTGAAACGCCACAAACCTCCCGTTAGCGGAGATGGAGGGAATAAAGGAGCGGTTGTTCCCCGAATTACCTGCTGAGTCAACAGAGACGCGGGTGGTGGTATTGGTTAATAAGTCGCGCACGAAGATGTCTTCGTTATCCTTAGTGTCCCCTAGCACAAGGTTGGAGGCATCAGATGAAAACGCCACAAATCGTCCGTCGGCTGAGATGGAGGGAGCGCCGGAGCGGTTGTTCCCCTGATTGCCTGCTGAGTCAACAGAGACGCGGGTGGTGGTATTGGTTAATAAGTCGCGCACAAAGATGTCCTCGCTACTGTTAGTGTCCCCCGGCACGAGGTTGGAGGCATCAGAAGTAAACGCCACAAACCGCCCGTCGGCTGAGATGGAGGGGTCGAAGGAGCGGTTGTTCCCCTGATTGCCTGCCGAGTCAACAGAGACGCGGGTGGTGGTATTGGTTAATAAGTCGCGGACGAAGATATCAAAGTCATTGTTAGTGTCCCCCGGTACGAGGTTGGAGGCATTAGAAGTAAACGCCACAAACCTCCCGTTGGCTGAGATGGAGGGAAAAAGGGAGCGACCGATCGCCTGATTGCCTGCTGAGTCAACTGAGACGCGATTAATAGCCATAAGTCCTCACACTAAAATTGCAAATTTAGTAATTTGACGAGTGTTTTGTCGATCGCCCGAAGCTTCTGACAAAAAAGATTCGCGCGGTTGTAGGGCGATCGACTAATGTTTCTGAATAGACTTCTCCAAAAATTATATTATTGTGGAACAGGCATCCTGCCTGTTCAAGACTTGCATTTCTGAAGATGTCTAATAGTTGCTGCCTGTTCTTTCTAGGCTATTATCCCATTTGAATTGGCTGTGGAAGTCAAAATTTGCTTGACTTGAGCCGGAGTTAGATTCGGATTTGCATTCAAAACTAAAGCCGCTACACCCGCTACGTGAGGGGCTGCCATTGACGTGCCGGTTTTCTTGTTGTAGGTGTTATAAGGAGTTGTAGAAATAACATCTACTCCCGGTGCAACTATGTAATCCAAAGGTTTAGAACCTGCACGGTTAGAAAAGTCAGCCATCTTGCTATTTCTATCTATTCCTCCGACAGCAATTCCGAAGCGATCGGCATTTCTAGCGGGATAATCTGGTTGGCTGGAATAATCATTTCCTGCTGACATGACGACAACAGAGCCTTTGCTATTTGCATACTGAACTGCGTCCTCAATTACCTTGGAAGATAACCGAGCCTCGCTCAAGCTGAGGTTGATTACATTGGCTCCATTATTAGCAGCATAGCGAATTCCTTCTGCAAGATTATTGATGTTCCAGTTATACGAGTCCGACACCTTGACAGGCATAATCTTGGCATTGGGGGCAACTCCTGTGATGTGAAAACCATTGCGTTCGGCCGCGATCGCGCCTGCTACGTGAGTCCCGTGACCGTTCCAATCCATTGGGTTGTTGTCGTTCCACGCAAAATCCCAACCCCGGATATCATCTACATATCCGTTGCGATCGTCGTCAATTCGGTTATTGGGAATCTCATCGGCATTCTGCCAAATATTGGCATCTAAATCGAGATGGTTGTAGTCAACACCGCTATCCACGACAGCTACAACAATCCCATTTCCGGTAATTCCTCCCTGCCAAACTTCCGGCGCATTTACCATGTCTCTTGCCCAATCATTCCCGCCCACATTGGGAACTTCTGGGAACTTAACTGGACTGTTAAAAGTGCGGGCTACTGCTGCATTTGCATCCACTAAACCGTATCCGTAATTGCTGCTAAAACCAGTAGCAGGGGTTGCAGTAAGATCCAGGTTGTAATTCTTATAGCCAGAGTAACTATAAACTCCGACATAGTAATTTCCGGGAGTCAGCTTGAAGAAATTTATCTCGCGGGATGTACTGACTAAGGTAGAAATTCTGTCAATAATTTCGTCAGGTTCTGCCCAACGGTTGCGGTTCTTATCTTCAATTAACTCGATGCCGACATTAGCACTCAAACCGTCGAGACGCAAGCTTAAATTGCTATTGCTGCTGACAGTAAAACTGTAATAATCGTCAATATCACCAACTCCGACAAAATCGCTTAAGTTGACGCTGCTGTTATCAACTACACCTATATTGCGTGCAGTGGCTAAGGAGTTGCCTGGGTCTGATAAATTCAACTCATTAGCCCTTCTCGTTCCTGTTAGCGGATCTGTGCCGGCAGTCATGGCATCTGACTTCGGTTGTTGTTGGGCCAACGATGTACTGCTAGCGGCTCGATCGCTCCCTGAGTAACTGAGAATATTGCTGTTTTGGGGTACTATAAAATCGGCTATTTGTTGTTGTTCGCCGATCGCGCTCGCTTTCAAGTTAGCCGTGTCAAAGCCGTGGGTGGGGATGCTACCATTAAATTGACTGGATGCAGTGAAAAAATTAAGCTGACCGCTGTTACCAAAGGTTGTTAATGCTGCTGTGAGCTGCTGTTCGCGATCGATTGCAAATATACCGAGGGTACTTTCCATAAATTCACTCCTGATAATTTGAGATTCACTGGTGTTTAGGGGAGACAATGCTTGATTTTAAATTAATTAAGATTATTCCCGATGCGAGATGATAAGTCAATTCATAAATTCATTGCTTGAGTTCATAAAAGTCATAACCCTAATTTCATAAAAGTCATATTTTTCGGGAAGTTATGCCGTTTCAAGCTGAAGCTGTTGTTTTTGCGTCAAAACCATCGCTATGTGTTTTTCGTAATAGGCTGCTTCGTTAATGAATACAGGGAAAACAGTAGATTCTCCTTTATAGGGGAGCGATTCTCCCGTAAAGGTGAGAAACATGGGTTCACCAGGATGTAAGGGTTCCTAGTCTTTGAACTGAAGTTGGGGATGGATCGCGGCTTGCAGTTCACCTACTGAATTTCTGGGATAGTCTACTGAGCCGATCGCCTGATATACAGTTAAATATGATGGTATAGGAAGCGGCTTTCCCCGATTTTGTGCGTCGAGATAATCCAGAATGGCGTGAACCAGCATTTCGGTTTGCTGAAGCTGACGGGCGTTAATGACTCCCTGGGCGATGGGCCCAACTTCTATGGTGCAACCGAAAGCAGAGAGCGATCGAAGCATTGGGGCATCCTCACCAGAATCCTCTCCCAAACAAACTCGCAGTGAGGGCTCGATCTCACTCAAATAAGCTAATAATTGCAAATTGAATGGATGTTTGCTAGATGGTAAAATTGTCAGCCCCATGTTGGGCGTTGTGCTGTGAAGGTCAACGATCGCATCAGCCCCATGTTCGTCTTTCGGACATAGTTGGGCGGAGATTTCCTTAGCACGTCTGTTCTCGTAACCCATCAAATCTGGGTTAGACAAATCTTCCTCGGCAAAGCAACGGTTCAAATCGCGATCGACATAACGCCGATTGGACTTTACCGCTTGAGGATTAGCTAATAGAGTAACCACCTCAAAGCTCGATCGTTTCAGTAAGTCTGGGAATTGTTGAAACTTCTTAATCAGATAAACCCCAGTCAACTCGTTTCCGTGGGTTCCTCCCACAACTGCCACTCGTCGAATTACTTGCGAAATCATGAATAATCCTCATTAAGCAATACTTAAATGGGTATTTTGTGCCGAAACTTCTAACTATTACTTTCAAGATAAAGAAGCTAGTGCTGTAGGTCAAATACTATTTTTTATATAAAGATATACTTAAAAAATATAGTATTTAATCCCCGTTATAAAAGAGAATGTAACTGTAAACCCGTGCTCCAAACCATGATAGTAATCATTCATTCCCAATCGTTCAATTCTCAAATCTAAAATCTAAAATCGTATAACCTATGGAACTTCGCCATCTTCGTTACTTCATTGCAGTGGCAGACGAACTGAGCTTTAGTCGCGCTGCACAGCGATTGCACATTGCCCAACCGCCCCTAAGTCAACAAATTAAAGATTTAGAGGCTGAACTGGGTGTGAAGCTATTCGATCGCAAAACTCTCCCAATTCAGCTAACCCCAGCAGGACAGGCGTTTTTAGAAGAAGCTCGCGCAACTTTGGTACAGTTAGAACAAGCGGTACATAAAACCCAGCGCATCGATCAGGGTGAATTGGGTTATTTGACGGTGGGTTTTCCCAGTTCGATCGCGAATGGTGTCTTTCCAGAGATGCCAGGGTAAGCGCATCTAATTTTGTATTTAAAAATACAGATTATTGGACCCACTTGTAGATTGATAGAGACAATTTGAGTATCAAAGATGTTATGTAGTATGCTTGTAAGAAGAAAGTGTCTATCTTATATAGCAATCCTAAATGATTTTCTATATCTAGAGCAATCCTAAATGATTTTCTCTGTGTAAGTATATTGACGTATTTTGGGGAAATCAAATTTATGTTCGTTAGTAAAAAAGTCTCTCCAAAAATTTGACAATCTTAAAAGACCTACATAAATACCAATACTTTCTTAAAAAGTTTGGCTCTCCTGAGTTTATGGTGTAAAATGTACCTAATAATACATTTACCGTTATGAGCTTCCATCTAGACTATCTATTAGCCTTGCCTGGAGTCAGGGTTGAAACTTGTACTCAAGTTGAGGGAAAAATTTTCTTGGGACTGAGCATTTTATCAGAAGGAATTGTTTGTCATCATTGTAACAATCCTACCGAAAAACTGCATCAAAATCGACCAATTTTAGTAAGAGATTTGTCTATTTTTGGTCGTCCTGTATATCTAAAAATCCCACGACGGCAGTTTTACTGTCCTATTTGTCAACGCTATCCCACAGAAAAATTAGATTTTTTGGACGTTAAAAGACGGCATACTCAACGATACGAACAAAATATTTATGAGCGTGTAAAACAATCGAGCATGGAGCAAATTGGACGAGAAGAAGGACTGAGCTATGACGAAATAAAAGGAATTTTTGAGCAGGTAAACACCATCAAAAAAAAACCGAATTGGCAACGGGTTAAACGAATTTGTCAAGGGTGAGATAAGTATGCGAAAAGGTCAAGGAAATTTGGTAACTGTTGTGAGTGACCTGGGCGAAGGTAATTTAATTGAGATGATTGATTATCATCGCTGTGAAGAAATCATTGAAGTCCTTATTGAACAACCAATTGAGGTTCGTGAACAAGTTGAGGAAGTGAGTGTTGATATGTGGGGAGGGTTCCCTAAAGTTATCAAAAAAGTATTCCCAAATGCCAAAGTTATTATTGATCGTTTTCATGTTATGAAAGTAGTTAATAAAGACTTAAATAAGTTACGTAGAGCAGCCGGAATAACAGATAGGCAAAGTAAATATTTATTATTAAGTCATCGAGTAAACTTGAATCAAGAGCAGATTGATAAATTAGAATTGACACTAGGAAAATCCGAATGTTGGCGAATTCCGTATGAGATGAAAGAAAAATTTAGAGAAATATATGAGACTAATTTGACGGTCAAAAAAGGGCAGAACAAAATCAAAGAATGGCTCAATCATGCACAAGTATTTTTTAGAGAATCTGCATCAACAATTGAGAATCATTTTGAGGGTATTTGCAACTACTTTTTTCATCGCACCACAAGTGGAGTCATGGAAGGAATCAACAATCGGATTAAGTTGATAATGCGGCAAGGGTATGGTTTTTCTAATTTTAATAATTTTAGGAATCGAGTATTAGCTTGCTTTTCTGATTAGATAAACTTATAACCATAAGTTCAGGAGAGCCCTCGCGCACAACTGAATTGCTCCAGATGGTAGAAAAATATCCGGATAGCACGTTGTCAGAACCCAAGTGAATATTGGCGTTTGAACTACAACGAAGCTGTCAGCCCTAGCATGATGTGTCGTGAACTACAAAAACAAAATTTGACGCGAAAAAAAAACCATACGCAGTAGTCAGTCTGCCACTGAAAGAGTGCAAATTTATATGTGTGAATATTGGGAAAAAGTGAAAAATATTGACCCGGACAACCTCGTTTTTTTGGATGAAATGTGCGTTTTATTAGGGTTAACACGAACCCATGCACGTTCACTATGTGGTAGTAGAGTCTACGATTTAAAACCATTTAATCGCGGAGCCAAAGTCACAGTTGTCGGAGCAATTAGCTCAAAAAAAGTAGTAGGATTAATGACACTAAATGGGTCAATGAATGGCATAGCTTTTGAATTATTTATTGAACATTTTTTAGTCCCCAACTTATGGGAGGGTGCAGTAGTTGTTATGGATAATTTACCTGCTCACAAGTTGGGGACTATTGAACCATTGAGACAAGCCGCTGGTGCTAGTTTACTGAACTTATCACCCTATTCTCCCGATTTCAATCCTATAGAATTATGGTGGTCGCAACTCAAATCTTTTTTACGTCAGTTCTCACCAACCACCACCAAGATGGTTGACATCTTGCTAGCTACGGCACGCTTATTTGGTCAATCCTAAGCACTTTAAAAACTGGTTTACAAGCTGCTGCTACTGTACTTCATAAACCTGGAATACGCTGTATCAACCCCCCAGAGCGATCGCACGAACCAAACCCTTCACCCCGCTCACCCGCCGCATTAAGAAATACCCCCGACCGATGCAGCAATGCAGTATTTGCGGCAAACTTTCTGGTATCGGGTCGAGTATACACCAAGCATGAAGATAGAACGGCACGGCCAAGCAAAGATACTCACGCAACAGGAAATCGAACTCTTATTTAACGAAGGTTTGCAAACCGCTCGCGATCGCACCTTGTTTGGAGTTTGTCTCTACACCGCCTGTCGGATTGCCGAAGCTTGTTCCCTGGAAGTCATCGATATTTACACTGCCAGAGGTACAGTCCGACCTACAATCAACTTCCGCAAAGCCAACACCAAAGGAAAACTGCAAACCCGAACGATTCCGGTCATTCAAGATTTGCGAAGTCTCCTGACATCTTGGAAACCCCACGCGGGTCAGACTTATTTATTCCCCGGCCGCCACCGTTCGCACCACTGGAAGCATTTGCACCCCGACTCAGCGGACAAGATTTTGAGGGAAGCGTTCGAGCGGACCGGCATCGAGGGAGCATCCACCCACAGTTTTAGGAGAACGGCTCTCACCCAGATGAGCAATGCCGGAATTCCACTGCGGATTATTCCAGAAATCAGCGGCCACAGTAACCTCGAACAGTTGCAGAAATACTTAGAGGTGAAGCCGGATCAAGTCAAAGGAGCGATCGCAAGTCTTTCCATGCTTTCCTACGCGGGGAAAAAGGTATTTCCCCGCGTAATTGATGAATTACCCGCTGGGCCCTTACCAAGAGAGCAACTGTCACAAGGCCTATCAGACTCGGAGCCTGAAGAAATTCCCGATTGGTGACGATCGCTTGAACCTGCGCCTGAAGCTCTCAATCCTGAGCTGGCTGCAATTGTTCGTCATTGGGACGATCTCGCGTAAAATAAGAACTTGTACGAGGCGGTGCTGTTTGTTGCCGAAGACTAGAGAATCAATCAAGGTTTATCGGGATGTGGCGGGGTTGCGTAAAATAGCAACATTGGATGAGATTGAGGCGCAGAGATGGAGTCTCAATCCTGGGCGTTGTGTGGGGGTTGCCCAACGCAAGGAGGCGGAGGATTTTGATGAGAGCCGCACGGTTGGAAGAGTTGAATGAGGAATTGGAGATTTTGAATGTTGAGGCTAGGTAGAGTTGGAGGAAACAATTGCTGAGAATGTAGCAATACTTTTAGAACAAAACTTTTAGAGATAAGGCATTGCAGGAAATAATGAGAATGAAATCAGAAACTATATGACTACAGGCAATTTTTCACTATCTATAGATGACATTTCTGGAATTATCCAGGCGGTTGGAGTTATTGTATCTCTCATCTATGTGGCTATACAGGTTCGAGCTAGTACGAAAGCTATAAAAGGGGCTACTTATCAATCAATTATTAGTGTGTATGCAGAAATAGAAGCCCGGATTAGCCAAGACTCAGAAGCAGCACGCATCTATCGGCTAGGCTGTGACGAGCCTGAAGCGCTAGAAAAAGATGAAGCGCTAAGGTTTAGGGAACTTGTTTGTAGCATTTTTAATTTCTATGAAAATCTCCATTATCAATATAAAAATAATTTATTAGATGAAGTTTTATGGCAAGGTTGGTCTAATTATCTGAAAATTAAACTGGAGTATCCAGGAGTAGCGAAGTATTGGGAAACAAACGGAAAGCTTTATAGTAAGGATTTTCGGGAATATGTGAAAAGGAAATGTCTCACACCTGAAAACAAAGTTTAATCTAGTGGTGTCGCTGGAGGCAAAAAATGAGTGAACTTAGTTAGAACGTTACCAATCACAATCCCCAACGAAGAAATAGAGCAATTTTGTCAGCGTCACCATATCCGCAAACTGTGTACAATCGCCAGGAAAAATCGCGTGTTTGGGAATAAAGTCAACGGGCTGATTGTAGACTATATCGGCGTTTTCCGCGACTTGCAAAAAGCCCTAGAAATTTACGGTTCCACATCCGGTGGCTATGTCACCAGAAGGCGACACTCCCGTACAATCAAAAGCCGCCCTAGTCGATTAATTGAGAAGTGCGGCAGTTAAAGTGGCGATCTAGAAAGCTTTAGACCAACTGCCCGAAAGCTACTCAACCGAAACGTATCAGCACGTCTACGAATGTTATTCACTCGGCTGAGCACAGTATTTAGACCACAGCATTTTGTTACAATCTTCAATCATGTGGAGCGGGTGCACCTACAAAACCGGCTCAAAGGAGAATTAAAAGGCGATGTGGCTAAAATACGGCGTTGCTCTCAGCGGCGAACTGACGAGCATTGATGAGGTTGTGCGCGGAAAAACTAACCTCGCTTGCCTCTACTGTGGCGGCGGACTCACAGCAAAAAAGGGCTCGGTGAAAGAACATCACTTCGCGCATACCGAGGAAACTTGTAAACCAGTCTCGCAACGGATTAAAACCAAAGCTTTCCCCGCGCTGCCCCTCTACGATAATTTCACCATCCAGCTTAAGGGTGAGGAATTGGAGCAATTGAAAGTGCTGTGGAAAGAGTACGGGGCCCAAAAGCGATCGATTCCCAAAGACTTGGTAAACTTTCGGTGGCAGTTGAAAGGATTGGTGGATTCGTCGGGCGATCGCTCTTATGAGTTTACCGACTTGGGTAAAATCCCCGTCGGCGCGCTTCCCCTGGCGCTGTTCAACAAAGTCCAAGAACCCTTGCTGCTGTCAGAGTTAATGAAGTTAGAAGGCTCTGTAGAGATTGCTTTATCTGCGGGGTTATCTTGCTTGGAAGAACGGCGGGCTGATTTGCTGATTTATCGAGCACAGCTTCGCCGGATTTTGGTGAATTCGCTCTATTTTCTGGAAGTCAAAGCTGACGAAAGCTGCTTCTATAAAATTGGAATTACTACTCGATCGATCGAGGAACGCATCGCAGAAGTGCAGCGGGATGTCAGAGCGCATTACTCGGATGTGGTTGTCAACTTACTGGGATTGTGGGAACACCGGGGGAATGTCGAGCTGTACTTCAAACACCGATATCAACCCTTTAATTATCGTATTGGCAAGCTGACGGAGTATTTTGCGTTTCCGAACGTCAAGGCGGTGCTGAATGATTTGTATGGGATGGAAGCCAAAGTGTTGAGTGAGGTTGAGGTGGATGTTTTCAGCTTGTACGATCGCCCTCAAAAAACATCCGGTAAAAAAGCATCTATTAAAACAAATAGGAGTAAGCAAGGTTGAAACAAGTACAGCATTTATTATTAGGTGCTGCCCGACAATAAGATTTCATTTATTTTTGGTACTTCTGCGAATGTAACTTTAACACTCACACCTCTCTATTTGTGATTAATTTCATCTAAATAGCCAGCAGATTGATTTATCTTGTACTTGGACACAGGTCACGGCCAGTTGGCGGTTTATGGCGCGCTTGTAGCTCTCTTCTTCAGAAATCCGCTGTAAGGTGGTGGGATGGCGGAAATATACCGCACCGCAGACACCATCTATGCTCGTGCTATCCTGGGCACAAGGTCTTTCTCCGCGCCCTTGCAATCCCCACGTCATTTTTGTTTGCACGCCATCTTCCCAGCGCAAAGTCCTTCCTCCGCCTCCAGCCCAAGAAACCGACTCATAGATGCAGGTTTGTTTAAATTCTACCTTGTCTCGGTGAAACAACCAACAGGAAACAGATGCTCCCTCAATTCTGCTTGCGCGTGCAGGTGTGACAACAATGCCCAGTGCTAGAATCTGTAGGAAAACAGACAAAGTTTTCAAGTTTTTATCCACGGTTAATATTCGTAAATAAGCGGAGTGTCAGGCTTAGCAAGTTCTATTCTCACCATAACCAATCTATTACCAAACTTGTTGCCGATCGCCACCAATACGCCAATTTTGAGGAAACTAAACCAAACATCAAACCATGCCCCCAATCTCGAAGAGTGCGGTCGCTACACTTTATATGCACGCAGCACGACCTTGCATCGGCAAACTAAGTAATGATTTCGCGTTTCCCAATCTCAAGGTCGTGCTGCGGGGTTTGTACGAGAGGAAACCCAAAGTGCGAGCGTGATATTGAGTTGGAGGCCAAAAGCGACGGGGGTAGGAAGTGAAGAAGTGCGATCGCGAAACTGGTCAAATCTTGCGGATTGTATCGTTGGCTGGAGCAATATCAACTGCAATTACCGTAGCATAGGGATCGAGAGCTTCTTCAGGCACTTGAATCGTTAACTCCCCAAGAGGATCGGCACTTAACATAGAATCGACAATGGCACAGCGAGTTGAGTATTGTAATGATTCCCCTCCAGCGACTTTAGAAACGGCTTGAATCCGTTTAATGGGTACACCTCTTACTGTTACTGACTCGTAGGGCTTCATCAGCAAGAACAAGTAAAAGCGATTGCCCCGCCGAGTAGAAGGGCCGTAGAATTGCCAAGGTTCCAGTCCAGGCTGTGTTCCTACAATACTCTGGGCATGAACAGCCATCCATGCTTCTACGAATTGCAACAAATCCAATTGTTCAGATTGAATCTGCCCATTGCCCATTGGACTGACATTCAACAGCAAGTTGCCACCTTTACCTGCAACTTCACAGAGGGTATGAATAAGTTGGCGAGCTGACTTGAATTGGGTGTCCTTCGGGTTGTAACCCCAGCTTTCATTCAGAGTTAGGCAAGCTTCCCAAGTACGTTGAGGCGGTTGGGGGGGAATGAATTGTTCGCAGGTATCGAAGTCTCCAAATCCAGGGAGGCGATCGTTGATTAACAAATGCGGTTGCAGCGAGCGAATCATTTCATGTAGCTGTCTAGCTTGCCATTGTTCTGGTTTTCGCTCCCAACCGCCATCAAACCACAGCAAGTCAATCTTTCCGTAGTTGCTCAACAATTCTCTGACTTGAGCGAACATAAATTCAAGGTAGCGCTCCCATTGAGAAGTAGTCGGCTGTCGGAATTTCCCAAACTGATACGGTTTATCGGCTTCTGTGAAAGCCGGGTAGTCAGGGTAATGCCAGTCTATCAAGGAAAAATACAACCCAATTCGCAAACCCTCCGCCCGCATCGCCTCCACAAATTCTCGGACAATATCTTTTTTGTACGGCGCATACTCGATAGAAAAGTCGGATTGCTGGGTATGAAATAAGGAAAATCCATCATGATGTTTAGCCGTCAAAATCACATACTGCATCCCCAAGCGTTTTGCTAAATGCGCCCAAGTTTGAGGGTTGTATTCAGTCGGATTGAAAGTTTGGGCGGTGCGGTGATAGTCCGCTACCGGGACATCTTGGCAGTACGGCAAGCTAAAGACGCCTCCCACCAACGGCCAAGATACTTCGTACCCGCACTGGCTGCTATGACTCCAGTGAACAAACATTCCCAATCGTGCTGTCTCAAACCAGTTGTTTTCTTGAGTCATTAGTTCACCCTGAAATATAGGCGGTATTGTGAAAGAGTAATGTTTACTCGCAGGTAAAATTAATAAGCTAAGGTAAACTTCTTTGTTGGATTTGGCTGCAATGAACCTTTCTATAATACCCCACTGAAAATCATGAAAGCAGACACCATCGAAATTGTTGGTTTTCACGCACATATTTACTTTGATAATGATAGCCGCGATGCTGCGGAGCGCGTGCGCGAAGGATTGGCTCAGTTTGAGGTACAGCTAGGGCGTTGGCATGATAAACCCATAGGCCCCCACCCCCAAGCGATGTATCAAGTTGCGTTTTTACCCCCGCAGTTTGGCAAAGTCGTTCCCTGGTTGATGCTCCACCGCGAGGGGCTAAATATTCTCGTCCATCCCGAAACAGGGGACGATGTGGCAGACCATACAACACATTCTTTGTGGCTGGGAGAAAAACTAGAGCTGAATGTCGAAGTTCTGCGACCTAAAACGGCCAGCACCAGCGGGTGAGCTCGCACGCCAGCAGAGTTCGCTCGGCAGGGTCATCATGGCGTTGACAAAGCATTTTCGGTTTCTATGAATAGCTTGGTACGGTTTTCTTCAATCCCAATTTATTCTGATTCTTTCGCACTTATTCTGGCTAATACGACCAATAAAGTGGGGTTCTCCTGACTGTTCCTGCCAATTAGGAAGCGGCATCATAATAACTGTAAGCAACGAGCTTCAACCCAAACAAACTCATAAAGCATTACCAATCTTTGAGGTGACACATTATGTTGATGCGCTCTTGGCAACCCTTTACGGAAATTGAAACCATCCGTCAGCAACTCGATAAAGTTTTTGACCAACTGGCAACAACGAGAGATAACTCAGAAGCCGCTTGGATGCCCGCTCTAGAATTGGCTGATGCTGGGGACAACTTCGTATTAAAAGCGCAACTGCCCGGAATTGACCCCAAAGACATTGACGTTCAAGTGACTCGTGAAGCAATTTCTATCTCTGGGGAGCGCCGCTACGAAAACACAGACGAGAAATCTGGCTACGTCCGCTCTGAATTCCGTTATGGCAAATTCCACCGGGTTCTTCCCTTGCCCGCACACATTCAAAACGACTCTGTGCAAGCTGAATGCAAAGATGGCATTCTAACGCTAACTCTGCCCAAAGTGACTGAAGCTCGCAATAAAGTCGTCAAGATTAACTTAGCCGAAATTGCTGGATCTTCAACGAATCCCGCTTTGGAACAGGCTAACCAATAACGATCTGCTGTGTTTAATGGAGTGAGGCAAATTTTCCTTTCATTGAGCCTGATTGGATTTACTTAACAACAACGAAACTGGAAAAGCTGATACCGGGAGCTACCATTGCTCTCGGTATTCTTTATTGGGGAAAGCCGAACGAAAAACCTACAGATATCGTGCATCGGCGCTGATTCCAGTAAGTCTCCCAAAATATTTCACGCTTGTCGGCACCAATTTCATTGAGTCTGCGAACCGGAGAGAGGATTGGCGATCGCCTGAGTGCCAGTTGCGTAAGTCCTGAGTCAGTTAAAGCCCCATTCTTCTGGATGAAAAATAAGAGATTTAGGGGTTTAAAGCAGACCCTAGTTTAGTTAAATCTTGCGATTCATAGGGCGAATCACACCTGCCCGATTACCTCGTGGCAGATGCGTAAGCCCGTCAGTTGAGTCAGATGGAGCTGTCGTTACACTTAGGGGTGTCTCAGCATCATGTCAGCTTTATGGAAAGTGACCCCGCTCAACCAGAGCGGGTACAGGCTCACTCTTGGGTTATTAGTATAACCGTTTGTTTCAAATTACAAATCCATTGTTTCAAATCCTAACGTTGATTATATTTCTCTTACATTATTTGCTCATCGATTATCCCAGTAATTACCATAATGCTATTTGTTGGCAATACCCGCAGTACATCAAAAAACCTACCCACACACCTCGATAGGAAAATACTATGAGCAACGGAAGTGGATGCCCATTTACGGGCGGCGGTCAGAAATCTCAGCCTCGTCATAGGCCGTCAAACCGAGACTGGTGGCCGCATTATTTGAATCTGAGCATCCTCCACCAACACACCCCCCAGGCCAATCCTATGGGTGAGGCGTTCAACTATGCTGAGGAGTTCAAGAGTCTTGACTTAGCTGCCTTGAGGGCAGATATCTACGAGCTGATGACCACCTCCCAGGACTGGTGGCCAGCCGACTACGGCCATTATGGGCCGCTCTTCATTCGGATGGCTTGGCACAGCGCCGGCACATATCGTATTGGCGACGGTCGCGGCGGCGCGGGTTCGGGTAGCCAGCGGTTTGAACCCCTCAACAGTTGGCCGGACAATGCCAACCTCGACAAGGCGCGCATGTTGCTTTGGCCAATCAAGCAGAAATACGGCAAGAAAATCTCGTGGGCCGACCTCATGATCTTCGCCGGCAACTGCGCGCTTGAGTCAATGGGTTTCAAGACGTTGGGTTTTGCCGGTGGGCGCGTGGATGTCTGGCAGCCAGAGGAAGACATCTACTGGGGTTCTGAGAAAGCCTGGCTCGGCAATGAGCGTTACGAAGAAGATCGGGTGCTCCTGAATCCTCTCGCTGCCGTTCAGATGGGACTGATCTACGTGAACCCGGAAGGGCCAGACGGCGAACCCGATCCGGTCGGCTCAGGGCGCGATATTCGCGAAACCTTTGGTCGGATGGCGATGAACGACGAGGAGACAGTCGCGCTCACCGCCGGTGGGCACACGTTCGGCAAATGTCACGGTGCGGGCGAGGCGACGCACGTAGGGGCTGATCCTGGGGGTGCCACCATCATCGATCAGGGCCTCGGCTGGAAGAACGCCTTTAACACGGGTGTCGGCGTCGATGCGATCACCAGCGGTATCGAAGGCGCATGGACTCCCACTCCGACGCAGTGGGACAACAGCTATCTCGAAACCCTGTTCAAATATGACTGGGAGCTGACGAAAAGCCCCGCTGGCGCGTGGCAATGGAAGCCCAAGGGCGACGCTGGTACGGGTACGGTACCCGACGCGCACGATCCGTCGAAACGGCACGCCCCCATGATGACCACGGCGGATATGGCGATGAAGATGGACCCCATCTACAACCAGATTGCGCGACGTTACCACGACAACCCGGATGAGTTTGCCGAGGCGTTCGCCAGGGCGTGGTTCAAGCTGACGCACCGCGACATGGGTCCCCGCTCGCGCTATCTCGGCCCGGAGGTTCCCCAGGAAGAGTTCTTGTGGCAAGATCCCATTCCCGCAGTCGATCGTGAATTGATTGATGAGCAGGACATCGCTGCCCTCAAAGCCAAGATTCTTGCTTCGGGACTGTCTGTCTCCCAACTCGTTTCGACTGCTTGGGCGTCGGCGTCAACGTTCCGCTGCTCCGATATGCGCGGTGGAGCGAACGGGGGGCGCATTCGTCTCGCGCCACAGAAGGATTGGGAAGTCAACCAGCCAGAGCAGTTGGCAGCAGTGCTGCAAACCCTGGAGGGCATCCAACAGGAGTTCAACAGCTCGCAGTCTGGCGGCAAGCGGGTTTCGCTCGCTGATTTGATCGTTCTGGGCGGATGCGCGGGCATTGAGCAAGCGGCGAAAAATGCCGGTCACGACGTGACGGTTCCCTTCAAGCCGGGACGCACGGATGCGCTGCAAGAGAAAACGGATGTCGAGTCCTTCGCCGTGCTTGAGCCGACTGCGGACGGGTTCCGCAACTACAAAGGCGGCAAACATAGCGAATCGCTTGAGGAGTTGCTGGTGGATCGGGCGCAATTACTGTCTCTGACAGCCCCTCAAATGACGGCGCTGATCGGTGGCCTGCGCGTTCTGGGTGCAAACTATCAAGGGTCTAAACACGGCGTCTTTACCCATCGCCCAGAGACGTTGACCAATGACTTCTTCGTGAACCTGCTCGACCTGGGTACGACGTGGAAGGCGACCTCTGAAGATGAGTATGAGTTCGAGGGGAGCGATCGCAAAACCGGCGACCTGAAGTGGACTGCTACCCGTGTTGACCTCATCTTCGGCTCAAACTCTCAGCTCCGCGCCCTGGCGGAAGTCTATGGATGTGTGGACTCGCAGCAGAAGTTTGTCAATGACTTTGTGGCGGCGTGGGACAAGGTGATGAACCTTGACCGCTATGACCTTCGCACAGTCTTAGCGAAAACCTCTGCCAGGAGTTTCTAGGCGTAACTTCAACCGATCGTCGGCGACGGGAGATCGAGGTTACGTTAACCCGCGGCAATCCTAAATGCGGGTAGAAGCTAGAGACAAAAATGAGAGCGGCGTTTCAACTTGTCTTGAGACACCGCTCTGGGCTTTAGGCACTGATGCCAAAGCTGTTTAGAAACATGAACGCGATATTAGTCACGTTGTAAGATGTGCCCATGGTATCGGGGTAGTAGTAAATATTTAGTGATTGAATATTTATTGCCTTAAAGTCGAGTTGTAATGATGGACTAAATACCAAATAGCACCAATATGGTTTTCTAACTTTTTAGAAAAAGAGAGAGGCTTTCTTACGAAATGTGACACTAGGTTAATGCTGGATAAGATCGATATAGAAGATAATATTCAGCAAAAGTGACGGATAACACCCAATAACCCGGACTTAACCTGCTTTCGTTTCTGTTTAATTCCTTAAAACTAGGATGTTACTAACCGATCTGATGGATAATCCACCCCCCGGTAAAGGTGTTATCCAGCCTATCTGCGGTTGAATACACAGTTATATTTTTTTGGCATCAAATGTGCCAATAGCAACAATTGGAGAAAACAGATGTGGGATGAAAGATACAGTGCACAAGAGTACGTATATGGCACAAACCCGAACAAGTTTTTGGAAGCAAACGTCAGCAGTATTCCAAAAGGTCAAGTTCTGAGCTTGGCCGAAGGAGAAGGGCGGAATGCCGTTTTCCTTGCGAAACAGGGTTACTCTGTAACCGCTGTAGATGCCTCTCTAGTTGGTTTGAATAAAGCCAAAAAGTTGGCAGAGGAGAACGGGGTGGTTGTTGAGTTTATTCATGCTAATTTAGCAGATTATGATTTAGGCGAGAATAAATGGGACGGAATTGTATCTATATTTTGTCCGTTGCCCTCTTCAATAAGAAAACAACTTCATAAAAAAGTTGAAGCAGGGTTAAAGCAAAACGGTGTGTTTTTGCTTGAAGCTTATACACCCGATCAGTTGAAGCACGGTACTGGCGGCGGAAATTCAGTAGATTCGATGCAATCTAAAGAATCTTTAAGCCGTGAGTTAGCTGGCTTAAAGTTTAGGCATCTAATTGAGCTTGAGCGTGATGTAGTAGAAGGTATTTATCACACTGGCATTGGCGCAGTAGTTCAGGCGATCGCATCAAAAGAAATATAACATTCTGGTGCAGCGGATTGCCTGAAGCTGCTTAGGTGAGATGCAGAGATCCAAACAACGGCTGACCAAAACCGTTAGCTCTCTTTGCACAAAGGTGTTGCGCTCTCTCCGTACAGCCAAGAGTCTGCTTCTGGTGCCATCCCAAATGCAACTATTGGTCACTGTTAAACCATTCGCGATCGCCTAGCTGTTTTGCTAGCCATTGGTAATACTCAGCGATCTGTTCTTTCGCATTCCCTTCCACCTCAACCAGCGGTGCGATAGCCCAATCGAGTCATGTTTGGTTTCACGTTAAGTGATTCAAAAGTAAGGGCTTGACAGGCTCAATCTAAGGTACAGCGAGGGGCGATCGCACTGGGTCTATTTGGCGTTACAAAATCGCACTGCGCCTATTCGGCTTTACAAAAGATCAAAACCAAAGCTATTAAATTGGAGAAAATACCAAATGAAATTATACTGAGAGGGTGACAACCGAGGTGAAACCCAGACGGGGCAATTGTTTGAGATAATGGAGAAGTCGTAAAAAAAAGCGGGTGGCCTGTGGAGCCACCCCCAAAAAAATGCTAAAGACATTCTACCAAAAGTTATTGCGAATCCATTTGAGTGAAAATCAAGCACTCATCTTAGAACTCTTAGTTCTGATGCTTCAAAGCCATCGACAAGTCAGATTATCAAGATTGGCTAACATCTTCCCGCAACCGATTCAATACAAGAGTCGCGTGCGAAGTCTCCAGCGATTTCTTAAACTTCCCCAAATGTCGGCCAAGTTGCTCTGGTTTCCGATAATCAAGACCGCTTTAAAATCTGAATTTAGAGAGAAACAATTAAATAGAGCGCAACGGAGAAAGGGCTCAAAATTAAGATTTAAAACTAAAAACTATGTAGCCGTTGCTCTCGACCGAACTCAATGGAGAGACCGGAATCTACTCATGGTCACGATAATTTGGGGAAGTCATGCTTTGCCAATATATTGGGAGTTACTCTCGAAGTTAGGCAGTAGTTCTTTCTCTGAACAAAAACGGGTATTGGGGCCGGTACTAGCTCTTTTAAAACCTTATCCTGTCGTGGTAATAGGAGACGCCTGAGTTTCATAGTGCAAAGCTTGCAGACTGGCTCAGGACAAAGGGTGTAGACATCGTATTTCGGCAAAAAAAGAGTGCTTTTGTAGCCACTTCCGACCAGCCGGGTCAGCCGTTAAAAAAACAAGGATTTCAATCCGGAGAATCTCATTTCTTCACTAATGTAACTATTCAAAAAGCTGAACCTGTTTATGAATTTAACTTAGGAGTTTATTGGCAACGACGTTATCGAAAAAAAGGGGTGAAAGAACCATGGTATTTATTGACTACACTTTCCAACTCTAAGCTGGTTAAAGACCTTTATCAAGCGCGATGGGGCAGCGAAATGATGTTTAGAGATTGTAAAAGTGGAGGCTATAATCTCGAATCGACTCGGGTGGATTCAACCCGATTTTTAGCCTTGGTTTTGTTGATTACTTTTGCTTATTGGTTAGCGACTCTTGGAGGTCATGAGTTCCAATCTAAGCACTTAGTAGCTTACCTCGGTCGAAAAGAAAAGACTCCTAATAATTTTCCCCATCACAGTATTTTTTGGCTCGGATTATCTGGTTATGCTTGGAGCCAATCCCTAGTTGTCTGGCGAGACCAGATGTTAGCATTGATGGCCCTAAAGTCCCATAAAGCTCAGAATTTTCGCCAAGGGCTAAAGGCTCTATCCCTTGTAGAGCAATCTCTCTAGCTGTCTTGTCACCCTCTCAGGGACAAAACAGATTCGCGCGGTTGTATGGCGATCGACTAATGTTTATGAACAGTTGCTGCCTATTCTTTCTAGGCTATTATCCCATTTGGTTTGGCTGTTGTCGTCAAGATATACTCAACTTGAGCCGGAGTAAGAGTCGGATTGGCATTCAAAACCAAAGCCGCTACACCCGCTACGGAGAGTCTTAATCGCTTGGTAAACTCAATTTTAATACCTGTCCAACAGATACCTCGTGCTTGTGCGTCGCTACTACCACCGCACCTTCTAATCGCGGATCGTAACATCCCACCCAAGCTGCAGGATGACATTCGTGTACTAAATACCCGTACAGCCAAATTGCTCCTCTACCTTCAATGACAATTCCTTGGCTTAATTGAACGTCTTGAGGAAGTTTCAAACCTTGTAAATCATTTGGCGTGATGATACCGTCTTGAGTTGTAATACGCAATCGCAAATGTTGGTAAGCTAAACCGTCTTGAGTTTGATTGGGGATTATTTTTAATTCAATAGGATTCATTGGATGCACAAATGTTTAAGGCTGCGATAAAATCATATACCTTTTAGGGTAAATTGGGAATCCGATCGCCAACTTTGAGTCCCAATTGGGCCGCCCTTCCGCCTCTGAGTTCAATAACTCCGTCAACGGGAACATCCGGGCCGTAGTTGGGGCAACTTTCGCTCAAACACGGCGGTACGTTAGGAATTATTGCCTGCACGACGCCTTCCCGCAGAAAAACCATATCCAGCTCAATCAACACGTTTTTCATCCAAAAACGCACGTTTCGCGCGGGTTCGATGGGAAAAAGCATTCCCCTGTCATCTGGCAATTCTGTCCGAAACATTAAACCTGTGGCTTGTTCTTGGGGAGTTTGCGCCACTTCCAGTCCGATCGCGCGATCGGCTATAATCGTGTTAACCGAAATTGGCAAAAGCTGACCCCTATCTAATCCGCCAAAAATCGAAATAAAGTTGGATTCAGTCAGATTAGAATTTCCCGAAACAACTCCTAAATATTTGCCTGAATTTTTATCTTTCATAAGAGTTTGGTTCTCGGAAACAGAAAGCTCTAAATCGCTAAACTTCATGCCTTCTGTCAAGACAATTTTATCATTGCCGTTGCCAAAATCTGTAATTGTATCGGCTTCAGTAATAGTAGATGCGGCGGATGTTCTTTCAATCACAAATAAATCCTCCCCCGCCCCTCCTGTCAAGATATCCCTGCCTTCGCCGCCTATTAGCAAATCGTTACCCCGATCGCCAAATATCCAATCGGAGTCTTGTCCTCCATAGATTGTATCGCTTCCCTGACCGCCAGACAGCGTATCAGCGCCTTCATTTCCTGCTAGCAAATCATTTTCTCGAGCGCCAAAAATTCGGTCGTTTCCCCCCAAACCTTGAACAGTATCATTACCCGCAAATCCTCTAATCGTATCGTTGCTGAGAGTTCCCAGGAGAAAATCGAAGCCGAAACTACCGTCGATGTTAACCATTTTGCGTTTAATGATGCGTTTAATAAAATGAAGATTTGGCGATCGGCATCCGCCAACCGGTACCAAAAGCTCGATCGCTAATTTTCAAACCAGGGGCTGCTTGCCGCCGTTTAAACTCCGCTTGCCTCACTAATTTTACTACACGTTTAACCACCGCTTCATCGTGTCCTGCCGCCACAATTTGTTGGGCAGATTCGTGATGTTCGATCAACCGCTGCAAGATGTCATCCAAAACATCGTAATCCGGCAAAGAATCTTGGTCAACTTGTCCCGGTTTCAGTTCAGCACTCGGCGGCTTAGTAATAATATTAACCGGAATAATTTCCTTTCCCAAGTCAGCCTGATTTTTAATCTTCTCACTCCCAGAATTCAGCCACCGACAAAGCGAATAAACGCGAGTTTTCGGCACATCGGCAATCACCGCCAATCCCCCATTCATATCGCCGTAGAGAGTGCAGTAACCCACAGCCATTTCCGACTTATTCCCAGTCGAAAGCAGCAAATGTCCGAACTTATTGGAAATTGCCATCAACAGATTGCCTCGAATCCGCGATTGAATATTTTCCTCAGCAATCCCGAAAGTTGTGTTGACAAACAAATTGGCGAGAGTGCGATCGTAAGTTTTCATCAAATCGCCGATCGGCAATAGTTCGATCGCGATGCCCAGATTTCGGGCTAATTCCAAAGCATCATTAACCGAATGATCCGAACTGTAAGGAGAAGGCATCAGCACCCCTAGAACATTTTCGGGCCCGATCGCGCAACTGGCGATCGCCGCCACCAAAGCCGAATCTATCCCGCCGCTCAAACCGAGTACAACCTTAGAAAAACCGCACTTGCGAACATAATCTCGCACTCCCAAAACCAAAGCCGCCCATATTTCGGCATCTCCTTCTGCCGGATGAAAACTTAAATCTGTTGTGGATCGGGCAAGATGCCCGATCCCGCCGCTGCCAACTAAATCTTGTTTAGCTGCGTCATATTCCAGCACCGCAAAATCCGTTTCAAAAGAAGCTAATACCTGAATTAAATCACCCTTTCGATTCACAGCAAAACTGCTGCCGTCAAAAATAATATCGTCATTTCCCCCTACCTGATTAGCGTAAATAATCGGTAGCCCGCAGCGGATGACGCTGTGCTGCAACATCGCCGATCGCACTCCCCGCTTCCCCGCCGAATAAGGCGATGCCGACAAATTCAGCACTAAATCTACACCCAATTTTGCCAAATCGGAAACAGGATCGCCTGCGTAACTGCGTTTACCCCAAAATTCCTCATTGTTCCACAAATCTTCACAAATTGTCACGCCGACTTTGAGTTCGCCAATAGAAAAGTAATTGCTGTTTTCTCCCGGTTCAAAATATCTATCTTCATCAAATACATCATAAGTAGGCAACAAGCGTTTATGAAAAACTTGTTTGACAACGCCATTTTGCAACAAAACAGCGCTATTAAACAATGATTTTCCGCCGAGTTTAACAGCATTAGCATTAGGTAAGGCAGTACCTGCTATGACTGCCAACTCCGGCGGCAAAGCTTGCGCCAGTTGCTGCAACTGTGCACCTGCATCTGCAATGAAACTCGGATTAATTAACAAATCGCGGGGCGGATAACCGATCAGGGAAAGTTCCGGTGTTAGCAATAAGTTTGCGCCCTCAACCTCAGCTTTTTTCGCAGCCTCCAGAATTAGGTTGGAGTTACCAAAGATATCACCAATAGTAGGGTTGAGTTGTGCGATCGCAATTTTCATATCACCAAATCACTTAATAAATATTGCTAACAATCCGCCCGCGCGGACTCACTTTCCTATAGTCCTAGATTTGAATGTAGCGAAAACTTACTCAGATTTGTAATGTTTTAACTCTTCCTCAATATAATAATTTACCAAATCCCGGTAAATATTTTCCACGACATCAGGATTCAAACCCGATTCTTTAGCCCACTCGCGCCGCTGTTGTAACATAGCCTGAAAGCGATCCGACGATCGAACGCTAGCTTCACTCGTTTTGAACCTTGCAGCCGCGATGACGTATTGAAATCTCTTGCTCAAAGCCTCGATCACTTCTCGATCGATAATATCAATTTCCTCCCGAACTTCGTGAATATTAGCGCATTCATCAGGGTCTTTCATCGTGTGCACTCCTTAATAGCTTCTATTCTAATGTTACTAAATTGATCCCAGAATGTCATCTAAGGAACAGCTAAATAAACACCAGTGGCTTATTTTTGAAAGGAGCAAAAGCGGCCGCATCAAAGCGGTACAAACTAGCAGGGCGGCCCGCCCCGCGCGAAACCTTAACACCGGTATCGCACAAAAAACCCAATTTCAACAATCGAGCTCTAAAATTAGAATAATCAGAAAAATTTTCCCCCAAAATAGTTGTATAAAGTTGATACAAATCGCTCAAAGTAAAAAGTTCCGGCAAAACTTCAAAAGCTACCGGGCTGTATTCAAGTTTGTTACGCAGTCGCCGATATCCGTATTCGAGAATTTGATTGTGATCGAAGGCAAGCTGTGGAACTTGTTGCACGGGATACCAGGCAATACCGCCGACACGGTGCCCGACACCTGCGACTACACTCCCAGCGATTAACTCAGCTTCCTCAAAGCGTACCAAAGCAAAATAACTAACCGAAAGATAACGATCGCCCCTGGTAACTTCCCGAGGATCGCGCCCCGGTTCTCCAAAAGTATACAATTGCTCCAGATACAAATTTTTTACCCGAATTTTCTCAGACAAAATTCGGTAAGCCGCATTTTCAAGAGACTCCCCCTGACGCACCAAAGTACCGGGAAGACTCCAAGAATCGATAAACGGTTCGTCTTGCCGCATTACCAACAGCACCAACAAGCGGTTCTGCACGGTATCGACGGAAAAAATAACATTATCTACTCCTACTTTAAAGTCAGCTAATGAGCAACCCTCGCTCTTTTTTGTGCCTCGTGCCATGCGTACAAATGCTCCCTATGGATGTAATCTTCGATGGTCGGAGTCAGAGCTTCCCTGTCTCCTGTTTCCCGATAGGAAGTAGAAGAAACATTGGGAGCACTCAAAGATGCGATCGCCACGTCTGCACCCAGGCGCCTCAACTGCCACAAATCTAATTGTTCTGACGGATAACCCGGTCGCGGTACTATCAGCAAATCCACTTGTTTTAACAAGTGTTCAAATTTGTACCAGCGAGACAGTTGGCCCACCAAGTCCGAACCTATTACCAGCGTCAAATCTGCATTCGGCCACAGCAATCTTGCTTGTTCCACCGTTTCCACCGTTCTCGGACTGCTGAGTTCTGGATGCAAGCAAAGATTGTGTCTGGGCGAATTAATTTCTTGAATCATTAACAGCAGCATTGCCGATCGGTGTTCGAGAGAAGTCTGGTGCGACTTAAAAGGATTGTCCGACGCCCAAACTGCTACCCAATCAAAATGTTGGGAAAGCCAACTTAGAATTGTTTTATGTCCCGCTGTGGGTGGATCGGCACTGGTTCCAAAAAGAGCAATCTTCTGCATAGGTAATCGGTAATGGGGAATTGTTGACTGTTGACTGTTGACTGTTGACTGTTGACTGTTGACTACTGACTACTGACTAATGACTACTGACTAATGACTACTGACTAATGACTCTTTTTCGTTTTTTGGGTGAGACTCTGCAAATCTGTAGAAATTTCCACCTGTGGCGAAATCGGGTTGTCAAGTTGGCGAGTTTCGGGGCGAAGACTGGCGACAGAAGCAGCAGTTCGTTTGGCGATATCGTCCAAACTTTCCGGGTTCTGGACTCGTTTGCCGTCCTTGACAACCAATTTCATTAATGGTATAGAATCGCAATTCTTAATATTTTCTCCGGACAATGCCAAACAATCTCCGAGAATTTGCCCATTTTCAATATGTCTAAAAATTTGCTTTCTTCCTGGATATGTTACCTTGCCGCTTGCCTCTTTCATCACCGGAATTCCGTCAATTTCCACCAACTTATAAACACCGTTGACAGGGGAACCGCTGACCAACTTGGTTCCCAAACCGTAACCGTCAATGCAAGCACCGCTACTTTTTAATTTAGCAATTTCTCGATCGTCCAAATCGCCACTAGCAAAAATTGGAACGCCCGGAAGGATCGATCGAACTTCCCGAGACAGCACCGCCAAATCGCCCGAATCCAGCCGCACGCCTTCCAACTGCATTTCACCGCTGTTTACTCGATCGGCTAACATCCGCGCCGCCGCCACAGTATCATAAGTATCTATCAGCAGCGGCGCCCCCGGAAAATAGCGGTGAAACGCTGCAAACGCCTGATTCTCGCTGCCTTCGAGGGCAGCCACAGCCATTACCAAAGCATGGGCGATCGTACCGACAGGCTTGCGGCCCAGCTTCAAAGCAGCCAAAATATTAGAAGTTCCATCGAACCCCGCAGCCAGGGCAGCCCTAGCCGCCCAAACAGCAGCTTGAGGCCCAAAAGCCCTGCGCGTCCCGAATTCCAGCAACTTAGCCTCCGGGCCCGCCGCATCCCGCAGCCGCGCTGCCCGCGTCGCAATCAAAGTTTGATAATTTATGGCATTCAATAAATAAGTTTCCACTAACTGAGCCTGCCACAGAGGAGCCTCAATTCGCAGCAGAGGCTCATTGGCAAACACCGCCGTCCCCTCCGGCACTGCCCAAACATCGCCAGTAAAACGGGCTGTGGCGAGTAAAGTCCAAAATCGCTCCGGGGCACCTGCAAAAATCCCAGTGGACTGCAAAGCCTGAATTTGCGCCGGCGAAAACCGAAATTTTTCCAAATAATCGATAACTTGCGCCAAACCCATCGCGATCGCGTAGCCAAAACCCTCTGGCAGCCTGCGCGCGAATAATTCAAAACTCGCGACCCGCCCGTCGAGCCCTTCCCCGACGTAACAAGCGGCCATCGTTAGCTGGTAGAGATCGGTCAAAAGGCTGTAATCTGCTGAAGAAACCGTTAGTTCCCGGTCTTCTAAGATTTCTTCAAAACCTGTGAGCTGCAGGCTTTCTGTGGTAGTTTTCATAAGAAAAACCCCGAACAAACTTCTTTTTTTTAATTATAGTGACAAACACCATATCTTTTTGTAAATATTTGATAAAGATTGCAGATATTTGTCGGAAAAATTCGCTTATTATGCCCTTTAATAGCGGATTTCGGTTAAGTTGTACATTAATATTATGGTTAAACCAATATAAATACTGAATTTAACAAACTCAGGAATTAAGCACAAACACTCAAGCGTTCCGGGTTTTTTGCGAAAATATTTCGTTGCAGCCTTTGAATAGAGTTAGACAACCCGGTTTCTGAGCGTCGGAGGGCGATCGCGAGTGCTTGAGTTAAGCAAGGAAAAATCTACCAGCAAAAGGTCGATCGTCCAAAATGCGTAATGTCTTAAACCTTCTGCTTGCTTTATTGTTGCAGACCAATAAGTAATTCAAATAAATATTGCTAAACTCATCCACAACCCAAAAATCAGAGTAATATTAAAAGTATCAGAACTCAGACAAGAGAGGCAGATTCTATGAATCTTTCTAAATCTTTGGCAAACGCGATGCGTTACGTTTCGGAAGCAGCGGTGCGGATTTTTAGCCCCAGCGATGACAACTATCCAAATAGTGGAGTTCAACCTTTTGAGGGTAAGCTCTCCAAAAGTTCTAAATCGAGAGAATGAACAGCCCTTCCGGCAGTTTCTAGTGAGTTCGGCACACGCATTCAGTTTAACAGTCAACAGTTAACAATTAACTGTTGACTGTTGACTGTTGACTTTGACTGTTAATAGTAATTGTAGGTGGGGTTTCTCTTCGTTCTACCAAACCTACAATTACCAATCACCAATTACACTGAACTTCCCCAATAGACAAAAGGTATATTCAGTGTAGAGTAAGCTTTTTAAAGATTGTGGCTGCCAGTTTACTGGGTACAAATCAGAGAAACACCAAGCAAATCTAGAGCCTTTTGTTGCAGGGGGGTTGGTTCAGTAATCTTATCAAGAACAAAACTATATAGCAATCCTTAGCAGCACATTTTAAGTTGCTACTTCGATACCTTAGAGTAATTCTACTCATTGACAAAAGTGTTTTTAGCTTAACTGGTGAGCAATGTGTAGGCACTGGCTGCGGGCGATACCTAGCCGAAAGTTCGGGTCATTCCCCGGTCTGAAGACTGGCTGTAAGCTGGTCTTTTTGTTAGCTGAAAACTCTACTGTTAGTTAGGTCTTACGAGGGTTAATTGTCGTAAAGTGATTTTACAGGCAAGCTGCAAACAGGAGTGAGAACATTCAAGTAATTGTAGGGAAGCTTTGAACGTTTGTTGGGAAATTGTTTGTGCCTCAATTGACTTGCAAGGAATTTCCTCTTCAAATACACCCCTGCTTACAGCCGCGATCGCACTCTCGAAAGGAATAGCTGATGCAGGTAAAACAAAACAAACTTTTCACTACCGAAGCGATCGATCGCTTATCTTCACCGGAACGCCTCGACGAAAGGATGCAGGTGGTTAGTCCTCGATCGTGGCTGCCACTAACTGCAATTGGCTGTTTAGTTGCTGCTGCGGGGGTTTGGAGTGCGATCGGGCGAATTCCGCTGACTGTTTCCGGTCAAGGCGTGTTGCTTCTGCCCCGCCGCGTCGTGCAATTTCAAGCTGCGAGTTCCGGTCAATTGGTAAAGCTCAATATCAAGCCTGGAGATGCTGTTAAACGGGGTCAGGAAATCGGTAGAATAGATAAACTAGACCTCAAGCAGCAGCTAGAGCAAGAGAAAGCGAAATTAGCGGAACTGCAAGGGCAAAAACAAGATACTAATAAGCTGCAAAAACAGCAGATTGCCCTGGAATTAAAAACCCTAGAACAGCAGCAGAAAGACCTTCAAGAAAGCTTAAATAGGGAGTCAGTTGCACCGATATTGCACCAGCAAACTCTGGCAGCATTAGAGCAAAAACGCCAAAGTTTGGAAGAAAGTTTGCGCCGCGAACAAATTGCGCCGGTACTGCGGCAGCAAACTCTGACAGCATTAGCAGAAAAACGCCAAAGTTTGGAAGAAAGTTTGCGCCGGGAACAAGTTGCGCCGATATTGCGGCAGCAAACCCTGGCGGCGATCGCCAAAAAACGCGACAGTCTTTTGCAGCGAAAACAGCACATCACTTCTTTGGTGGAAACTTTGCAGCAGCGGTTTGAAACTCGGCGCGTTCTTTACGAACAAGAGAGGGCTATCAGCGAGGATGTAATGCTGCAAGCGAGACAGGAATTCGCGGACTCTCAGATGCAACTGGCAGATATTGAAACGCAGTTAAAGGAACTCGACGTTCAGAAAACCAATAGCGATCGCGAATTCCTGCAAAATCTCAATAAAATTGACGACATCAAAAACAGCCGGCAGCAACTCAAATTAGAAGCTACGAATACCGAACGAGAGTACCTGCAAAATCTCAACCGCCTTAACGAAATTAAAAACAATCTCCAAGAACTTAAAGTTCAGAAAAGTAACGCCGAACGGGAGTACCTGCAAAACCTGAATAAAATTGACGAAATCAAAACTAAGATTAAAGACATGGAAACCCAAGCGGTCAAACTAGCTCAACAAGATTTAGAAAAGTCGATCGCCCAAACAAATCAAATTCAGGAAGTTAAACGCAAGATTGCCCACTTGCAGAATCAGTTGGCCGCCGACAGCAAAATTACCAGCCAATACGACGGCCGCGTTTTAGAAGTTAGCGCCGTTGCAGGTCAAATGCTGAACATCGGTACAAGGATCGGGACAGTTGAATCTCAAAATGCTCGCGAAAAAATGGTCAGTCTTGTTTATTTTGCTGACAGAGATGGCAAGCAAATTAAACCGGGAATGACTGTACAAGTTACCCCTAGCGTCGTCAAGCGAGAGCGCTACGGCGGCATTGTCGGCAAAGTAACTCAAGTTTCTCCTTTTCCGGTTACTAACCAAGATATGTCCTCAATTATCGGCAATGAAAATTTGGCTGACAGCATCGCCAAAAGCATCGCTGGTGGCGGTGCTCCCGTGCAAATCTTTGTGGAATTACAACAAGATCCGAACACTATCAGCGGTTACAAATGGTCTTCCTCGAACGGGCCTCCTCTCAAGATTTCCCCCGGTACTACGGCGCTAGTTCGGGTTCAAATCGGGCAGTTAGCGCCGATTTCTTACGTACTTCCTATTTTTAGGTCTTTGACAGGAGTTTACTAACAGTTGACAGTTGACAGTTGACAGCGGTCACGCTCGCTTTCTCGTTCCCAGGCAGAGCCTGGGAATGCCGATCAAGAGGCTCTGCCTCGCGGGAGGAGCGAGGCAGAGCCTCGCACCATGCGTTCTTAGGCAGAGCCTAGGAACGAGAGTTAACGAGAGTATTAGTCAGCATTCATCAGTCATTTTACCCATTAATAGCCAATGAAAATTCCCTGGATTGACAAGTTTTTTACGCCGCGGAAATTAAGGCGAGTTCGTACTCCCACCCTGTTACAAATGGAAGCAGTAGAATGTGGTGCTGCTGCTTTAGGAATTATTTTGAGTTACTGCGGACACCCGGTACCTTTAGCTCAATTGCGGAGCGAGTGCGGCGTTTCTCGCGATGGCAGTAAAGCTTCTAATATCCTTAAAGCAGCAAGAATTTACGGCTTAGATGCTAAAGGGTTTAAAAAAACTTTTGAAGAGTTGAAAACTGTACCGCCACCTTTTATTGTTTTTTGGAATTTCAATCACTTTTTGGTGGTTGAGGGGATGAAGAAAAAGCGCGTTTACCTCAACGACCCCGCATCGGGGCCGAGGACTGTTTCCCTAGAAGAATTTAAGTCTGCTTATACAGGCGTTGTTTTGACTTTTGAGCCGGGACCTGAGTTTAAAAAGGGTGGGAAAAAACCGAGTATTGCCCATGCCTTAGATTCCCGATTGCAAAGTTCCCGTTGGGCGATCGCATTTTGTTTAATTGCTGGTTTATTACTGACTGTTCCCCGTTTGGCAGCAGCGGCATTTACCCAAATTTTTGTAGATGAAATTTTGGTCGAAAACCGTCACGAGTGGCTGCGACCTTTAATATTGGGAATGTTGTTTGCCGCTGCTATTCAAGGGCTGCTAGCGCGGATGCGACTTTTCTATTTGCGGCGGCTGGCAAACAAGCTTGCGATTTCGATGTCGGGACAGTTTATCTGGCATACTTTGCGCTTGCCTGTGGGATTTTACACCCAGCGGTTTGCCGGTGAAATTAGCAGCCGCTGCCAAGTTAATGATAAGGTTGCTGAAATTTTATCGGGGAAACTTGCTGCAACTGCGATCGACGCGGTGATGATGGTTTTCTATGCGATAATTATGGTTATGTACGACTGGGTATTGACCAGTGTTGCTGCTGTTTTTGCAGCCTTAAACTTTTTGGCACTGCAATCTTTATCCCGCAGTCGCATCGATGCTAACACCAGATTAGCTCAGGAAACAGGTAAGGTGGGCGGTGCTGCAATTGCAGGCATTCAATCTATAGAAACTGTCAAAGCTAGCGGTTTAGAATTCGATTTATTTTCTAAGTTTGCCGGGTACTATGCGAAAATGAGCAACGCCCAGCAAGAATTGGCTCTACCCACTCAAATCCTGTCAATATTACCAGCATTTTTAACGGCATTAGCGGCAACTGCTATCTTAGTTGTCGGCGGCTTGCGGGTGATGAACGGCGGTTTGAGTATCGGGATGTTAATTGCCTATCAAAGTCTCACTCAACAATTCCTCGAACCTGTTAACAACCTGGTCAATTTTGGCGGCACTTTGCAAGAATTAGAAGCCGATTTAAGCCGACTTGATGACGTTTTACAAAACCCGATAGATCCCGAAGCAGATCGCGATTCTTTTAATAATGAAAACGGCCGCGGCGCGATCGCACCAGATGCTTTTCATTTGCAGGGCTGGATTGAATTGCGCGGTGTCAGTTTTGGCTACAGCCGCTTGGAAGCACCGCTAATTGAAAACTTGAACTTAACCGTAAAACCTGGTCAGCGGGTAGCGTTAGTGGGGGGCAGCGGTTCTGGCAAATCTACTATTGCCAAACTTGTTACCGGACTTTACGAACCAATGAATGGCGAAATTTTATTTGACGGGGTTCCCCGCAATTTGATTCCCCGTTCTATCCTAGCAAATTCGCTGGCAATGGTCGAACAAGAGATATTTCTATTTGCCGGCACTGTTCGGGAAAATCTCACGCTTTGGGACCCGACAGTACCGGAAGCAGATTTAGTCCAAGCGTGCATTGATGCGGCAATTCACGAACTTATTTTGAATATGCCGGGAGGATACGATGCTCAACTCAATGAAGGGGGGACAAATATGAGCGGCGGACAGCGGCAGCGCTTGGAAATTGCCAGGGCATTAGTTAGAAATCCAGCGGTGTTGGTGCTGGATGAAGCAACGAGTGCTTTGGATGCCGAAACAGAGTTAATTATCGATCGCAATTTGAGGCGTCGCGGTACTTCTTGTATTGTGGTTGCTCATCGCTTGAGTACGATTCGAGATTGCGATGAAATTATTATGCTTGCAGGGGGGAAAGTAGTTCAAAGAGGCACTCATGAGGAGTTGCAAAAGCTGGGAGGAGCTTATGCTCGTTTGGTTGGGAACGAGCAATAAACAGCAGAAATAGAGTAGCCAGCCCCACAGTCCGCTAGGGAATGAATTCCCTGTCTCAAAGCTAAAGTCCTCTGAAGAGGACTGAAATGAATGATGGTTTGATTTGGCTATTCAGTCGGTTTTAACCGACTTTAGCTATGAGACGGGGATTTTAATCCCCAGCGGATCTGTGGATTAGCCCGATCAATTCGATCGGACTGTCTTCTTTGAGGCTCTTGTTTAAACCCCTGCCGGACTTGATATTACTAATTACCAATTACTAGCTATGCTCGATCTAAATCCTGTTAAGAAACTGCACCGAATTAAAGGAAATGAACCGCTGCTGCTGAATGACCCGCATCAGGTATGGATTGTTCGATCGGGCGCGATCGCAGTCTTTGCAGCCAAGATACAAAGTGAGAAGCCTGCAGGCAACCGCCATTATCTGTTCGGCGTCGGTGCAGGCGACGCTTTGTTCGGCGCTGCTACCCCCCCCAACCCCCCCTTGCTAAGGGGGGGAGAAGCAGAAGGGGGGGGAGAAAATTTAAAATCAGGCTGGGGACTTCTGGCGATCGCGATCGCCGAAACGGAACTGGAACCGATCGCGATCGCAGATTGTCGCGCTTTAGTGGCTGCTGGTGACGGCAAAACGAGATCGCTGGTGGAAGGGTGGATACAGCGTTTGGGAGAACGAGTGATTCCCTACGGGATAGATCCGCTTCACGCCCCCGATGAAACAGTTGACCCAGAAACTGTTGTTTTAGCAGCGTCGCAGCAGATATCGCTGCAAAAAGGTCAAATGCTGCGATCGCCACCGGGAACTGTTGTCTGGGTGCGCGTCTCGTCGGGCGATGCGAGTGTCGGGGAATTGAAGTTAAATTCTGCTTCCCCAGCATTTCCCCTGGCTGGAAATATGCTGCTGGTGGCATCCGGGGAAGTTGAGGTGCAAATTTTCTCAACAGCAGAGGTGGAAAATGCCGACTGGCTGCCCGCGAGTTTAGCTTTGCTGCACGAGTATTTCTGCTGCTGCTTGAATTTGCTGGTTTCCCGGCAAAAAGCCGAGGAATTCCGCCGATTTCAGGAACGCGAACAGCTAAACCGCCAAGTAACTCAGACAGCTTTGGGAGATTTAACCGAGGTGCTGCATCCCCGGAAAACTGCCTTGTCTGAGGAAGGAACGCCCCTGTTAATCGCTGCTGGGGCTGTGGGTAAGGCACAAGGTATAACGGTCAATCCGCCGGCGGGTTCCGAAGATTTCAGCCGCGTTAAAGATCCGATCGAGGCGATCGCGCGATCGTCCCAATTTCGCACCCGCCGCGTGTTGCTGGTTGGAGATTGGTGGCGGCAGAACTGCGGCCCGCTGTTGGCTTATACAAAGTCCGACGATCGACCAGTAGCTTTGTTGCCCGGTAAGGGATCTCGCTATACTTTGTTCGATCCGATCGATCGCACTCGCAAACGAGTAACTAAAGCAGTAGCCCAAGAGTTGTCGCCAGAAACTCTCATGTTTTACCGGCCGCTGCCGCTATTAGTTCGCAACGCTGTGGAACTGTTTCGCTTCGGGACGAAGGGCTACGAAAAAGACATGATCGCTGCTTTCGGGCTGGGGATATTGGGAACGCTGCTGGGGATGGTGATGCCGCAAGCCACCTCGATTTTGGTCAATGATGCTATTCCTGACAGCGATCGTTTGTTACTGTGGCAGTTAGGGCTGGTATTGTTAGTTGCGGCGATCGGACGGGCTGTATTTAGCATGGCCCAAACCATCCTGACGCTGCGGATCGAAAATGCTGCCAGCGGCACTCTCCAGCCGGCAGTTTGGGATCGATTGCTGAGATTAAAACCGGCGTTTTTTCGCAGCTATTCTTCTGGCGACTTGCTGACTCGCTTATTAGCAGTTAATCAAATTCGCGCCCAACTCAGCGGCGCGACGCAGCGGACACTTTTGAGCGCCATATTTTCCCTGTTGAATTTGGGGCTGATGTTTGTTTACAGCCTGCCGCTGACTTTAGTGGGAATTGGTTTAACTTTTCTGGCGGTTATAGTAACAGTCACATCCAGCTTGCTCTTAATCCCAAAAGAGCGCCAGATGGAAACAGGAGAAGGCGACATTAACGCGCTGACAGTAGAACTAATTAACGGAGTATCAAAGCTGCGGGTAGCGGCAGCCGAAGGGCGAGCATTTGCAGCTTGGGCGAAAAAATACAGCCAACAAATTAAACTAAGAACGGGAATTAAACGAATTGACGACAGCGTTTCTGTATTTAACGAAGCGCTGCCGTTAGTAAGTTCTATTCTGATGTTTTGGTTTGCAATTGTGTTCATGCAAACCTCTCAAACAGAAGGTGGCGGACTGAATATGGGAACCTTTCTTGCTTTTAATTCCGCCTTCGGCACCTTTCTTTCCGGCGTCACTGACTTGAGCAATACCCTAACTGATATTTTAGGCATTGTACCGCTGTGGGAGCGAGCCAAACCGATCGTCCAGGGCATCCCGGAATCTGACCCGACAAAAGCCGATCCCGGCCGCTTGAAAGGTCAAATTACTGTCGATAGGGCAACTTTCCGCTACCGGGAGGACGGGCCCCCAATTTTAGATGATGTCAGCATCAATATTCAACCGGGGGAATTTATCGCGATCGTCGGGCCGTCTGGTAGCGGCAAATCAACATTATTTCGGCTGTTATTGGGATTTGAAATAGCACAAAGCGGCACTGTTTATTACGACAATCAAGATTTAGCAGGCCTCGACGTTCAAGCTGTGCGGCGGCAGTTAGGAGTAGTGCTGCAAAACGGCAGAATTAATGCTGGTTCGATGTTTGACAATATTACCTGCGGGGCGATGGTAACGCAGGAGGAAGCTTGGGAAGCGGCGCAAATGGCCGGTTTAGCAGCCGATATCGAACAAATGCCGATGGGAATGCACACGGTTGTCAGCGAGGGCGGCACGAATCTTTCGGGAGGACAGCGGCAGAGATTGTTAATTGCGCGCGCAATGGTTGTCAAACCAAAGGTTATCCTGATGGATGAAGCTACGAGTGCTTTGGACAACCGCACGCAGGCGATCGTTACTGAGAGTTTGGATAAGTTGAATGTGACGCGAGTTGTCATCGCCCACCGCCTGAGTACGATTCGCAATGCCGATCGAATTTATGTTATTGAAGCAGGCCGTTTGGTAGAATTTGGTTCGTTTGAGGAATTGGTAAAACAGGGAGGATTATTTGCTAGATTAGTGGCGCGACAGTTATAGTAGAGATTCAACGTAAAACCATTCTCAAGAACGGGTTCTCCGGTCCGTTCCACAAAGAGTAAATTTCTTGTGGAACGGGCATCTTGCGCGTTCATAAAAGCCTGATTAGAAGTGGTGCAACATTTCATTTACATCCGTTACATTCCGTACATTGCTCGTTGCCGGACTGCTTATTCTTTTGTTAGCAAATCGGGCAACCACAACAAAATTAGCAATAGCAAGCAGAGGATAACTAAGCCAACGCTAAATATTGTAGCGTTACTCATATCGGGGGCTTGCTGCATGAGGTATACTGGCTGTATTGCATCCATCATAAATTACAGGTATTTTGTAGGAACTTAGGCTTGACTTTTCGGCCTGTCAACTTAAGATTCATGCCACAGTCCGACAGGGAATTAATTCCCTGTCTCATAGCGAAAGTCCTCTCAAAGAGGACTGAATAATATTAGATTCGGTCGCTCGACCGCAATAAGATTCGCTCGATCGTGCGGACAACAGTCCGCAAAATGCTGCGTACTGTTGTCCGCACTACAAACCTTTTTAGATCGCCCTCGAATCGACCGGATCTGATATAACTTATTAGTCCTCTTTGAGAGGACTTATGCTATGAGGCAGGGGTTTAAACCCCTGCCGGACTGCCGGACTGCGGGTGTAACGTTTTTAACTTGTGTTATGAACCCAAAAGTTCAAACATCTTCATAGGGATTGTCAAGCGCAGTTTTGGAGGCGGTTGGTTGATTGTGAGAACAGGGATACCAGCAGCCCGAGCTTGATCGACAGCATCGGAACAGCCGCCCGCGATCGCATCTAATTCCAATTCGTCCAATTCTTGATTAGTTGAATTTTCCGGTTCTGATGCTGCGATTTGGGACAACTGAGACGGTAATTCTTGCGAAAATTGATCGTTGCTTTCCATCAGATGTTTCCTCCTTAGATGTTTAAACTCAGCAGAAGCGCGATCGCTTCTAGTTACAAGCAGCTCATTTGCCGAAATAGGACTGCAAGTGGTTAATCAGTCGCATGGATATGCGGGGTTTCAGATAGTCCGGCACTGGGCCTTCGATTGTGAGAGTACGCATACCACCTGCGATCGCTTCGAGCTCCAAGTCGTTCAATTCTCGATCGGTTGAGTTATCCGATTCGGATGCTGTGATTGCGGACGACTCGGACGGTACTTCTTGTTGCAAAAATCGATTGTTACTTTCCATCAGATGTTTTCTCCTGACATAATTAGTGAAATTTGCTTCCAAAAGCGATTGAAGCAACTCCTAGCAAAGTTGCCTGCTATCCAGCCTTTTTACCCGCAACTGCGTCATAATTTCTCGGAGAGAAACGGGGAATATCACGCCAATTCTGAAACAGAAAACCCATTCCGCCTGCGATCGCATCTAATTCCGTATCATTCAATTCTTCACCGACAGGATTTGCTGGCGACTGTTGCGGCTGCACCGCAGTATCTTGCTCAACTTCTTGGGAAAACTGATTAATGCTGTCCATCTGATTTCTCCTTTTAATTTCGGTATTGGATTCAGAAAAGATTGCCTACAGTCCAGGAGTGAAGGCACCCGCGATCGCCCCAGCAACAGCTCCTTTTCCTGCTTCCTTAATAGGGTCTTCTCCTGCGAAAAGACCGGCGAAAAATCCACCTATTGCACCTAGTAATCCTCCTAGAAGAGGTCCAGCGCCAGCAACAGCTTCCAATTCACTGTCAGACAACTCGCCTGAAGTATCTGACTGACTCTGATATTGAGCCTCGATCGAATCCAGCCACTGTGAAACTTCTGTTGGCGAGAAACTGTAGCTTTTTTCTTTGCCAAGTTCCACCGTTTTATTCACTAAGGTTTCTCGATCCGCGATCGATCGAAACTGTAGCTGGAGTTCGGGATTTTGCGAGACTTCTTGAAAAAAATGATTGATGCTTCCCACTTCAAAAGACATGAGATTTGCTCCTGATTTAATTGTTAAGGAAGTTACTCCTTAATTAATTTTTTACAGCTAGGCTCTGGCTGGCCTATGCGTAAATTTAGTTTAGAAAATTTGCTGGCTAAAGTAGCTAGCTCAAAGTAGAGTTTTGAAGCTATAAAAACAACTTAGTTTGAACTAACCTTTAGTTGAGGAGATTACCTGAACTTTTGGCTAGGTATCGAATATCCCACACAAATATATACTGGTAACACTCTCTGGCAATGACTAAAGCCTGCGTCCCATTCCTGAGTTTCTCCAAGCGATCGCCCCCACGCCCCAACCCCCCAACACAAACCACTCATACCGCCCATTAAATGCTAAAACAAGTTTAAACTCACACGGAGCCTTCCCTAATGACCCACTTCGGCATCTTCTGTCCAGCAGCCAACGGCCACCTCAACCCGATGACAACATTAGGCAACGAACTGCTTCGCCGAGGCCATCAAGTTACTGTATTTAACTTCCTTGATGCTAAAGCCACAACCTTAGCAAGCGGCTTAGAATTCCAACCATTAGCTGAAGATGAATTTCCCGCAGGCTCAATGCCAGAACGCTTGGCCCAACTGGGGAAACTCAGCGAACTGACAGCCTTTCGATATACTATTAAACTATTGACCCAAGTTTCAGATCTTCTCCTTTCACAAGCTCCAGCAACTATCAAAAAGGCTGGTGTAGAAGCTTTGCTCGTAGACCAAGTTTCACCGGAAGGAGGAACGATGGCGGATTTTCTCAACCTTCCTTTTATCACAGTTTGCAGTGCGTTAACCCTAAATCAAGACCCCAAAATTCCTCCCTTTTGTACACCTTGGCAATACAGTCCAACTTGGATAGCGAGTTGGCGCAATCAACTTAGCTATCAGTTACTCAGTTTGCTTGCAAGACCGATTCGAGAGGTCATTGCTGAGTATCGTCGCCAGTGGAAATTACCTCTGCACTCCCACCCGAATGATGCTTACTCGAAACTTGCTCAACTCAGCCAGCAGCCTGCTGAATTCGACTTTCCCAGGCAAAATTTACCCCCGCATTTCCATTTCACCGGCCCCTATCACAACCCAGCGACGCGCAAACCAATGCCTTTTCCTTTTGAACAATTAACTGGGCAACCGTTGATTTATGCTTCGATGGGAACTGTGCAAAATCGCTTGCTGGATGTTTTTAAAATAATCGCCTCTGCGTGTGAAGGATTAGATGCCCAATTGGTAATATCTCTCGGCGGAAGTGCGACTCCCGAATTCTTGCCGTCATTGCCGGGAAATCCGATCGTTGTTGGCTATGCACCGCAATTAGAATTGCTGCAAAAAGCCAATTTGACTATTACTCACGCCGGGATGAATACAACGTTGGAATCCTTGAGCAATGGAGTTCCAATGGTGGCAATTCCTGTGACAAATGACCAGCCGGGAGTGGCAGCGCGGATTGCTTGGACGGGTGTTGGTGAAGTGGTTTCTTTGAAGGAATTGAGCGTTCCTAAACTGCGATCGGCAATTGTGAAAGTCCTAACCCAAGAGTCGTATAAACAAAGGGCGATGGAGATGCAAGGGGCAATCGGGCGATCGGGCGGAGTTAAGAAAGCGGCCGATATTATCGAACAGGTTGTATTGACTGGGAAACCTGTTTTGGCTGGGAAATAATACTTACTTTTTGGCGCTGATTTTAAGCTCCTAGAATAGCAAAAATAAGCTGTAGCCAAGAGGAGCGATCGCCCCAAGGCCCAACACAAACCACTCATCCCACTACAATACAAAAAGTTAACCTCAAAGGAGCCTTAACTAATGACACACTTCGGCATTCTCTGTCCAGTTGACACCGGCCATTTCAACCCCATGACAACATTAGGCTGCGAACTGCTTCGCCGAGGCCATCGAGTCACCGTATTTAACTTCCTCGATGCTAAAGCAAAAACTCTAGCCACCGGATTAGAATTCCAGCCATTCGCTGAAGAAGAGTTTCCCGTCGGCTGGTTTGCAGAAATCCTTAGCCAACGCGGAAAACTTAGTGGACTTGCGGCATTGCGACATACTTTTAAGGCAGTTGCGAAGACTTCGGATGTTATTCTCAGAGAGGCTCCGATGGCTATTAAAAAAGCTGGTGTAGAAGCTTTGCTAGTAGACCAAGTTTCACTGGAAGGAGGAACAATTGCAGAATTTATAAACATTCCTTTTATCACAGTTGGCAGTGCGTTACTATTAAATCGAGACCCCGACATTCCACCCATTTGTACCCTTTGGCAGTACGATCCGACTTGGAAAGGACGCTTACGGAATCAAGTCAGCTATCAGTTACTCAGTTTGCTTGCCAAACCGATTCGAGAAGGGATTTCTGAGTATCGCAGAAAGTGGAACTTACCTTTGCACTCCCACCCAAACGATTATTACTCGAAACTAGCTCAAATCACTCAGCAGCCGGCTGAATTAGAGTTTCCCAGACAAAATTTACCCCCTTATTTCCATTTCACCGGCCCTTATCACAATCCAGCCACTCGCAAATCAGTGCCTTTTCCCTTTGAACAATTAACTGGGAAACCATTGATTTATGCCTCTATGGGAACTATTCAAAATCGCTTGTTGGATGTTTTTCAAATAATTGCCTCTGCTTGTGAAGGATTAGACGCCCAATTGGTAATATCTCTCGGAGGCGGTGCGACTCCCGAATCCTTGCCGCCCTTGCCGGGAAATCCGATCGTTGTTGGGTATGCACCGCAATTAGAATTGCTGCAAAAAGCGACTCTCACGATTACTCACGCCGGGATGAATACGACTTTGGAATCATTGAGCAATGGAGTCCCAATGGTAGCAATTCCTGTGGCGAATGACCAGCCGGGAGTGGCAGCGCGGATTGCTTATACGGGTGTTGGCGAAGTGGTGTCTTTGAAGGAATTGAGTGTTTCTAAAGTCCGATCGGCAATTGTAAAAGTCCTAACCCAAGAGTCGTATAAACAAAGGGCGATCGAGATGCAAGAGGCGATCGGGCGATCGGGAGGAGTCAAGCGCGCCGCTGACATTATCGAACAGGTTGTATTGACTGGGAAACCTGTCTTAGCTTCTAAAATCTAAAATCTAAGATGTGGAGTCAAATCTAAAATCTAAAATCTAAAATCTAAAATCGACTGATGGCTCACGCACCTCTGGTGTGAGGAGCAAATTTATGCTATGTTCGACTGCAAAGTTGACAGCGGTATGAATATGCTGACTCTTCCCGGCGTTGAAGTCACAGAGCTCATCTACGAAAGCGCAAACTCCCTGGTTTACCGAGCATTCCGACAACCCGACAGTCTCCCCGTCGTCCTCAAAGTCCTTAAAGAAAATTATCCCACACCCCAAGAACTTGCCCGCTATCGCACAGAGTATAAAATTACACAATCTCTGCACCTGAGCGGCTGTATAAAAGCCTATGATTTGCAGCCATATCAAAACACGCTGGTGATGTTTGTCGAGGATTTTGGCGGCGAATCCTTGAAAATTTGGATGCAGCAGCAAAAATTTAGTATTGAAGAATTTCTCAGAATTGCGATCGCCACCACAGAAAGTTTACAACAAATTCACAGCGCCCACATCATTCACAAAGACATTAACCCTTCCAATATTGTCTTCAATCCAGCTAGCGGAGAACTCAAAATTATCGATTTTGGCATTTCCACGCAGTTAACGCGGGAGAATTACACCATCAAAAATCCCAACATTTTAGAGGGAACTCTTGCTTATATGTCGCCGGAACAAACCGGCAGAATGAACCGCAGTTTAGATTACCGCACAGATTTTTATTCCCTGGGGGCTACCTTTTACGAACTACTGACCAACAAATTGCCTTTTGACACTCAGGATGTGCTGGAATTGGTACACAGTCATCTCGCTAAACAGCCGTTATCTCCATCTCAGGTGAATCCCGAAATTCCGCAAATTGTTTCCGATATTGTGATGAAGTTGATGGGGAAAAATGCAGAGGAGCGCTATCAAAGTGCGCTCGGAATTAAAGCGGATTTAGAAGAATGTTTAAATCAACTGCACAGCCATAACAACATATCAGTTTTTCCACTAGGATGTCAAGATATTTCTGCTCGGTTTCAAATTCCGCAAAAACTTTATGGCAGAGAGCGAGAAATTGATAGTTTACTAACAGCTTTTGAAACAGTCAGCAGTCACAGGCAAGATGCCTGTGCCACAAGCTCAATGATGATAGTTTCGGGATATTCTGGTATCGGCAAATCAGCTTTGGTGCAAGAATTATACAAACCGATTACTCAACAGCGCGGTTATTTTATATCCGGCAAATTTGATCAATATCAGCGCAACATTCCCTACAGCGCAATTGTCAGCGCTTTTCAGGATTTAGCCAAACAACTGTTGACAGAAAGCGAAGCGCAACTTAAAGAATGGCGGGAAAAATTATTAGACGCATTGGGAATCAACGGTCAAGTCATTATTGACGTAATTCCCGAAATTGAATTAATAATCAGCCAGCAACCCGCGCCGCCAGAATTGGGGGCTGCAGAAGCGGAAAACCGCTTTAATTTTGTGTTTCAAAACTTCATTAAAGTTTTTACCAAACCCGAACATCCTCTCACGATATTTATCGATGATTTGCAGTGGGCTGACGGGGCATCTCTGAAACTGATGCAACTACTGATGAGCGCTTCTTCAACGGGACTGTTTTTAATCGGGGCGTATCGAGATAACGAAGTTTCCGCAGGTCATCCGTTAATGCTAACAATTGAAGAGATTGTCAAAAATGGGGCAAAAGTCGATCGCATTTTCCTGTCACCTTTGGATTTAACCTCTGTTACTCAACTGATTGCCGATGCCCTGAATTGCCCGGAAGCAAGAGTCAACTCCCTTGCCGAATTAGTGTTTTTCAAAACTGGCGGAAATCCTTTCTTTATGAATGAATTTCTCAAATCGCTTTATACGGAAGGGATGTTACAATTTGACTTTACCCCTCTCATCCCCCCTTACCCAGGGGGGACAAAAGACTTAATCCCCCCTTACCCAGGGGAGACACAGGGGGGTTGGCAGTGGGATTTAGAGGAAATTAAAGCGAGGAATTTCACTGATAATGTTGTCGAGTTGATGGCTGACAAAATTCAACAACTACCCGATAATACGCAGGAAACGTTAAAGATAGCAGCCTGCATTGGCAATCAATTCGATCTGAAAACCCTCGCCTCACTTTGCGAAAAATCTGTGCGACAAACGGCGGATAATTTGTACGCAGCCGTTGCTGAAAATTTAGTCGTGTTGCTGGGGAATATGGGAGATGTGGAATTAGAAATTACCGGGCAATTACCCAGCAGCCAATCGCTAGAATACAAATTTGTCCATGACAGAATTCAACAAGCTGCTTATTCGCTAATTGCCGATCGAGATAAGCCCATCGTCCACAGACAAATCGGGCAAATGTTGCTGCAAAATACTCCAGAAGAGCGAAGAGAGGAAAAAATATTTGACATTGTTAATCAACTGAATTTCGGCAATGAATTAATTTACAATCGTTCCGAAAAAGATGAACTGGCTGAGTTAAATCTGATTGCTGGCAAAAAAGCCAAGGCATCGGCAGCTTATCAGCCAGCTTTCAACTATTTGCAAACTGGGATAAATTTGCTGGCAGAAAACAGTTGGCTGGTGCAATACCAGCTAAGTTTACAACTGCATCAAGAAGCCGCAGAGCTAGCTTACATATTGGGCGATTTTGAGCAGATGGAAAGTTTAGGGAGCCTCGTGCTAACAAATGCTAAAACAGTGCTCGATCGCGTCAAAACGATAGAGGTAAAAATGGGTACTCATGCTGCCCAAAATCAACTAGATATGGCAATTAATATGGGGCTAAAAATTCTGAGGCAGTTGGGGGTCAAACTGCCCGCAAAGCCTAACAATCTAGATAGCATAATCGGATTGCTGGAAGTTAAGTTAACCTTAGCTGGGAAACGCATTGAGGATTTAGCCAATCTACCTCAAGGAAGCGATCCTGCTAAACAAGCTGCACTGCGTATCTTGTCATTTATGACTACTGTCGCCTATGGCGTTGCCCCTCAACTGATGCCTTTAATTGTGTTTAAGCAGGTGATTTTATCTGTCAAGTATGGCAACTATCCTGAGTCTCTCCATGCTTATGCAGTTTATGGATTAATTTTGTGCGGAGTGGTGGGAGATATTGAAGGTGGTTATAAATTTGGTCAGCTAGCATTGAGGATGTTGGAGCAATTTGGTAAGCCAGAATTAAAAACTAAAGTCCTTCTTCCATTTAATGACTTCATCCGTCATTGGAAAGCGCCAGCTAAAGAAACGTTGCCATCTTTGTTGGAGGCTTACAGAAGCGGATTGGAAACAGGACAAGTGGAAGAACGTGCTTGTGCGTCTCAAACTTACTGCGGTTATTCGTACCTCTTCGGCGCTGAGTTGTCAGGGCTGGAAGGCGATATTGCTACTTATGGCGAGGCAATAGAAAAATCAAAATATGATCCGATTATTTGGCAGATTAAACCTTTAGAGCAGTCGGTTTTAAATTTATTAGGTAAGTCGGAAAATCCCTGCTATTTAATTGGGGAAGCCTATGATGAGCGGACTGCGCTATCACTGTTAACGGAAGCTAACGATCGCACTTCGATTTTTGCCCTGCATTTTTATAAAATGATTCTCTGTTATTTATTCGGGCAATATGATGAAGCGGTATCAAATGCAGCTTCCACCATGCAGTATGTACAGAGTGCTGCTGGAACTCTTCAAGTATCATACTGCTATTTTTATGAGTCGCTAGCTCAGCTTTCGTTCTATTCTAATGCTTCTTTTGAGGAGCAAAAGCACTGTTTGAAAACTGTCACGGCTAATCAGAAAAACATGAAAAAATGGGCGTATCACGCCCCGATGAATCACTCGCACAAATTTAATTTAGTTGAGGCAGAAAGATATCGGGTTATTGGCAAAGATGCACGGGCGATCGACTGTTACGATCGCGCCATTGCCCTCGCTAAAGAAAACGAGTACATCCACGAAGTCGCCCTCGCTTACGAACTCGCTGCCAAGTTCTATTTATCCAGGGGTAAAGAATTAACAGCCAAAGCTTACATGCAGGAAGCTCGTTACTGCTATCAACTTTGGGGTGCGGTGGCTAAAGTCAAAGATTTAGAAACGCGCTATCCGCAGTTATTTACGATCGATAAACCGATAAATAAAGCCATTTCAACTACTGTATCAACCACTGGCAGCCGTTCTACTGATTCCTTGGATATCGCTACAGTCATGAAAGCTTCCGAGGCAATTGCTGGGGAAATTGTACAAGATAAATTACTCTTCCGCTTAATGAAAAATTTGATTGAAAATGTCGGCGCTCAAAAAGGATATTTAATTTTAGAAACCCAAGGAAAATTGCTGATTGAAGCGGAAGGTGTAATGAATGATGAACGGATAAAAGTGTTGCAATCTGAACCAGTTGAAAATTGCCAGGAACTTTCCGAAGCTATTATCAATTATGTCGCTAGAACCAAAGAAAATTTAGTGTTAAATGATGCCACTCGTGAAGGTAACTTTACGAATGACCCTTACATCAAAGCACGTCAGCCAAAGTCTATTTTGTGTGCTGCTTTGATGAATCAAGGTCAACTGGCTGCTATTGTTTATCTCGAAAATAACCTCACCGCACAAGCATTTACTCCCGATCGCCTGGAAGTGTTGCAATTGTTATCGGGACAAGCGGCGATCGCACTTACCAATGCTAAACTTTATGGGGAAGTAAAAGAACGCGAAAATCGACTCACTCAATTTATCAATGCTATGCCAATTGGGGTAGCCGTGCATGACACCACCGGACAAATTACCTACGCAAATCAGACAGCACATCAACTAAGTGCCATTCCCACAATACCCGAAGCAAATATTGAGAAATTAGCAGAAGCTTGTCAACTTTATCTCGCGGGAACTAACGAGTTATATCCCACCGCACAAATACCAATCGTGCGTTCTTTGGGGGGTGAAACGGTCAAAGTAGATGATATAGAGTTCCACCGACCTGATAAGATTGTTTCCTTGGAAGTTTCTAGCACTCCAATTGTTGATGACACGGGTAAAATTAATTATGCGATCGCCACATTTCAAGATATCACCGATCGCAAACAAGCCGAAAAAGTTTTAGCCGATTACAACCGCACTTTAGAACAGCAAGTGAGCGATCGCACTCTCGAACTTCAGCGAGAAATCATCGAACGACAACGAGCCGAAGATGCCGCACAAGAAGCCAACCGAGCAAAAAGTACATTCCTCGCAAATATGAGCCACGAATTGCGGACTCCCCTCAATGCAATTCTCGGATTTTCCCAACTGCTGAATCGTTCTTCTAACCTATTGCAGGAACAGCAAGAACACCTGAGTATTATCACCCGCAGCGGAGAACATTTGCTCGAACTGATTAACCAAGTATTAGATTTGTCCAAAATAGAAGCGGGACGCACGACTCTCAACCAGACAAACTTTGACCTCCACCGCCTGCTGGACGACATCGAAAATATGTTCCAACTTCCGGCCAAAAATAAGGGATTGCAGTTATTAGTAGAGCGGATGTCAGACGTTCCCCAATATGTGCGAACTGATGATATAAAATTGCGTCAAATCTTGATTAACCTGCTTTCTAACGCGATTAAATTCACCTCCGAAGGCAGCATTTATGTGAAAATCAAAAATCACGAACTCGATCATAAAATCTCCTTTGAGGTTGAAGACACGGGAGCGGGAATTAATGTTAGTGAGTTAGATAAGCTGTTTAAAGCTTTTGTGCAAACCAAAACCGGGGAAGAATCACAACAAGGAACAGGATTAGGTTTAACGATCGCACGTTCTTTTGTGCAGTTAATGGGCGGTGGAATGACAGTCAGTTCTCGTGCCGGAGGCGGTACTATTTTCAAATTTGACATTAAAGTTAATGCAGTTGAAAGTGCCGATCGCCAACAGGAGCAGCCAACTAGACGAGTTATGGCGATCGCACCCAATCAACCCCGCTATCGAATTCTCGTTGCAGACGACGCTTTTGACAACCGCCAACTGCTAGTCAAACTGCTTTCTGCGATCGGTTTTGAAGTCTACGAAGCCAAAAATGGGATGGAAGCAATAGAAAAGTGGGAGCAATATTCGCCGCACTTAATCTTTATGGATATGCGGATGCCGGTGATGGATGGGTATGAAGCAACCAAACAAATTAAAGCCAAAGCATCATCTAGCTCCCCCCTTGTTAAGGGGGGCGGGGGAGCGATCGAAAGTCAAGCTACAGCAATTGTTGCGATAACAGCAAGTAGTTTTGAGGAAGAGAAAGCCGTTGTTCTTTCTACCGGGTGCGATGATTTTATTCGCAAACCATTTAGAGAAGCAAACATATTTGATGCTCTGCACAAACATATCGGAGTACAATTCGTTTTTGAAGAACTAAATGCTGCCCCCTGTTTCACAGAAAATGAAGTAAATGTATTGACAAAAACCGCATTTTCTGAATTACCTCCTGAGTTAGTAGCCAATCTTCAGCAAGCCATTAGCAACCTCGATTTGGGACAGATGCAAACAGTCATCAGTCAAATTCGCGAAATCAATCAGCCCTTAGCGAGGGCGAGCGCAGCTTGCATTAAAAATTTTCAGTACGAACAGTTGCTAAATTTAATACACACATTGAGGGATGAGACATGAACAAAAACCTCTGTTTTACCCGCGAACAAAGTATTTTAGTTATTGATGATTGTCCTGAGAATTTAAAACTTTTAAGCGGGATACTATCGGCCGCTGGGTATAAAGTTCACCTAGCTCCCAGTGGGAAATTAGCTCTAAACTTTATCAATGCCAACTTACCAGACTTAATTTTACTGGATATTATGATGCCTCAAATGGATGGCTACGAAGTCTGCCAGCAGCTCAAAGCTGATCAGAAAACTCAAGATATCCCAATAATTTTTATCAGTGCTTTGCAGGAAGTGTTTGATAAAGTAAAAGCATTTTCTGTGGGCGGAATAGACTACATTACAAAACCTTTTCAACAACAAGAAGTTTTAGTTCGCGTCGAAAATCAATTGCGTCTGAGAAGGATGTCTAAACAACTCATAGACCAAAATATTCTAGAAGAGCGCAACCGCATGGCGCGGGAAATTCACGACACTTTAGCGCAAACTTTTGCAGGCATCATCATACATTTGGGAGCCGCAGAACGGGTAATAGCAGCGAATCCAGAACAAGCACAAGCACACATGAAAACAGTCTGCGAATTGGCTCGCTCTGGGCTTGCTGAAGCGCGGCGATCCGTAGAATCTTTGCGCCCGCAACTGTTAGAAGATGGCGACTTGTATAGCGCTCTCAATAAAATTGCTAAACAAATGTCATCAGATACTGATACGCGCACTGTTTTAGAAGTAGTTGGCACAGTCTATTCCCTACCATTAGAGGTAGAAAATAACCTGTTGCGTATCGGGCAGGAAGCATTAACAAATGCTTTCAAATATGCCAAAGCTACAGCGCTCAAAATTGAGTTGGTTTACGAAACATCCAAGTTCCTTTTGCGGGTGCAAGATAACGGAGAGGGATTTGATAGGGAAAGTATCTGTTTTAGGAATGGCTTTGGTTTATTGGGAATGAGAGAACGCGCCGATCGCATTAACGCGCAACTAATTGTAAACAGCCGCCCCGGAAACGGAACAGAAGTTATAGTTTCAGTTAATCGCCAGTAAAGTAAGGTGCACATTTCGCACCATACCTAGTAAGTTTGTAGTGAGATGTTCAGTTGTTTTTAATAAAATTAACAGGGCCAACATGATTAACCAATTAAAGATTATTCGCGTTTTAATTGCCGACGATCATTATATTGTGCGGCAAGGTTTAGTGGCGCTGCTGGAGCAGGAATCAGATGTTAAAGTTGTGGCGCAAGCAAGCAACGGCGAAGAAGCTGTGACAATGTTTCGCCAACATCAGCCCGATGTAACGCTGATGGATTTGCGGATGGCGGTGATGGATGGAGTCGCCGCCATTGCTGCGATTTGTGCGGAGTTTCCCAGCGCGCGGATTGTGGTGCTGACGACTTATGACGGCGATGAAAACATCTATCGCGGATTGCAAGCGGGTGCTAAGGGCTATCTGCTGAAGGATGCGGAACCCAAAGAGCTTTTAGCAGCAATTCGGGCTGTTTTTGAGGGTAAAAAGTACATTCCGCTAGCCGTGGGTGTTAAGTTAGCCGATCGCCTGAGTGGGCCTGAATTGAGCGATCGCGAATTAGAAGTCATTCGCCTCATAGTCGCTGGTAAAAGCAACAACGAGATTAGTGGAGTTTTGCACATCAGCGAAAGCACCGTCAAGTTTCACATCAACAATATCTTGAGCAAAATGGGAGTTAGCGATCGCACGCAGGCCGCGATTTCCGCATTAAAACGGGGGATTGTCAGCCTGTAGTTTAATGATCGGTATTTTTTTTACTGATAAATATGACTATTATGAGGGTAAATAATGATAAATAAGACCTTAAGTTTTATGTAAAAACTTTTTAGTAAGGCTAAGGTGGAACTCTTAGGACAAATTAGCCCTCATCAAAAAAATGCTTTATTCATTTTTGTCCAAATCTCAAGTCAAAGTCCGCGTTTTAAAACAGTTTGCAGCCGCTGTTTCGGCGTCTTTAGCCCTCAGTGCAACAACCAGTTTGAAACCCTCGCCGGTATTAGCCACTAGCAATATCCCCCCCGCAACTCAAACCTCGACTCAGCTAGCCGCAAAACCTGATTCTAGCTTGCAGCTAGGGCAGTTACGCAGCACTGTTCCCGTGCAGACAATGCAGCTCGCTCCGGGCGGATTTATCCCGATCGCGATCGGCGGTATGATAATTATTCTGGTGCTGCCGCTATTTTTTGGTGGATTGGTAGTAATTGGCGATCGCGAAGTTGGCATTGTCAGTAAAAAGTTTAGCTTCGGCGGCAAGTCTTTACCGCCCGGAGATTTAATTGCCTTAAACGGAGAAGCTGGATATCAAGCTGATACTTTGCCCCCCGGTTGGCACTGGGGTTATTGGCCTTTGCAATACAATGTTCGCAAAGAGTCTCTGACGGTAGTTCCCCAAGGTGAAATTGGTTTAATTATCGCAGCAGGTGGTCAGTCAATTCCCCCGCAGCGCATCCTTGGCAAAATCACAGAATGTGACAATTTTCAAGATGCTCGCCAATTCCTCAAAGGCGGCGGCGAAAAAGGTAGACAACTCGGCATCTTGACTGGCGGTAGCTATCGAATTAATACAGCATTATTTACAGTAATTACAGCGGCAAACGCTACCAAACACGGGATGACAGCAGAACAGTTAAAGCTGTACAAAATTGCCCCCGATAAAGTAGGAATTGTCACAACTTTTGACGGCGTTCCGATTCAAGATGGCGAAATTGCCGGCCCGATTATCCCGAATCACGACAACTTCCAAAACGCGCAAAAATTTATCACCGCCGGCGGGCGGCGCGGTTTGCAGGAACAGGTTTTGCTTTCGGGTTCCTGGAACTTAAATCCTTGGTTTGTCGGGGTTGACCAAGTGGCGATGACCGAAATCCCGATCGGCTATGTCGGTGCGGTTATTTCCTATGTCGGCAAAACCTCGGAAGATGTGAGCGGTGCTGCTTTTACTCACGGAAATTTAGTAAATGTGGGCAATAAAGGGGTGTGGGTGACTCCTCTTTATCCGGGGAAACATCCCCTGAATACTCGCATTTTGAAAGTAGAGTTAGTGCCGACCACAAATATTGTTTTGAATTGGTCTGGTAAAACAGAGCGGCACAGTTATGATTCTAAACTTTCGTCTTTAACCGTGCGTTCTCAAGACGGTTTTGCCTTTGATTTAGAAGTAGCTCAGATTATTCACGTTGGAGCCTTGGATGCTCCAAAAGTTATCTCTCGCGTCGGTTCAATGCAGAATTTAGTAGACCACGTTTTGCAGCCGACTATTGGGAATTATTTCCGCAATTCGGCTCAAGCTTATTCTGTATTAGATTTTCTCTCCGCAAGAAGCGGCAGGCAAGCGGAAGCCGCCGAGTATATCAAAGCAGCTTTGCGTACCTACGACGTGCAGGCAATTGATACTTTAATCGGGGATATTTTGCCACCAGCAGAGTTGATGCAAACTCAAACAGATCGCAAAATTGCTGAGGAACAGTGCAAGACTTATGAGGTGCAGCAATTAGCACAAACTCAGCGGCAACAATTGGTGCGGGAAACGGCGCTGGCTGAGATTCAACAAGAGATGGTGAAATCGGAACAAGGCGTGAAGATTTCTGAGTTGAAAGCGAATTCTCAGGTAAAACAAGCTCAAGGCGAAGCTGAGTCGATCCGGGTGAAGGGAAATGCTCAAGCTGAAGCTTATCGCGCGGGTGTTGTGGCTTTGGGAGGTTCGGGTTATACGGCTTTGCAGTTAATGCAAATTATAGGCGATCGCAACGTGCGAGTTGTGCCGGATGTTGCAGTAACAGGCAACGGTAGCGGTGGCGGTTTGGTTGATGGTTTGCTGGGAATGATGTTGTGGAATCAAACGGGCAAAAATGGAGAAAATGGCGGGGACTTGCCGGTAGTTAACCTACAGAAATCGGAACCTGCGGCCAAGTTATCAGTAGGCCAGGTGAATTCTGTTAAGCCGTCGGCATCTCGCGCTAATTCCCCTGTTGCCAATTCTGAGGCTGAGATTGATTCGCGGTTTGATGAATTGCCGTTTGACGATCGATCTTTTAGTTAGGTTGTGTCGTTTGTAGTGAGGGCTTCAGTCCTCTCTTATTAAAAGGGGGTATTACCAGTTTGTAGTTTGGCGCGACACCTAGCCAAAAGTTCAGGTAATCTCCTCAACCCAAGGTCAGCATTAGCTGACCTTTTTTTAGAGTGAAAAACTCAACTTTTAACCAGCTATGTTTGCGAAGAAGTGTTATAAGCTTAGAACTTAATTGACATTGCAATTTCAAAAAGCTAGCCTAGCTCCAATTGGACTTTACCTACTTAGCAAGGAGAGTAAGTTATGCAATTTTCAACGATGGACTTAGATACATTCTCTCATGCGAGTTTCCTGGGGTTCGCGGCCTTAACAGCCTATATTCTCACACTGCTTCCCACAAATTTGAGAATTGTTTTTCCTCTCACCAAAAAAACTGGTTTTCCCCAATGGCTGCTGAAATATCGCCGTTTCATTGGTCTGCTCTCTTTCTTTTTAACTGTAGCTCACGGATTCATCTTTTTCAAACAAAGAAACTTTGATGTCTTCGATATCACAACTTATTTTGTTTACTTCCAGGGACTAGCCACATTCATTATTTTTACTTTGTTGGCTATCACGTCTAATGATTGGAGTGTGAAAAGGCTCAAGAAAAATTGGAAAAAATTGCAGAGTCTCACTTACCTTGCTATGTTTTTAGTAACCTGGCATATCTGGGATAAAATGGCCTATCACTGGACATATTTAACCCCTGTTGGAATTGCAGCTATAAGCGCCACAATAGTTTTATTTCTCTGCCGCGCCTGGATTCAGCGCCAATCTAGATAACAAAAATATAAGTCAACACAAGACCAAGTAACAGTGCTAAACAAGAGTGTTGGATAGCATTTCTCAAAGGTAGAATGTAGCAGAAACTTCCTGGATAAATTTCTGGGATTGAAATCAGGGAGTTGATTTTACATAAACTGAGTGGTGGAGGTCATGTTTATGATATCAAAAGCAGTTAAAGGGAAAAGTTTAGCCTTGACATTAACAGCAGTTGTAACTGCGGCGGGCATCGGCTTCTCTAGGTATTTTGCGGAATTGGAAACAACTGTATCGCAGTTTAAATCGCGGCTTTTTACTCAATATTCTAGCAGTTTTAAAGATAATTCAGGGTGGATTTACGCGATCGCACTCAGTCCAGACGGCAAAACTTTAGCCAGCGGCTGTTATGGCGGCATTATCAAAATCTGGAACTTGCAAACCGGCAAATTACTTTACACCTTAAAAGCACATAGCGATGCAATTGAATCCCTCGCGATTAGTCCTGATGGCAGTCTTCTGGCTAGCGGGAGTTGGGATAACCGGATTAAATTGTGGAATCTCAAAACTGGCATACTCATCAATACCTTGAAAGGTCATGCGGATGATGTCAAGGCAATAAGTATCAGTCCTGATGGAAGGTTACTCGCTTCTGGCAGTACCGACAAAACTGTAAAATTGTGGAATTTTCCCGATGGCAAACTACTCCGCACACTTCCAGATACAGACTGGATTCAATCTGTCGCTTTTAGCCCGAACAGTAAAATTTTAGCAACCGGCAGCGAGGAGGGAACTATCAAGATTTGGTGGCTTGATGATGGCGGCAATTACACCCTGACTGGCCATTCCGGGCCGGCGAACTCAGTTGCTTTCAGTCCTGACGGGAAAACTTTAGCGAGTGGCAGTGCCGATAAAACTGTTAAGCTGTGGCAGTTTACCAATGGCAAAGTTCTGCATACATTAACAGGGCATTCCGGCCCGGTGCTGTCAGTTGCTTTTAGCGCCGATGCACAGGCTTTAGCTAGTGGCAGCTACGATAAAACTATCAAGCTGTGGAACTTGAAAACAGGCGAACTGATGACCAATTTTGCGGAGCATTCTAAGCCAGTTTGGTCTGTCGCTTTTAGCTCTCAAGATACTGTCTTAGCCAGCGGCAGCGGAGATAAAACTATTAAGCTTTGGCCTGTATCTGTCCCGATTGCGGCTCAGGTTAACTCTCCAGTACCAGAGGTAGAGGCAGCACCTTCTGAAATTATCTCCCCCGGTGAAATTACACAGTTGAACCGGAAAGTTTACGACCAAATTGACAAGAGTTGGCGCTCGACTCCCACCTTCAGCACTTCATTAGTTTATCGCGTTGCCGTGAATGAAGAAGGGGTAATTACAGATTGTCAGCCGCTGAACCAAGCAGCGGGTGATTTTATTCAAGAAGTTTCTCTTTCTTCCTTTCGTAAAGTTGCTCGTCCACCAAAGCATTTTCGTCAATTTAAGGTAGTGTTAAAACCCTCTGGGGTGCTTGAAGTCAGCCCGTGGTAAGGGGTAAATTAATCCTACTAATTATCTAGAAATTTCTGTTTAATTATGACTTTTTGAATTATTGAAGCGCTCGATATTATTGTCTTCTGGTTCTTGCTTCTTCCTCCTTTTCTCTCACTCATAACTCTTGATGCAATTCATCGCGGTTGAAATCTTTGTACCGATCGCAGTACAATCGATCGATATTGCATCTGAGGAATCTCCCCATGTCAGAACAGTTTTCCACTGAGATTAGCGATCGCATCTGCACTCACATGAACGAAGACCACGCTAGTGCTGTCGTGCTATATGCTCAAGCATTTGGCGGCAAACCAGAGGCGACAGAAGCTCAAATGCTCGCTATTGATGCCAACGGCATGGATTTAACCGCTAAAGTCAACGACGAAACAGTGCCTGTCAGAGTAAATTTCGATCGCACTTTAAAAGACGCCGAAGATGCTCACCACACTCTCATTGATATGGTGAAACAAGCTCGAAAAGTTGCTAAGTAGTCAATTGCCTACTATTCTGTTATAATTTTAACGTTTGCAGTACGGACTTTAGTCTGGTTAAATAGTTGTTAAGGACTCAAGTCCTTAGTGAAAACCTTTAGTTAGGTTAATTTTTTTAAAAGACTAAAGTCCGTACTGCCAAAAAAATATTTAATAAAGTTTAATTTTACTCTAAAATATCCACTAAAATGACAGAAAATTACCCAAACCCCAAAGAATTAGATGTCGTCAATGGCAGTAAAAATAACCATTTCGAGGCACTCGTAAAACGACTAGATTTGATGATTCGCGCCCGCTATTCGCTGCTGTACATTGTCGGCGCGGAGGAAGAACCGGTCGAGGCTGTAATTGACCAAGTAGCGCTGCAAGTAACTCCCGCGCGCCGGGTGTTGTTCTGGGATCTTGTGCGCGGCTGGGAGGATAACGGTTCTGGGAAAGGTTCGGTAATGGCGGCGCTCGATCGCGTCAGCAAAACTGCTGTTGAAGAATATACCATATTTGTACTGCGGGATTTGCACCCAATTTTGAAATATCCATACAGCGAAAAAAGCGCGGCGGTAGTGCGAGAACTGCGGAATTTAACGCGAGAATTGAAGCGCAGCAAAAAAACTATAGTTCTTACTTCTCATACGCTGGAATTGCCGGAGGAATTGAAAGAAGAAGTCACAGTAATTGATTTTCCTTTGCCCAACGTACAAGAAATCGACAGTTTAATTTCCCACGTTGTGGAAAAGCCGCAACAGTTGCAAGTTAGCGGTTTAGCAAGGGAACAGTTGGTTAAAGCTTGTCAGGGTTTGAGCCGCGCTAGAATCGGGCGGGTTTTGGCTAAAGCTTTGGCCGCCAAACAGCAAATTAACGAGTCAGATATTGACGGAGTTTTGGAGGAAAAACAGCAAGCAATTCGCCAAACGGGAATTTTGGAGTTTTTCAACTCCAGAGAATCCTTAAAAAGTGTGGGCGGCTTAGAGAATTTGAAACAGTGGGTAAAGATGCGACAAGATGCTTTTACTGACGAAGCGCGTCGCTACGGCATACCGAATCCCAAAGGAGTTTTGTTAGTAGGAATTCAAGGAACGGGCAAATCTTTATCTGCGAAAACAATAGCCTCAGAATGGCGTTTGCCACTGCTACGATTGGATACTGGGAGATTGTTTGGCGGCGTGGTCGGGGAAAGCGAAAGTCGCGTCAGGCAAATGATACAATTAGCAGAGGCGATCGCACCTTGCGTTTTGTGGATCGATGAAATAGATAAAGCCTTTGGTAACATTATCAGCGGTGGCGACGGCGATTCGGGAACTTCGCGCCGGGTATTCGGCAGTTTGATTACTTGGATGCAGGAAAAAACCAGTCCGGTATTTATTGTCGCAACTGCAAATAACGTGCGGATTTTGCCGGCAGAGTTGCTGAGAAAAGGCAGGTTTGATGAAATTTTCTTTTTAAATTTGCCCTCTGAATCGGAACGGCAAGATATTTTTAAAGTGCATTTGCAGCGACTGCGGCCGACTAGATTGCGCGAGTTTGATTTGGGAGTTTTGGCGAAACGCGCTGAGAATTTTAGCGGTGCAGAAATTGAACAAGTCGTAATAGATGGGTTATATCGGGCCTTTGGAACGTTTGTCAACGGACAGCGCCGGGATTTGATGACGGAGGATATTTTGAGGTCGATCGAGGATACAGTACCTTTAGCTGCGATCGCGCGATCGCAAATTGAAGATTTGAAGCGCTGGGCGGCGGAAGCGGGCGCGAGAACAGCATCTAACGATACTCACTTAATTGATGAATTGAAACGCTACAGCCAGCGGCGAAGGGATGCGATCGACAATTAACCCAATTTCGCGGCCGTAATTGGGCATTACTTCGTTTGTACGATCGCTTGACTGCCACTTGTAATTGCGATCAAATGCTACTGTAAACTTAAAGCTCCGCTAGCTCGATCGGAAACTCAAGTGATACTGGAGGTAAGTCCATTGACAGATACTTACGATAAACGTATTCAGCTAGGTGCGTCTCGTCGCAGACTTGAAGATGCTCGAGCATTGCGTGATAAAAAACGTTGGTCTGGCGCTATGTACTTAGGTGGTTATGCGATCGAATGTTCTCTAAAATCCCTCATTTGTTACGAAGAGGGTCGTATAAACAATTTCAAAGAGACTAGGAGCTTTAAAAAAGGACTGCAAGGTTCAGATTTGCATAACTTAACTAAATTATTAGAGTGTTTGGCTTCGCTACAGCGTACTATTTCATTAGATAGAACCAACTCTTATAAAGAGGCCTGGAATACAATTACATCACTTTGGCGAAATGATGAACTGCGCTATTCAGATAAATTAGGTGATGAAAAAGACAGCAGGCGATTTCTAGAGGCCGTAGAAAAGTTACATCAATTCATACTAGAAAAACAAGGGGAATCATCATGAATGATACAATTATATTAGAACAACAAATTTCCGAACATCTCAGCCAAGTTTTAAAAAATAAAGATCCGCAAACTCAGATTAAGATTAAGCGCACATCTCTAGGGTGGCTGAAGCTTCGAGTAGTTACCAGCTATTTTGATGGCAAGTCCTTAGCTGAACGCGAAGAGGAAATTGACAGTTTTTTAGAGAATATAGGTTGTTATTTGGGTCAATACCCAATGGCTGGTTATGATTTGTTAACTCCACAAGAAGCTGCTGACCAACCTCCCGAACATATTCAAATACCGCTGTGGTCAGATGTTTTAATGGCTCCCGAACCCGAGCAGCCAGCAATTTTAGATGAAGATAGTCCAAAACGTCCATTAGTTGTCACATTCTATTCTTTCAAGGGAGGTGTCGGCCGCTCTACCGCATTAGGATTGGTAGCAGGTATTTTGGCAACCCGCAAGCGTCGAGTAGTCATGGTAGATTTCGACCTTGAAGCCCCTGGCATTTCAGTCTTGTTTCAAAACGATTTAGAGAAGATTAATGAAGAACAGTATGGCGTATTGGATTACCTACACCAACGCTATTTAACTCCCGATCAAAATATTCCTACTATTGATAACTGTATTTGTCAGGTTAACTTAGGCACTCGCGGCGAACTATTTTTAGTTCCGGCTGGAGAGTATAACGAAAATTATATTCATCGGTTAGCTGACCTCGATCGCCATACTTTACAATCTTTTTATAGAGGCGAAATAAATCCTGTTGAACAACTGATAAGCGATATCAAAGATCGACTAGACCCCGATGTTATTCTAATTGATGCTAGACCAGGTTTTAATGACACTAGCGCGATCGCCTTGTTCGATCTAGCAGATACGGCAATCATCTGCTTTTCCCCAACTGACCAAAGTTTTCAAGGACTGCGTTGGGTTGTGCAAGCTGTTAAGAAACAAAGAGATTATCAAGGCAAGCCAGATATTCGCTTTCTCCTAACACCTATCCCACCCGTAGGAGATGAATTGCAGCGAATTTGGACTAACAGAGTTGAGAGTTGGATTGAGGATAACTGGGGCTTGCCTGTAGAAACAAAAGTTGAGGAACTTTACCACAAAATTTTATACAATCCCAACATTGCCACTTTGTCTAGTCTCGTCAATAACGTATCTAACAGCTTACTAGATGATTATCTGCCGATTGCAGAGGTCATTGATGCTAGCTTGCCCGATATTAAATCTAGCTTGGCAACTACAAATATCGAATATAAAAAGATATTAAAGGAGTTAGATTTTCAAGCAGCAACAGCCCAAGAATTAGAACCATCTAGTATTCCAGAGATATTTCACAGAACCGAGGACTTTCCCAAGTTTTTAAGTAATAAAAGTTGGCTGATAAGAGGTGCTAAGGGAACAGGAAAAAGCTTGCTGTTCAGACTTTTTGTTGAGCAATCAGAAACAGCCAAGAAGTTAGCTCATTCTGATGTTGATTTAAACAACGTTTATTTTATTGCAGGACACGGCCAACCAAGACTGCAAGAACAAATACTAGAAAGCACGGATTTAGCTAGTTATGAACAACAGGTGGGTGAGAGTAGCTGGCAATTCTTCTGGTTAAATTATGCCCTATTGCAACTGTGTCGCGCTCTACCAAAAGTGCGTTCCCTATTTAATCCAGATGAGACTCTGGTTAGATTGAGTTCTCAACCAAATCCCGAACACGCTCAAATTGTCTCGTGGTTGGCAGATAGCACTAATTCTCCACAATCAGGCGATCGATTGCGTGCTGTTGACCGTTGGTTACAAGACAATACTCAGCGCGTGTGGCTACTTTATGATGAGCTAGATGCTGGCTTTGGCTCTACTCCAACAGACTATCTTCGTCGTAAGCGTTCCCTCGAAGCGTTGCTTGGTTGGTGGCTCGAAAGCGGAACAAGTTTGAAAAGTATTGTCCCCAAGATATTTTTGCGAGAAGATATCTGGAATCAGCTCACCTTTACTAACAAAGGACATTACAGCGGACGATTGCTACAACTCCGCTGGGATGAGGCAGATCTTTGGAGACTTGTACTGCGCCAATCCCTGACAAGTTCTGAGACTTTGAGAAAATCTTTGGAGCTAAAATTGGGAGTTACTGTCGATCGACTCAATACAATTGAGTTAGAACAATTGCGTACTAGTCTTTATCCTTTATGGGGCGAGCGGATGGGTCGGGGAAAAAAAGCCTACACCTATAACTGGGTTCGCACCCGTATTGCTGACGGACAAAAGAACTGTTTCCCTCGAAGTTTAGTATTGCTATTACAAGAAGCAGTCAAAGCTGAGAAAAATTTTCTTACAGAATACAGTTCTGAGATAGTTTTACGTCCAAAAGCACTGATCGAAGCTTTGCCATATGTTTCTGAGCAACGGGTGGATGAGGTACGCAACGAATACCCTGAACTGGAAGAATATCTAACAAAATTACGGGGCGAGCGTTCCCCCATTGATGAGACTCGACTGACTGAAATATGGGATGTCAAGGATACAAAATTAGCGGAACTCATCAGAGAGATGGTAGACGCTGGTATTCTTACAGAACGCTCTCGTCCTAAAGATCCTCCCCCCCGTGTCTATGCTGTTGCTGAATTGTATCTTTATGGACTGAATATGGTTCGCAAAGGACAAAAGTAAAAAATATCTGGATAAACAAGCAACTACAGCAGTTTTCCGTTGAGTAAGGTATGCTTCGGCTGCTTGGTAAATTCTGTTCACCCCAACCTAAAAATATCCGCAAAAATAGCAGTTTCTTCCACCATTCTCCCCGCATCAGGCGAATCAAAAACTACTAACAGCGAATTCTCCTCCCCCAAATATGGAAACAGGCTCAATCCCTCAGCATTGTCCGTACCAACCTTAAAAGGCAAGTCAAACAATACCTCCAAATCTCCCCCATCTTGCCCAGTAATACTGTCGCCCGATCGCCCTAAAATTTCCTTCAACCGAAAAACCCTCGTCGCCCCCGATAAAGTCATCGTCGGCCCGGCTAAAACAATCAAATCTTCCCCGTTCCAGCACAATTCTCGCACGCCCAAACCGTTCAAATCAACAAAATGTTTGTTGTACAATTTCCCTCCTTCCCCAATAGCCTTAAGCCTTAAAACTCCCGGTTCTGCCTCTTCAACTTCTATTTCTAAAATTATCGCCCAACCCCGCAGCACTGGCCCCCGCAAACCGAGCAAAATGCGATCGCCCCGCACCGCCAACCCTTCAATATCAAAGCCATTTTCTTTACTCGGAATCGGCACAGATAAATACAAGCCGAGGTGGCTGTCATCTTTGAGTGCGTCTGTCAGCAAATTGCCTGTTTCTGTCCGCTGAAGACATCCCGCTTTCAGTTGGGTTTCGGGATTGTTTGAAGGGGAAATTGACTTGCACAAAATCCCGTCTTTCATAGGAATGCGCGCCAGCAAATAGCGGTTGACCTCAGTCTCGATTTGTGCTAATCTTTCAATGTCTTTGTCTGCGTCTTTGCCTTTAGCTTTCTTGCGTTTTGTGCTGTGAGAGCCGACCAACCAAAGATAATCGCTGCTAAAATCCATTCCTTCGATATCGATTTCGGATTTTCCAGGTAGATCGATAAAATCTGCGATCGCAAATCTTTGATGTTCTCCAAAAATATGAGGCGCGACAGGCGACAAACGCTCGATCGAAGTCGTTTCATCGGAACCCAGCCACAAATGGCCATCGGGAGTTAAAGCAACAGCGGATAAGTCTGTAATAATATCAGTGGCTTCGGTGTTTAATTGCAGCATCAGCCGGCCGAGCAAAAAGGATTCTGGCATAATTATTAGCACCAAAACTATTGGTATGGTCAGTCATTATAGCTAAAGCTGCTTGAAACTGATATCTTGCTACAGGTGTAATAGTCCGTCGGCGAATTAATTCTCCGTATCAAAGCTGGCATTCAGTTAAAACCGGCTGAAAATTAAAACAGAAAACTAAAACAGATATCCTCCTCAAGCCTCATAGCAAGAACTTCCGTTTTGAGATAAGGATTTTTAACCCCTAGCCGGCCAAACCGCAGCCGGCGGTAATTATTCAGCAAACCGAACCTCCACAGACGGATAACACCCTAATTGAAACATTAACATCGCCGTTACGTTTCGTTACGATAAGGAGACAGAGAGAAAAACCTCTCATTCGTAAAATCAGAGGTAGCCATTATGAACGGTACATTTCGCGTCGGCAACCTGTTTGGGATTCCCTTCTTTGTCAACGCATCTTGGTTTTTAGTTCTGGGTTTAGTAACCTGGCAGTACGGCGGCGCATTAGCTGGCCTGTTTCCCACATTGGGCCCTGTAGCGCCCTGGATGCTGGGATTCTTCACAGCGTTGCTGTTATTTGCTTCGGTCTTAGCCCACGAATTAGGACACAGTTGGGTAGCCATAAAACAGGGGATTGGCGTGAAATCGATTTCGCTATTTCTGTTTGGCGGACTGGCTAATTTAGAAAGAGAATCCAAAACCCCAGCCGAAGCATTTTGGGTAGCCATTGCAGGCCCGTTGGTCAGCTTATTGTTATCCGGTTTGTTAACTGCAATAGGCATCGGTGCTGGTCTCACAGGCCCGGCAGCGGCCATCGTCGGACTTTTAGCTTCCATCAACTTAGTTCTAGCCTTATTTAACTTAATTCCGGGTTTGCCCCTCGACGGCGGCAACATCCTCAAAGCGATCGTCTGGAAAATTACTGGCAACCCTTACAAAGGTGTAATTTTTGCTAGCCGCGTCGGTCAAATAATTGGTTGGATTGCCATTGCTACAGGCATATTCGGCAATATTTGGAATCTAGTAATCGGTTGGTTCTTACTGCAAAATGCCGGTCAATCTGCACAATATGCCACAGTCCAAAATCAACTGGCAGGATTGACAGCCGCAGATGCTGTGACCCCCGAAAGTCCGATCGTCTCCCAAGACTTGTCCCTCAGAGAATTTGCCAACAACTACGTGATCGGTAGCGCTCATACCTGGCGCAGGTTCCTGGCAACAGATGATGCCGGACAATTGGTAGGGGCGATCGACCTTGATGACCTCAAAACCATTCCTACCGGAACTTGGCCCCAAGTTTTCGTCAAAGAACTCCTGAAGCCGATCGAATTTTCCACAACAGTCAAACCAGAATTATCCCTCCTCGAAGTCGTCACCCTCCTAGAACAACTCAAAGTACAAGAACTCCCCGTCATTCGCGAAAACGGTGTCCTCGTCGGACTTGTAGAAAAAGCTGAAATTGCCCGCCTGCTACAAAGACGAGCCGAAGCGAACCCTGCTTAATATCCTCAGATACTTGACAAATAACAGTTAACCCCCTCGATTTCCCCTTACCAAAAGGGCGATCGGGGGGGTTAACTGTAGCTGGACAAAAGCCAAGTGAAACACTAAATTATTAGCTACAAATCCAGCATGATAATTATAAGAATGTATTGAGCATCTCAGCGAGAACGTTAGGCCATCTCACGACTATGGTCGCAGCAGCGCCACCAAACCAAGTAAAATAGTAGTCTGGTATTTCTGTTAATTTCCCCCAGGAAATCTGATTTGGGAACTGCGATCGCAATCAGCCAGTTTCAACCGTAACTATCCGAAAACGGCAGCACTTCGACAAAATATTCCTGCCCGTGTCGGCTAAATTTCAGTTGCTGCCGCTGCTTAATGTCGCCAAAGCCTCCGAAGTGTTCGTACAAATATTTAGCTGCAGTGCGAATGACAGGAGTTTTGCTGTCTAAAACATTCAGCCGCTGCAGTTGCGGGTTTCCAGAAATCTTTCTAAAGGGTGATTCTTGACTCGAACTGGCAACCAGCAAGCCCGATCGTTCGATCGCGAAAATTTGTCCCGTTTTGCTAAGCTTGATGCGATGGAGATATTGCTCAAGCCCCGAGAGCGAAAAGTCTACGGCACTAACTCCCAGCAATTTACCATTTCGATCGCGAATTGGTTGGCTGGCAGCTATAAAAACAGTCCCCGAAGTAAAACCCGGATAAATGCTCGTCCAAATCGGTTTGTTAGCTGCGACAGCTTCTTTGTACCAGGGGCGGAGACGGGCATCGTAGGTTCCGGGTTCTGCCTTTAATTTAGCGGTGCGAGTGCCTCTGCCGTCTGTAGCGTAGTATATGCTCTGAAAGTTGGTAGACTTGTTCGCCGCGACAATTTGCAAGCTGTTATCCGTGGGATTGCGCCAAATGCCGAGATATTCTCCTGATTTTGCAGCACCGAAGGATATCCATTGAATGCTTTTAAAAGATCGCATTTGCTGCCAGAGGAACTTATCTCCCCGAGGCTGTGGCTTTTCTAACTGTAAGTTTAATTCACCGCGCTCGATCGCTTCAGCGTTAAGTTTATTTACCCACTGGGTAGGTTCGAGAAAAGAAATCAGCTTTTCTTCAACTCTCTTTCCCGTTTCCGCGATCAATTTCTCGGCGAGCTCTTCGACTGCTTTGTCTCCGTTGCGAAAGGACAGATACCCGACAATCCCAACTGCTGCGACGATTTGCAGCACAAAAGAGGCCACTAGAAGGCGACGCAGGGGGATTTTTATTGGGTGTTGAGAAGTTTTACTCGCGAATCGAGGCAACGGCATAGGCTGGTGACTAATTGCTCCCTAACACTTTAACTGTTCCAGCCTGTAATTTCACTTACGGGCGATCGAGGTGTTTCCTTGCCCTCAAAACACCTCCCACACACACACCAATCAGGAGCAAGCACGAGACTTATACAATTTTAGATTTTAGATTTTAGATTTTAGATTAAATAATTGGGGATGAATGAGGAAGCTCGTGCTTTAGAGTTTGCCGACAGTTGCATTCTTTTTTTTAAACTGGTATTACGCACTCTTGGCCCAGAATACCTGGGCCATTGTCTTGCTTTGTTCGGTTTCGTAGCTCCACCTAACCTGCTTCTTGCCTGGAACCTCGACCATCGAAACTCAACATTCATCCGTTAAATCCGCTATACAATCCCTTGGTGAACATCCATGCGTTACATCCGTTACATCCGGTACACAATCCCTTGCCGAACTTCTCTTTAACAGGTACGCGGAAAATCCCCCGCTTGTCCAAACGGATATAGCGAGGGTCGAGAATAGGTATTCTCGGAAAATATAAAGTAGTGGCAGTGGCTTTTGTCCAGCCATTGCCATCTATAGAAGCCATACTGTTTGAGGCTCACAGAAAGATTTCAGAGCCAATTCTCTACTTGCAGTCAATGCTTGAAGTCAAACCAACCTGTTCAAGCAAGAAGTCAAAGCAAGTCGTAAAGGCCTAGGCTACTTCTTCTTCTCGATCGATTTGGCGCAGGTGAATGTGCTTGCGTCCCAGAGAGATTTCAAATTCATCTCCAGGCTGGAGTTCCATCTGTTTGGTGTAGGCAGCTCCAATCAGTAAGTTGCCGTTAGATTGAACGCTAATCCGATAGCTGGCAGAGCGTCCGCCGCGTCCATTGCCGTTTTGCTTCCCGTCTAGCTGAATGCCTTCTGCATCAATCAGCGCATTCAGGAATTTCATCATGTTGACCCGTTCTACGCCGTTCTTGGTAACGGTGTAGTAGCCACAGGCTCTAGCTTTTTCTTCCTTGGTAAGGTTCTCTAGGTCTTTGACCTTTTTGATCAGATCTTCGCCTTCAAGGGGTTCGATATTTTTCTTTTTAGCCATTTACTGAGTCCTGAAATATTCAACTGGTGTACGGATTTTTTCTCGGTTGGTTTTTGGTTTGACCAAGAAACTTTAGCTTTATAGCTGGTCGTAAAACCATATTACACCGATCGGCTCAATTGTTAACCACTATTATCTAAATATTTTTAACAACCTGCAGTCTTTCTTGAGGAGTAGCTGCTGCCGGTGCGAGCAATCTCTAAACTCGGTAGCATAAGCTATCAGCTATCAGCTAGCTGAATATTTGCCCCGCTCTTAAAATCCCATGAAGTTAACCACACGCGGACACTACAGTGTCAAAGCATTACTGGATCTAAGTTTGCAACCTCGCTATGGCCCGACATCGGTGAAATCGATAGCGAAGCGACAGGAGTTACCTGCTCCGTATCTAGAAAAATTGCTGATTGAAATGCGACGAGCCGGTTTAGTCCAATCTGTTCGGGGTTCCCAAGGAGGATATCAATTAGCCCGCATGCCCGCTCAAATCTCTTTAGGACAAATCTTAGAGGCTGTAGGTGAAACTATTGAACCTTTACCTCGACATTTTCCCGACGCGACGCAAGCAGAGGACTGGGTAACATTCAGTTTGTGGAACCGATTGCACAAAAAACTTGCCGAAGCGCTGTACAGTATTTCCCTCGAAGACTTATACTATGATGTCCGCAGTTGGCAAGCGGCTCTTGGGGAAGAAACTAGCTTTATCATTTAAATGGTAAGTTCATTCATTCGATCGCCAGCAATCACACATGGACGCAACACTTGTTACTTACTTTGGCGGCTGTCACTGCGGAGCTGTCCGCTTCCGTGTCGCCGTTGACAAACACGAAGCATCAGATTGCAACTGCTCTATCTGCAAAAAGAAGGGATTTTTGCACCTCATTGTGCCGCCGGAACGTTTTACCTTGCTCAGTGGCCAAGATGTTTTGACCACCTATACATTTAATACAGGAACTGCTCAACATACTTTCTGCGGAATTTGCGGCATTCACTCGTTCTATCGCCCCCGCTCGCATCCCGATCAATTCGATGTCAACGTCCGCTGTCTTGACGACGATGCCATCAAACACTTTGAGATTCTACCCTTTGACGGTGTTAATTGGGAGGAGAACGTACACTTGCTCCGCGACGAAAGTAATCTCAGCAGTTAAAATTGCTGCTAAAAAATTAAAGTCCCCAAAGGTAGCAGCAGTTAAAACCTGCGCTACCCGGACGATCGCTCCTGGTCGGACGGACTATCAAGTTTGACAAAATATATAATGATGCCGGATGAATTTCCTGTTTTGATTTTAGCTGCGGTGTTGGATTATTCGATCGGCGATCCTTGGGGTTGGCCACATCCCGTGCAGGCGATGGGTTGGGCGATCGACCGCTATACTCGACTTGTCTTTAATATATGGAATAATCCCCCAGGCAAAATGCCTGAAGCAGCGGATCGTCCCGCTGGCGACCGGCACAAACTGCTTCTACGATGTGCTGGTACAATACTAGCGATCGGGCTGATTGTAGGCAGTTATACTGTCAGTTGGTCGATCGTCCAAGCTGCTAGTTGGGTGCATCCTCTTTTAGGTATTGCCATACAGACCATTTTGCTGGCAAGCTGTTTTGCAGGTCGCAGTTTGAGGGCGGCAGCAGAGGATGTGCTAGCACCTTTAAATGTTGGAGATTTAGTCAAGGCGCGAGAAAGGTTGAGCCTTTACGTCGGCCGGGATACCGAAAACTTATCCGAGCCAGAAATTCTGCGAGCATTGTTAGAAACTGTAACAGAGAATGCAGTCGATGGTGTGACAGCACCGCTATTTTATGCCTTACTTGGGTTCGCTCTGCCGCATCTATTATTAAGTGTTACCGCTGGGCCGATCGATCCTAACTCGATGTGGGCGAGTGCTATAGTCCCCTTGGCGATCGCTTACAAAGCAGCCAGCACATTAGATTCTACGATCGGCTACAAAGAAGCGCCATACACTGATTTAGGATGGTTTAGCGCCAAACTAGAAGACGTGCTGACGTGGGTTCCTTGCCGGCTAACAGTGATTACTTTAGCCCTTATATCTGGCAAACCGATTTACATTTGGCAGATTTGTCAGAGAGATGCTGTTAAAGATGCCAGTCCCAATTCCGGTTGGAGCGAGTGCGTTTACGCGGCCATCTTGGGAGTGCAACTAGGAGGTACTAATTCCTATCGCGGAGTTCTCAAACACAAACCGCTGTTAGGCGAGCCGGTTCACCCTATCACAGCGCCGCTAATTTGCCAAGCATTGCAATTAACTCGGTATTGCTTTCTGATTTGGTTGGGACTATCATTGCTTTTTTATACCTTCTTAGGTTTGAGCCGCTAACTTATGACCTCACTAGAACAGTCCAAGAGGCATAAATAACTTATTTCTATCATTGTTCGCCCGCTTGCAAGCAATCGCACCATCTGCTTTTCCTCCGTTCGGGGTAAGTCCTGCAGAAGACAGAGATCCGCCACCGACAGCAGCAAAAAAAGTTTTGACTTGAGTTCAAACCCCCAGATTTATCTGTCAAGTCAATCTCAAATCTCAAATCTCAAATTGTTCGATATGCCAACAGCCAACAATTAGCTCGCAGCAACCCATGACTAAAATTATCGAAATTTTATCCCCTGATGAAGTGAGACGCACTCTCACCCGCGTCGCTTCCCAGATTGTCGAAAAATCAGGGAATCCCTCGGAGTTAGTGCTGTTGGGCATTCATAGTAGAGGAGTGCCTTTAGCTCAAATTTTGGCCGATCAAATTGAAGTCCTCGAACAAGTCAAAGTACCCGTGGGCGCTTTGGATATTACCTTTTACCGAGATGACTTGGATCGAGTTGCGATGCGGACACCGGCTAAAACAGAAATTCCTTTCGATTTGACGGGCAAAACTGTGGTGTTGGTAGATGACGTTATATATAAAGGCAGAACGAGTCGAGCGGCTTTGAATGCGGTCAACGATTACGGGCGGCCGGAGAAAATTTGGTTAGCGGTATTAGTCGATCGCGGCCACCGAGAAGTCCCGATTCAGCCGGATTTTACGGGTAAAAAGTTGCCAACTGCAAAGGAAGAACAAGTTAAGGTTTACGTTCAAGATCTCGACGGGCGCGACGGAGTGGAGTTAATTAAGGGTTGATACGATTTTAGATTTTAGATTTTAGATTGGGCACAACTGACTGTTAAACAAAGTCCAGCTAAATAAACTAAGTAGGGTGCGCTGTAAGTAGCGCGTCAAACCACTTTTTGCGTCCATCACTGAGCAAAATACTTCGTTTCCGCCCCCTGACAACGTAAAAAACCAGGTTTCTACCAGAATAGGGGCTTGGGTAAGCAAGCCTCTAGGAAGAAACCTAGTTTTTCGCCGTTGCGCGGAGCGTCTTGATTTATTGAAAATCGGCAGTGCAGGAGTTGAACCTGCCTGGGGCGAATTATGAGTTCGCTGCCTAAACCGCTCGGCCAACTGCCGTTAAATCGATTTCTTCGATCTAACTGAAAATGAAGTATAACATAATTTCTCAGTCCGTGCTAGAACTAGAGAACAAAAATCAAAATCTTTAGATCTGCTGATTCCCGATCGCCTGTTAGCCAATGTGCTGGAGCCGATCGACCGGACAAAGCAGTGTCTAGGACTCGGCATAAACTTATAGGCAATGGCAGTGAATTCGACGGTAGTGCTGACTCTAATTCTGCTGGCTCTGATGTTTGGAGCAGGCGTGACGAGTTCTGTTTGGGGATTTACTATAGGTCGCGAAGCCTTGCAAGGAACGACTCAACCCGATGTTCGTCCCAGCAACAATGCTGGCAGCGGCAAGCCTGGAACGACGGCTAGCAAAGACCAAGTGAGCATTTTGAAAGAAAAAGACATTCTCACAACCGTCAAAGCACGGATAGAAGGTCGCGATCCAGAAAAAACGGCTCAAGCAAATACTAAAACAGAGAAGGCAAGCTCTAAACCAGCTGCAGCCAAAAAACCGGCTGCACAAAATGCCAGCGCCAAGTTTCCCCTGAACAGTCGCGACGGGGGAATAACTCTGGAAGTGAGCGCGGCCAGTCAGCGCAACAATTCCATGCTGCTAGACGTGAGCATGAAAAATGAAGGCTCCCAAGCTGTGAGGTTTCTCTACAGTTTCTTGAACGTCACTGACGATCGTGGCCGGGCCCTGAGCGCGACTGCCGAGGATTTACCCTCGGAACTCCCCCCCAACGGGCAGGTGTTTTACGGTACGGTGAGTATTCCCACAGCTTTGCTGGAAAATGCTAAAGAAGTTTCGCTGACGCTGACAGATTATCCAGGTCAAAAACTTCAGTTGCAAATATCTGGCATTCCAGTGGCGAAGTAAAATAAAAGAAGACCAAACCTGCAGACAGATTCTCAGGTTTGATCGAGAAAGTTTTTTTAGGGAGCATTGTGTCACTTTTAGGGGCGAGAGTGCAGGAGATTTCTGATTTACCCGCGATGAGTTCGACAGAGGTGCTGTCGCGGTTGCTGTCAGTGCTGTTGCTGATTGCGATTAATGCTTTTTTTGTGGCGGCTGAGTTTTCGATGGTGACGGTACGCCGATCGCGAATCAATCAGTTAGTGGAAGCTGGCGACGTTGCAGCTTTAACTGTGCAATCTTTGCAGCACAGTATTGAGCGATTGCTCTCGACAATGCAGTTGGGAATCACTCTTTCTAGTTTAGCTCTCGGCTGGATTGGAGAAAGTACGATCGCCGTGCTAGTCCGAATGTCGATCGGCTATTTGCCACTGCCAATTTACATCAAGTCGGCGATCGCCCATTCTTTTAGCATATCAATAGTAACTTTTTTGTTGCTAGCTTACGTGCAAATCGTACTGGGCGAACTCTTTCCCAAATCTGTAGCGTTACTGTATTCCGAACAGCTAGCCAGAAGTTTAGGGCCTCCGAGTTTATTGATTGCCCGTTTGTTCAAGCCCTTTGTGTCGTTTCTCAATCAATCTACTCGATCGCTCTTGCGGTTTGCGGGCATCGAATACGATCTAAGGCATCGCCCGGTTACTCCCGAAGAACTGCAATTAATTATAGCTACTTCCAGCGAATCCAGCGGCTTGGAAGCAGAAAAGCGAGAATTGCTCAACAACGTGTTTGAATTTGGCGAAGTTTGGGTAGAAGAAGTCATGGTGCCGAGGCCTAGCATTGTCGCACTTCCCAAGACGGCAACCTTTCAAACTTTGCTCGACGAAATGGCGATTTCTAACCATTCCCGCTATCCCGTGACGGGAGATTCTTTAGACGACATTATCGGCATTATTGGCTTCAAACAACTTGCAAAACCCTTAGCTGAAGGTTTGCTATCTCCCGACACGCCAATTGTAACTTGGATGGGTTCGGTGAGGTTTGTGCCGGAGATGATGCTGCTGGGGGAACTGCTGCCTTTGATGCAGAGTTCGTCGGAAGAAATTGCGATCGTTGTTGATGAATTTGGTGGCATTTCCGGGTTAGTTACACTGCGGGATTTGATAGCTGAAATTATCGGTCGCAGCTACGAGTCATCCGACAGCAAAGAAATTGCTTTGCAAGTATTGGACGATCGCACTTATTTAGTGCAAGCGCAGTTAAATTTAGATGATGTGAATCAAATATTGAATTTGGATTTGCCAGTAACTGACGAATATCAGACAATCGGAGGTTTTCTAAGCTATCAGTTGCAAAGAATGCCGGCTGTGGGGGAAGTTTGGTGCGGCGAAAATGTGGAACTTACTGTTGTTTCTGTGTGCGGGCCGCGGTTGGAGCAACTTCAAATTCACTTGTTGGAAGGGGCTGCGGGCGATCGAGCTTTAGGTGAAGTTGCAGCAGCGGATGAGGAAGTTGTGGGGAAAGGGCGAAAGAATAGCGGGTTGAGTAGTGTGGCAAAATTTTCTCATTAAGATGTTGATGAAAAGGGCGATCAAAATAGCGCAACTTTTTCTCCCCAATCGGGGTTAGCAACCCCGTTTATTCTTTAATCTCTTAGAGAGAGACGAGAGTTTATGGAGGAGCGCTTTCAACCGCCGAGTCGGAATACTGTTTAAGCATAAGGCACCGGATCTTTCAGCCCCAATTCCTCAAAAGCCGCCAGCCGCAACCGACAAGAATCGCAAACGCCACAGGCATTTTCCCCGCCTGCGTAGCAAGACCAAGTTTGCTCCCAAGGTACTCCTAATTTGTTGCCTAATTGAATAATTTCTGTCTTTTTAAGTTCGATCAAAGGTGTTACAATATTAATAGAATTTCCTTCTCTACCCTGCTTTGTTCCTAACCGAAATACTTCCTGCATTGCTTGGATGTAATCGAGGCGGCAGTCGGGATATCCAGAATAATCTAAAGCGTTGACACCGATGTAAATGCGATCGGCTTCTAGAGTTTCTGCGTAGGCGAGGGCAAAGCTGAGAAAGATCGTATTTCTAGCAGGAACGTAGGTAATGGGGATGTTTTGAGACATTTCTGCAAGATTGCGATCGATCGGTAATTCCATCTCATTATCCGTCAATGCCGAACCGCCCCAAAGCGTCAGGTCAAAGTTTACTATCTGATGTGCCTTAACCGTTGCCGAAAGTGCGATCGCCCTTGCTGATTCCAACTCCCGCCGATGTCTTTGCTTGTAGTCAAAGGAAATAGCGTAACACTCGCAGCCGTCGGCTTTGGCTTGATACAAAACTGTTGAGGAATCCAGCCCTCCCGACAATAAAATAACTGCTTTCACTTAAAACATCCTCACTAAAATTAGCTTTTATATTTATATCAAATTAGTGGTAAATTGACAAGATATCAATGCGAAATGCTTGTTGTTAAAAGATTGTTTTTTGAACGAACCGCGAAGTACGCGAAGGAAGAAAAGAGAAGGGACGTTTGTTGATATTTTCTAGTACGTGTTTAACTGGTTCCTAGGCAGAGCCTAGGAACCGAGATCTAGAGGCTCTGCCTCGCATTACGGTCAGGAAAAGTGGAGGCAGAGCCTCCAGATATACGTTACCAGGCAGAGCCTAGTAACGAGTACAAAGAAAATTCATCTTTTGTGGAACAGGCATCTTGCCTGTTCTTGATATTGGTGCAAAATGTCAGATTTAAATTCGTAACAAGTCATCTAGTTCGCGGTAATCTGGCAAAGTTGTATCAATTTTAATGCCCTGCCGCAAAACCGTGCGATCGCCCTGCACTCTAGATAACAATTCGCTGAAATTCCGCGCCTTAAACAAAATCAAATCAGCAGGTAAACCCACTGCAATTCGTCCTAAATTCTGCAATCCCATTAAATCGGCTGGAGTCTTTGTAACTGCACAGGGCCAGTCTCCATAAGGTCTATCTAAATGAGCGATGCGGACTGCCATATTAAAAACTTCCAAAACATCATGGTCGCCAAATCCGTAAAACGGATCGCGACAATTATCGCTAGCAACTGCAACGGGAATTCCTGCTGCTTTGAGTTCGTGCAGCAGTGTCACTCCCCGCCACCGCGGTGTATGCTGAGATTCTCGGTCTTGCAGGTAAAGGTTGCACATCGGCAAGCTGACAATGCCAATATTTGCTTCCTTGACTAATTCCAGAGTTTCTGTTACTAAATCTGACGGTTGTACGGCTAAACTACAGCAGTGTCCGCAGATAATTTGACCCCCAAATTCATGGCGGATGGCGGTTTTTGCTACTTCCCGCAATGTTACTGAATCTGGATCGTCGTTTTCGTCGGTGTGGAAGTCGAGGTTTAAATTTCGTTCTTTGGCTAAGGCAAAAACTCGATCGAGTTGTTTGTCTAAGTCGGGGTTGATATAGGCGACGCCGCCGAGAATGCCGCCAATTTGGGCAATGCGATCGGCTAATTTTTCGCCTGCGGGTGTCAGGTAATAGTCGAGGGAAACCAAGGAAGCTGCTTGTAAGATCAGCCGATCGCCCCATTCGGCTTGCAGCGCTTCAAATACTCCCAAACTAACGGTTCCCTGTTCCCCTGCGCTGTCTATGTGAGTGCGGATGGCTTTGGTACCGTGGGCGTAGCTGCACTTGAGGCCAAACTCCATTCGCCGGTAAACATCCTCTGCATTCCAGTTTTTTTGGGCATCAGCGCCTACCGCTTCGATCGCGCTGGCAAAAGTTCCATCGGGATTGGGCGATCGTTCCCAAATGTGGCCTTTGTCTAAATGGGTGTGCATATCCACAAAACAAGGCCAGATTAAGCCGCCCTGCAAATCTACAACTGGGATATCTTCAGAGGAGGATACAGGTTTTGTACCTGCTGGGATGATTTCGGCGATCGTACCCGCTGCAATTTCGATATCCACCAAACAAAAATTGTTCTCACTCCCCGTTGTCGCCACAGTAGAAGCTGAGGGCGCGATCGATTTCATCTCTAGAAGAGACGCGGGTACGCGACCATTTTTGAGCAAATAATTAGATGTACTTGGCAACATTAATTTTGTGAGTTAGTATTTTGTTGATAATTACTGGCTACCAGTTGTAACTATAACAACCCTTGCAGGAATTGTGAACATCTCTCTTTTCCTCTTTCTCTCTTTTCTAGATTCTCTACGCCCTCTGCGCCCTCTGCGGTTAGTTAAACAAATATCATGCAGAAAGAAAATATAAATGCTAGAGAAACTTGGATTAAATAGGTAGTTTTGCTGTTGGTACTCCCGCCCTAATCACTGAAGCACTTAGGCAAAATTTTTATATTTTCAGGACCGCGCGAAAGTCAGCGTCACGAGTTTGGCTATGCCGGATACTTCCAGAGCCTGAATCCTTTTGCTATCATAAATTACTGCTTCAAATTGCAATTTCACTTTCAACTAACAGCACCATCCATAGCAAGAGCCAAAAACAACTGTGTCAAAACCCAAGCATATAGTTTTAACATCCCATCCCGACAGATCCGGCACAAAACCTCATCCCATTTACTGGGGAGAAATCGATCCGCTGAAACGGGGGCCTGTGATTGGTAGCCTCACCAAATCGTCTCACCGGAATGCGATCGGCACTCATTCGGGTTCCTACTCTGTTTATCGCGCGCTAGCAGTTGCTTCCGGCGCACTCCAAGCAGATCACCGCCCCGATTTTACCAACACCTCTCCGGCCGCACACATCGGGCCGCACCCGAGTTGGGGCGATCGCAATTTAATTGTTTCTCTCGATCCCTTTGGGGGTTTGGTCAGCGAAGTTTATACTTCATTTATCCAGCAGGGATATGATATTCGACCGACAATTGCGGTCACTAAAGCTCACATTAATATGCCAGAATTGCAAGATGCCATCGCTAAGGGGCGAGTGCAAATTGATGGCAAAATAGTCAAAGCAGGTGGCAATTTAGCAGTAACTAAAATTGCGATCGACCCGGTTTGGTATTTGCCGGGAATTGCTCGGCGGATCGGCGCCCAAGAAAGCGTTCTTCGCCGTGTCCTGTTCGAGCAAACAGGCGGAATGTTCTCGGATTTAGTGACGCGGCCGGACTTGCACGTTTTCTTGCCACCAATAGGCGGAACTACGGTTTATATTATTGGCGATGTCGCGAATATTTCTGACCCGGATAAGCAGTTGGCGGTACGGGTACATGATGAATGCAACGGTTCTGATGTCTTCAGTTCCGATATCTGCACTTGCCGCCCATATTTGGTACACGGGATGGAAATTTGCATCCAAACGGCACAATCAGGCGGTTCTGGGGTAATTGTTTACTTCCGCAAGGAAGGGAGAGCTTTGGGGGAAGTGACTAAGTTTTTGGTGTACAATGCCAGAAAACGGCAGGAAGGCGGCGATCGCGCTGATGCCTATTTTACGCGCACTGAATGTGTTGCGGGAGTTCAAGATATGCGGTTTCAAGAACTAATGCCAGACGTGCTGCACTGGTTGGGTATCTCTCGAATTGACAGTTTAGTTTCTATGAGCGATATGAAATACAATGCGATTATTAATTCTGGCATTCAGGTGGTCGATCGCATCCCCATTCCTGAAGATTGGATTCCCGCAGACGCACAAGTCGAAATTGTCGCCAAAAAAGCCGCCGGCTACTACACGCCTGACCCTGTGCCAGATGCTACAATTCTTGCAGAAGCGATCGGACGCGATTTAGGAGATTGAGAGGGCAAAGACGCGACCGATGGGACGCGAACAATCGCGTCTTTGCTACATAAAATTTATTGCTGGTTTTTGATCAGTCAGGGTAGGTTATGGCTAATTTGCGTTCTAGTGTGATCGTAAAAACAGATATTTGTGGATATACCGCCAGAGTCAAAAAATTATCTCAGTCGGACTTAAGTAGTTTGTTAAACGAGCATAAAACTTTTGTTTCAGATATTAGCGCCAGAAATGAAGGCAGCGTGATTAAAGGGGAAGGTGATTCATTTTGGATAATTTTTCCCAGCGTCACAGCAGCGGCAGTAGCAGCTATAGAAATGCAGCAAGAATTGAGATCGCAACAATCTAGCAAGGCGAACGACGAACGAATTGCTATTCGCGTGTCTATTACATTAGGAGATGTCTTGCATCAAGATAAAGATATCTTTGGCGATACGGTGAATTTAACAGCGCGCATAGAATCAGTAACTCCGCCGGATGAAATATATTTGTCCCAAGCAGCATGGTTGGCGCTCAACAAAGCAGAAGTGCAAACGTCTTTTGTTAACGAGTTTTCTTTGAAAGGGATGAGCGAACCTGAAAAAGTCTACAAAGTTGACCAAAGTTACAAAACACGAATCATTAAAAACCAAGCAATAATTAAAGCGGATTTGAGAGGTTTTATAGCTTATCAAGAATCTAATTCTATCAAAGATGTGGAATATTTACTCACAAATTTTGATACTTTTGAAAAAACAATTTGTGAAGAATACGGCGGCACAATTCGGAGTATTGTTGGTGATTCGCATTTGTTGACTTTCCCGGAAGCTCACTCAGCCTTAGCGGCAATGGAAAGTCTGTGCGAGAATTGGAAACTTTTTATTAACGCCAATCAAATACCTTGTGGCTTGTCGGTGGGAGTTGCTAAGGGAAATCTATATATATTTAGGTCTTGCACTTACGGAAAAGATATTCACATAGCGGACAGGCTGGAAGATTTAAGTAAAATAGTATCTCCGGGCAAAGAAAAAAACTCGGTGATAGTTTCTGATCACATAAAACGCGAAGTCAGCGGGTCGAAGTGGGAATATAAGCTGATCAAAATCGATAAAAATGCGATTTTAGATAATCTTTTAGATTACAGTCAGTTTGACTTTTTTCAAGAAAACGATGTTTACCGCTGTTTGGTTGTATGAAGTTGCCCAATATTCAACTTGAGACTGTAGAATATCTGAGAACGCCGGCTGCTATTCGCCAAAAGTGCGATCGGCTTTTTGATTTAGCCCGCCTAGACAAACTCCGCTACTTCCGCGTCGATTTATCCCAACTCGACAACGCAGCAAATTATGTAATTGACACAACGCGCCAACAGTATGCCGATTTTAACATTCCCTTTCACAGTCGCTGGCGACATTTTGAAGCTGGCAACTTGTCGCGACTCGCCGAATTGAATGCAGCTTTAGCAGAATTTGCACTCATAGAGCAAGCTAAGATCAAATTTGATTTAGCAATTGTCAGCGTTTTGATCGATGCCGGTGCTGGTGCAGATTGGCAGTATTGTGAACCAGAAACCGGGCAGGTTTACCGCCGTTCTGAAGGGTTAGCAATAGCCAGCTTACGGATGTTTTGTCAAGGTGTTTTTTCCAGCAATCCCGGTTTTCCTTGGCAAGCTGATTCTCAGGGACTTTCTCAATTAAAACTAGAAACCTTAGCTGCGGGATTTCAGGTAAGTCGAGACAATCCGCTAGTGGGTTTAACAGGAAGATTAGAATTATTGCAGCGTTTGGGAAATGCGATTTGCCAACATCCATTATTATTTGGCCGCGAAAACCCGCGTCCCGGCAATTTGGCAAAATACTTGCTAGACAATCGGGTTTCTGGAGTCAAAACTGTGAATGCTACTGAAGTATTGAACGCTGTTTTGACAGGTTTTGGGGAAATTTGGCCGGGAAGATATGCAATTGGTGGCGTTAATTTAGGCGATGTGTGGCGACATCGGGCATTACAAGGAGAAAATCTGGGAGATGAATTCGTGCCGTTTCACAAACTCTCGCAGTGGTTGACTTATTCGCTGTTGGAACCGCTGCAAGAACTTGGTTTAGAAGTCGCCGGATTGGATGAGTTAACTGGATTGCCGGAGTACCGCAACGGCGGTTTGTGTTTGGATATCGGGCTGCTGCAGGCAAAAGACTCAGTTATTTTTGAGCAGAGTTACTTGCCGGATTCGGAAGTTATAGTAGAATGGCGATCGCTGACTGTCAATCTTTTAGATAAAATTGCCGCAGCTATTCGAGAAAAGCTGCATTTGAGTGCGGAACAATTGCCGCTGGTGAAGATTTTGCAAGGAGGAACTTGGGCGGCGGGGCGGAAAATTGCGGGCGAATTGAGGCCTGGTGGAGTTCCACCAATTCAGATTGAAAGTGACGGCACTGTGTTTTAAAGGGAAGAAGGCCCTTCGGCTTCGCTCAGGGTAAAAAGAAGGAAGAGGGAAAATTATCCCCTCTTCCAACTTAAAACTCAAAATTCAAAATTCAAACCAGAAAACTATACCTCACACTACACTCCCACAAGCTGCTTAGCGACAAGCGCGATATTTGACGTGATAAACTAAACCGCGATGAGCCAAATCGAAGGAGTCAACGGTGGCCATGCCGGCACCGCGGGCTGTCATTGCAGCATTTACTCTCATATTTACACTGTCGCCGCAGCGAGACCAAACATTCGCTACAGTGGCTAACTTATCTCGAACATTGTAGTTAGTTTCGCCGCTGAAATTCCGAGTAAAAACTGGGCCGCGGGTTCCAGCGAAAAAGTATTCTGCTCGCAGGTTGCCTGTGGTTCTAGGAGCAACGTAGCCGCGGTAATCAGCATCGTAGATAGAAATTTGGTAGCCTTGGGGTACTTTGATGGGAATGCTCAAATTGCAGCTTTTCCGGCTTTCTGTTGAGACATTTCCCAGGGCTGCAAACTTGTCAAATAGGATGGTGAGTTCTTGACCGTCGGGGCTGACGCTGACGCTGGCGGAGCGATCGGGGCAACCGCTACCGCCGTAGCTTGCACCTAAAATTTGAACGGCCGCCGGATTAGCCAAGGCGGGGCTGATAGAAGCAGTCATTAATGCCGTAGCTAGCAATAGTTTTACAAACTTCATGGATGTTCTCCTTAATAAGTTCAGTTGTGGGTTAGGAGCACCCTAAAAAAATGGAACTGAATATAGGTAATGTGTTTTTAACTTGGATATGGCCGCATTCATGTTGAAAAATGAAAAGCCTGTAAAGCCAAGCTTATAACCTCATATGCAGTTCCTATTCAGGTTTTTTCGATGAGTGAATTAATCGAAAAAATAGGTTTTATGTTGATACTTCTTAAGCTTCATATCTGTTGGTACAAGTTCCGGAAGATTTCGGTGCGAAACTCCGGCTCTGTGTTATTGGGCTTGGATGGAGTGCGAGACAGCGAAACCAGTGGGGAGGCTTTTGGGCCCGGATATGCGTTCTTAGGAAGAGTGCGGGAAGGATAGAAACGAGAGAATGACATATTTGTCTATTTTCCAACCTCGCATAATTAGTGTCGCCCTGGGCCGATGAAAGGCAATTGTCGGAGCGAATTTTATTCGCGCGGTATTTGTGTTTTCAATAGGGGTTTGATATAAGTAGTCCAGGACGCAGGGGCGGCAGAAACCTGGTTTTTTTGCGTCAAGAAGGCCTCGATGGCTGATAAGTTAGAATAAAGCAAATTAATTATTCAAAAAAATGAGTGCTAAAGTTACTGTCATTGACCATCCTTTGATACAGCACAAGTTAACTCTCATGCGGCAAACTCAAACGAGCACGGCGAAATTTCGCCAACTGCTGAAAGAGATTGGAATGCTGCTAGCCTATGAAGTGACGCGAGATTTGCCGCTAAAATACGAACTAATAGAAACGCCGATCGCCAAAATGAATGCACCGGTGCTGGCAGCAGAAAAGAAAATTGTTATTATTTCGATTATGCGCGCCGGTCAGGGACTGTTAGATAGTATTTTAGAGCTGATTCCGTCTGCGAGGGTAGGACATATTGGTTTGTACCGCGATCCGACAACTCGGATGGCGATCGAATATTATTTCAAAGTTCCCCAGGATATCGAACAGCGAGATGTTTTAATTGTCGATCCGATGCTGGCTACTGGTAATTCAGCAGTCGCGGCAGTGGATAGGCTGAAAGAAGTTAACCCGAAGTCTATTAAATTTTTGTGCTTGCTGGCGGCGCCGGAGGGAGTGGGGCACTTTCACGAACAACACCCTGACGTGCAGATTTATACGGCGGCAGTTGACGAGTGTTTGGACGAACACGGCTATATTGTACCTGGGCTCGGAGATGCGGGCGATCGGCTTTACGGCACTATGTGAATTCAATAAAATTATTTTCTGCTGTATATGCCAATACATTCATTTAAAAATAAGTTTACTAACATAAGCATTGGTTTGATAGTGCCATACAATGTAAATTGTAAAATTTTAATGTCAGGAAAAGCTTATATATAACAATGGTTGTAGGGTTTTCTTACATTGAATTCGTAAATTGCATGATCTAGATGTATTAACTGCATTTGATGGTTAAATTCTCTGCCTTTAGTTTGATTAATCGCAAGAATTAGTTATTAAAATAGATGTATGATGCTAACCGTTTGCGATCGACTACTAACATTTTCTGACGAGGGAAAAAACAATGGAGACTACAGCACAGAAAGAAGCCCCAACTCAGCCTGTTGAGGAAGTGAAAATTCAGAATATCAACAGTTTGGAGTTTGAGCTTTGGGCTAAAGCAGTGAAACGCCAGATGATTGCAGCACTCTCTAAAAAGGGCGCGATTTGAGAGCTCTGGGTTTTTTGTGTGCAACTTGTGTTAATTAAATTAACAAAATTTTTGTCTGCATTGTTGTCCAAGAGCGATAAGTGGGGAGGGGAGGAGTTGTGAGATTGCGCCTCTTTCGGAGTTGCGGGAGGGGGAGAAGAAAGCATTTTCCTTATTCCTAGTTTTGGACGCACGGGTGGAAGGAAACCGGGTTTTTTTACGAAAATACTTCTGTTGCAATCGGCAGAAATGGTAAAAAAACCCGGTTTCTTCGTGTCAAGAGTGCCTCCGGGACTGTTCTATCTGCCGAATGCTTTCTGCCAGATTACGATCGCTTGTCAACCGCCGCCAGCAAGCGCAGACTTCCGTCTTGAACCTGCACTGCTTTCACCGTTCCCACAGCAACTCTTTGTTGACCGTTAGCCATCGCTACCTCAATCTTAATCTTGGGGTCAGCCAGTAATCCGAGCCGCCCCCAGAGCCACTTGACTTGAGTAGCAGGAAAAGAGCGCACTTCTACATCAGAAAAGGGCGAATTAACCCAGCGGCTACCATCGTAAAAACTGGCTACCTGCACCTGATACCAAACTTGTTCCCCCGCCAATTTTAACTCGTTTTTCGGTTCTGGTTCCAGCCACTCAGCGGGATTGATACTATTAATTAAAGTAGCAGAACCCATAATTTGACTCTTGTGGGCTTCTAAACTTTCAGCCTGAGAAACTGCTTCCTGAAGTTTGTTGACCAAATTCCGAATTCGACTTCTTGTTTCGCCGTCAGTATCTGATTGCTGGTCGAGCCAATTCATCGCCTCACGAGTTCCGTCTTGAGAAGCTATAATCAGGGCGCCCCAAGCCTTGACATCGGCGTCAGCGGCATTCACTCTCAAGGCGGCGTCTATGCGGTTCCAGATGCGCCCGCTGTCATTTTTGAGGGTTGTGGCTATTTCGTGACTGTTGCTCGGATCGGCTTCAAATACTTGCAAAGCTTCGGCCCAGCGGCCGTCGATCAATTCTGCGAGAACTTGTTGACCGGGACTGGCCCAAGATGCGATCGCCTGAGCCCGAGTAATTTTAGCGTGAAATTCGATCGTTTCTAGCTGAGCTTGCGCGACTGCGGGCCAATTTTTGCCCGCTTTCCCCTTCGCCACACGCATGACATTTAATGCTGGAGACCACAGCCCGCTTTTCGCCAGTCGCAGCCCATTTTTGTAAGTCTCGTCATTGACAGCAAATTCTTCTAAAGAAATCGCAGTTAACTGAACTGGGTTCGGCAAAAATTTGCGCGGGCCAATTTGATAAAGGGTAAATTGCGGCTCTAAACCAACTGTTTGGTCGATCGCCAATTGTGGGTTTTCCCCCTTAACAATTTGCTGCCAATTCGGCGGTTGTCCGGCCGCACTCGCCCACTCCAACAGCGGCATTAAATGATTTTGGCTGGGGTTGTAGCGAACGACTTGTCCGTAGGGAATTTTCCTGTCGCCCCGCTTTAGTTGACCGCTGACATTAAACCAAATGCCAGAGGCGGGGGGCTTTCCGTCAAAGCGGCGCAGTTCTGTTAGGGGTAGGGACTGATTCGAGGCTTGATTGTCAGATGTAGAGTCAGCTAAAGAAGTAATGACAAAAGATTCCGCCGGGCCTTCTACGTTCACAGAACTTGCTAGCTGAAAATACTGCTCTTTATCGGAACTGCGATCGGGCAACTGTACTCGCTTGTACACCCGAAGTTCGACAATTTGACGGCAAGGATTTTTGCAAACAGTAGAAGCCTTCACAGTTCTTTCTACCATCACCGGCAATAGCAAATCGGAAATAGAATTATCGCGGGATTGATCGACGGGAAGAGGCAGGGGTTCTCCGGTTACGAATCCCAATTTGCGGATGCTGCCTTTGATTTGATCGAGAGTTTGGATCGAATCTCTGCTACCTGTAGGCAGGCGCGACCATTCCGGCACAAACTGAGAGATCAACCTGTTGCCATTGGGATCGACAATTAGCTGATAACTCAGCCAAGCGCCGCCTCCCATTAAAGCTGCACAGCCACCCAAGATGCTGAGGGCTGTCAAATTAGCTACCAGTCTTTTCCAGGGATATCTGGCGCGAGTTCGGGGAGTAGGTATTGGACGCTGGGACTCTTGAAGATTTTTGGGGCGTCGGGCTTGGCGACGGCGTCTTGTCGGAGGAGGAGCAACTTTGCGATTTTCTGGGGGTAAGGCTCGATTTTTTGAGGGGTTAATTTTGTGTTCCATCATGCCATTTTAGAATTTAGATTTTAGAATTTAGAGTTTAAAATTGCAATAGCCGATCGTACTGCCGACCTATGATATCCCAAGTGTATTGGCTTTCAACGAGCGATCGCGCGTTGACAGAGAGCTCCTGTCTTAGCTGCTGATTTTCAAACAAACTGGTAATCGCCTCAACATACTCGTGAACTTTGTTCGCCCGCAAGGCCCTTCTCGGTTGTGGGCCGCCATCGACGGCTAAACCCTCCAAACCTCGATCGCTCGCAACCACGGGGGTTCCCGCAGCCATCGCCTCCAAAGTTTTATTTTTAATCCCAAAACCAATCCGCATCGGCACCACACAAACAGCAGCTTGATGCAAATATTCTGCCACCCTTTGCACCCGACCTACTACTTGAATTCCCGGAAGTTTCCCCAAGGCGAGCACTTCCGGGACTGGCGAAGCCCCTACTAAGGTGAGGGTAGCATCGGGATAGCGCTGCTGCAAAGGCGGCAGTATTTGCAAACTGAGAAACCGCGCCGCGTCAATATTGGGCAAATTGTTCATTGCGCCTGCAAAAATTAAGGTATGTCCTCCCGGATCGATCAACCGATACGGAAATTGAGTTAAATCCACGCCGTTAGGAATTACATCTATGGGAGGTACAAAAAAATCTTGTTTTCCTCGCACCCCAACCGGAGGCGACAGCAATTCTAAGAGTTGCCCTCTGTCTGTGGATGTTGTCGCGACAATGCGGGAAAATTTGGAACAGTATCGTTTTTCGTAGCGGGCGAGTAGCGGTAAATTTAGTCGATCGCGCAGGGGTTTTTCCGAAGTCCCGGTTGCTAACATTTCCCTGCAAGTTCCCCAAACGGAACTGTGAATGTTTGCTACTGTCAGCAGTTTTTGCCGCCATTCGGGACGCACGTAAATCTCGTTAACGCTGTGCTCGCAGGTGACAGCATCGCATTTACCTGCTGTTACCAATTCGTCTGCCCAATTCTGCATTGCTTGGGAGTAGCTTGAGAGTACGTTTGGAGGTGTGCCCGACTGCAAAAATCGACTGAATCTGTGGAATTTTCCTATTATTTTAGAGAACCCCCCCTCAGTCCCCCCCTTATTAAGGGGGGGAGGTAAAAATCCTTCCTCAGTCTCCTGGTGGAGTCTTAGCCCCCCCTTAGCAAGGAGGGGTTGGGGGGGTGTCTGCGGATGGGGAAAAACTGCCAATTCTGCAACTTGCTGGCGCAATGCGTCGATTTGTGCATCGGTGACATCTGGCGATCGTACAGTGCCGAGAATTACATCATGCCGCTGACTCAAGTATTGCAATAAATTAAAAGTCCTTACCTGAGTTCCTCCGCGGCCTGGCGGATAGGGAAAAGTCGAGGAAAGCATCAAAATCTTCATGGGATGTGGAATAAATAAAGTTGCCGCTTGCGCGATAAAATTAATTGATAAAATCTTTTTAACAATCTTCGCACCTATGGACGAATTATCTGTTAAGGCGCTGCTCGAAGACTTGAAAAAGTCCGACGAAAGCGTGCGCGATCGGGCAACTACAGAACTCTGGCGCACTTGGTTTAACCAGAAGGGTGAGTATGGGATGCAAATTCTCAGGCGATCGCAAGTTTCGCTGGATGCAGGCGATGTTCACCACGCTTTGGATTTGCTGACGAAACTGATTGCGGAAGCGCCGGATTTTGCGGAAGCTTGGAACCGACGCGCCGTACTTCACTATACTCAAGGAAATTATAAAAAGTCGATCGAGGACTGCGAAATCGTCCTCAAACTGAACCCGGTGCATTTTGGGGCCTTGCACGGTCTGGGCTTGTGCTACGCTGCCTTGGGAGAATACATAAATGCTATTCAAGCTTTTCGTCGCGCTTTGGAAATTCAACCGTTTGCTTTGGTTAATCAAAAGTTAATTCTCGAATGTACGGCTCGTTTGAGTTAAAATACATAGGGCATTGGGCATTGGGCATCGGGCATTGGTGGTTTATTTCCCTGGACTGAAGTGCGAATTTTTTCCACAATTTCAAATCTAAAATGGTCGTAGTGCCTAAAATTAGCGTTTGCATTCCTACTTGCAATCGAGTGAAGTTGCTAGCTAGTGCGATCGCCAGCGTGCTAGATCAAACTTATACAGATTTTGAATTAATTATCTGTGATGACGGTTCTACAGACAGCACTCCACTATTGATGTCGGAATTTGTCGATCGCGGGATTCGCTACATTCGTCACCCGCAGAATATCGGCAAGAGTAATAATATGCGATCGGGCTTTGCTGCAGCAAGGGGCGAGTATTTTATCAAGTTTGACGATGACGATCGCCTGAGCGCGCAATTTCTAGAGCGGACATCGGCTATTTTAGATAAAGACCCCAGCATCGATTTTGTCAGTACAGAGCACTGGGTGATCGACATTAACAATTATATAGATGAAAACCAGACGAAACTCAATTCGCAGCGGTGGGGCCGCACCGAGTTGTCGGCGGGAATTATTGAAGATTTGCTCTCTGCAGTGTTTCTGAGACAGAGTTTGCAAATAGGGGCGACTTTGTTTCGGCGCCGCGCCCTGGAAGAAGTCGGATTTCTGCGGCCGAATTTGCAAAATTGCGAAGATAACGATTTGTTTGTGAGACTTGCGATTGCGGGCAAAAAATGCTATTACTTGCCGGAGCTGTTGATGGAGTATCGAGTTCATGCAGGACAGCAAGGAGTCGATCGGGCAATTCCGTATTTAAGCGATAAATTGCGCTATTTGACCGGCTACGAGTTTGATTCCGAGAGGTTGGAAACAGTCAGGCTCAAAAGGATTGCAGAAACTCAGTTAGCGCTAGGTTTACGGCTGATTGAGGTGGGTGAAACTGCAAAAGGGCGATTGATGGTGCGGGCTGGAAAGTCAGTTTCTGTGGCGAAAATGTGGGCGGGTTTGGGATTGTCGCTGCTGCCAGTTGAGTTGCGTCCCAGGGCGTTTGAGATTGTACGGGAGTTGATGAAATAACCATCAATAAGAATTATTAATTTTCAGCAGTGGATAATACATTAATGTTGATTAGAGTACGGGGCTTTGTCGGGGATTGAGATTTACTGAGATTTGGCTCGATCGAGAACTTGCCGGGGATAGTTGAGAGAGTCGGCGGAAAAAATAAAAATTCGATCGGACACGTTTTACATTAAATTAAGAAATTAAGAAATACTGAAAAATTAAGTATTTACGAGTTTGACATATCGGGCAAAAGTACAGACCTTTCCTTGGGTCTGCCCTGCTTGTGCTATCTGTCATGCCATTCGGGAAAACTTTGGCCCTGAGACTCGGTGAAGGGCTCAAAGTCAGCATTGTTAAATTCTGTCTAGTTTATTAATGCACCACTCATGTCAATAACTAATCAGATTCGTTTTAATAATCTCAAGGGCGACATCTTCGGCGGTGTCACGGCTGCCATCGTCTCGCTGCCCCTGGCCCTCGCCTTCGGGGTCGCTTCCGGAGTCGGGCCGATCGGGGGACTGTACGGTGCCATTTGCGTTGGCTTCTTTGCGGCGCTGTTTGGCGGCACCCCAACACTGATTTCTGAACCCACCGGACCGATGACTGTGGTGATGACTGCGATCGTCGCATCCCTCACCGCCAGCAATCCCGAACAAGGGCTAGCAATGGCATTTACCGTTGTGATGCTGGCGGGGCTGTTTCAAATCATCTTTGGTATTTTCAAGCTAGGGAAATACGTCACCCTGATGCCCTACAGCGTGATTTCCGGCTTTATGTCGGGAATTGGCGTGATTTTGATCATTCTGCAAATTGCACCGTTTCTGGGTCAAGCCCCTCCCAAGGGCGGTGTTTTGGGCACTTTTATGGCAATTCCGCAGTTGCTGGCAAACGTCAATCCGCCGGAAGCAATTCTGGGTGTCTTGACGGTGGCAATTATTTTTCTGATGCCCAAAAAGGTGAAGAAAATCGTGCCCCCGCAATTGATAGCGCTGATTGTCGGCACGGTAATTTCCCTGACTGTGTTTCAGGGCACCGATATTCGCCGGATTGGGGAAATTCCGGTGGGACTGCCCCCCTTGCAATTGCCGACTTTTTCCGCCGGTCAAATCACGGTGATGTTTGTGGATGCGGTGATGCTGGGGATGCTGGGCTGTATTGATACCTTGCTGACGGCAGTGGTGGCGGACAGTCTGACGCGGACGGAGCACAAGTCCGATAAGGAGTTGATCGGTCAAGGAATTGGCAATATCGTGTCGGGGCTCTGCGGTGGCTTACCGGGCGCCGGGGCAACGATGGGAACTGTGGTCAATATCCAAACAGGCGCGACTTCGGCGGTGTCGGGTTTAACTCGGGCATTGGTGTTGCTGGTGGTGGTTTTGGGGGCGGCGAAGTTAACTGAACCGATTCCGATGGCGGTGTTGGCGGGGATTGCGCTGAAGGTGGGGATTGATATTCTTGACTGGAGTTTCCTGAAACGATCGCACAAAGTATCTGTTAAGGGTTCCCTGATCATGTACGGGGTGCTGTTGCTGACTGTGTTTGTGGATCTGATTGTGGCGGTGGGTGTGGGCGTCTTTATCGCCAATATCCTGACAATCGAACGGTTGAGTAGTTTGCAGTCTGCGGGAGTGAAGCTGATTTCCGATACGGATGATGAGGTCCTCCTCAGTGAAGAGGAGAAGCAACTCTTGGATCGGGGTAGGGGGCGCGTGTTGCTGTTCTGCTTGAGCGGCCCGATGATTTTTGGGTTGTCGAAGGCGATTTCCCGCGAGCACAATGCTATGAAGGATGCGGATGCTTTAGTGATGGATTTGAGTGCTGTGCCCATGCTGGGGGTGACGGCTTCGCTGGCGATCGAAAATGCGATTCGCGATGCCTCCGATAAGGGTTTGCAGGTTTACATTGTCGGTGCCAGCGAGAAAATTCAGCAGCGCTTGCAGAAGTTGGGATTGTTGGATCTGATCGCGCCAGAGCATGTCATGAGCGATCGTACCGCAGCCTTGCGACAAGCAGTCGCTGTGGTTGGCAACAAAGGAATCCCCTTGGGAGTGCCGGCGTAACAAGGCGCGAATTCGCCAAAATAGTAGTTGTTTAGCAGGAGGGACTGGCACTCCTGCTATTTCTATTGCTCGATCGATCGTTTCATCTCGTTTCCGGTCGCATCGGTATTGTTCAAATGTCCGAACAGTCAGTTGTCCCGAAAGCATAATTTTAGCCAACAGCCAACAGTCAACACTCAAGAATCAGGTCTGAGTGCAACCGGAATTGATATGAATTCTTGATTTTATTCAGTGCCCCTCTGCTGGGACGAGAGGCAAGTGTAGATGAGCTTTTAAGCGCCGAGAATTCTGGTGTGTCGTTTTACGAGCAGAAATTATCCGAATGATATAGCCGGTAGCCACGGAATATCTGTAACGCCTGGGTCGTAGCCAAGTTGTTTGAGCAGTGTGGTAATTTGCCCTCTATGGTGAGTTTGATGATTGAACATATGTGTCACCAGAACCCAAGTCGGTAGCACGCGGCATTTACCATCTACATTGCTTGTGTACTCAAAGGGTTGACTCAACCAGTCAGGATTAAGATGTCTAGACCATTCTAGAATTTGCCGATCCGTTGTCTCCCGTTCTGCTCTCAAAACCTCAAATTCAGCATACAGTTCTTGACGGATACCCGTAACAGAAAATGGCTGAAGAGTGAAACGCCCCATCCATGCTTTGTCACCATACAGTAAGTGATTCAAAGTGCCATGAATCGACTTGAAAAAGGCACCCATATCCTGTTTGCGCTGTTCATCAGGAATTGCCGAGCAGACAGAATATATATTTTGGTTCATCCAGCAATTGTACTCGGCCATTAGCTGGTAGTAGCTACCGTCGTACATACTCAAAACTTAACCACATAGTTTGAACAACTTACATTATACAAATACGTCTTTCATAATACTCCAGACTCTAATTGGTCTAGATAAATAAATTCAGGAGCTTTAACTCCCGCTTCCTCTCTAATTTTAACCAGTGCAGGCGACTCAAAGAACGCTCTTGCATCTGTTGTTGATGTCCACGCGGAGAAATGAACGATTTTGTTGGGTTCATTGTCATACTTCAAGACCTGATAGGAGCGCTCTCCAGCTTCTTTTCGGATGCTTTCAGCATTATCAAATACCTGTTTCCAAGCTTCATAATTTTCTACTTCATGAATAATTAAGACATACTGCATAGCAATAAAGTTTATGGGGAGTTTAAGTGGGTGATGTTGCAAATTATAACAGGCGATCGCACATTTTTTATCCCTAAACTACAATCGCCCCACGTTCAAAATGCAAAGCTGTCATCAATGCAAGGGATTGCTTCCCTTCGGTCGCAATGGCATACTTATGTATCAGGACTTACGTAACAAGTGGTTTGACGCGCAAATTATAGCGATAAGACTCCATGCACAACGCACCCTACATATAGAGGTTATGCGTCCAGGACTGTAAAGTAGTAAATAGTGCCTGATGTAAATAAGTTTTTCCTAAATATCGTGTCTATATTTTCTGAAATTCCGACTGTGTGGTTGCAAATTTCCCTCGTGGGAGTCTGGCTGGGTGTGATTTTATTGGTAGCTGAGGGGTTAAATCGCTTTACTTCTGTCGATCCTGAAGTATCGCGGAAGGTGGTGCACATCGGTACTGGAAATGTGATTTTGCTGGCTTGGTGGCTGGAAATACCCGGTTGGGTGGGGATTTCGGCGGGAGTTTTAGCAGGTGCGATCGCCCTAATTTCTTACCAAGTTCCGATTTTGCCCAGTCTTAACAGTATCAACCGCAAGAGTTTGGGGACTTTTTTCTATGCTGTTAGTATCAGCGTTCTCGTAGGTTGGTTTTGGCCGCTGCAACATCAGGAGTATGCTGCTTTGGGCATTTTAGTCATGACTTGGGGCGACGGATTGGCTGCTGTCATCGGCCAGAAATACGGCAAACATATTTATCGAGTTTGGGGAATCCAGAAGAGTTGGGAAGGTTCTGCAACTATGTATTTGGTGAGTTTTGCTGTTAGCAGTTTGATTTTGCTGACGGTTCAAGGCAATATTTGGCAAACTTGGGCTGTGTCTGCTGTTGTAGCTTTAGTTGCTGCTACTTTGGAGTCGGTTTCCAAGTTGGGAATTGACAATCTGACTGTGCCGATCGGCAGTGGGGCGATCGCCTTTTTCCTAAATCAATTTTTGATAATTGGTAATGTGTAATCTGAACTTCCCCTCATGGAAGCGTTGCTGGATACAGGTATGAATTCAAGATTTCGCAATTGCTATAAGCCTGCTTGAGGGTGAGGTTTGTAACTTCAAGCGAAAAGGTAATTAATACCGTGAATCAGCAACCCCAATTATCAATTATCTAAGTCTCGTTAAAGCAGCCGACGTGCTTGTAAAATTTGTTGTTGCCATTGCGCGAAAGCGGGGGTTTTTGAGCGATCGTCTGTAGGAAACATCGTTCTTATTTGCTCCATAATCTCGATCGCCAACTATACACCAAGCTGCCAGCTATTAGGGTGACGTTCGCACATCGTCACTCGTTCATCTCCTCACCAAATAACGGCAAATGAAGGTGAAGAGTGCGATCGCCATCTTTCACTTCTTTAAATTATAGACAAGGCGCGCTTGAACGCTCTACAATAGAAGGGGTTTTGTATTTTAATCCGTAAAGCCATTTTAGAGGTTACTTTTAATGAAAACTCAATATTACACTTCCGCCAGCTTAGATGGTTTTATTGCTGATTCACACAACTCTCTCGATTGGTTGTTTCAGTTCGGCGAGGCGGGAGACAGCTATCCTAATTTCACCCGCGAAGTTGGGGCAATAGCAATGGGAGCAACTACTTATGAATGGATTCTGACCCATCAGAGCGATGAAGATGCCGATCCTCCCCAAGCATGGCCTTATGAACAACCGGCTTGGGTATTTACCTCTCGGATTTTGCCTGCGATCGAGGGTGCAGATATTCGATTTGTTAAAGGGGATGTCTTACCTGTCCATCAAGAGATGATGGCGGCGGCAGGAAATAAGAATATTTGGCTTGTAGGAGGTGGCGATCTGGTTGGTCAATTTTACGATCGTGGGTTGCTTGATGAGGTAATTGTGTCAATTGCATCGGTGACACTTGGTAGCGGAGCACCGTTGCTACCGCGCACGATCACAACACCCCCGCTAAGACTTTTATCCGCGAAGGCTTATGGAGATGCCTTCGCGGAGTTGCGCTATGAAGTTCCTGTCCGGGTCGATGACACAACTGCTTAATCTTTAAAGCAGCCGGCGCGCTTGTAAAATCTGTTGTTGCCACTGCTCAAAAGTAAAGACTTTTGAGCTACCATCTCTCTCAACGATCGCCCTTATTTGCTCCATCAGCTCGATCGCCAGCGGTACACCAAGCTGCAATTGTTCCAAGACATCCCGCTGAGCAAAAACTGTTTCCGGTGTTCCTTCTAAAATCAATTTTCCTCGATCCATTACAAACACCCAATCTGCCCAGCGGTAGATGAAATCGAGGTCGTGACTTGCTAAAAGAATAGTGGTTCCAGCGCTGTGAATTTGTTGGAGTAAACCGATCAGTTGTCGGGTGTGACGCGGATCGAGATAGGCGGTAGGTTCATCTAACAGCAGCAGTTTGGGCTCCAGAACCATGATATCGGCGATGGAAACCCGCTTTTTCTGGCCCAAACTGAGATTGTGAATTGGTTCGCGGGCGAGTTCGCTTAGATCGAATTGGTCGATCGCCTGCTGCACCTGTTGAGCAATTTCGGATTCTGTCAAGCCTAAATTGTACAATCCATAGGAAATATCTTCTTCTACCGTCGAAGCTACTAATTGATGTTCGGGATTTTGAAAGACGAGTCCGATTTGTTGGCGCAGTTGCATTAAAGATTTGCGATCGTAGCGAAAAGGTTCACCTTGCCAGCTAATGATTCCCTGTTGCGGTTGATATAAGCCATTTGCTAACAGAAAAAAGGTAGTTTTGCCACATCCATTTTGACCGATTAGCCCGCAGCGTTTCCCGGCGGGGACTTTGAGGTTTAAATCATGAATTGCCGATCGCGAACCGCAGGGATAGGAGTAGGAAGTGCCAGCGAATTCGAGAATCCATTCAGACATATTTGTTATTTTTTATTTTTTATTTTTTATAGCCTTGTTCCCAGGCTCTGCCTGGGAATAAATACCCGGAGGCTATTCCTCCAATTACCAATTACCGATGAATGATTACCAATTACCGATTACCGATTTCCATTGTATAGCAATCCTTGCAGGAGTCGTAAACTTTTTACCCCACCCCAACCCTCCCCTTATCAAGGGGAGGGAGTAAGAAATTTACAAATGAGTCGTAAACTTTTTACCCCACCCCAACCCTCCCCTTATCAAGGGGAGGGAGTAAGAAATTCACAAATGAGTCGTAAACTTTTTACCCCACCCCAACCCTCCCCTTATCAAGGGGAGGGAGTAAGAAATTCACAAATGATTTAGAAGTGCTATATTTGTGTCACCCTCGATCAGATTTTGACAACTGCCAAAGTTGCATTTCATAACATAGATGTTGCTCAAAAAGTTGACCCGCCTCCAATCCTTCAACCACCAGCTTCTTGAACCAGCGCCGAAAGATCCAGCGCAGGAATTTGTGGACGGGCGGAACTGTGATCGCAATCAAATCTGCAACATAGATCATTGTATTTAGTCCATATCGGCGGAAAGTATCGACATACAAATCGATTGTTGGCAAAATATGGGCGGAAATATCCTCAGTTTTTACTAAAGTGAATCCAGCCTGCTTTAATGCTGCATGAAGTTCCGTAACAACATGACAATTAGAGAACATTCCCTCTTTATAATTAGCATCAGATCGCAGCATATCAGCCAGCAAAACGTAACCGCCCTGATTGAGGATTTTGGCGGCACCGTTAGCAATATCAACAGCCGACATATACTGGCTACTTTCGCTAAAGAGAATAAGATCGTAGAAATGGGTTGCTTTGAAGTCTTCAAACCTCGTGAGGTGGAAAATAGCCCGATCGCCCGTACACTTAAGAAAGCGCTGTTGTTGGAACGGATCGGGTGCGAGCCCCTCTACTGCAAAACCTCGATCGAGCAAATAAGCGGCATTTCCGCCAATCCCGCAGCCCACATCGAGTATCGTATGAGTGCCTTTGGGGATTGCATCCAACAGTTTTACAGTATAAGCTTGCTGAGCGAGGCGCAATCGGGCGATCGTTAGTTCCTCAGCGGGCACAGGTAGGGTTTCCCAATAGCCGTAGTGAAGGTAGGGCGAATCTGTCAGGCCCAAATAGTAATTAAGCGCTGCATTTTGGTAGCGAGTTACCTTGGAAATTTCGATGGATTTTGGCTGCGACATTCGGAAAATTTAGTAAGTTTTAGGATTTCGGGCAGAGTTGAAATTCTTCCCAGCGCTTGCATAGTTGTTCATAGCACTCAACAGGAGAAATTGCCAAGTTTTGCAACAAATTGATATCAATCTGACCGTTGGCGAGCGACAAAAATATAATTGCTTCCTTGGGTTCGTAGCTATCAATGATTTGGAGCAGATTTGAAACAGTGTTCCCCTCTAGTTCTAGTTGTTGCAAATAAGCAGTTGCCTGCAATTGGGAAACAAATTGCAGATCATAATTTATAGTATCTACGCTCCAATTCACAGAGCCGTTAATGGGAGTATTGATGTTGCAAGCAACCAAGCCTCGTCCTTGATGCAAAAAGCCATTCCAAGCAGTATGTCCGATCTGCAAAATATTCTGGTGAATAAACAAGTTTTGCCAGTAGCCAAAACTACCCTGCCAAACACTATCTTCAATTCGCATTTTTTTCCTTAAAATAATATACGCTTCAGAACACAGATCGAATTACATCAGCGTTCATCTGTGTTTATCTGCTGATATCTGCGGTTAAAAAACCCCAATCCAATAATTTAAAAAATAATAAACTCACCATCATCCATACCTCGCAGATGAAAAACATGATTGTAAACAAATCGGCGGGCATCCTGACTCAGAGATGCAATGATCTCATTACAGTTGCGGGACAGCGCCGGATTCGCACCGAACTTTCCCCCTTACGTCTGATGTGTGTTTTTCATCAGAGCCGATCGATATACGGGGATATTACCACTATTTAGGATCTTTGACACAAAACCGTCCGCCTATTCACCAAACTCAATATTTTCATACAAGTCGGCCAGCGAAATCTCCACCGGAATAGAGGTTAAAGTCAGCCGATCGCCCATACAGCTATATTCCGAAAAAATCCACTTATTCGCTTCAGCTTTAGAATATTGCTCGACCTGTAGCCGATATTGGTCGATTAATAAATACTCCTGAAAACTAGGAATACTGCGATAGGCAGCAAACTTTTCATCGCGGTCATAAGCTTTGGTTCCTTTAGACAGCACCTCAGCAATTAGCAGCGGATTGGTAATTGTATCCGTTCGTCCAGATTGCAGCTCTATCGGGCGCGCTACCACCATCACATCCGGGTAAGTATAATTATTAAGCTGCGGAACCCAAAGCCGCTGATCCGATGCAAAAATACTGTAAGGTTGACCCTTGAGACTCACCCTCAAAATAGCATTTAAGATGCTTGTAATTTCATTATGATTCGGTGCGCCACCAGCCATCAGAACAATCTTCCCATTGATAAATTCATGCCGATCCTGAGAATTGATTTCCAATTCTAGATACTCTTGGGCCGTGTAGGTTTTGGTTTCAACTGGCGCGATCATACACAACGCTCTCCTTTAATCTACTCATTTCATTTTATCTTAAAAGTTATGCTACTTTAACAGAAAATTAGATTTTAATCATGCTAAGAAACAGGCAAGATGCCTGTTCCACAAAGAGGGAATTTTCAGGGGGGTGGGCAGGATATCCCGCCCCTGAAAAGCTGATTGAGAATGTGCAAGATGTGAGTGCGATCGCACTTAAGAAACTTACCGCAGCGGGACAAAGTTATAGCCAGTGCTTCCTCCTTGTTTAACTTGCACTAAAATCGGCTTACCAGCCCGATCGCCCGTGGGCAAAAACTTCACATCCTCGCTTGATCCTGTTGTTGAAAAATTCGCATTTCTCAGTGCTTGTTGCAATCCTTCCCGCGTATTGCTTTGCCGCAAGCCAGCGATCACAGCTTGAGTGGCGTCAAAACTCGTTGCTGTTCGCCAATTCACAATGCCTCCCCAACGGTGGCGGGCATTTTCTGGGAAACGGCTACCGGGATTAGTTTCAGGATGCCAGGGAACGGGCAAAACAAGCCCGTCAACGTCTTTTTGTCCGTCTTTTAAAGTTTGAAAGGTGTAGAGCGTAGTGCTGCCGTAGAGTGGCAATTTGCCTCGATTGATGCGAGCCAGAGAAATCGCACGGTCAATGCGATCGATGTGGGGCGCTACCATCAATCCTTGTGCACCTTTGCTGACAGCATCAGCCAGGGCATTTTCCGCATTAAAAGAAGGAAGTGAAAAGTCGCAAACAGTGGGAACTAATTTGCCACCAGCAGCCGTAAGAGATGCCACAAATTCATCTTTAAAGGATATGTTATCGGGTGCTTGGGAGTCATAACAAACCGCAATATTAGTTTGGCGTTCTGTTTTAACTACATATTCTGCTAAAGGAGCCGCCATTACGCTAATATTGGGTACTGTCCGAAAGATGTAGCTGCCAAATCCTGATAGATTATTGGCAAAGCTCGTCGGTGTCACCATTACCAGTTTTTCTTGCTGATATATAGGAGCAGCTTCGAGAGATGCGTTGCTAGCATTGTGTCCAATTACTGCTAATATATTCTGATCTTGTGCCAATGTCTTTGCAACTTCTCTGACCACTTCTGGACTGTTGTCATCGTTGACAATTTCTACTTGCAGTTTGGCGCCGCTGATGCCACCGCTAGTATTGATTTCATCCTGAGCTTGGGCAACACCCCGGAGGATTTCTTGGGCGACATTGGGGTTGCTACCAATGGGAACGCTGACAGCAATTTTTAAGGAAGAACCATTGCTGGCTGTGGCATTATTCAAATAGATAATGGTTTCCGGGTCGTTGCGATTTTGTTGCAGCGATTTCTGAAAATATTGGGCGGCAGCTTGGTGATTTCCCTCAGCAAAAGCTTGAACTCCTGCTTGTTTCGCTGCTGTTGTTTGGGAGGCTACCAATATTTGATTTCCAAAACTGATGCGATTTGCGATCGCTCCGGCTGCGATCGTTGTCGATGTAGATGTAGATGTAGGTGTATTTGAAGTTTTGGCTTTCAATAAACCGGGAAGGAACTTGTATGCGCCAAACCCAATTAAGCCGATGGCAATAATAAAAACAATGGGCGGCGGGCTGTTTTTTTTGTTAGTATCTTGATACATGATTTTTTTTTCGGTATTTTGATACTATAATTATTCATTCAACGACTGTTCACGTCAATTCATATAATTCATTAATTAAGTTCATAAAAGTCATATTGGTAATAGCTGTTGCAAGAAGTGCGATCGCCCTTATGCAAATCCGGCGCGCTAAACTAACGAGAATACGAGAATTATCCACAATATTCCTGGAGGCGCGGGTGCTCAGAAACCGGGTTTTTTGCGAGAATACTTGGTTACAACCGGCAGATTCTAAAAACCCGGTTATGAAGGTTGTGATGCGTAACTCCCGTTGATATTAACCACCGCCGCCACCGCCACCGCCACTAATCGTGAATATAATGCAGGACTTACCCACTCCGACCAAAGAAACCGGGTTTTTTATGAAAAGACACGTTATAGTTCATAGATTCGGTCAAAAAACCCGGTTTCTGGGTCCCCATTGTCCAGGACTAAAAATAAATTTAGCGTTAAAATACGACACTTAACAAACTTAAAACTGTGCAACCAAACAAAGCTTCAATTGTATATCTTCGCGAAGGTTTATAAGAGTAAGAATGCCAAACGCGCAGTTCTCCATTAAAGCCGCGCGACGCTAAACTCAGGGAGACTTGACGGTAGTTTTCCAAAGTTCGCTGAAGCAATTGCCCGATTAAAATACTTAAACTCTGCATTCCCCGCTTCCAAGTGCGGTAGCCACAACGCGAGTTTTGTGCGATCCAAAGTTCGTCGGCGATCGCCAATAAGCTAAAAATAAACCGATACATTAGTAATAGCAGTTCTGTGACTAACTCTGGACAGCGTAATTGTCTGAGGATTTGCAAGATTTCGGTAAATGGAACCGTCAAGAGGATGAAATACATACAGCTTGTCGATGCGAAGGCGCGGGCAAACAGCAAGCTCACTTGGTATATTCCCGTGCGGCTCACATACAGATAAAAAGTGCCGGTGCTAATGCCCCAACCTTGCCAAATATCCCACTGAGTTTCCTGGATTTGACTTAACTCAACCGCACCCAGCGCCAAAGCAGGCAAACTTGTCAGCAAAAACATCAACGGTAGCGACAGCAACCGCAAATACAGTTTCCCCGGAATACCGGCATAGACGACGATCCAGACAGCCAACCAAAGGGCGATCGACAATTGGACGATCGCCCCAGAAACCAGAGACAAAATTAAAAGGGCGATCGCAAATGATAACTTGTGAGCTGGCGGCAACTGGCGCAAGCGGTTTGTATAAGCCAGACTATCAATCTGATGGTTCATTCCGACGGCTATTCATCATCAGATTTTTGTCGCTGCGATCGCCCCTTATAAAGTCCGATCGCGTAGCCAATTACGCCAGCCCCGATCGCCGCTTGAGACGCAAACAGCAAACTTTCAATTTCTCCGCTAGCAGGCTCAAAAAAGTGGTTAAACCAAGGTTGATAGTCCGGTTGAATTTCCGTAATCGCTTTCTGTGCTTCCCCATCCGCTCCGCCGTATTCACCCCGGACAAAAACTAGGGGAATAACGGCAAGCGCAATAACAGCAATTACCAACATCCAATTTTGTTGTGAAGTAGCTTGCTGATTTCTTGTGTTTTTTTGACTCATGGCTTATGACTCCTGTCTCAATAATTTCAAAGTTTCCAACTCCGGCTTCCCGTAAGAATGCAGCCAATTCCAGACCAATAGAGTCAGCAATCCCTCACTAATAGCCAGCGGTACTTGAGTGATAGCAAAGATGCCCGCAAACTTGAGGAACGAAGCTATAAAACCGCCACTTGCTGCCGGAAAAGCTAACGCTAATTGAATCGAAGTCGTCACATAAGTCAGTAAATCTGCCAAAGCTGCTGCACAAAAAATTGCCGCCCGTTGCCTGCCAGTTCGCATCAGCAATTGATAGATAAAATAGGCAGCGAAAGGGCCGACAATCGCCATGGAAAACATATTCGCTCCCAGCGTTGTCAAGCCACCATGCGCTAACAGGAACGTTTGAAACAGCAGCACTAAAGCCCCCAGTACAGCCATCACCGAAGGGCCGAACAAAATTGCACCCAAACCCGTACCCGTGGGGTGAGAACAACTGCCCGTTACCGAAGGAATTTTTAAAGCTGAAAGCACAAAAGTAAACGCACCCGCCAAAGCAAGCAATAGTTTAAGTTCCGGGTGTTCTTTTGTAATGCGAGTAATCGATCGCAACCCAAAGGCAAAAAAAGGCAACGCCACAATCCACCAAAATGCAGCCCATTGCACCGGCAAAAAACCTTCCGAAATGTGCATAGCTGCGGCGGGCGTTGCCGATCCCAGGACAATATAACAACTCAAGCCAGCCATCAATCCCAAGCTGACCAATTTCCGATTTCTGGCCTTCACGCTGAACCTCGCAGATGAGACTATGTAAACTAACACATCGGCGGGCATCCTGACTCAGAAAGCGACAAAACTCTCATTACAGTTGCGGGACAGCGCCGGACTTGCACCGAACTTTCCCCGTTTCCTCTAACGGCTGCTCCCCATTAGAACCGACTGGTTAGACATAGTTTAGTCGATCGTGTAAATCTCAGCAAATATTTTACAAAAATTACTTCAGATTAACTAAGTCAAAATTACCTATCATCTTCTCTTCTCTTCCTTCGCGTCTTCGCGGTTCGTGCCCTAAATACTATTGCTAAACAAATCAACGGTATAATATTAGTGAGTTTTGAGAAAAGCCGCCATGTTAGATTACAAATTTCCGAGGCACTGGCCCTCAGCCGATGAACTACCAGACTCAGATGAAACGCCTGTGGATAACGAACTGCAAGAATTAATACCAGGATTGCTAAAAGCAATATTGCTCATAGTTTGGGCAGAACGCATGGACTGGTTCTTTGGCATAGATATGGGTATCTACTATCACCCCGATAAACCTGCCATTGTGCCAGATGCTTTCTTGAGTTTAGGTGTAGAAAGGTTTTATGATGAAGAATTGCGTCCCAGTTACGTGCTGTGGGATGAAAATGTTCTGCCGAGTTTTGTGCTGGAAGTAGTTTCCCCAAATTATCGCAAAGAATACACCGCAAAGTTGGAGGAATATCAAGCTTTAGGCGTACTTTATTACGTCATTTATTCTTCCCGCCGCCGCCGTAAACCCCGTTTAGAAGTACATAAGTTAGTCAATGGGAAGTATGAATTACAGCCCGGACATCCAGTTTGGATGCCAGAGATTGGTTTGGGGATTGGTTGTGAAAGGGGAAATTATTCTGGGGTGACAAGGGAGTGGTTGTATTGGTATGATGCCGATGGAAAACGTTATCTGACTCCTGAAGAAAAGGTGAAAGAATCAGCGCAACTCGCCCAACAGGAATCGCAGCGCGCCCAACAGGAATCCCAGCGCGCCCAACAGGAATCCCAGCGCGCCCAACAGGAATCCCAGCGCGCCCAACAGGAATCCCAGCGCGCCGATCGATTGGCCCAACGTTCCGATCGACTAGCTCAGCGATTGCGGGAGTTGGGGATAGATCCTGATAATCTGACCTGATGGCAATCAAGAGTACCAGACTGACCGACTCTAGACGCTCAAAAACCGGGTTTTTCAACCGAGATCGATCGTCCTCAAGGGAGGATTTTCTGGAAAAAACCCGGTTGCTGCATCCAGAAATGTGTGAATATTTATCTCAACAATCAGGAAATATCGAGCTAGATTTGGAAAAAACAGAGAGTTTGACGGGAAACATTGAGATGCAGCTCGAAAAAATGAAAATCAACAGAGGTTATTAAATAATGGTAATGAATCTGCGTTCTTACGATGTCATCTGTTTTGGTGATGAAGTTCCAGGAGTTCTAGCTGTTATCTCTGCCTCCAGAGAATATCTGCGCCGCACAAAGCGTTATCCGCGAATTCTACTGATGTCTAAAGCAAGCTTGCAAGAAGGAATTGGCGGACATTTGGTAAGAGGCGGCCTTGCTTATTTAGATAGAAGCCAGATTAGTGAAGAACTTCAACAATCTTTAAAGTTAGATACCTTTGGTTCACCAGCGACAATCTATAAAGAATTTTTACAAAAATCCGGCGTTAAGGCAATTGCACTTGACCCCCGCAAAGCCAGTGCAGCGCTGAAAGAAATGCTGGTACAAGCTGGGGCCGATCTCCTCAGCAAAGTAGAAATTAAATCAGTCAGTAAAGAAGGTCAAAAAATTGCCAGTATAACCACCTCTCAAGGCGTAGTTTATGCCGGCAAGCAATTTATTGATGCCACTGTCAATGCCGAATTAGCTCAAGCTGCGGGTGTGAGAAAGCTGAAGGGATTTGAAACATTTGGTCTGCCTAATTCAGAACTTCCAGTCACCCTCGTTTTTGAAACCCAAGGACTCAGTGCAAGAGCACTGAAAGAATTCGATTACATTTATCTAAAACGCTTCACAAACCGGGCCGATGCAGAAAGTCAAAAATTTTTGCTGTACGCTGCCGACAAGGATGCCCAACTAGCAGAAGAACTCCGGCGGGAAATGACCGACACTAAAGGCAATCTCAAAACTCTGTGGGCGGGTAACGATTACATCGATGTTCGCTCGCCGGCTCTGTCTGTAGCTTACCACTCATTTAGAGGCATAAAACTATCTTTTCCTGAAACCGGCATAATTTTAGATGAGGGAAATATAGCTATACTTCCAAATGACAGACTTTCGTGGAATGCGCTTTTATTTGCAGTCACCGCCAGCGAAGCGGAAGCCTTAGCTAGAAGCGGGAGCAAACCCACGGCTAATATGCAAAGAGAGATGTTATTTATTACAACTTGGCTGAAGAGTTTGGGGGCTACTTCTGTTACTTCTGCCTCAGAACTTTATATCAGACACGCGGGCAATGTGACGGGAGTTGTAGAACCTTTAACTGGCGCACAAATGCTGTCAGGTGGCGTACCTGCTAATGAAGCCCTGGCAACATTTAGCTATCATTTTGATGTACGGGGAGGCATCCAGGGTATTCGCGATAAAGCAAACCGTCTAGGATGGTTTAAAAGTCTGAGTTTTAAACACCCTATCTTTAATATTGGCATCCGCCACGCATTGATTAAAAACGTTCCTAACCTGGCAGTGGTCAGTCCCTGTTCTGGATTTGAAGGGTTTGCTTGTTCTGTCGGCCGAATTGTGGAATTCAACGCTGCAGTTGGTCAAGGTGTGGGTATCGCTGCGGTTAATGCCATTCTAAATAACAAAAATCTCGCCGATGTATCTAACCGAGAAGTGAGACAAGTTCTCGCTGAAACAGGCCAGTTACCTAAAATTTTTGGAACTCCAAATAATGGTGAGGCAATGCTATTGGCGCAATTCGAGAATCTTGCCAGTTCGGATGCTATTGCGTAATATCAATTCCGGTTGCATTGCTCATGATTGTTGACTGTTGGCTGTTGGCTGTTGACTGTTGGCTGTTGACTGTTGACTGTTGGCTGTTGGCTGTTGACTGTTGACTGTTGACTGTTGACTGTTGACTAAAATTATGCTTTCGGGATAACGAACTGTTTGGACATTTGAACAAATACCGATGTAACCGGAAACGATATAATAGCACTTTCAATAAACAATGCAGTAGTAGGTTGGGCAGGGGGAATGAAACTCAAGCCAAAAGTTTTTAGCAAAAAATGAGTGAAATTGGTATTAATATTATGTCCCCTCGAACGACAACAATCACGTTGGTTTGTAGTGAGGAGTTTCATCCTCATAAAATTCTGAGCACTTCCGTCGTCACTACAAACCTATAACGGTGATTTTACCGGAAATTATATAATACCTCGATCGCCTGCACCGAATTATTGTGCTGCGCGGCACTAACCCGTGAAACAACTTTTCAACTTGAGACTTCGCTTGATTTTTCCAGCTTGCTTTCCCGCACAAACAAGAAAAGCGGGAAAGCACATGAAAACGAAACAAGCAAACCCAGAAGTATGTACAGCCCTACAAAACTTATATCCAATCGTTTCGACTCAGCGTACATCCAAGTGCTTCCTGCTACAGTTGCGATAAACAAATCTAAACTTACCGATTTCGCAGCAAGATTAGCCGAACTCTCGTTTACAAAGTCGAGCACGCCAGCATTGCTAAAAAACTGCAAGTTATAGTACCAAGGCAGCACAAGCCCCAGAATTGCTAGGATGAGATAAATGATTCGCTTAACGCTCATAATTACCCTACCTGTTCGTTGATCAACTGTATTAGCCTACTCGTTAACAACCAATCCTTACTTCTTCTGCGGGCACTTCGGATGACTCCCCCCCTGCAAACAAATGTAAGCAATTTGACTTTTATCTAAATTCTTAGCCTCCGCAAAATCAACTCCTAGGAATCGACCGGATTTACTACCAGTCGGACTTTGAATAAATTGATCCGAAGCTGTTTTCCCCAGAAACACAGCGCCTTTAAAATCCGCTCCCGCTAAATTCGCGCCCCTAAAATCAACCGAACTCACCTCCGCATTACGAAAATTTGCATCTTGCAACCGAGCATCTTTGAAATTCACGTTGGTGAGTTTAGTCGAAGTCAAATCGGCATTTTGTAAGTTAGCGCCGCTCAAATCTGCACCGGACAAATCAGCACCTTGCCATTGCGATTTAGACAAATTTGTCAAGGACAACTGAGCGCCTTGAGCCTTCACTTTGCCCAAACGTGCACCTGACAAATCTGCTCGCGACAAATTCGCGCTTCCTATATCTGCCCCGGTAAAACTTGCATTTTTTAACAGTGCTTCCTGTAAATTTGCTCCAATTAAAATAGCACTGCTAAAGTTAGCTGAATTCAAGTTGCCGTTGGACAAATTAGCTTTGTTCATGACAGCGCGCACAAAAGTAGTCCGGTTCATTACAGCACTGTTCAAAGACGCCCCGACCAAATTTACTCCTTCCAAATTAGCGCCGCTCAAGTCAGAAATCCAATCGTCAAATGTACCCGGACGCCTGTCTTCGCCGGTGCCGTAAAAGCGAGCTCCCTGCAAGCTGGCATTGGTTAAATTGGCGTTTCTCAACTTAATTCCCGACAAGTCAACTTTGTTTAAAACTAAAGTAAACTGAGATGGGCCGGCAGGACTTTGAGCTAAATCTGTGCGGCTGAGATCGACACCGTTGAGCTGGCTACTATACACTGTGAGAATTTTGCCGATCGCCCTTTGTACTGTTCGCTGGCGGGCGGCCGCTAACTCGCGTTCCGGGGCCTTGCCGCCAAACCGCAGGGAATCGAGGTCGTTGCTGAGGGCTTGATTTAACCGCTGCAACTCAGGCAAAGCTTTCGGCCCGCTACTGACCAAAGCTTGCTGGATTGCGTCCAACATGGCGCGGTTGTCTTCTTGAGCTAGCAAATCCGCTAGCAGGGGTACGGCGCGGGAGTCTTCCACCGCCCCCAAAGCCAAAATAGCCGATCGCCTGCCCGATGCCCCGCTAGCCGATGTGGGAGACAATTTGCTGACTAAAGCGACAAATAATTCGTCGTTCCGCTGCCGCGAATCCCGCATATTTGCTTGACTTTGAGTGTAGATGAGAGTGCCGACAAACAAAGTTAAAATCAATCCCGCGCTGCCGACGGTAACTATCACTAAAGTTGTGCCTGGGTGTTGGCGCATCCAATTCCACAAACTGGCATTTGCTTTCATGCCGCTTTGCGGAGTCACAACCAAAGCCGCAATCTGCGCGTCTTCCTCAGTCCAATCTTGAGTCGGGACAGGATTGGCAGACAGTTGATTCGATCGAGCATTGACGACCAAAGTATTCGCGAGGCGATCGTGTCCAGATTGGCGTTTGTAGCGCCATGCAAAAGCGCCGTCTGCGAGCACTGCCAAGCCGCTCAACCCCCCTAAAATCAGCAAATCAGGAAACGCACCGCTCAAGCGCCAAATGCCGTAAGCGACGCCCAGAGGCACTCCCCAGCGCCCCAAACTTTCGCGAATTAGCACTGGCCCAAAACCCGGAGGAGTACCCGACGCTGTGACAACTTTGACCCCGAACCAGCGTTTGGGGAGAGTTTGACCGGTTCTGGCGAGCAAAAACAGTTGCCACCCCGCTAAAACTGCCGGTGCCAGCAGCGCCCCTGACCAGAATAGATTAGTTAGGGGTGCGACTCTGGGGCTGCGATCGCGCACGGGTATGCCCAAGGTACGGGCGACGGTTTCGGATGCTGCTGCTACTGAGGAATTGAGCGGCACGGTTTCAGTTTCCTTGTTGACCAATGCCCCGATACTGAAGGGAACGAGGGCGCTGGCCGCTATTAACGAAATTTCCACTGCCCAAGCGCCGCACCTGCGAACCAGCAGTGGCATTTGCTTGGATTGTGTTTGCCAAGACGGATCGGGTTGATTGATGCCGCTGGGCGCGGTGGGGTTAGCCATATTTAGAAATTCCTATTATTTGTCGTTAGTATTTGAGGACTGGGGGGAAATTGCCAATTTATACGCTATGTAGATTAGCACTCCCAGAACGGCAAGAGTCATCAGCGCTGAAATTAGCTGTACGATGCTATTGAATACTGTCAGGACAATTATCGCTCCGACGGCAAAGGCTGCCACTTGCCCAGGTTTGGGAAGTCTTTGAAACTTGTCCAGTAATTGATTGTAGAAGGTTCCGACGGCTTGATAGCTGTCTGAATTTTGTGTGATGAGTGGCGATCGTTCTACTTTAGCTTTTAGTTCTCCGAACGCTTGCTGCCAATTGAAGTTATTTTGAGGATTCATAAAAAAATTCGGAAGTTATTTTAGATTAATGTGTTTGGAACCGCCATTATCCCCTACCGTCAAAGAACTAGAACCAAATGTCATTGTGTGAGGAAATATGAAGATCAATTATCTGGGCGATCGCGGCAAACGGTGGTTTAGCCCGATTGTGACCCTAGCCTTGGCAATGATTTTAGCGGATGCCGGCGCTGTTGGGAGCCAACCGCTACAAATTGCTCCGGGATTTCCCGAACCGCTGCGAGTTTCTGGAGTTTCCGGCGGCCCGAACAATAGCGGCGACTGCGGTTTTGTCTCCCAAGGACCGAACCACGTCATTGAAGTAACGCAGGATTTGCCTTACTGGCGGATTGCAGTACAAACCGCTGGAGCTCCAAGTTTGATGATTCAGGGGCCAAGGGGGCGTTTCTGTGTGCTGCCGGCGAATGCTGCTGCGGGGAATGTAGAATTTTCCGGTTATGGGGACAAGGGGACTTATGTTATTTTTGTGGGCGATCGATCTCAAGGTCAACACCCTTACTCTCTCTCTATTTCCCAAAAGCGCAATTAACAATACAACGGGATTAGGAGGCGGGCTGTGAGAAAATGGCTTTTTTGCGATCGTAAATAAGCCGGATTTCTAACAGCCAGTGCGTGCAATAGCGATTTCATATCAATTTTGTATTTGGTCTTTCACCCACTTCCGAAACAATCTGAGAGTTTGACTCGTACCCACTGTTTGGCTTTGTTCGCAATATTGAGAAATAGCTTCAATAATTGGCAGATTGGGAAAAGTCGGACTAATTTCCGCTTCAACATATTTCCCCTCTTGAAGCACATTAATCTGAAGCTGGTTATTTTCATAGCGCCAGATTTCAGGTACTCCCAGCGCCTCGTAAGCGTCCAGTTGAGTCTTGGAAGTTATATCGACTTCAATAGCTAAGTCAGGCGGCGGATCGACAGTTAAGTCAATCCGCTTTTTACCAATCATTAGAGCGTAATTCTGAATGTAAAAACCTTCATCAGGTTCAATTCCTTGTAACATACTTTTTCGCTTGAAAGTCGTCGAACCAAATGGTTCAAATTCGATTTCTAGTTCCTCAAACAGAATTTTCACTAAATAGCCAATAATGATTTTAGCTTTCTCATGTTCTGGTAGTGGCATCCTAATCTCCAAAGTTCCTTGACTGTAAGCTATTCTAGAGCCACGGTGTTCTCCCAACTCTTCTAAAATTGCTTCAAATTCCTGCCAGTTGACATCATGGAACAGCACTCTATGTCCTGGGGGTACACTGATTTGTCTTAATTGCAGCGTTACCATTTCAACCTCCGATTTATTTAAGTTTATTATAACTGATACAACCTTTTAAGTTGAGGGGTGTACAGCGCCCCCTCAACTTAATTTACTGTTAACTATCGCCCAAAATCGAGCTGTCTAATCTGCGTTTTTTTGCTGGCTGTAAAGTTGCTTAAACTTGCGCTGCTGCTCGTTGTGATCTACAATCGGAGAGGGGTAATGAAGAAGTCGGCGTTCTAAAGGTGAAATATTTCCTGTTAGCAAAAGTTTAGTATCAACGCGGCGCAATTCTGGAACCCAGTGCCGAATATATTCGCCTTCGGGGTCGAATTTCTGAGCTTGACTCGCCGGATTGAATATTCGCAAAGGTTTCGGGTCCATGCCGCTAGATGCACTCCACTGCCAGCCGCCGTTGTTAGCAGAAAGGTCGGCGTCTATCAATTTTTGCATGAAGTATTTTTCGCCCCACTGCCAGTTAATAATTAAATCTTTGGTGAGGAAACTGGCGACTATCATGCGGCAGCGATTGTGCATCCAACCTGTCTGATTTAACTGTCGCATTGCTGCATCGATAATAGGATAGCCAGTTTTGCCTCGACACCAAGCTTGAAAAAGCTTTTCATCGTTCTCCCACGAAAAGTCTTTGAATGCTTGACGGTAGGGGCCGTCTGCTAATTCTGGGAAATTATACATGGCGTGTTGGTAAAATTCCCGCCACGCTATTTCCTGTTGCCAAGTGCCGATGCTTGTAGACGCTTCTTCGCTGCGGCAAGTGTCCATTACTATCTGAGTAGCTTGCCAAACAGTGCGGATGCCAATTGCACCAAATTTTAGGGCGGCACTGAGTTGGGATGTGCCGTTAATGGCGGGGAAATTGCGCTGTTCTTGATATTGGTAAATTGCCCGATGGCAAAATTCTTCTAATTTTTGTTGCGCTGCATCTTCTCCGGGTTCTATTACTAATGGATTTTCCCAAATAAATCCCAAACTAGAGGCTGTTGGTACTGTTTCCATTGCACCTGCTTGGTTAGCGAGTTCTTGTTCTTCTGCCGTTAATCCGGTCATTAATTCCAGATAAGTTATCGGCAATGTTTCTACTGGTTGGGCTTTTGGTTTACTGTTCCATTTTTTCCAAAATGGTGTATAAACTGTGTAGGGAGTCCCTGTACCGCTGCGAATTTCATCTGGGGCGTGCAGAAGTTGATCCCAGAAATTTTGAACTTGAATTCCTGCTTGTTGGAGAGCGTTTGATACGAACTGATCGCGCTGTTTTGCGTAGGGTTCTACATCCCAGTTCCAAAATACTGCTTGAGCGTTTATAGCTGTTGCTAATCTCGGTATTCCTAGAATCGGGTCATCTTGAATTATCAGCAACTGACTGCCTGCATCCCTGTAACGCGAGGAGAGTTTTTGCAAGCAGCCGATCATGTAGGTGACTCTAGCTGGCGCTACGTCATCCCGGTTTAGGATATTGCGATCGAGACAAAAAATCCCGACTACTTTCGGGCTTTGCTGGCGCGCTGCTGCCAGTCCGATGTTGTCAGAAATACGCAAGTCGCGGCGGTGCCAAAATAAAATTAGATCGGACATTCGATTTTAGATTTTAGATTTTAGATTTTTAGATTTTAGATTTTACAGTCCTGGACACACGCGGGGTCAAAAACCCGGTTTCTAAGTTAAGCTTTATCGGTTTGATGCACGATTTTTATAAGAAACCGGGGTTTTTTCGTCAGTTCTATTTACATCAAAAATGGACGGGCTAAGAAAAAGCTAGAAATTGATTTCGCGTCAATTGGTTCCCCAGCTAAAATAGCTTTTTCTAATTCTTCCGGCGTGAATAAAACTGTTTCAATGTCTTCGTCATCGTCTTGTGCTGGTGGCTTTTCCAGTTTTTCCAAATCTTGGGCTAAGAAAGCATAAATGATTTCGTCGGAATAACCGGGGGCGAGAAAAAATTGCCCTAATTTATGCCATTTTCCGGCGCGATATCCGGTTTCTTCTTCGATTTCGCGTTTGATAGTTTCGGCGGGGCTTTCATTGATTTCTACCGTACCAGCGGGAAATTCTAAAATTCGCCCTTTGGTGGCAAAGCGATATTGGCGTACCAAGACGAGTTTACCTTCGGGTGTGACGGGAACTGCAAGTGCTCCGCCTGGGTGGCGAATACATTCCCACTCGCCTTCGGAACCGTTGGGAAGACGGAGGGTGGCTACGTCAAAGTTAAATTTGCGCCCTTGGTAAAATAGGCGTTGTTTGAGGAGTTGGGGTAGTTCTTGACCGATCGACATAAGCGACAAGCGAATAATGTTTGATTGCACCGATTTAAGACATCATAGGCGATCTTATAGGATTTTAGATTTTAGATTTTAGATTTTAGATTGGGAATGACTGATAACTATCACAGTTTGGAGCTTACTTACGGTTGCATTTTTTTTTACTGGTACCCGCGGTGAATTTTGCTCAATTTTTACAGTTGCAATTTGTGCACTCCGGAACAGTCTGCGGTTTGCAGGAGTTGGACGATCATACTTTTCGTCACCGGATGCACCCAATCCGGGGCAATTTCTGCTAAAGGTACTAATACAAAAGCTCTTTCGGTCATCCGGGGATGAGGTAGAGTCAGTGTCGGAGTTTCTAAGATTAAATCGTCATACAGCAGCAAATCTAGGTCGAGGGTTCTTGGCCCCCATTTTTCTCTGCGAATCCGATTAAATTTTATTTCAATTTTTAATAAAGCTGCTAGCAATTGTTCTGGTTCTAATGCAACTTCTAGGATGGCACAGGCGTTGATGTAATCGGGTTGCGGCGGCCCGACGGGGGCGGTTTGATACCAGCTTGAATGAGATTTTACTGCTATTCCTGGGGTGTTGTTGAGGGTTGCGATCGCGCTTTTGAGTGTGGCGAGGGAGTCGCCTAAGTTGCTACCGAGGGCGATCGCACATTTTGTTGATTTCATAAAGCAGAAGGTTCGGCAACGGATTGTTTAACGGATTTAATGGATTTAAAGAAAAAGGGAAGAGTAAGGCGGGGCGGGTTTATCGATATCCTTTGATACCTAAAAAGATTTCGGGTTAAACCCGCCCATACAAGTTGTATTTTTACTAAAATCCCCCCTAATGCCTGTATTTTTGGCGCATTCTAATAACACAAAATATTATTTTAATTTAAGCTTAACAGTCTGTTAAATTTTATTAACTATCATTGACAAGTGTTAGTATTGAGTTTCAAACATAATGAATTTGTACCTACGCTTATTGTCGGCAGTCATTCTAGCAATTATCAGTTTAACAGCAAGTATATCGATAGGTTTGGCTGAAACAAAAGAGCGCTACCTTACCTTAGATTCGGACGGCAGTCAATCTTTTGCGAGTTTAGTGCAGCAGGCGGAAGATTTAGCGAAAGAGTCGATCGCCCGCGAGTTTCAAGAAAATCCGGCATTAACAGAAGTTACAGTCATCATTACAGCCGATCGCAGCCGACAAAGAGTTCCAGTTTTGCGATCGAGAGTATCCCGCCGCGACTGGCAACAAGATGCGAGAATCGAACAGTGGACTAGATATTTTGCCGATGCTCAATTGCTGCTGGGATTCAGAAACGGCAATACTTCGCGCGCAAATTCTGGGTCTTCGCAAGTGATGAATGTACCTGCGTCCAGTCGATCGACATCCCGAGAAAATGATCCGGGTTTTCGAGATGATTGAAATCGGGCATCGGGCATGGGGCATTGGACATGGGGCATCGGGCATTGGTAACAAATAACAAATAACAAATAATCAACAGCAAAACACGGAAATTAGGGATACACGGATAGATATTTTTTCCTAAATATCTCTCTCATACTATAGCAATCCTAAATGACTCGTAAAATTTTTACCCCACCCCAACCCTCCCCTTATCAAGGGGAGGGAGTAAGAAATTCACCAATAATTTATGATTGCTATAATTCCCAATTTTTAACTTGTTGTTAACCTAAATATCTCCCAATTTTAATTAACCTTCAGGTTAACTTCCCTTAATTGAACAGTGATATAGTTTCATACGGAATCATCAGATTAGAGATGTTGGTTTGAAAAGGAATTTATGTCTAAAATAACTCGCCGACAACTGCTAATTTTCTTCGGCAGCAGTGCAGCTACCACTGTGCTTGCCCCTCAACTAACTAAAACACTATTCGGCATTAATTCCACCTCGGCCGAAGCTGTAGTTCCGCTATCTTTCACTCCGTTAAGACTGCCCCACCCGCTGCCGATTTATCGAGAATTGTCCAGCTTTATGCCGACGGGCTTAAACGGACAGGGAACCGTGATGGCTGCCTCACAGGATACTAAATTAACGAGTTACAGCATTGTTGACGATGTGGTTGTGCCGCCGGAATACGAACGTTACGTGATTGTCCGCTGGGGCGATCGAGTTTTCCCCAATCCGGCAGACTATTTCGGCTACAACTCCGACTACACCGGCTTTGTAGGCCTTCGTGGCAGCAATGACGACGGTTATCTCTGGGTTAACCACGAGTACGTATCCTTCCCGATGTCGAAACTGGCACCCGATACCCCGTCAGATTTGGCATCATTTCCATCAACTGAGCGCGCCGTCCTCGGTATAGACTTATCGGTAAAGAATCGGGATACCCTTGGCGAATTCCTGTACAATCTCGGCGGTTCGATCGTCCGGATCACCAAACAAGCCAACGGCAGATTTCAGGCGATCGCCGGCGACCCCCTCAACCGCCGTATCCACGGACTTTCCGGCCTCGGAATCAACAGCCAGCGTACCGACAAATACAAAGATGTCACCTCCTGGGGAACCAGACAAGGGGATAACGAGTACCTCATCGGCACAGGCCCTGCAGCCACCCAAGTCTTCGCGCAAGTCAACACCGACGGACTGGGCAACCGGATCATCGGTACAGCCTATAACTGTTCCGGCGGCACAACCCCTTGGGGTACAATCCTTTCCGCCGAAGAAAACTACCAAGGTAGCGAAGCATTTTTCGTCGGAGTTCAGGAAAACGTCCAACCCAACGGCGGCCAAACCAGCTACCCCAAGGGCACTATCGGTGAAGAATTCGGCTTAGTCGGCGAAAAATACGGCTGGATGGTAGAAGTAGATCCCCAAGATCCAAGTTTCCGCCCCCGGAAGCACACATGGTTGGGTCGCTTCCGCCACGAAAACGTCGCGATTCGCGCCGAAGCAGGCCGGAGATTAGTAGTGTACATGGGGGACGATCGGCGCGGCGGACACACCTGGAAATTTGTCAGCAACGGTACTGTCACCAATCCCGCAGATAAAACCAACAGCCGGTTATTTGAAGACGGCGTTTTGTACGTCGCCCAATACAACCGCAACGGTGCCGGAAGGTGGCTGCCGCTAACATTAAATACCCAAACCAATCCGGTGAGTCCCCAAAAAGTGGGCGAGGCCGAATTGGCAAGTTTTGGCAAAGCTCAAAGAGATGCAAATACTCGCTTGCCCAAACGCGCCGGAATTGCCGGTCAAACCGAAGACGGCGGTTCTTTTGTAGTAGATACCACCAATGAAGCAACAGCACTTCCGGGCTACCAAAATAAAACTCTGGCTAATTTCTACAGCAGCCAAGGTGCGGTTTTAGTTGATGCTTTTTTAGCTGCTAATTTGATTGGTGGTACCCCGACGGCGCGGCCGGAAGATTTGGAAGTTAATCCTACTACTAAGGAAGTTTTCATTGCTTATACTGACGCCGCACCCGGAAGCGACGGCTATCCAGATTCTCGCATTTTTACTGTTGCTAAATACAGTAGCGCCGTCAACAGCACCCAGCAGTCGGGAGGACTTTACAAAATAATTGAAGACAGTCCCGACGGTGCAGGTTTGACGTTCCGCTGGCAGCGTTTTGCTCAAGGTGGAGAGGCGGGTGCGGTAGCTGGGGCGGGATTTGCTAATGTAGACAATTTGGATTTTGACACTCAAGGCAATGTTTGGGGCGTGACTGATATGTCTACGAGCACGCACAACGGTTTTGATGTGGGTGCGGCTGCAGAGCCAACAACAATCGACCACAACGAGACTGGAAATGTGTCAGATTTTACTGGAGTTTTCGGCAACAATTTTCTGTTTTACATTCCGACTTCTGGCCCGAATGCAGGAACAGTAATTCCGTTTGCTTACGGGCCCAACCGATGCGAACTGACGGGGCCGACTTTTGTGGGGCGAGATACGCTGTTGCTTGCGGTGCAGCATCCTGGGGAAGATTGCCCGATCGATGATGGTACTGTACTCAGCCGGCCAATTGAAATGTTGGATTTGAACGGTGCTGTTTTCAATCAGACTCGTAATGTTTCTCGCGGCAGTTTGTGGCCGAGTAATATTGAGAATGACAGGCGCAGATCGCCCATGCCGTCGGTGATTGGAATTCGTCGGGTGCGATCGACTCCAACGGGTCAGTTTGTTTAAATAGGACTTACGCATCGGGGTCCCGAAACCGGGTTTTTTACGAATCTGGAGTAAGATTAAATGAACCGCGAGGCACGCGGACGCGAAGAAAGAGAAAGAAGAAGATACTGTTCTTTATTCGCGATCTTCGCGTCTTCGTGGTTTGTTCAAATAATTAAAAGTCGCTAGGAGAATTAATATCAAATCCCTTGATAGCGGAATTCTTAATAAAATTGTAGTTGGCGATATAAATCGGCGATCGCAATTTCTAAATTCACCGATTCAAGTTGTAAGGAATCGCCCAAACCATACTCGGAGAGAACCCATTGCCCCTGGTGATTGCGCCGAAACATCTCTACTCCTGGCTGTTCAACTTGCACCAAGACATACTCTTGCAGTGTGGAAAATTGGCGGTATTTAGCAAATTTAATGCCGCGATCTGCTGCTTCTGTGGAAGGCGATAAAACTTCGATAATTAAGGAAGGAAATTGCACTAATTGCGGATCGTTATCATGCTCGTCGCAAGTTACCACAACATCAGGATAAAAATACTTTTGCCCTCGCTCCACTTGTAGTTTCACACTTAAGATGTAAATTTCTGAGGGGAGATTAAGGCTATCATCTAATAGCTTGAAGAAGTTGATGCAAATTCGATTGTGATTGCGGGTTTCGCCTCCTATCGCGACTACTTCGCCATCCCAATACTCGTAGCGTTCCTCTTGGGTGGGTTCCCAAGCCAGGTATTCTTCTGCACTCATCGATAGGCGATCGGGTAAGGCAACCATGATGCGATCGAGAATCAAGTATGTTTCTAGAATAGCTCGAATCTACCTGTGTAGCCTACAATAAAGTGTAAATATACCTTTTACTGGCAAGAACCAGAAAGGTAGGACGATCGCCCTATTTTGCTGTAGGGATTTTTACGTACTTATTATCTGCGGATACAACAGTAATTTTTCCGCCAGAAAACGCACTTATTTCATTGGCTAGCCATTCTATTTCTGGAGGGGTTAGCCGCTCAATTCCTAGGGGTTTATAATATTTTTCTTGCCCTGAAATTGCCATCGAATGCCGGATATACATACTCCATTCGCTAAAATTTTCATTCAAAATTGGATCAACCTGACATTTATACCAAGGCCACAGGTGAGTCACGGAAATCTGATTGCGATCGATATTTATTTTAGTCGCTCTTAAATATAATGTGTTCGCGATGCTCCATAATATAGCAAAAGTTATGCCTCCCGAAGGGAATGTAACCAACGAGAATAATATCACAAATAAATCAATGAATTGAAGCCCGTCTTGAATCACGAGGATTGTCAATATAAAAGGCAATAAAACTAACCCCAAGCAAGGCAATGTGACTAGCAACATCACGCAGGCTCCCCAAAAAGTCAACCTTTCTCGCGGAATCAGAATCTCTAGATTCTCCCCATCTTCCTTCAGTTCAATCCTACTCCCAAAAGGTTTTTGTCTAACCATCGAGATATCAGTTGTCTGGCGGGGATTTTCCAAAGCTTCCAAGGCCTCTTTTGCAGATGCGAGGCGGCGGTTCAAACTCGGTTCTGTCATCCACTTCAGCCAAGCAATTAAATCTGGATTGAGATTGACTGTTGGCTCAAATTGAATTTGCAAATTACCTTGGGATAACTCGGCTGGATGCCTACCTGTTGCCAAATAAATTAATGTCGCACCCAAGCTGTAAATATCGGAAGCGGGAACATTTCTGCCGCCAAATTGTTCGGGTGGCATATATCCGTAAGTGCCAACAACAGTAATCGTACTACCTTTTCTGGCCGCTAGCGTCTGTACGGAACCAAAATCAACTAAATAAACATCACCGACACTATTGCCAGATCTATTTGCCAGTAAAATATTACTCGGCTTGATATCTCGGTGAATAACTTGCGGCTGTTGCCCGTGAAGGTAACGCAAAATTTCCAGTAATGCTTTAGCCAGTTGCTTGATTTCTGCTTCGCTAAAAGTTCGCCCGCTTTTTAACCATTCCTCTAACGATTTGGCTGCGATATAGCTTTGTACCAAGGCAAATCCTTTACCAGTTGGTGTATCCACATCAAAGTAATCCAGGTAACGGGGAATTGCCGGATGAGAAAGCAGTTGTAAAGTTTGCGCTTCTCGTTCAAACAGCTTCAAGTTATCCCAGTGAAAATCTTCCCCAAAAATCAGTAACTTAATCGCCACTAACTGTTGGGTGTGCAAGTCGCGCGCCAGCAACGTGCGCCTTCCCGCCTTTTTACTTAACTGTTTCTGAATGACATAACGTTCTTTTAAAATTTTACTTACCATTTTTTCCAGTCCTCTTGAAAATAGTGGTTGTTAATTTCATCTGCCATCTATACTTTATTCACTAATAGGCAAATCTAACCATTCGCTGAGTTCCCCTGCTATCCAATCAATCTCGCCATCAGTGAGATGGCTGGTAATAAGTTTATATTCCTGTGTTCCCGCCCAAATCTGAATGTCACGATGAGGATGAGGGCGCGATTCTGTAGGTTTATTCACTATGAATTGTAATTTACAGATAGCCATCCTTGGACTTGGGGGCCGAAGATTATAACGTACAAATCCCAACCAATTGGAAGTCAAAGAAATTTGTTTGCGATCCAGGCGCAGTCTAGTAGAGCTAGGTTCGGTGATTATTAAATTGACGGAAATAAAAATTCCAATTCCGACAGACCCACAGAAAATTACCGCGAATAATCCAAGAAACCAAGAGTAGGTAATAAACGCCGCTCGAATAAACACTACACCTGCAACAAGCGCAAAAAACAATATAAATGACAACCATAATATCTCAAAAATAACTGACCATAGAGAACGATAAGGAGAAATTATAATTTCCAAACTCTTCCGGCTTTTCGTAATTTTAACCCTACTCCTAGCAGGTTGTGGCACAATCAAGGGTATCGCATCTATCGGTTTTTCCAGTGCTTTTAATGCCCGATCGGCCGTGGTTAAGCGGCTGTTTAAATCCGGTTCTGTCATCCACTGCAACCAGTCAACAAAATCCGAACTAATAGCGATTTTTGGCTCAAAATTAAGGCGCAAATCCTCTTGCGGCAAATCGGCTGGATGGACTCCCGTTACTAAGTAAATTAACGTGGCACCCAAGCCGTAAAGATCGGAAGCCGGAACCGCACGCCCGCCAAATTGTTCGGGCGGCATATATCCGTAAGTTCCCACTACAGTAACGGTGCTACCTTCTCTCGCTGCTAAGGTTTGAACTGAACCAAAATCTACTAAGTAAACTTCACCCAACCAACCACCTTTATTAAGGGCGGAGTGTTTTTGTTTGAGGGGCGATCGATCTGCTAACAGAATATTACTAGGCTTAATATCTCGATGAATTACTGGCGGGTTTTGGTGTTGCAAATATATCAAAATTTTCAGCAAATTATTAGCGATTTGCTTTATTTTTTTTTGGTTAAAATTCCGTCCCGATTCAACCCATTCTGCCAAAGATTTCGCTTCAATATAGCTTTGTACCAGTGCCAGCCCTTTAGTCTTTGGTGTCTGGAATTCAAAATGGTCTAAGTAACGAGGAATGGCCGGATGGGAAAGTGACTGTAAGGTTGTGGCTTCTCGTTCAAATAGTTTTAAATCGTCCCATTGGAAATCTGCACTAAAAGTAAGGATTTTGATGACGACTAACTCCTGAGTTTGTAAGTCGCGCGCCAGCAAAGTTTGTCGTCCCCCATTTTTCCCCAGGCATTGCTGAATGGCATAACGTTCTTTTAACACTCGCTCTACCATACTTTTTCTCTAAATATTGACAGCTTTTACTATACTTCAGGCTTAACTAAAGCTGCTAGGAAAAAGCTTGATTTGTAACAAACATTAATTATGATTATTATGATATGACTATTATGAATTCAAGCAATGGCACAAGCGTTGCTAAAGTACGCGAAGCTGTTGAGAAAGTGCTGGCACAAGAGTCTTACAAAAAAAGGCCGATCGACATGGAAGGGGCGATCGCACGGAATTAAGCGCGCTGGTGATATTCGATCGTTATGATGCGATCGACATAGCTTGTCGAAGAATAAACTTTAACAGTCCTGGACGCACGGGGGGCCTTTCAACACGGTTTCTGCGTCAATATCTCAAGGGATATATCCACGATTTTGAGGGGAACCGGGTTTTTTGCGTTCAGGACTATTTCAATTCGATCGCTGTTTGTTGAACCCAGGCTGTACTCGATACGCCGGGGACACGGCCAGCTTGTAGTTGCGGGCGATACCCAGCCAAAAGTTCGGGTCATTCCCCCGTCGGAAGATCGGCTGCAAGCTGGTCTTTTTGTTAGCTAAAAAATCTACTGCTGGTTAGAACCTTGGGCGGGTTAATTATCGTACACAGGACTTACGCAGGTACGCTATATATAGCCTGACACAAGTTACCATCGCCAGTTCAAGAAAAGTGAGCGATTGTCGTAAGATTCAAATTGAACTACCCAAAGAATCACCTACTTTCCTGTTAAACAAGTACGCAACGTATAGGTGGATCTTTCACTTCTGGTTTGAGGTAGTCTGACAGTAATTCCTGCTTTAACTGGTCTACTGTTTTTTCAACCATTCGCGCTGTTTTTTTGAAGAATTTACACGCTAAAATTGTACAAGCAATATGATTCCTTTGAATCAATGCTTTGCGGCATTGACAGGCTTCTCTACCCTCTTGTAAGTCACTGTAATTGATTAAGTGCGATCGTACCAACTTTGCAGCGCCAAGCGGTGAACTTCCCGCCAGCTAATATTTTTAAGTCTGGCAATTTCCGCGCAATCCTCGTATTCCGGCTGTACATTAACAATCGTTTGTCCAGACTTCGCAACTTTTATCTTGACTTCGCCGTATTCTGTTTTAACTGTCTGGATTTCTCGGTGTAAAATCGTTCTTTGTTGAGTCGATCGCCTAATTCCTAAAGTAGTAGTCTCGCGAAAGATAACTGCTTCGCAAGCATCCTCAAATTCGGGATGACAAATCGCAGTTAATAAAACCCCCAGCCGCGACTTTTTCATCACAATTGGGGTCGTGAAAACATCCAGAACTCCGGCGGCAAACAAAGCATCAAAAACATAGCCGATCGCCTGCGGACTCAAATCATCAATTTGCGTTTCCAACACCGTAATAGTTTCTATGGAATTGGGCATTGGGCATTGGGCATCGGGCATCGGGAATGGGGAATTGTTTAAAAACTTCTCTCTTCCTTCTTCCCTCTTTCTGACATCCGTTACATCCGTTACAGAATCCGTTGCCGAACTTCCCTCTTCCTTCTTCCTTCTTCCTTCTTCCTTCTCCCCAATCCAGAGGCGCAAAATATTAGGAATTGCCAGCATTCGAGAACCTGCACCCAAACCGATCGCCTGAATTTGCATCGGCGGTGGCGGGCCGAAAGCAGCGGCGAGAGTACAGGCGATCGCAGTTCCCGTAGGAGTGCACAATTCGCGATCGATCCCATTGCTATAAACCGGCACTCGGTGCGTTTCCCACAACCGCATCACCGCCGGCGTCGGCACCGCTAATCGGCCGTGTGCAGCCTTCACCGTACCTGCGCCAGTCGGCATCGCCGAAAAGTAAAACTCCTGAATATCCAACCAATCCAAACCCAAACAAGTACCGACAATATCAATAATTGCATCCGTCGCCCCCACCTCGTGAAAGTGAACCTCGCTTGCGGGGATACCGTGTACGGCACCTTCTGCCTCTGCTAATTTGCCAAATACGGCCAAACTCCAAGCTTCCACGCGCGGAGGCAATTTTGCAGAGACGATGATTTGCTCAATTTCGGGCAAATTGCGGTGATGAGTGTGGCTAATTTCTGCATCTTCTTCCCCGTGACTGTGAGAATGTTCTTCCCCGTGATGATGGTGGTGGCGGGCGTCAAAAGTCGGGGATTCCGTTTCCGAGGGATCGAGTTCGGTAGCGGGATTTTCTGGTTTTAACGACAAATCCGCAGCTAAATCGACATAAAATTTAGTTGCTTGTTGAGTATTCCGGTGGACTAATTCCGTCCGCAACTGGTACTCTGTCGAAATGCCGAGCAAATTGAGTTTTTCAATTAGGTAGTCTAAAGGAACGCCGGCGTGGATGAGAGCTCCGATGCACATATCGCCAGCAATGCCGGTTGGACAGTCAAAATAAGCTATTTTATTCATTGTTAACAATTAATTTTTAGCATTGATTGTTTCACTCGATATTTCGATCGCCCACTTAGCCTGCAATATCTTAACATGGCAACTATTTACGAAGTGCATCCAGTTGCACCCCAAAGAGACCGGATCGAGAAAATTCAAAAAGCTCTGAAAAATGGGGCAGTGATGCTTTATCCGACAGATACAGTTTACGCGATCGGCTGCGATATCAACTCCAAATCTGCAGTAGAACGAGTCAGGCAGATCAAGCAACTATCCAATGATAAGCCTTTAACGTTCTTGTGTTCCTCTCTGTCAAATATCGCCGACTATGCAGCCGTCAGCGATGAAGCATACAGAATTATCAAGCGGTTAATACCGGGGCCTTATACATTTCTGCTGCCAGCTACCAAGTTAGTGCCACGGTTGGTAATGAGCCCGAAGCGCAAAACCACTGGAATTCGCGTTCCCGACCAGCGGCTTTGTTTTACACTCTTGGAAGCGTTGGGAAATCCAATTATTTCAACATCCGCTCACATTACCACGGATGATGAAGGTGCAGCACCCGTGCCTGCATCTAAAGCAGAAAGCTTTGGCAAAGCTGAACTTTTTGACTGTTTTTCAAAGTTAGTTGATGTCATTGTCGATGACGGTTCCGATCCGGGATATCAAGTTTCTACCATTCTCGATTTGACAGAAAGCGAACCGATTGTTGTTCGTCGCGGTTTGGGATGGGAAGCTGTAGCCGTTTGGGAAAAAGATTAAAATTTCAAGGGGCGGGTTAAGCACAACATTCGCCCAAACTCCGCCCCATTTTTTTAACTCAAAACTGCTTTAAGCCTCTACCTTAACTCCTTTCCAAAAAGCAATATATCCGGCAAGATTTTTAGCAGCATCTTTCGGAGTAGGATAGTACCACGCAGCATCTTTATTAACTTGTCCGCCGACTTCGACATTGTAGTAACTAGCAACACCTTTCCAACCGCAAGTAGTGTGAGTGCTGCTATCCTTGAAATACTCACGGTTGATGGCATCGGCGGGGAAATAATAGTTATTGTCTACAATTTCGCACTTGTCGCTCTCGGCCAAAACGGCACCATTCCAAATTGCTTTCGGCATCAGTTTTTCTGCTTAAATTGAGATTCTCAATTATTGTAACTGTATTTGTGCTCAAAAGGCATAGAATAGTTGAGAAGCCAACAACCACCTACTGCAAATGTCAGCGTCTAATCCGCCAATATCTTCTGTGCCGCTGCCCCTGGAACAAGCACTCAAACATTTTTTTGGCTATGACTCTTTCCGTCCGGGACAGCAGGAAATTGTCGAAGCTGCTTTACAAAAACGGGATATGATGATTGTCATGCCGACGGGCGGTGGCAAGTCTTTGTGTTTTCAATTACCGGCACTGTTGAAACCGGGATTGACTGTGGTTGTTTCGCCGTTAATTGCTCTGATGCAAGACCAGGTGGAAGCTTTGCAGGATAATGGAATTGGGGCGACTTTTCTTAACAGCACTTTGAGCAGTCAGGAAACCCGATCGCGCGAAACTGCGATTCTCGAAGGTAAGATTAAATTGCTCTACGTTGCACCCGAACGCTTGCTCGGTGAGAGATTTTTACCGTTTTTAGATATAGTAGCAAATAAGTTAGGAATTTCGGCATTTGCGATCGACGAAGCCCACTGCGTTTCGGAATGGGGGCACGACTTTCGACCAGAATACAGGCAAATGCAACGAGTGCGCGATCGATATCCCGACATTCCCATTATGGGACTAACCGCCACCGCCACCGAGCGCGTCCGCCAAGACATCATCCAGCAGCTAACCCTGCGAAATCCCTACATCCACGTCGCTAGCTTCAACCGCCCCAATTTATACTACGAAGTTCGCCCCAAAACCAAGCACAGTTTTGCCGAAGTTTTGCAAATCATCCAAAAAAAAGGCGGTTCGGGAATTATCTATTGCCTCAGCCGCAAAAAAGTGGACGAAGTTGCCTATAAATTACAACAAAGCGGCATCCAAGCCTTACCATACCACGCTGGCATGAACGATGTCGATCGGGCCACCAATCAAACCCGCTTCATTCGCGACGACGTGCAAGTAATGGTAGCCACAATAGCCTTCGGTATGGGCATCAACAAACCCGACGTGCGGTTTGTAATTCACTACGATTTACCCAAGAATCTCGAAGGATACTATCAAGAATCCGGCCGCGCAGGCCGAGACAACGAACCCGCTCATTGCAGCTTATTTTTCGGCTACGGCGATGTTAAAACCATCGACTACATCATCGAGCAAAAACCTGACCCGCAAGAACAACGAATTGCCCGCCAACAGTTGCGTCGAGTAATCAACTATGCAGAATCCACCGAGTGCCGTCGCACAATCCAGTTAAGTTATTTTGGCGATTCATTCCCCGGAAACTGCGGTACTTGCGATAACTGTTGCAACCAAAAACCCGTAGAAGATTGGACAATTGAGGCAATGAAATTTCTTTCTTGCGTTGCGAGATGCCAAGAAAAATTCGGCATGAATCACATTATTGACGTGCTGCGTGGCTCAAAAAATCAAAAAATATTGCAATACCAGCACAACCAACTTTCTACTTACGGAATTGGCAAAGATAGAAGTGCTGATGAATGGAAAAAGTTGAGTCGTTCGCTCTTAAATCAAGGTTTCTTAGACGAAAAAACAGACGGATTTCCCATTTTGAAACTGAATGAAAAAAGTTGGGAAATTATGAAACGTCAGCGCACAGTTGAAATCGCCATTGAACCCCAGCGGGAAGTACAGGCGAAAGTTCGGTCTTTGGCTGTAGAAGTAGAAGCTTTATTTACCATACTGCGGACGCTACGCAAGCAAATTGCCGACGAACAATTTGTGCCACCTTACGTAGTTTTTGCCGATAAAAGCTTGCGAGACATGGCAGAAAAACGCCCGCAAAATCTCAGAGAATTCGAGGAAGTTTACGGCGTTGGTAGCAACAAGCGAGATAAGTACGGCAAAGTTTTTTTGGAGGCAATTCGCAATTTTTGCAAAGAACAAGGATTGCCAAGTGGTGCTGCATCTCCTGATGTCGCTAATCTTCCCAATCTTTCCAATGTTGCGTCTTATTCGCAGATGCAAACCTGGGAATTATACCGACAAGGTTTGACAGTTCAAGGAATAGCTAATGCGCGGGGGATGAGTCCTAATACTATTTCTGGCCATCTGATAGAATTGATGGAAATGGGCAGGGAAGTTGATATCAATTTGTTGGTGGAATCGGAACGCCAGCAGGCGATAGTGTATGCAATTGAAGTTATGGGGGATGAGAAACTGAGAGCAATTTATGATTTTTTGGAAGAACGTTATACCTTTGAGGAGATTAAGTTTGTGCGCGCTTGGTGGCGGCAAAATTATGTGGGTTTTTAACCGCAGATGTAGGCTGATGAACGCTGATGAACGCAAATACTTAATAGATAAGATGGAAAAATGAGAATTAAAAAAGTAGCTTGTGGGATAATATATTAGAGTGGCGTTTTTAACCGATATATTTTTTCCATTTGCCTTTGCTAGCTGGCGTATATGGGGTTGACAAAACTCACATTTCCAAAGTAATTTTTAAATTGCTATAAGTCAGTAAGCTTGGGTTTGCTAAGCGTCTCATCCTTCGCTAGGCTTCGCGCAGTTTCGAGGGCGATTAGTTCCCTTTTTAACTAAACTTTATTGAGCTATAAGTACCTCGTAAAACCACTTTTTATCTAAGTAGTAGAGTGCGTGAAAGGGAGCAATATTTAAATCCACAAGCATGAGACTATTTACACTCACTCACCGCGCCAAGGAATGAATAATATTGATGCAGTTGGAAAAGATATTAGGTCTCTCTGTGCACCCAGAACCAACCTAAAAGTTAGCATTGTCTGTGGTGGCAGCAAAATTATATAATGGCTTTTTGAGGGCGAGAAATTAAGTTTCTACACTTTAGCATTGTACAATAAATAGTTGACTTCGTTAGCCAACCATTCGTTAAACAGATTGTGCAATATTTCTTGATACCGTTCAGGGGTTAATTCCGCCGGGAGAAACTTTTCAACCAGGAACAAGTGATATCCTAGCTCTGTTTCAATTGGACGAATCACTTCTCCGGGTTTAGCGCTAAATACAGCGACGGCTATGTCTGGTTTTAAACCCCACCGATAAACCTTGCCTTCGCAACCGCATATATGCCGACGATTTTCGTCAATATCGTAAAGGTGAGCGGCATCAAAAAAGCTGATTTCTCCTTCTTGAATTTGATAAAATAGTTCCTGAGCAAGCTGGGCGTTGGCAACAACTATTTGATAAAGAATTATTTGATCGAATTGCAATTTGTTTTGAACAAAAATCTTTTCTACTTCTTTGCTGAACAAGTGTTCGGCTAGTTTTTGGCTGAGGAGCCGATCGCGAATCCCGGCCTCTAAATCTTCTACGGAAATCATCTGATCGACCAGCCAAGCAATCGTATCCGCCGCTTTCTCCAAACGCTTCTCGCGGCGGAGTTGGTCGCCCACAGCTTGAATTTCGTCTGGAGTCACAGTTAACTCCCGTTCCCTGGCTGCTTTCTCAATAACTTTTTTATGCAAAACCTTTTGACTAAATGTTTTTAATTGCATCTCTTGTTTGAGTAGTTCGATGATTTCACTTGCTTCAATCAATGGCCCGTAAAAGTCCTTCATCTTTCTCTCTCAACCTTTATGAATTTATTAACTTCATCCCCTAACGATTCCTGCGGGGTAGTTGGTGTTAACGGTTAACGGTTAGCTACAATATCCCATTTGGCAAACTAATAAAATCAGCATTGCTCAAAGTTGTTGCACCCGCTGCGTTAACTGTTCCCAAAACAACAGCTAAAATTCGATCGCCATTATTTGAACTAAACTTGAGCAGAGTCGCGTCTGTCGCACCGTCACCATCAGTATCAAGCGCGACGAGTGTCATGTCTGTTACCGAAAGTCCCCCTGTCAGCCCAATTCGATCGCCTTGAGCGGGATTGAAATCAACGACTCGATCAGCTAAAAATGGATTAGCTGCTGCACTCGCTGTTTCGGGTTGAAATGCAAAGGTATCAGCGCCGCTACCTCCAATCAATGTATCGGTGCCGAAGTCGCCGCAAAGAAAATCGTCGCCGTTGCCGCCAATCAGTAAATCCTGACCTTTTCCTCCCCGCAAAGTGTCGTTTCCATCGCCTCCATCGATCGCATCATTACCTCTGTTACCTGTGACAATATCGTCGCCGCTTCCTGCAAAAATTCGATCGATCCCGCTATCGCCACTAATCACATCGCTCTCGTTGGTGCCGAGCCAATATCCCTCGCCGTTGCTGTCGATCGTACTCTCGTCGCCAGTACCCGTACTGTCTGGAGAGAAATTAGAAGGACTTGAATTGCTAGAAGTGCCACCAGTCACGGGGGTGAACGTTGAACCGTCATTATTTGACGGTGTGGGTGTAGGCGGTGTGGGTGTTGGCGCTGTGGCGTTAGTAGTTGGGGGCGCCACTGTAGAAGCACTAGCTGTCGCGCTGCCACTGCTAGATGTAGCCGCCACAGCGTAAGCAGTCTCACTGCTTGTACTACTTCCCGTCGGGGAAGTTGCTGTCGCGCTGCTGGTACTGCCTGCACCGCTGCTATCGACAAAGGAACTAGATGTGCTGGAACTGCTGCTGCCGGCACCAGGGTTATTCGCCAACGAATTCAAGGTGTTTAAACTATTGCTGTTTCCAACAATATTATTTAAGGGCTCAGGAGCTAATAAATCTAATGGAGGCATCGCGATTTATCTCCTTTGACCTGTAAACACGAAAAGCACTTGCACGATCGCCGACACTCCGCATTTCAATGAATGCAAATGTATAATTTTAAAAAGTGTGAAGCAATTGCTCTTGACTTCAGACTAAAGAAGGAAATGTTTTTCATAAATGAACCTTGGTCTATCCCGAAAGTAGGACGGGAAAAAATTGTTACCAATACCAATCTGGGCGATCGCGATCGGCAGTGCTTGCCAACGGCATTTGATTTAGCCATCACCATCACTCTCAAAAGGCCTGTTTAAATTTAAATTGCACCTTCCTGGCACCCGCCCGTACTAAAAAAATATTAGGGCGAACTGCTAAAGAAGAGCAAAAACGTTGTTTTATTTCGATTTACCTAAATATATCTGGACTAATTAGAGGTATGTTGCCAATTTGGCAGATTTGTTTGAAATTATAGGACTTACGCAAGTTTTCAATTTTTACACTCTTTGTATCGGGCGCGCGCTTGCTGGTGTGGAGCGCCCGATACACGCCTGCTCGCGTTCCTGAATAGGGATTAACAGAGCGGGGTTTGGCAGCAGCTTGAGGACTGTGGTTGAGCGGATAGGAGGGGACTTGGAACGGCGGGTCGAGGGGCTTGGAGAAGCCTCAAAGACGACGGATTTGACCGATTTGAATAGGATCGCGATCGAATGGATGCGGAGTCATGGCAGGTGCAGGGCGATCGCCCTGGTATTGACACCGACGTAGTTTTGCAGATATTGCTCCCAGTCATCTGGTAATGAAACATAAGGAGCAAGATAAATATCGGGTTCTTCTTCATTCACACTTTGAATGCGGAGTTGACTGAGTTCAAAACTATCGGCAGAGAAATTAGTCAAGAAGAGAGACATCCGTGTATCTGTTTCTAGAATACTTTTTACATTGAAACTAGACCATACTAACTTTTGCTGGATGTAAGCAGCAAAAGCAGGAATTACCTCTTCTTCATAACCCGGCAGGCAAATAAGTCCTGTGTAATCTGCTATGCTATTTCCTGCCATGCAGATTTCAGTTTCAAAGCCGCCTCCCTCCTGGTGGGTTAATGAATTTTTTAGAGGGAAAAAGCAACATAGGATGAATCATGGATATCTGGTTTTGCAGCTAATAGGAACCACCGCTCATGCACCCTCTGCAACCATCCAGATAACCAAATCCAGGATCAGAAGAAGTGAGCCTGATGATCTGCGGCGTATACAGAATCTCAATTTTCTCTGATTTTCTTAAATGTTTCAAAATTATCAATTTTCTCAATCTGCATATAATTTTTCCCTCACCAATTATACTCCCCATATTTGTCGGTTAAGACTAGATCTTCCTAATCCTCCTGAGAGGATGTCTGAAACCCAGTATTATCGATCATCTTCCTATCGGGTGAGACTATTAACGCCCAAAAAATGAAATAGAAGTACTGCGAATTGTAGATGAAGCACTTTGGTTTCCAGTCCTTGCATAGGCTGTGGCTGTTGCAGTGGCTCTACTATACTCAAGACTACCCAAGTCTTTAACCGTTGTGTTGGTTACACTATTTGCATAAGTTTGATTACCAATGGCAAGCCCACCTGCAACAGCGATCGCATATCCAGGCTCGGCTGTTGTTGTGGCGAATGTATCAGCGTAAACATTGCCACCACCTACTACAACTGTGCTTTCGCTTTCGTTAATGGGTTCTAAATAACTTAAGTCAGAGATGACTAAGCAATATTTCATGGCAGTATCACCAGAAGTTTTTAGCAGACTAACTTCATTATTAAATTGAAGATATACTAGAGCAACTAGATGTTGAGGAAGTGCTGCTAAAACTAGATGAAGAAGAACTACTAGAACTCGATTTTGCGTAACTGCTGGAGCTATTAGCAGATGAAACCTTTACAGAAACGCTTTGACTAATTTCACCTCGATCATCGCCAGATGCTTCGACTACGCTTTTAGCCTCAGCAATAACTTTACCATCGGGTGAGACTATGCGTTTGACAACAACTTTACAGTCAGTCATGAGTTTAACACCGATTCTTATTGATTAGAAAATTGGCTCAACCATAAATTAGTGAGCCGTAGACGCTATTTGGCTACGGCTCGATTTGAAACAAGATTTATGTAGTTGATGACTTTTTCAAAAGCGAAGTAATCAATTACATAAATCACCTAAGTAAGTCGGTGAAAATTAACCAAACTCTCTAAGGAAACCTAAAGTTTCTGTATTAGGTTTTTTGTCATAGGGCTTGACGCCTGAAGCCCTACTACCAAATAGTTATGATTTTTTCTGCCGACCTACTTATTCCAATTGCCACGTGATTTGATGAATTGGAGTTATCTCCTAGCTAGCCGCCGAAAATCCAGTGGAGGCAGAATACTTACCTTCTACAACAGTAGTAAAGATTTGGGTCGAGGTATTTTTCCCAAAAGCTTCAGATTGAGCGGTCGCTAGATTGCCCTTGATGTCAACATATTGCTTGTAAAGCTTCTGCACGTCAAAGCGTTCCTTAACATCTAGTTCGGCATAAACATCGGAGTTGAGGTTGCCGAAAAAGATACCACCAACAACAGCAGAATTTTCAGCAGTTTCCAAGTAGTTCAAATCGGAAATAATCATGGCTTTTGTCCTTTTTAGTTGTGAGTTTTTTGCTAGAAGCAACCTTTGGTTGTTCTGTATTTAATATAGCTAGGCTAATCAGACCTGTGTTGCCATTTTGGCAGATTAATTTTGACAGAAGCTGAAGACAAAAAAGATAGGCTAATCAATAAAATTGAGTAGAAAGGGCATTGCCGAAACAGAGCAATAACTGTATTAGAGTCGATCGCAAAGCAGTATAAATCGACAATAGCTAAAATCGGGTTTCTGAGTATAAAGTAATTACTTTGGCTAAAGTTGCCATTTTGGCAGATTTATCGGAAGTGCGGATGTTCGATACTAAAAAACCCGATCGCCCGCGGTGAGTCAACCAAAAAACAGGTACACCCAACGCCCGCAATCGGGTTTTGTTTCGAGCAACTAATTTACTCGCCCGCGAAATTCAACCAACGTGTCTTTAATCCCGCAAAAAAGCCCTGATGTGGAACACCAATTGGCGGCGTCGAGAGACATGGCTCTTCCTTGACTTCCAGTCCAAAACCTCTGGTATCGGGGTGCAACTCGCTAAAAGCCTCGGTTACATAACCCCCTCGAACTCCGGCTCGTTTTTCCCTCACCACTTCCACATAATCTAAATCAGCAATTTTGCCCAATGCAGGCTTAGTTTCCGATTTACTCGACTTGCTGATTTGACTGTTTTCCTTAAGCAAGCGGTTGGAAGTACGGTAAGGGATGTAGTCCAGAGGGTTGTAACCCGTGGACCGCAAAAGTAAAAAACAAGCCCAAGAATACTTTCCTGCCAGGATGGCTGAAATTATCTCATCCAATTGTTCTGGTTTGATTCCAACTTGAGAATGATTGGCAGAATGGTGAAATTGGGAAGTCATTATTTTATCCTGTTTTGTGTATAGAGAGTGACAAAGGACAACAACCACTTAACTAAGTTCTACAAACTCATGCCGCCCTTTTGTAGCTGCTTGAGAGGGTCAAGCAAAATGTCGGCTATGCTGCGCTGGCGAATGACAATTTCCGCAGTAGCTGTTTGGCCAGCTTTGAGTTTCCAGGTTTGATTTTTGGCTTTCACTGAGTCTCGATCGATACTCACTTCCACCCGGTAAAAAACACCCAATCGCTCGTCTGTTTTGGCATCGGGCGAAATAGATAAAACTTTTCCCGGAATCACGCCGTAATTTTGATAAGGAAAAGCATCAAATTTGACTTGCACCGGCATTCCGGTTTTGACAAATCCCGCTTCTCGGTTCGGCAAACTGACTTCCAGCACCAGAGGAGCCTGATTCGGAGTCATTTCAGCAATAGTTTGACCGGGTTGAACTACTTCGCCAGTGTTGTGAATGTTGAGTGCGGAAATGACTCCGCTGACGGGTGCGTAGAGAAATCTTTGTTTGAGCTTATTTTTGGCTTGATCGAGCAGGGTTTGGGTTTCGGCAATTTTGGATTTGACTTGATTTAATTGCATTTCCAACTGCTGAATTTTTTGCTCTTTTTCTAACTGCATTTGGCGCGCTGCAGCTTGTTTGCTGGCGGCTTCGGCTTGCAGTCGATCGACTTCTGCCAGTTGTTGGGTTAATTCACCTTGGGCTTTAGAAATGGCGCTTGTTCGATCGCGCAAATTTTGCTCGACTTCAAACAACCTTTCCTTAACCCCAGTTGCATCAGACAGTTGACTCCTGATGGCAGCACTTTGCCTGTCGCGAACGGTTTGCTCGACTTCAAAGGCGCGATCGTCAGCCTGAGTGGTCTCCCCCAACTGGCTTCTAATCACGGCATTTTCGCTTTCTCGCAGAGCTTCCTCAGCTTGAAACAATACGTCTTTTGACAGTGCTCCTTCATCTACCAAAGGTTTGAGACGCGCGATCCGCTCTTTGTGAGCAGTCACTTTTGCTTGCAATTGCGCGAGCAATTCTTGAGTCTTGCGTTGCAATGGTTTCACCTGATCGCGCCGCCCTTGCTGGGAGTTAATATCTGTATTCAGTTGCGAGAGCAAGTCTTGCACATCCTTTTCCAAAGGTTTGAGCTGTTGCTTGCGCGCTTGCTGAGACACTAAATCTGCTTGCAATTGCTCGATTTGAGACTGCGTGGTGGCCGCTGAAGCGCGAGCACGGGCGATCGCAGCTTCAGCCCCCCGCTGGTCTGCAGCAGCAATAGCTTGGCTCGCTTCAACTTCCAGTCGAGTTCTCTCGATCGAACTCATCTCTTGCACCAATTGAATCCGATAAGCGTCCAGAATTTTATCAAGACGCTCCACCTCGCTCTGGGCATTCGACGGGTCTAATTCGGCCAATAATTGTCCAGCTTTGATTTTTTGACCTTCTTTGATAGCGAGGTTAATAATTTTTCCCGTATCCGTCGGGTGAATTTTGTAAACAGCGCCTTTGGGAACTAATTTGCCCTGAGCATGACCAACCTCGTCAATTTTTCCCAAAGTTGCCCACGCTCCAAAAGCTACGGAAAAAACCATTCCTCCTAATATCAACCGCTGCGGAAATGATACTGGTGGCTGGTCGAGCACCGAGTGCAAAGAAGTAGACCAATTATTCGCATCAGGCTGCCGTAACTGTAATTTGGCAATATTGATACCCTCATGAGTTTGAGAAGAGCGATTTTGAGGTTCGACAACTTCTAAAGAGCGGTCTTTTTTTCTGGGTTCGTTTTCTTGCCTAGAAGCGACGCCCCCATAGACTTCACCTATTTCGTTAGGAGCGTGGCCTAATTCTTTCTCATCTTGTGAAAACATTGTATTTCCTCCAAATTAGTCTGTTGACTGTTGGCAGTTGGCAGTTGTTAGGAGCTATAAGTCAGGAGTTGGAAGTCAGGAGTAAGTGAAAATTATCTTTAGTCTTGTGTAGGTTGCTAATGACTAAAGATTAATGACTAATGACTAATAACTAATGACTAATAACTAATGACTAATGACTAATGACTTAAATATCGAGTTGTTGCTGAGCGAGGTGATAGTAAAGTCCGCGTTCAGCCATCAATTCGTCGTGGTTGCCTTGTTCGGCTAAAATGCCTTTGTCTAGAACCAAAATTCGATCGGCATTACGCACCGTAGACAACCGATGAGCGATGATAAACGCAGTGCGATCGCGACTAATGCGGGCGAGATTTTGCTGAAACCTGCGCTCAGATTCGGTATCCAGCGAAGAAGTTGCTTCATCCAAAACCAAAATCCGGGGATCGCCCAAAAGAGCGCGGGCGATCGCAATTCGTTGTCGCTGGCCCCCAGACAAACTCGTTCCCCTTTCCCCCACAGGAGTTTGATAACCCAGCGGCATATCTTGAATAAAAGCATGAGCTTCTGCTAGCTTCGCCACTTCTATCGCCTGTTCCAAGCTTGCAGAAGCAGCATCATTTCCGTTTTTATACAGCGTAATATTTTCCAAAATCGTTCCCGAAAACAAGAAACAATCTTGAGGAACAACACCCAACTGAACTCGCAGCGACTGCAAAGAAATGTGCCGAATATCGTGGCCGTCAATTGTCAGCCGCCCCTTTTCTGGATAATAGAAACCTTGCAGCAGCTTTACCAAAGTGCTCTTACCGGAACCGCTGCGGCCGACAATTGCCACAGTTTCTCCAGCTTGCACCTCAAAGGAAAGATTTTGCAGCGTATTGCGTTCCTCATCCTGAGCATAACGGAAAGAAACATTGTCAAACTTGACGTTTCCCTGAATGGGAGGCAGCACCAGCATTGGTTTGTAAGGGCTTTCTTCAGGTTGGGCAGAGAATACATCATCCAAACGCTCGATCGAAACGAGCACTTCTTGAAACTCATCCCAAAGTCCCACCACTGAAAGCACAGGAGAAATCACGCTCCCAATCATCATATTAAAAGCAACAAATTGACCGATCGTCAACTCGTCTTGAATCACCAGCATTGCCCCGTACCACAGCAAAGCCGTGCTCCCCAAAGTATTAATCCCACCCCCGATCACCTGCAAAGAATTCGCCAACTTCTGCCCGCGAAATTTAGCATTAATCATGCAGGTTAATTGGTCTTCCCAGCGCCAGCGCATTTCTCGCTCAGCAGCAGTTGCCTTAACCGTCGCCACCCCAGTAATCATTTCCACCAAAGATGAATTTTGCTTGGCACTTTCGGTAAAAACCTCCCGCGAAACTTTTCGCAGAAAGGGAGTTGCGACTAAAGTCAAAATTACGATCGGCGGAATCAACGCCAGCACCAACAACGCCAGACGCCAGTTATAGTAAACCATCAGTCCGATGTAAACTACAGCCATCAAAGCATCCAACCAAGCCGTAATAGCTTGGCGAGTCAAAAATGCCTGAATTTTTTGATTTTCCTGAACCCGCGTCAAGATATCGCCCACCTGACGAGATTCAAAAAACTTAATCGGCAAAGTGAGAGTGTGACTGATAAAGCCGCTAATTAAAGTCAGGTCAATGCGGTTCGACAAATAATCCAGCAAATACTGTCTCGTTGCACCCAACAGCGTTCGCCAAACACTAAACAGCAGCAGCCCGATCGCAAAAACGTGCAGAGTTACTACGCTTTTGCTGACAACCACTTGGTCGAGAATTACTTGGGTAAATAGGGGAGTAACTAGACCAAATATTTGGAGCAACAAGGAGAGGAGCAGAATTTGGGCGATCGCAGCGCGGTAGGGCCAGACTATGCCAACAAAATTTTTAAGTTTGATGCCTTGATGTTCGGCAGTGTGATTGCGGTATAGTTCCGCTGTCGGGTCTAAAATTAGGGCGTACCCAGTCCAATTTTCGGTAAAACTTTTAATGCTCATCCACCGCTTGCCCGCAGCCGGATCAGCCACTAAAACCTGTTGATTTTTAAAGCGGTAAACTGCCACGTAGTGATTGCCTTGCCAGTGAGCAATCCAGGGATTTTGATTTCGCAGCGGAGTTAAAGAAGCTCGCACGGGACGGGTTTGAAATCCCATCCTTTCCGCTGCTTTTGCCAGACTTTTGAGCGACGCGCCGCTGCGGCCGATTTCAGCCAATTCGCGCAAGTAATTTAGGCTGAATTTTTTACCCCAATACTCGCTAATCATGGCTAAGCAAGTAGCTCCACAATCTGCTGCGCTCTGTTGTTGAATGAATGGGTGTTTGCTGCTCAACCAGCGGCGCTGCTTGGGTTTGGGAAAGCTGATGATTCCGGCTGCGGGTTTTTGCTGAGCAACTGCGGTTAATTTTGATGGCTCGGTTTGTGAGGTGGGTTTGGCATCTTGGGGCGCCGTTACTAAGCTTAAAATCGGAGGTTTACGGAGGATTTTAGGGCGGGAATTGCTTTCGGAACTAATTGTGGATTTGGCGATTTCCCACTGTTCGCTGCTAAGCTGGTAAATTAGCAGGTCTGTTACGGCTATCCAGTTGCTTTTCACGTCTGAATTTTCCCAGTTACTGCCGATAATTGGCGGTGCTTGACCTTGAATTTGACCGCTGCGGAGCCAAAAATGATTGTTGGAGTTTTGGCAATGCTCAGCGAGGGAAACTCCGGCAGGAATTCGGCTTTCTTCTATGTAAGGAAGTAAGTGCGGCCACAGAAGCTGTTGTTGGTGGGGAGGGAGCGATCGCAAATCTGTTTGTGCCTTGAAAAATATTAACCGCTGTCGCTCTTGAAATTCTTGCTGCAAGTGCTGTTGCAGTTGCGGGAATTCCTCTAAAATAAGCTGCATTGTGGTGGCCGCAATTCGACCGACTTGGCAAGTGCCGGCCGCAATTGCCCTGTAAGGCAGTCCGCTGTCAAGAAATAGGTTATCTGTCCCAAATATTGCTCCGACTTCCAGTACCACCGCCGAAATTTCCTGCTGTTGAGACGCTTCTACCGCTAGCAGCCTGACTCTTCCCTCGCAAACTAAATAAAAATGGCGATCGCTCTGTTCTTGTTCAACTAAATTGTGGCTATTATCCGGTGTTTGATATTGAGTGATTTCATCTCCGAGCTGAAACTCGCAAATTTCACAGGCTGTCTTTAATTTCGCCACTAATGTCGGTCCTGCACCGACTTCCTCGAAAATTTTCTGAATAGCCGGGAAATTTTCCCAGGCTTCTCGGGTTGTAAAAATGTGATTTTTAACCCCTATTTGTTTTTTCATAATTCACCCTGTCAAAAATTTGTTTCAATTTTTTTGAATTACAACTAACCCGATTATGAGCAATTTTTATTGGTTGAGTTGCAATTTAGTTGGCTTAAAAACTGTTTGTCGATATGTCCGACTAACACCCCTTAATTACGGCATCCCTTCAACGCCTTTAGGATAGATAAAATAGCGTTCTTTCAGGATTGTGTGGTGATTACGTAAGTATGGTTTTGGCTGGCTCCCAGTTTAACTTACAGAATCGTGATTTTGGCTACCTGTCAGGGCAATCTTTACCTAATCTTTATAAAGATACCGTATTATCACGGAGAATTATGAAGATTCTGTGAAGCTGGGAGAGGCAAATGTTGAGTCCGGTATACGTATATCTACGCAAAAAATTACATTCAGGATTCAAAAACCATCAATTTTCGACGCTCATTGGTGAAGTCCAGATTCCGAACATTGTAAAGAAATATTGATTGCTATTAGTTTGTAGCAGCAATTCAAGCAATTAATGGTTCTTCCGTACTTAGTCTGTTAAAATCTTATGAAGACAGCCAGCATTTAAGTTAAATATAAAAATATCAATGACTAAATATTAATGATAAAAATACTGAATCTACCTGGTGTAATCCTAGAGGATAGCTTAGAGACAGAAGCAACAATTATTTGATCCGTTATCGTCAAAAATAAAACATAACTTTGCCCACGATGTGGACAAACAAGCGGCCGTATTCATCAAAATAAAAGGTATTTAGTTAAGCTGTTGCGGAATTTAAATTGTCTGTCAAAAAACAATAAAACTTTTGTGGGGTGGGCGTCCCGCCCGCCTCGAATATGCAATTTACAAGAATGCGCGACAGCTTAGAAATTTACTAATCAATAACAGCAGACATCTCCAAAATAGTAACATTATGTAGAAAAAAATATAAAATAAAAAACATTTTTTAACCCATAGATATGAGTGACACATCCTGAATCATATTGAAGAGAATCATAAAGAAACACAGCGATTAATTGGTGTGGAATATGAACAGTTACAACAATTGCTCCAAAATGCCGAAAGATTACATCATGAAAAACAAGCTTTACTAGAATCCAAGAAAGTGAGAATTATTGCTAGTGGAGTCGGTCGCCAACCCAAACTATCTATTCCCGAACAAATAATTTTAACTTTGTTATATCTTAGGCATAGGACAACATTGCAACTTCGTGGCATCCAGTTTGGAGTAAGTGAGTCTACAGCTAATGATACATTTAACTATTAGTTTGGGCGCCTGCTTTGATTGCTACCATCTAGCTTGCTTGAACAAATAAAAAAACGCTGCTGACTATGCAATAGCTAAGGAAATACTCACAGAATATTAATTAACAGTAGATACCTACGAACAAGTCAGAGAAAGACCTGGAACTCGTGATGAACAAGAAAAATACTTTTCAGGCAAGAAGAGTAATCATACATTTAAAAGTCTAATAATTCTCATGCCATATGGTAGAGGTATAGTTGATGTTGTGGCAGGTGAACCTGGATATAAAAGCTATATAACCTTATTCCGGGAATATAGCTCAAAGTTTGACTCTCAACAAATACTTAAGGGAGATAAAGCTTACGTTGGAGAAGATTTAATAACAACTCCCATTCAAAAAGCCAGAAAAGGAGAATTGACAACGCAACAAAAAGAACAAAACAAAGCATGTTCTGCTCTCCGACTTTTTGTCAAACATCGAATTAAAAGGGTCAACAGATTTCTAGTTGCCCAAGAAAGATTTAAATTAAATTTCCAAAAATATGAGCCAGTAATTTTAACGATTTGTGGAAGAGTAAGGTTGCGAATTGCAGGGCTAATATTACCATTAGGAAAAGCAGTGAAATCGTCCGATTAAAATTCACACAGCTAACTCAATATTTTGGTACAATTATCAACAATACATATCTCATAGTCTGGTTTTATCGTACACACTAGCTAATTTAGGATGATTACATTTACGTCCTAGAGCTTAACTACACAGAGGCTTTGATTGTTTTCGGAAATGTCTTCTACAGAGCGACAGTGCTTTTTGAATTTGGGATAACCCTTCCTTCTCTCGCCTTTTTTACAGCGGCTATAGAAGCTAGATATAGAAGCCCAAGCGCGTTCGGCCCTGGCTTAACGGGCGGCTGACTTGAGCTTTTTCGCGAAAGCGAACTATGCAGGCAATATCTTTGCAGAGTGCGTACAAGATGGTCTTACTAATATCTGCGTTGTCCATCCAAAATCTGACAGCTTTTTTTCTAATCAACTCGCCTGTTCGGATGGCTTCATCAAGTGCACAGTAGTGGTCTCTCGTATTGGTCTCTCGTTCTGTTTTTTAGTTTTGCTTTTCTTACTATCATGGTATGATTATATCAAACCTCAGCACTTTTTATCAAGGAAAGTCCTAGATAAAAGCCGCACTTAAGTGCGGGGCTTTCAACCCCATTTTTCGGTAAAAATTATCTAAAACCCTATGGGATCAAGGAGCAGTAACCCCCTCGAAGCAGCCGGCCCGGCTCGTGAGCCGATCAAAATAGGCGTTTTGCATTCGCTGACGGGCACGATGTCCATCAGCGAAATTTCTGTTAAAGATGCGACGCTGTTGGCTGTTGAGGAAATTAATGCGGCAGGAGGGGTGCTCGGACGCCCCTTGGAAGCGGTTATAGAAGATGGAGCCAGCGATTTGCAAACTTTTGCTCAAAAAGCTAAGCAATTGCTCTTAGAAGCTCAGGTGGCGGTGGTATTTGGCTGTTGGACTTCGGCGAGCCGCAAAGCTGTACAGCAGGCTTTCGACCAGGGCAAAGGGTTGCTGTTCTATCCGGTGCAGTATGAAGGGCTAGAACAGTGTCCGAATATTGTCTACACTGGTGCTGCCCCGAACCAACAGATTGTGCCTGGGGTGAATTACTTGCTGGCACAGGGGAAGCGGAAAATTTTCCTGTTAGGTTCGGATTATATTTTTCCCCGCACGGCAAATCGGATTGTGAAAGCTCAACTGGCGGCACAGGGGGGAGAGTTAGCGGGGGAAGTGTATCTGCCGCTGGGTTCGAGGGAAGTGGGCGAGGCGATCGCACATATCTTAGCAGTGAAACCGGATGCTATTCTCAACACTCTCAACGGAGACAGCAATGTGGCTTTTTTCCTTCATCTGCGGGAAGCTGGCGTGAAACCCGAAGATTTGCCCGTGATGTCGGTCAGCGTAGCAGAAGAGGAAGTGCGAGCGATCGGGCCGTCCAATATTGCGGGACATTTGGTGGTTTGGAACTATTTTCAAACGGTCGATACACCGGAAAATCGTAAATTTGTCAAGGCTTATAAAGCCCGATACGGGGAAAATCGAGTCACGGATGACCCGATCGAAGCGGCTTATTTGGGCGTTTACCTGTGGAAGCAAGCAGTAGAAAAAGCTGGTTCGACAGATGTGGTTAAAGTCAGGGCGGCTGCTAAAAATATCGAGTTTGCAGCGCCATCTGGCAAGGTAAAAATAGATGCCCAAACTCAGCATATCTGGAAAACAGTGCGGATTGGCAAGGTGAGGTTAGACGGTCAAATTGAGGAGATTTGGAATTCCGGCGCACCGGTTCCGCCAGATCCTTTTCTCAAGGGTTATCCTTGGGCGGCGGCACTTGCTACGAGGTCGATTTCTCTGGGAACTCGGGCGTCTTTGAGCGGGCTGTTTGTCATCTTGGTACTGATAACTTGGATGGCGGTGGGAGTCGGGTGGATGGGTTCTGTGGAGATGAAGAACTATTTGCTGACAATAGAGGCTGCCTCACATCCGGGGGCTGGGGTTTCTGAGGCAGCAATGGCGGTGCTGGTGCAGCAAACTCTCTTTGTGGCGAGCCGCACTCAGCACTGGCTGCTGGCAGCTTTGGGTTTGAGTTTGATCGCGGGGATAGTGGCTTTTGTGTCGGTGTCGGCAATTATTCGGAATCTCGGCTTGCTGCGGGAAACTGCCGAACAGATGGCCAGCGGTGATTTGACGGCTCGATCGCCTGTGGTTTCTAATGACGCGATCGGGGTGCTATCTTCTACTCTCAATACAATGGCTCAGCAAATTAGCAGTTTGCTCAACGGTTTGGAAGTGCGGCAGCGGCAGCTAGAGGAACGATCGCGCGAATTGGAAGTTGCTAAGAATGCCGCGGAAGCTGCCAACCGGGCGAAAAGCACTTTTTTGGCAAATATGACTCACGAGTTGCGGACGCCCTTGAATGCGATTATTGGGTACAGCGAGCTGCTGCAAGAAGAGGCTCTGGAACTCGGCGAAGAAGAGTTTGTGATGGATTTGGCAAGCATTAATATGGCAGGCAAGCAGTTGCTCACCATTATTAGTGACATCCTGGATATTTCTAAAATTGAAGCAGGAAAGATGACTCTTTTCTTGGAGACTTTTGAGGTGTGGAATTTGATCGAGCAGGTTGTCACTACTGTTCAACCCCAGCTAGGGAAAAATGGCAATACTTTGATTGTCAATTGCGATCGCAATATTGGCACGATATACTCCGATTTGTCAAAGCTGCGGCAAGCGCTGTTGAATTTGGTGACCAATGCTGCTAAGTTTACCGATCGAGGCAAAATTACGATTAATGTTTGGAAAGAAGAAGGGAAGGTTTTGCCGATCGACAATTCCGAAGAACTCTCGGCAGATCCTTCCCGGTGTCAACTGCCTGCGATCGTCTTTCAAGTAACCGATACCGGCATCGGCATGACTGAGGATCAGGTGTCGAGGCTGTTCGCAGCTTTCGCTCAAGCGGACGATTCTACTACCCGCAAATACGGCGGCACCGGTTTGGGGCTGACAATTAGCCGGAAATTTTGCCAGATGATGGGCGGAGACATTACGGTTGAGAGCGAATTTAATTGCGGTTCTAGTTTTACGATCCGGTTGCCGATTGCGATTAAAAGCCCGAAAGAAGCGCCGGACGATCGAGAAATCGCACAAATGCAGGCGAAGTCTTCCGACGATTTAGAAACGAGTGTAGCGGCGACTGAAGCGAAGCAAAAAGAAGTGCGATCGCAACCGCTGGATCTGCCGGATGCTGCTACTGTGCTGGTGATTGACGACGATCCAGACGCGCGGGATTTGATGACTCGCTGCTTGTCGAAACAGGGATTTCGGGTGCGATCGTCGGCTAGCGGTCAAGGGGGGCTGCTGTTGGCTAAGGAGTTGCTGCCGGACGCGATTATTCTGGACGTGATGATGCCGAGTATGGACGGCTGGGCGGTGCTGTCTGCCTTGAAAGCCGATCGAGATTTGGCTGAGATTCCGGTGATTATGATAACTTTTTTGGACGACCAAAATCAGGGTTTGGAATTGGGAGCGGCGGAGTATTTGAGGAAGCCTGTGGATTACAAGCGCTTTGCTGCTTTATTGAGTAAATATCAGGGTCTGGGGAAGTAGTTATTAGTCATATCTATTCTGTTTGCACGAGCAAGATATTGTTGACTGTTAACTGTTGGCTGTTGACTAAAATTATGCTTTCGGAACAACTGACTGTTGAGACATTTAAACAATACCGATGCAACCGCAAACGAGATCAGTAGTCATTAGCCCTTGAACTCGAAAATGTGAAATATCAACTGTTAAATGTTGTGAACTCTTAACAGTTATAGCAACCGCGAAGACGCTGAGGACGTTATTAATTGTTGAAATTATTGCTTGGATAGTTTTCTGCCGAAGGTCTTCTGCTATAACTGTTACCACTTACCAAAAATATTTTAATATTTAATCGAGCGGCGTTGCTGAATCACGGTATGAAAACAGATAAGTTGGAAATTCCGAAGATGTTCTGACGCGCTTGTTTCTTTTTTTGCAGATTGAGTCGTTCATACCATAAATCAGCAACGCCCTCTGGCGTTGGTTGGGGCATTGTTCCAGTGAAGGTAGGTTACGAGGGTTGATCGCCTGCATCACTCGCCACAGTTGCATCGGGTGCTGCCGATTCTAGATCCGGTGGCAGATGGTTGGTGATGAAGGAACTCCAATGAGCTATCCCACCTGAATCAAATTCCATCTGCAAAATTGACGCATTCGGTACTGGAAATCCTCGCGAAAATCCCAAAAGCCGATTCATAGCAACGGCATCAATTACCGTTGGGTTAGCCAAAATCTGCCACAGCATTGCTTTGATAAAAAATCCATGGGAAAAGACAACTACAAAACCCGATTGTTGTTGTAACTGGTTCAGGGTAGTTCGGACTCGTTCCATCAGTTGGACCAACGATTCGGCGTTGGTTCCATCGACATATTCAGGGTCGCAGCGGTCCCAGTAAGCTTTGCTCAAAGGTTTGCGAGCCTGGGTTGTGGTTGGTTGGTCGAGCTGTAGACCCAGATAGGTAAATTCCTGAACTTGCCAAACCTCAACGGGTGTATGTGGAAATTGTTCAATCAATGGTTGAGCAGTGAGTTGTGTTCTCAGATAAGGTGAAGTCACAATCAAGTCTGGAGTTTGTTTAACGGCGGTTGGAATACATCTTGATTGTCGATCGCCCAATTCACTTAAGGCATTTTCATGAGGTCCAATAGTTGCCAACCCTGCATTAGATTGACTTTGACCATGACGAATAATCCAAATAGACACGGTTTGATATTCCCTCTCATTTAGGGTAAAAATCACTTCTAGGGTGTTGATAAATCACGGGATAAAAATAGATAAGTGGGAAATTCCGAAGATGTTCTGAAGCGCGGGAGCATCTCTTATTTGTAAAAAAACTTCTTCTGTCTCCTTCCTTCTTCCTTCTTACTCTTTCCTCCTGGCTCCTAGCTCCAATTTCTAGCTTGGCTGCAAAAGTGAGATGCTCCCTGAAGCGCTTGTTTCATTTTTTGCAGATTGAGTCGTTCCTACCATAAACCAGCAACGCCGATTGTTAAAATTGGCTGAGTTAAATAAATCACTTGAGACGATTCAATTGCTCGATCGGGTTCCTCAATAACTTGTATAAAAAGTTTAATTAGTCATTAGTTAACAGCGAAAAACTAATAACTAATGACTAATGACTAATTAATCTAAGAAGCCCATTAATGCCGAGCTATCGTCAATTTCGTTTGAGGCAATGGGCCGGTTTCCTCCCATTGTGGAGTACACTTCATCAATGTGCAGAGTGCTGATGCCAATAGGGCGGGCACCAGACATACTGAACATTTCGCTGACTTGCATGGCGCTGGAGCCGATCGGGCGATTGCCCAGTGTAGCAACCACTTCAAAGTCGCTGGATTCGACCGGGCGATTGCCTACAGTGCCGTAGGTTTCGCTGATGTGCAGGGTGCTAGTGCCGATCGGGCGATCGCCCGATATCGAGACGATCTCGCTGATGGTAAAATCGTCTGGGCCGACGGGGCGGTTGTCATGCAGGTGTTGCGGGCGATAAAGTTGGATTCCTGTTGCTTTGGTATCCGTGGGTTCTGTCGGTTGGCTTTTGGAACCTCCTTTGCCGCGGCGGGCGAGTGCTTTGCCTTTGCCTGTACCTGTGCTCCTCGTATCCATAATTCTTTTCCTCGCTTATTTTTGGGTGTTGATTGCTGGGTGCGGACAACTGCTTTTCTTGGCTTTCTGCTTTCTATTTCGGCCGATGATTAAAATAATATTACAAAGTCTAACTATTTTTTTAACGAAATTGCAGAATCTCTGCATTTTTGTTAAGATTTATGGGTAATAGCTACATTTTCCTATGGTAACTGCGGCAGCATCTTTTCAATTGCAAGCGCCCTTCCAGCCCACAGGCGACCAACCGCTAGCGATCGAGCAACTTGTCAGAGGCATCGAAGCGGGGGATCGATTTCAAACCTTACTCGGTGCCACAGGTACGGGCAAAACCTTCTCCATTGCCTCGGTGATTGAAAAAGTCGGCAAACCCACCTTAGTCCTAGCACACAACAAAACCCTGGCAGCTCAACTGTGCAACGAACTGCGAAATTTTTTCCCGAACAATGCAGTCGAATACTTTGTCAGTTATTACGACTACTACCAACCTGAAGCATACATAGCCGTCACGGATACTTTCATTGAGAAAACGGCAGCAATTAACGACGAGATAGATATGCTGCGGCACTCAGCCACGCGATCGCTCTTTGAACGCCGCGACGTAATTGTAGTTGCTTCAATTAGCTGCATCTACGGTTTGGGAATGCCGGCAGAATACCTGAAAGCATCTATCCCTTTGCGAGTAGGAATGGAAGTCAACCAGCGGCAAGTTTTGCGAGATTTAGTCAACGTCCAATACAGCCGCAACGATATAGATTTAGGCAGAGGCAAATTTCGCGTCAAAGGCGATGTTTTGGAAATTGGCCCCGCTTACGAAGATAGAATTATTCGGGTTGAATTCTTCGGCGACCAAATAGATGCCATTCGCTACGTTGACCCCGTAACAGGTAAAATCCTGCAAAGTTCAACGGCTTTAAATATCTATCCAGCGCGCCACTTTGTCACGGCAGAAGATAAATTAGAGGCTGCTTGCCAAGGGATAGAACTCGAATTAGAAGACCGACTGGCAGAATTTGAAAAAGAGGGGAAACTATTAGAAGCTCAGCGGTTGGAACAGCGCACGCGCTACGATTTGGAAATGCTGCGCGAGGTAGGATACTGCAACGGAGTAGAGAATTATTCGCGGCATTTAGCAGGGAGAAAGGCCGGGGAACCGCCAGAATGTTTGATTGATTATTTCCCGAAAGATTGGATGTTGGTAATAGATGAATCTCACGTCACAGTGCCGCAAATTCGGGGGATGTACAACGGCGACCAAGCGCGCAAAAAAGTATTGATAGAACACGGTTTTCGCTTGCCCAGCGCGGCAGATAACCGCCCTTTAAAAGCAGAGGAATTCTGGGCAAAAGAAAATCAGTGCATCTTTGTTTCTGCTACGCCTGGGGATTGGGAAATGGAAATATCTGAAGGCAGAGTCGCAGAGCAAGTTATTCGCCCTACCGGAGTAGTAGATCCGACAATTTTTGTGCGCCCGACGCAAGGACAAATTGATGATTTGTTGGGGGAAGTTAAGGAGAGAGTAAGTCGGGATGAGCGAGTGTTGGTGACGACTTTAACGAAGCGGATGGCGGAAGATTTAACGGAATATTTGCAGGAAAGGGGAATTAGAGTGCGGTATTTGCACTCGGAAATTCAGTCGATTCAACGCATCGAAATTATCCAAGATTTGCAGGATGGTAAGTTTGATGTATTGATTGGTGTTAACTTGCTGCGGGAAGGTTTGGATTTGCCGGAAGTTTCGCTGGTGGTAATTTTGGATGCGGATAAAGAGGGGTTTTTGCGATCGGGACGTTCGTTGATTCAAACGATTGGAAGGGCGGCGCGGCACATTCAGGGACAGGCTATTTTGTACGCGGATAATTTGACGGATAGTATGGTTAAGGCGATCGACGAAACCGATCGACGCCGGGGGATTCAACTAGCCTACAATAAGATGCACGGGATTACGCCGCAGCCGATCGCGAAAAAGCGATCGAGTAATGCGATTTTGGCATTTTTGGACGTGTCGCGCAAGCTGAATTCTCAGCAGTTGGAGGAGGTTTACGAACAGGTAAACGAGTTATCTTTGGATGAGATTCCTCAGTTAATCGGGCGCTTGGAAGCGCAGATGAAGGCGGCGGCTAAGAAGTTGGAGTTTGAGGAGGCGGGTAAATTGCGCGATCGGATTAAGCATTTGCGGGATAAGCTATTGGGACATTAAGCTTGTTGTCAGGGAATTGAGGGGAGTTTTTAACCGCAGATGCACGCAGATAAACGCTGATGAATTGCTGAAGTCTGGGACTTTGCCGAGTTTTTGCAGGAAAAACAGCAAAAAGTGCGATCGCATTAAGCATTTAGGTGAAGTGCGATCGCCTTTTACCATTCTCCTATTTTATGGATGGAAAGGGCGATCGAGGTTTCTATGAGATTCCTAGTCTATCCGTAACATATTCGCGATCGTGACAGTTTGCAGTTTGGTGAACCATCGTTATCGCAGTAATTTGACTGCCAATCAAGTTCGCGCCTCAAGTCATCTATTCTCTGTTGCAGTTCAAATTTTTCCTGCCTCAAGTCATCTATTTCCTGTTGCAGTTCAAATTTTTCCTGCCTCAAGTCATCTATTTCCTGTTGCACAAGGTTTTTCATCTCTGAGGTGGCGATCGCAGCCCGCGGAAGGTTGGCAAACAATTGTTCATCTTCTGTGCTAAAATTTTGGGACATTTATTTAAAATTAGTTAGGTTGACTTGTGGTGGTCTGAAGTTAGGATGTCAAACCACCTGGAGTTCGCTAGCTAAAACGAGGGCTCTGTCTGAATTAGTAGTTCAGGCGGCCTTTTTCGTTTTTACTACTTTGAACCGCAGATGCACGCAGATATACGCTGATGAATTGCAGAAGTCTGCGACTTTGCCGAGTTTTTGCAGGAAAAATAGCAAAAAGTGCGATCGTATTAAGCATTTAGGTGAAGTGCGATCACCCTTTACCATTGTCCTATTTTTTGGATGGGAAGGGCGATCGGACTTTTTACCAGATTCCTAGCCTTTGGGCTGATTCGCGATCGGATAAGTTTTTGTCTGAGCGCTAATCATCAGAAAGGTTACATAGTTATTGAGCTTGTCCAAAATTAGCTATGAAATCGTAAATTTGGTCATTACTCAGGCGGTCAAAGTCTGGCGGGTTAACTATGCCCCTGCCTTTGACTACCAGTTGGGCTATAGCAATCAGCATGGTACGGACTTGCCAGCCTAAAGGGTTAGGAAATTGTCCATCTTCTGTGCTAAAATTTTGGGACATTTATTTAAAATTAGTGACGTTTACTTGTGGTGGTCTGAAGTTAGGATGTCAAACCACCTGGAGTTCGCTAGCTAAAACGAGGGCTCTGTCTGAATTAGTAGTTCAGGCGGCCTTTTTCGTTTTTATTACTTTGAAGCGCAGATATACGCTGATGAATTGCAGAAGTCTGCGACAAGAATCTTTAGAACCGCTTGATACAGGTCAGTGCAGCCGCTTCTAGATTCTGAATTACAACAGAGAGTCCCTATCACTTGTAGGTGTAGGGGCTTATTTATTTTTAACGGTTTTCCGGCCAATTGTCAAGTCTTTTTGGGATATTTACTCACGAAACATTCGGGATTGAAACTGAGTGTTATCGCGGTATCTTATCCTGTTATTGCAAGCACCATAAGAGAATTTTGTACTAAACTACATAAATACTTGTGATTTACATAAATACTTGTGATTTACATAAATACTTGTGATTTACATAAATACTTGTGATTTACATAAATACTTGTGATTTACATAAATACTTGTGATTTACATAAATACTTGTGATTTACATAAATACTTGTGATTTACATAAATACTTGTGATTTACATAAATACTTGTGATTTACATAAATACTTGTGATTTACATAAATACTTGTGATTTACATAAATACTTGTGTTTTACATAAATACTTGTGTTTTACATAAATACTTGTGTTTTACATAAATACTTGTGTTTTACATAAATACTTGTGTGCTAAACTACACTGATACTTTTGTACTAAACTACACTGATACTTTTGTACTAAAAAAAGTGACTTTTATTTACGATCGCCCCTACCGATCGACAGTATCCAAGTCAACAAGCGATTTGGGAGACAGCAATGAGCAAATTTCAGTTATTCGATGCAGTGAGTTTAACTGAACCCATCGCCCTCGCCGATCGCAAAATTGCGCCACCCGAAACAGCCGGGGCTATCGTGGTACGGGCGTCTCGCCCGTACATGATTTGTGATACGGGCGAGACGCCCGTACATCATCTGCGGTTAAAATATTCATTGACAACAAAAAGTGCGATCGCCTTCCCAGGGCTGGGAACGGATGTTAAACAAGGTTTAAATGTTCATTGACAACAAAAAGACCGATCGCCCTTAACACCACCCAAACCCCCTACCTCAATACCACAGCATAGGTACTGCTAGCAAAAGCCGGACTAATAAACTCATCCTTCTCCTCGGCTGTGATGAAACCCTGATCTACCGCTAGCTGCATCACTTCCTGAAGAAAACCTCTGAGCGCATCTAATACTTGAGTGCGATCGCATTCAAAAACCTTTTCCCAACCAGAAATTGCAAACTTCCTCAACTAAAACTTACGCAGGGGAACTCAGAAACCGGGTTTTTTGCGATAAAACTTCGTTACAGCCCGCAGATTCACTAAAAAACCCGGTTTCTTGGGCGGAGTGCCTAAGTTCTGTTTATGTAATTTTCGCATATTAAAGTGGTAAGTTGGGTTTTGTTACCTCAACCCAACCTACTAATAAACTTACGGTGTCGGATTCGGATACTTAGCGTGCACCGCATTGATTTCCGCTATGATATCCTTATCCAAATTCACCTCCAAACTACCGATATTTTCCTCCAACTGTTCGAGACTTGTTGCACCGATAATTGTGCTAGTTACAAACCAGCGCGATCGCACATACGCCAAAGCCATCTGCGCCGGACTTATCCCATGTTTCCCCGCAATCTCAACATACGCTTTCACCGCATCATTCAGATTAGTTTTATCGTAACGCTGACCAAATCCCGCAAATAAAGCCAACCTAGAATTTTCTGGAATTCCATTCAAGTATTTACCCGTTAACAGCCCAAACCCCAAAGGACTGTAAGCCATCAATCCCACATTCTTAAAACGGCAAGTTTCTGCTAAATTTAGGTGAAATGTGCGATTGCTCAAACTGAAAGCATTCTGAATCGAAACAACTTTCGGCAAACCGTGTTTTTCAGCCAACGTGCAAAACTCGCAAACTCCCCAAGGCGTCTCGTTACTCAAACCCAAATAGCGGATTTTCCCAGCTTTAATCAAGTCAGCAAATACCTCTAACTGTTCCAAAATCGGTACTGTTTCGTGTTCTTGGGCGATGTCGTAATCCGGCGCACCAAATAGCGGCACGTAGCGATCGGGCCAGTGGATCTGATACAGGTCTATGTAGTCAGTTTGCAAGCGCTTCAGGCTGTCATTCAGGGCTTTTTCGACATTGGGGCGATCGATCTGATTTTTCCCTTCCCGAATCCACTTTAATCGAGTGCTTCTGCCCGCCACTTTAGTCGCTATAATGACTTTATCCCGCTGCTGTTTCGCCAACCATTCGCCGATATATTCCTCTGTTTTTCCCTGAGTTTCCGCCTTTCCAGGGACAGGATACATTTCTGCCGTATCGATAAAGTTGATTCCTCTATCGATCGCAAAATCGAGCTGTTGCGCCGCTTCTGCAACGGTGTTCTGCTGGCCGTAAGTCATCGTCCCCAAACAGATTTCAGATACTGATAAATCGCTGTTGCCGAGTTTTTTGTATTCCATGATTTTGATTGCTGCAAAATTCTCTGCTTCTATATTACAGAAAAAGTTTCATTTAGTTGCTCACTCAAAAAAAACGAAGTGAGGCGCAGCTCTTCTGTAAAAAATATCCATTTTTCCTCTCTACTCTGCGCCCTCTGCGGTTAAAATATTTTAAAAGCGATCTGCAATTAAATGTTAATATAAATAATTACGACCCGATAGTTTATGAGTAACCGCCCGCCACAAGTTCCGTTTGTAAATCTCTCCCTGCAACACCAACCAATCCAATCTCAAATAGCAGAAGCAATTAGAAAAATTATCCAGGAAGGAGACTTTATTTTAGGCCAAGCCCTCGCCGAATTTGAAGCAGCATTTGCAGCAGCTTCTGGAGTAAAATACGGCGTAGGAGTGGCTTGTGGAACTGATGCGATCGCTCTGGGACTCCAAGCTTGCGGCATTAATCCGGGCGACGAAATTATCATACCCGCTAACACTTTTATCGCCACCGCGATCGCCGTCCTCCAAGCCAAAGCTATACCTATTCTTGTAGATTGTGACCCGGAAACCGCCTTGATTGACCTCACAGCAGCCGAAACAGCAGTTACCTCGAAAACTAAAGCAATTATCCCCGTACACCTCTACGGTCAAATGGTATCGCCCCGGCAGCTTTTAGATTTTGCAAACCGCCACGATTTAATCATATTTGAAGATGCGGCCCAAGCGCACTTAGCCCACAGAGAAGGATACCGCGCGGGCTCCATTGGGAAAGCAGCAGCATTCAGCTTTTATCCCAGCAAAAACCTTGGTTCTTTTGGCGACGGCGGGATGTTAATTACTAATGATGCAGAGCTCACAGAAAAAATGCGAACTCTCCGCAATTACGGAGCACCCAGCAAATATTTGCACACAGAAATCGGTACCAACAGCCGCCTCGACAATTTGCAAGCCGCCGTGCTCAATGTTAAATTGCCTTACTTAGAAAAATGGAATCGCGATCGCACCGAGGCTGCTCAACACTACGATACTCTACTAGAACCCCTGAAACGCAAAGGCATTGTACCCATCGCCAACCACAGCAGCAGCGGTCACATTTATCACCTCTATGTTATCAAAATTACTGAGGAAAGCTCGATCGACCGCAACACCCTTCAGGAAAAACTCGCCCAACACGGCATTCAAACAGGTATACACTATCCCCTACCTTGTCACCTGCAACCCGCCTACCAAAACTTAGGCAATCCGGGCGACTTCCCCCACGCAGAAACCCTGTGCCAACAAATTTTATCATTGCCAATGTATCCCGGATTGAGCAATACTCAGATCGAGCAAGTTGTTCGGGCGATCGTACTATCATTGAATTGCTAATTGTTCATAAAATTTATGCTGGAGGTGTTTCAAGCAGTAGGGTGCGGTTATCAAAGCGTTTTTGTGGATAATTAACAAATCTTTAACTCACACTTTAAAACCCGAAAGCGTTGCGAATCCAGCGCGGCAATCTTAAAACTTCTCAAACCATGCACATCCAGCGCAGAATTCACATTGTTTTCAAGCGATACCTACTGGCGGAAGGTATCACAGTGCTCCTAGTGCTGCTGTACGCCCCCCTGCTAGTACACTGGTACGACGGCTGGCTCAACAAAACCATCAGCCTCGAACACGAATATTTCAGCCACGGACTAATTGGTTTGCCCTACGCAGCTTATATTGCTTGGATGAACCGAAAGTGCTGGCGCAGCTTACCCAACTCACCGCATCCTTTGGGAGGCTTTTTGCTGGTACTAGCCACGCTTTTTTATCTAAGTCGCTTGAGCGATTTAGTAAATTTATCCCTGCCCGTAATGCTGACCAGCATTTGCTTATCTTTAAAAGGAATTCCCGGCTTGCAATTGCAGGCGATGGCGCTTTTATTCGTATTTCTGGCATCGCCAAACCACATTCCTTACCTTATAGAACCCTACGCCTTGCCCTTACAGCAATTCATTGCTGAAACATCAGGCTGGATATTAATTAAGGTTGGTATCAACGTGAGAGTGGAAGAAATTTATCTGTACGTAAACGAGCGCATTGTAGAAGTTGCTCCACACTGTGCCGGCTTGAAAATGCTGTTTACCAGTCTTTATGTCAGCTTAATTCTGCTGGATTGGACGGGAGTTTGGAACTCTAGCAAAAAAAGCCTTTTGTTTTTAGTGATTACATCCATTCTTAGCATCACTTCCAACATTTTTCGCAATACTTTGCTAACTTACTTTCACGGAACCGACAGAGAGGCGCTTTTTACTTGGCTACACGCCGGATGGGGCGGAGATTTGTATTCTGCTTGTATACTAGGATTATTGGTACTTCTCCTCAACGGGATGGAAAAGTATTTCCCAAGTCAGTCTGGCAATTAATGAAACAGATGATTTCAGCACAGAAACTACTGCGGCGGTATCAATTATCTAAAATTATGGTACTGGTGTTTTTGCTGGTATTAGTTGGGGCAGTAGCAATTCCCGGCTACGCGACGGGAAGGTGGCCTTGGACAAACCCGCCAACCCTTGCCAACCTCAAGCAATTAAGAAGTGTGCGCCAAAACGGGATAAAAATTCCTGGGTGGCAGGTTATAGCCGTTCAGAATAACGTCCAAATTGGCGCTCACAGATGGTTAGTTCAAGAAATTAAAAATGATCGAACAATTGCCATTTTATTGCTGTTGCCTCAAAATTACGCCAAAAACCAGCCCCAAGTGGAATGGCTAGATATCGATGGATTTCACCGGTGGCAAACCGATTCTCATCGCACTTTGAGGTTTACAGTTAAATTAGCACCAATACCCGGCCAGCCACCGCCTAATGTCGAGGCGAGGTTTTTCCGAAGCTGGACTCCCCAACAAACTTTTGCTGTCGTGCAGTGGTACGCTTGGCCTAACGGGGGTTCTCCAACAACCAGCCGCTGGTTTTGGGAAGACAGCATTGCTAGACTGTCGAACCGCCGCGCCTCTTGGGTTGCTGTCAGTATCATCCTTCCCATTCAACCGCAGGGCGACATTAAGATAGCTCAACCATTGCTGGAATCTCTTGCCGAAAGTGTTCAGGCTAAATTAATTACAGAAACTTTTCGGTTTCAGTAAGCAGGTAGGTGTAAATAAATCAGCCTAGGGCGTGGGCGAGTTTTGCCAAAATCAACTGCTTCCTAGTCAATATTCTAGTTCAACCCGCCCCGAAAATATCTTATTGTTTTTTGTCGTCGCTATATTTAGATGAAACTTACAAATCAGGTCATTATTCAAAATATTACTTTTTTAAATCCTCTGAAAATGCGGGAAAAATCCACTATTAAAAATCGCCTCGCTTTTTCCTTGGCAGGTCTGTATTCAACTGCTTGGACTCTATCTTTTGCTGCTGTATTCTGGGGTTTTAATAGCAAAATTTTTTCGGAAACGGCTTTAGCTCAACCTGTTGTTCCAAGAGACGAACAGTTCGTGCCGCCACCGCAATTGCGTGTACCGCCACCGCCGCCTGCCAATTTCAACCGGGATATTAACCCAGCTTTTCGGAATCGGCCCTACCGCCTGGGCCCGGGAGACCAGATTTCGGTTCAAGTTCAGCGCTTCCCAGAGCTAGGTTTTACAGGTGCAATCAGCCCTGAAGGGGTAATTGTACTGCCGCTAATCGGAACAGTAAATGTGCGCGGTCTTACTGTCGAAGAATCACAGCAGCGCCTCCGGGATCGCTTTGGCCAATTTATCAAAAATCCTCAAGTCTCGGCTGCTTTGCTGGTTCAGCGGCCCGTAGTGGTGACGGTGACGGGGGAAGTGGCCAGACCGGGTTTTTATCCGCTGCAAACCCCCCAGCTTCCGGCGGCTCTGGCGGCGGCTGCTGGGACTAATCCTACGGCGGAACTGCGGGCAGTGCGGGTGCGGCGGACTCTGCCGGGAGGTGCTGTCGCTGAGCAAGTGGTTGATATTTTGACACCGTTGCAAACTGGTATTGCTCCGCCGGATTTGCGTTTGGAAGATGGAGATGCGATCGTCGTACCGTATAAACAGGTTACGCCCGATCGCAAATCCGATCAAGATTTAGCATCCAGGTACAGCCTCGCTGCTGCTGCTGTCCCCGTCCAAGTCACTGTCACCGGAGAAGTCAGCAAACCGGGTTTTTACACGCTTCCGGCGGGTTCTGGTCGAATTTCGGCTGCTTTGGTGATTGCGGGGGGAGTCACGGGAAAAGCCGATTTGCGGGAGGTGCGAGTGCGGCGGACGCTGATGGACGGCTCCTCGGTGGAGGAACCAATCGACCTCTACACTCCCCTAGCAAACGGTAACGATTTGTTCGATTTTCCTTTGGCATCGGGAGATGTGATTGTCATCCCGGAATTGGACGCTAGTACCAAAAACCTAGACTACGATAAAGCTCTGGTTTCGCGGTCTACTCTGATTAAACCCAGGATCTACGTTCGAGTTTTGAGTTACGCTAGTGGTGGTTTGACCTCGTTCTACGTAGAAAATGGCAGCAGGTTTTTGGATGCTCTCAACAACTTGCCTGTTAATCTTGCTAACTTGCGGAAAATAGCCCTGATTCGGTTCGACGAAAAGCAAGGTAGAGCAATCAACCGTTCGATAGATGCCAAAGCTGCTTTGGAGGGCAATGTTTCTCAGAACCCGATGCTAGAAGATAATGATGTGATTGTTATTGGTAGGAATTTGGTAGAGCGCATTGGTTATGTACTCAATACTTTTACTCGACCATTCCGGGATACTTTGGGATTTATTCTGTTCTTTGAGCAGTTGAGAAATGGGGTGACAGATTTGTTCGGCCCGTCACGTAATGATAGGTAGTCATACCATTTTCAAATTTCCATTTTCGATTTTCGATGGGGAATAACTTATGCGATATGTGTTTACAACTTACCTACAGTTGCAGCTTGTTGGGAAATGGGTATCATTTGTCAACAATCATTAGTTATCGTTAAAAATTAGCAATCTAAAATCTAAAATCTAAAATCGTCATGACTTTATCCGTTGTCAAACGTTATTTAATTGCTTTCGACCAATACAAGTGGGTGGGACTGGCTACTCTCGCGGTGACTGTGGGGGTGTCGGGAGTAGTGGCTATGCAGCCAAAGGCGGCGCCAGTTTACGTTGCTACAGGTACGCTGGCCTACCGCAGACCGAGCGTGATTTTTTCATCGACTACTACTAAAATTCAACAGGAAGGACAAGAAATAACTAAAGATATGCTGCTGGATAAAACGGTGGTTAAAGCAGCCGCAAAACAACTCATCAAACCCGAAAAAAAATTAAGCCAAAAAGAAGAGGAAGAAGAAGTACAAGCTTTGGCTAAAAAGCTGGTAAAAGATGTGCAAGTAAAGATGCCCAGTAAGAATAATGACCCCAGCGCTTTGATTCAAGTATTGTACAAAAATGCCAATCGTAAAAAAGCAGAAGCGGTACTAGAGACGCTGATGAACGAAATGGTGAATTACAGCACAACATTTAATACTTCTAGACTGCGAGACACGATCACCCAAATTAACCAGCGTTTGCCGAAAGTAACTCAGGAACTCAGAGAGACGGAAGCAAAACTTGAAGCCTACGCAAAACGAGAAGGAACTTCAATTTTAGCTGCTCAGAGCGGTGCTTTGCCGCAAGCGATTACCAACAGCCAACAGCAGCAGCGGCAACTCCGCCTGCAGTTGGGAGGAATTGAAGCTCAAATTAATAGTTTGCAGGATCGCTTGGGATTGAATGTGGAGCAAGCTTACGTCGCTCAAGCACTCTCTGCCGATCCAATTATTGCCCAACTGCGAGTGCAATTGTTTTCGATCGAATCTCAGCTCAAAATTCTCCGCAGCGACTTGCAGGAGGAACACCCGAAAATTGTAGAATTGCTCAAACAAAAACAAGCTTTTGAGCAGCAGTTGCAGCAGCGGCAATCTGAGGTACTCGGCGGTAACGGGGTGGCGGCTCCGCTCAGAAGTGCCGCTCGAATTCGGGTAGACTCTTCTTTAGATCCGGCCAGACAGCAGTTAGCTCAAACTTTGATTGCTTTGCAAACGCAGCGGGATACGGTGCAACAGCAACTTCAAGGAATCGAGAAAACTGAAAAAGAATTGCGTCGGGAACACGCGACAATCCCCAACAAGCAGTTAGAACAAGCGCGGTTGGCTCAACAAGTGGCGTTCAAACAAGCTCTCTACGACAAGATGCAGTCGGCTTTGGTAGATGCTGAGGCGGCGGTAGCTGAGACAACGGGGAGTTTGACAATCGCCCAAGGGCCGCAAACTGATGACGTTGAGTCAAACAAGAGAGGTTTGCCCGTGATGCTGGCGGTGGGCGGATTTGTGGGATTGCTGCTGGGCGGGGGGTTGATATTTTTGTTGGGGATGCTCAACGGCAAGTTTTACAGTTGGGAAGAAGTGCGGGCGGCTTTGGTGGAAAAAGAGGTGCCGATACTGGCAGTTTTGCCTGAAGTGACGGTGTTTGATTTTTACGGCGATGAAATAATGCCGCTGGCCTTGGAGGCAAATTCTCCCTATTTGGAATTTTACGAGCGGTTGCGTACTAATTTGCGCCGGATCGGGAACAAACCGGTGAAGGTGGTGTTGCTGACTTCGGCGGCGCCTTTGGAGGGGAAAAGTTTTAGTGCTTACAATTTGGCAATTGCATCGGCTCGATCGGGTAAACGGACTTTGCTAATTGAAGCAGATTTGCGATCGCCTTCTAATGTTGAATCGTTGAAAATTGCTGCAGATCCTCTGGCGACGGTGGAACCTTTGCACTATTACGGCAATATTAGCGAGTGCGTTCTTTTGGTTCCAGAGGTAGAGAATCTATACGTTGTGCCGAGTCCCGGCTTTTTGCGACAAGCCTCCGCCGTACTAGAATCAAGCGAAATGCGGAGATTGTTTGAGGATGTTCGCAACCGCTTTGATTTTGTGGTTGTGGATTCTCCGGCTTTGAGCGAGTGCAACGACGCGCTGACGCTGGAACCGTACACAGACGGTATGATTTTGGTGGCGCGGCCTGGTTACACTTTGTCTAGTATGTTGTCTGAGGCTGCAGATCAGTTGCTGGAATCTGAGGATGAGGAGTCGAATAAATCCGGGCCGCGGCTGTTGGGAGCGATTATTAACGGTGCTGATATTCCGGTCAAGTTCCGCAATGATATTGATATTGATGAATGGGAGTTGCCTTTGAGTGCGATCGGCGATCGCGCGATCGAAGTGCGATCGAGGCAATTACCACAGCACTCAAAGCCTAAAAACAAGGCTATTAATAGTAAATTGAGATAATTTATTTGGCTTAATTCTTGTAAAGCAATCCTCAACCAAATGTGAATATTTTGTAGGTGCAACCTAAGCAGCTTAAGCCAAAAGCACCGTTAACAGCCAGTCGATTTGAGATTTGAGATTTGAGATTTGAGATTTAAAAATTGACTCCACAGATGAATCTGGGAGCTGGAACTTCGGTCTAAAATTTTTCCCTGGTCAACAGTCAACAGTCAACAGTCAACAGTCATTACTTGAAAATGTGTCGATCGCACTATTGATTGGATTCCGGGCGCTTCTGGTGTTTATTTTGGATAAACTGTTCCAAATCGGCGATCGCATCTTCAAAATCCGACAAATTAATTTTCGCAGGTCTAGTCTTCTTCGGCGGACTCGAAGACTGACTCGAAGACTTAGCCGGAGGCGGTGGAGATTTAGGTGGTGCAGGTTGACTGCTGTTCGATTCTATAGAATCGAACAATTCATCAAGGGACTCAAAAAATGATTGAGCCGAGGCACGGCGTAAATCTTTCTGATCGTCATCATCTGTCATAAGCTACTCCATAGACTCTAAAAATTGTCAACAAACTCTGCCCACCCCGGCGCGTGCAGACATGAAAACCCGACTAAAACAAGCAGGCGCACACAATTTAACCGGGCGGTGGAATGCCTGCTGCTGAACTTGCTGCCCCAATATAAAAGCCGCAGCGGGCATTGTCAGCCTTCAAACTATATTTAACTGTACACCCGCCTACTGAGTGATTTGAGACTTGTGTAGACCCAGCTCAAAATCATTGACCATGAAAAAATCTCAGTTACGGCTCTTTCGTTGTCTAATTAACCCTAGTCTAGTCGAGAATAAGGAAACAGGACTTGCGCAACTATTACCGCTGTTCAAGGGTTGCGATGGCAACGCGCCAGCTCGAAAGGACGGACATACGGTATTTTTTGCTTGAGTCCTAAGATTTCAAAGGCATTAGGAGATTTTAAGGTGACTCAGGGATTTGATTACGATTTAGCAATTATCGGCGCTGGCGTGGGTGGACACGGGGCCGCCATACACGCGGTTAGCTGCGGGCTGAAAGTGGCAATTATCGAAGCGGGAGACATGGGCGGGACTTGCGTCAACCGTGGCTGCATTCCCTCGAAGGCGCTGTTGGCGGCTTCCGGGCGAGTGCGGGATTTGCGGAATGCCCACCACCTGAAGACTTTGGGAATTCAATTGGGGAGTGTGGATTTCGATCGCGGGGCGATCGCCAATCACGCTAACACTATTGTTAGCAAACTTCGCGGCGACTTGACCAACAGCCTCAAACGTTTGAACGTCGATGTCATCCAAGGTTGGGGCAAAATTGCCAGTGCTCAAAAAATTACCGTCGAAACCGATAAAGGCGAGAAAACTATTACCGCCAAGGATATTATTCTCGCTCCCGGTTCGGTTCCCTTCGTCCCCCCCGGGATAGAAATTGACGGAAAAACAGTATTTACCAGCGACGATGCTGTCAGGTTGGAATCGCTGCCGAAGTGGATCGCAATTATTGGCAGCGGTTATATCGGTTTGGAGTTTTCGGATATTTACACAGCCCTGGGCTGCGAAATTACGATGATTGAAGCTCTAGACCAATTGATGCCGACTTTTGACCCGGATATTGCTAAGTTGGCAGAACGAGTCTTAATTGCACCCCGCGATATTGAAACAAAAGTAGGTGTTTTGGCGAAGAAGATTACTCCTGGTTCGCCGGTCATTATTGAATTAGCTGATTTCAAAACTAAGGAAGTTGTCGAAGTTTTGGAAGTTGATGCTTGTTTGGTAGCAACTGGTCGGGTTCCGGTGAGCAAGAATTTGGGGTTAGAAACTGTTGGCGTGGAAACGATGCGCGGTTATATCCCAGTTAACGATAAGATGCAGGTTTTGGCGGCGGGAGAACCGGTGCAAAATTTGTGGGCGATCGGCGATGTTAATGGCAAGATGATGTTAGCGCATTCTGCGTCTGCTCAGGGAATTGCCGCAGTAGAAAATATTTGTGGCCGTGCCCGCGAAGTTGACTATTTGAGTATCCCGGCGGCGGCGTTTACTCACCCGGAAATTAGCTATGTGGGGATGACGGAACCTGCGGCGAAGGAGTTAGGAAAAACTGAAGGGTTTGAGGTCGGTTCTGTCAAGAGTTATTTTAAGGGAAATTCTAAGGCTATTGCGGAGGGTGAAACTGACGGTATGGCTAAGGTGATTTACCGGAAAGATACTGGGGAGTTGTTGGGAGTTCACATTTTCGGTTTGCACGCTGCGGATTTGATTCAGGAGGCGGCAAATGCGATCGCCCAGCGCGATTCTGTTAACAATTTAGCATTCCGAGTGCACACTCACCCGACGCTTTCGGAAGTGTTGGATGAGGCTTTCAAACGGGCGGCTGGAGCGGGTAGTCATTAATCTGTAGGGGCAGTTTTCTTGTTTTATATCCCCGACTTGTTGAATAAGTCGGGGATTTCAGTATTCGGTTTTAGGGCGGTGGTAGAGCAAGTTAAAGGAGATGAAACTGCTTGCAATTGCATCTTTTAGCATTCTCCAGAACAGGCAAGATGCCTGTTCCACAAAGAGTAAGTTTTTTTGTGGGGTGGGCATCCTGCCCGCCCGTCAAAGGCTTATTGAGAAATGACATTCCCTCTTTGCGAATCTTCCTCAATAAAGGCCCGCTGTAATGTATAAATCGCTCTTCGTCCATAAACAGACAGCTAATCACTTCATCATTTTGGAGCGACAAATCTGCTACAATCTGAAGAGTTCTATCAATTTCTTCGCCCGCTTGAAGTGGCGCTTTCAGAACTACTAAAACATCTATATCTGAGTCGGGATGTGCATCACCTCGCGCTTGGGAACCATAGAGCACCATTGGGGTGAGGCGATCGCCGTAGAGTTGCTCGAAGTGCGATCGTAATTGCATCAATATGTTCTTAAGTTTATCGTTAATGCTCATATTTGTGATAAAGGATTGGAGGGCGATCGGGATTCTTTCGTTATACCAAATATCCCACTCCGATTTTCTCCTACTCACTATAGTTTGTCTTATGAATGCTTGTCAAAGCGGTAAAAATTCCCTATGGTGTTGGAGAGACAGAATTAGTGATACTCAAAAAAAGAGCGATCGCACCTCAATAATAGAAGGGCGATCGCTCTTTCAGCAGCTAAGTCATATCATGTCCGGTAGTATAACCATAATTAAGGCGCAACTTGGGGCCACCAATGGAAATTTGTCAAACCTCGAACTAAGTCTTGCTGTTGGAGTAATTGTTGGCAGCGATTAAATAAAATTTCCTCTAATTCATCAAGATTTTTAAATGTTCGATTAGCAAGAGGCTCATTTGTAAGCGGCCAAAGTCTTTCTGCAGGTTGAAGTTCTGGAGAGTGAGAGGGCATTTCTATAATATGAATGCCCTGCGGTACATCAAGTTTTTTAGCGGTATGCCATCCAGCTTGATCCTTACGTCAATACGACTTGTTTATTTTCCCCGACTTCAAAATGTTGCGCGAAATCGGCTAAAACTTGATTAAAAATTTCGGTATTCACAAAAGGTAGAATCCACCAATATGTTTCTCCAGATTGTGGGTGAACGAAGCCATACAACCATAACCATTTAAATCGCCAATTTACCGATGCTACGGGTACTGTCCATTCATCTACCCAAATACGTCTAATTATTGGTTTTAGCCCAACTCTATGTTCATCCATTGTCCAAACTTCTACATCGGCGTCTGGGTACTTTTCTTGAACTTGAGTCACCGTTTTTGCTAGTTTTTTTTTCCATTGTTCCTGTTCCGTAAAGTCGGCTTCCTGATGAGATGGTCGAGGTACTCTCAAACGTAGTCTCATTGCCTTCAAATACTCCCAACCTCGTTGTCTACTAACTGAATGTCCTAATAATTCACTCATCCAATTTGCAACTTTCTGTCCGTTCCAAAGCCCACCAACAGTTGGATGTGATTGTAGCGCTTGCCATAGTTGTGCTTGTTGTACATCATTCAAAAGTGTATCGGCACCTGGATGTTCATGCCTTTTATCTCCAAGTGATTTTGGACCAATGCGGTTATACCCCCAGACTAGTTCATAAATCCAACTGAGACTGTAAGCAGTTATTTGTGAAACCTCTCGGCTACTTCTACCAGATGCTAATAACCAAATAATTTGATAATGGCTTCTCTCCACAGCATCTTTTGCCTGACGGTAGCGCTGTTCTAACTCGGTCAATGATAGATGTGGCTCTATACTAATACGTTTTGGCATGGGAGAGCGTGGATGCTGGCGACTGAAGGCATACTTATTCATTTTACTATGGGCGTGTTCCCGGACATGATATAAAATCTCAGAAATACCCGAGCAACATAGCCTGTGTCTAGCATTTTCAGGTCATGAATTTAAAAGACTATTGGAGTTGAGCTGCTTCCACTATAGCCTTGACCATATTAATAGCTTCCCTGATAGGTATTTGACCAGTTTCAACAGCCCTCATTAAATCCTGAGCCTCTTTAGGGCTAATTAGATTAAGCCTAACTGGTTCTTTCAAGGAAACAATAAATTTTGTCTTGTCACTCTCTCCAAGCTTAGATGCTCTTTCTTTTGCTTCAACCTCTCTTTGCTGTTCTTTTAGCTGTTGGAGCATTTCTGCTTTTTTCCCTTCGTTGAAAGTGCCATCAAAGAAGATCCTCTTTGCTCCAACGAGAGCTGCTGCACCTAATGCTGCACCGCCAACAACCAATCCTACTGGGGGTGCAACCGCTATTAGCCCAAACAATATGGATGTACCGCCGAAAGCCGCAACAGCAGCACCAGCAGCACCAGCACCTACCACACCAATCCCAATATCAGCTAAAATTCCTAGCTTATCATGAGGATTTTTTTCCAATTGCTCGATCGCTTTAAGGATTTGCTCCTTAGTTAGGGTTTTATTTCCTGACATATTAAGCCTTGTGATTTTTTCAAATTTTCTTATTTAAGCAGTGATAACGTTGCGAAAAACTGAATTGAAAACATCAATCAGTAGTTGAAAAAACAATTGGGCGATTTGAATAAAGTCTTGTGTTACTCCAACTATGCCATCTACTTGACGGTAGCCTTGATCTAGTCTATGTCCAGCGATCGCACCAACAGTTATACCTAGCACTGCTGCCAATGGCGCTAACACCGGGCCTATAATTGGTACTGAACTTGCCAATAGCCCCACAGCAGCTCCTAGAGCAATGCCCGTAGCTAAATGAGGATGTGCCTTGACAAACTCGATAATTTTGATCAGAACAATTTTCCCTACTGCCAAAACTTTGTTACCAGCTTTTTTTGTGTAGCTAGCTAACTCGTGCAATCTGATAGTGACTTCGTGGGGCAAGCCGCTATCATTTAACCAGACATACAACTCGCTACTACTCATTGAATCGGCATCTACTTGCCAGAGAGCCATTTTTAAGTTTGCTTGTGGGAGGGATAATGGTTGTGCAGTCATTTTTTTCCTATGGGAAAGCTATAATAGTGCCTCTTAAATATGATTGTGGCTATAAAATCTCAGTCTTGTCCAGTCGGAAAAAGTCGGATCAAGTAGGCACTTTAATATCATTTGCCATTTACCCACGCCAGAAAAAGCTGGACAACTCGATCGGGTCGGGTCGGAAAAAGTCGGATCGAGTAGGATATAATAGGCAAAACCCCAGCATTAACCCGACCTATGGACGTTCAAGAAGTCTTAAAACTTGCCGACGACCTAGTTTTTATCAATACGGGAAAACACTTAGACAATCTGCAAGAGGTGATACTGCGGGGAACTTTACAAGGTCAGAAATACTCAAAAATAGCAGATGAATTTCACTGTAGTGAAGGTCACATTAAAGATATTGCCTCTGCATTATGGAAGCTACTATCAGAAGTATTAGGCGAAGAAGTCAATAAATCAAATTTTAGAGTCAGATTGGAACAAGTAAAATTCTCAAATCTCTGGAACTTCAATAAACATATTGTACAAATTGGGGAAGTCAACTTCTGTGAAAATAATTCACAGTCCCCAAAAGTCCCCAATTCACCAACGGATGAAGAACCTCTAAACAAAGGCAACAGTGAATCAAAATTGCGTCAATTCTTAGCTGAAATGCCTAAGTGTGGCATTTTCTACGATCGCACATCCGAACTCACCACCCTCAAACAGTGGATTCTACAAGAAAACACCCGCCTACTCGCCATACTAGGCATAGTCGGCATTGGCAAAACCGCACTCGTCGCACAACTTGTCCAACAAATCAAAGATGAATTTGATTTCGTCATCTGGCGAAGTCTCGCCACATCTCCACCCCTGTCCATACTTCAAACCAATATAATTCAATTCTTCTGTAGGGGCGGCGCCCCCGTTCCCGCCCCAAATGCCGATGGCGTGGTTGTTTCAGAGAATGGGGCAACCACGGGGGGATTGCCCCTACTGAACTACTTGCAAAAATACCGCTGTCTGCTGATACTCGATGACGTACAAATGATAAACAGCAGCGGACAACTCGCTGGTAATTACAAACCTCGATATGAAGATTACGGCACACTCTTCAGACAGGTAGGAGAATTATGTCACAACAGTTGCTTAATCCTGATAGGTTCGGAAAAACCCAGAGAAATCGCCGCATTAGAAGGCGAAAATCAGCCAATTCGCTCATTACAACTTAATGGTTTAGGTGCGGCAGGGGGGGAAATTATCAGAGAAAAAGGTTTAGCTGAACATCAAAAATGGTCAGAACTAATTGAACAATACAGAGGCAATCCCTTGTGGTTAAAAATAGTTGCAACAATGATTCAAGATTTATTTAACGGCAGCATATATGAATTTTTGTCTGAGGAGAAACTATTTTTAGGTGATTTAGAATTATTACTGGATAAGCCATTTAATCGCTTATCCGAGTCAGAAAAACAGGTAATGTCATGGCTAGCGAGTGAAACCGCGCCAGTTTCCATCTCAAAAGTGCCAGAGAATCTGCAATTATCTCGATCGCAATTTTTGAAAGTGATGCAATCTTTGGGACGGCGTTCATTAGTTGAAAAAATCCCGGAGGGCGATCGCACATTTTTTACCCTTTGCCCGATACTAAAAGAGTATGTCAAAACTAACTATTCCCGCCCAAACATATAAAAAGAAGCCCGATCGCCCTTTGAGTAAAATTGGGGTTTTAGCCGTTCGCACTTAAATTTGATAGAATTAGGTATCTGCAAAACATCTGACCGATCGCTCAATGCACGTTATCAGTCGCAAAAAATTAAGAGACTACTGCCAAAATCATGCTGATTCCTGCGAAGCCCTCGATGATTGGTACAAGATTGCTAGTCAAGCCAACTGGACTAAACTTATTGATGTTCAAACTATTTATCCTCAAGCTGAAGCAGTAGGAAATTTTACAATTTTCAATATCAAAGGAAATAAATATCGCTTAATCGTAAGTCTTAACTATCAAAAGCAGATTGTTTATATCAAGTACATTTTGACTCATGCAGAATATGACAAAGACAACTGGAAAAATGACCCTTACTTTTGACTCCGACAGGTACAGCAGCCTGCTATCTCAATATCAACCTCGAATTATCAAAAATGAAGCGGAAAACGAGACTTTTTTAGAAATAGTTGAAAACTTGCTCTCTCGGAAAAATCTAACTCCCGAAGAAGATACTCTGTTAGAACTTTTAGTCAAACTAATTGAGGATTATGAAGAAAATCACTATCAACTGAATGCTTCAACTCCCCACTCAAGACTTCTTCATTTGATGGATGCTAGAAGTTTAGAAATAGCAGATTTAGGAGAAATTATTGGCACAATTGAGACGGTAACTGAAATCGTTAACGGTCAGCTAGAAATTAGCAAAAAACAAGCTGAGGCTTTGGGAAAATTCTTTCATGTAAATCCGGGTTTGTTTCTGTTTGATTAATGGTAATAGAAACTTCTATAATAGACCTCTTGCAAAATAATTTTGTGCTATTATGGAAAGTTTAGGCAATTTTATAATCTAGCAGGCTGGGCAAGTTTAAGGAGATGCCAATCAACCCAATAATTCAAAGTTTGACCTAAACTTGAGCAAACCTTTAAGGATAACACATATTTTTTTTGCAAGAGGTCTAATAATAATAGATTGAAAGTTGTTACGATCGCCCTTTATTCCCCTATCATGCTGCAAATCCGCCGTCGTCCCCCCAGCACATCAGTCTCCGTACTCTACTTAGGCCGATCGCACCGCAGCAGATTCAGCAACAATTTCTTCATCTTTGTCCCTCAAACCAGTTCCAAATTCAGTATATTGTCGCACTTGAGGATGCCTAAAACCGAGTACAATATCTTCTTTAGGAACACCTGCCGCCAGTAAATCAGTCGCCACTCCTTCTTCGGTATCATCATATTGAATCCAGATTTTATCGCCGATTAAATTGATGTGGATTGGTGTGGCGTGAAGGTATTTGTCGCCATTCCAACCAATATCCAAGACTAAGTAGCTTCCTCGTTCATCATCAAAGAGAACTTGGGAATTATATCCGTCAGGTATGGCAGCGCGGTAGTTGGCGTGCTCTTGCAGTATGGTTTTGATAATTTCTTGGTATCTTAATCGGGTATCCATTGAACTATCGCCTCACTTTTATCATCAAAAACCATCAGTTTGACAATCTGATTTTTTAATAACACTTGTCCTAATTCTATGGTAAATACGCTATTAAAAGTAGGTTGAGAAATTGCCAAATATAGGCTTCTATCGCTCCGCATTTCATTAAGCACTTGGCGGTAAAGAACGTACTGCCCCAAAGCCTGCTCCAAATCTTTTACATCCGATCGTCCCACAAAACTCTTGACCTCAACAACAATTTTTTGGGTTCCTTTTTCGGCATTAATTAGACGCTCTGCACCCAGGTCAGCAGATAAACGCTTGCGACCAATTTGCAGGGGAAATGGATCGTGAGTAATTATCCAACCATCCTTTTGTAAGGCACGCTTAACTGTATCGTGATAAATATCTTTAGCTGGCACGCATTAGCTCTCAGGCTAGGAGGATTTACTGTAACCATTATATAATACGTTGAAACTTGTTACGATCGCCCTTTATCCCCTTATCATGCTTCAAATCCGCCGTCGTCCCCCCAGCACATCCGTCTCCGTCCTCTACCTCAGCTACCAAATCGCCGTACCCGACGCCGAACCCCAGCACATCCTCGAAGAAATCGTCTGGCAAAAAGAAGTAGAAGTGGCCCAAAAGCGCGATCGCACCCCCTTAGCCGATCTTCACAAAAAACTCCCCTTCGCACCGCCCATCCGCGACTTTCTTGCCGCCCTTAAAAACGGCAAAACCACACCCGCTATCATCGCCGAAGTTAAAAAAGCTTCTCCCAGCAAAGGCGTAATTCGTGAAGATTTCGACCCAGTGGCGATCGCCCTAGCTTACCAACAAAACGGCGCCAGTTGCATCTCCGTACTCACCGATGAAAAGTTCTTTCAAGGCAGTTTCGACAACCTCGCTAAAATCCGTGCCGCTGTCGATTTACCCTTACTTTGCAAAGAATTTATCATCTATCCCTACCAAATCTATCTCGCCCGGATTCACGGCGCCGATGCTGTATTGTTAATCGCAGCCATTCTGTCAGATAAAGACTTACAATACTTTGTGAAAATTGTCAAGACTTTGGGGATGACAGCTTTAATCGAAGTTCACACTCTCGAAGAACTCGATCGAGTATTAACCCTAGAAGGCGTCAACCTAATCGGCATCAACAACCGCAACCTAGAAGACTTTTTCGTCAGCCTAGAAACTACCAGTCAACTATTAGCCGATAGACAAACCGAAATCCAAGCAAAAGGCATCCTCATCGTCAGCGAGTCAGGAATCCACACTCCCGACGACCTAGCTAAACTTGCCAGCGCCGGAGCCGAAGCCGTTCTCATCGGCGAATCTCTGGTCAAGCAGCCCGATCCGGGTGCTGCTTTAGCCTCGCTAGCCGATCGCCCTCCCAGCCTGTGAAAGGCGAGACCGCTTGACAAACCACCCTTAATTCTGATAAAAAATGATTAAGTAGGTAAATAATGAGAATTTCTAGCCTGCATCGACTCAAGCGCTACTGTAAAAAAGAAATAGCACTGAAAGCTATATTGCATAGAAATATTTTGCCAGAAAGCAATTAAATCTATTCTGTAAGCCTGTCGATCGCAAGATTTAGCGTGTCCAACGCACCCAGCCCCGAATATTCGATCGGCAAAGCAGGGGTTATTGTACGGTTAGAAAACAAATAAAAAATCGGGCATCTAATGTTCACCTGTGATGCCTCATGCAATTGCAATGGGGTGTCGGTTCGCTGAGGTATATTAGCTTTCATGGAGCCAATCCCCCTTCCTTCGTACATTCATTATGAATTGCTACTTCAATTGTTAGAGCGCAAAACGATGTTTGCTGTCAGTCCACAATCGCCGCAGCAGCAACAAGTTCACCAGCTTATTATTACACTGCGTAAAGCCCTTGCCATTCAAAAGCAATTAGAACAAAGCTGCGAGCGATCGAACTTAGCGGTAGAACATCGCTGGGCTCTAAATGAAATTAACCACAAGGGAGTTAAAAGTTAAAAAACTTAGAGTATCGACGCGACGTGACGTATCGTATTTGATTTATTCTATAGAACTCCCACAGAAAAACTTAGGACAATATCATGGACAACAAATTAATGCTGATGATTCCCGGCCCGACGCCGGTACCTGAAGCGGCCTTGTTAGCGATGGCAAAACACCCGATGGGCCACCGCAGCAAGGAATTTGACGCGATTTTTGCAGAATGTACCGAAAACTTGAAATGGCTGCACCAAACAAAAAGTGACGTGCTGAGTTTAACGGTTTCCGGTACCGGCGCGATGGAAGCTGGGATAATTAATTTCTTGAGTGCCGGCGATCGAGTTTTAGTCGGATGCAACGGCAAATTTGGTGAACGTTGGGCCGAAGTCGCCGAAGCTTACGGTTTAAACGCCGAAATTATTAAAGCCGAGTGGGGCCAACCTTTAGACCCCGAAAACTTCCGCGAAAAACTCGAAGCAGATACAGAGAAGCAAATCAAAGCTGTCATCCTCACCCACTCTGAAACCTCCACCGGCGTCCTCAACGACCTCGAAACCATCAACCGCCACGTTAAAGCCCACGGTGAAGCTTTAATTATGGTCGATGCGGTCACTAGCTTAGGCGCTGTCAATATTCCGATGGACGCTTGGGGCATCGATGTCATTGCTTCAGGTTCTCAGAAAGCTTACATGATTCCTCCAGGTTTGGGTTTTGTGGCCGTCAGTCCCAAAGCTTGGGAAGCTTACAAAACTGCTAAACTGCCCCGCTATTATTTGGATTTGGGCAAATATAGCAAAGACGCTGCCAAAAATACCACTCCTTTTACTCCCCCTGTCAATATGTTTTTTGCCCTGCAAGCATCGCTGCAGATGATGAAAACAGAAGGCTTGGAAAATGTTTTCGCGCGACACCAACGGTTAATGACAACTACTCGGGCTGCTGTAAAAGCTTTAGGTTTGCCGTTGTTTGCTGCTGACGATGCCGCCAGCCCTGCGATTACCTCGGTTATGCCGCCAGCATCCGTAGATGCTCAAAAAGTGCGGACTTTGATGAGAAAGAGATTTGACATTGCTCTCGCCGACGGACAAGACCATTTGAAAGGTAAAATCTTCCGAATCGGTCATTTGGGCTTTGTGGCCGATCGCGATATTCTAGCAGCAATTTCCTCTTTAGAAGTCGTGTTGCGAGAATTGGGTCATGAAGGCTACACTCCTGGTGCCGGCGTTGCTGCTGCTGCCAAATTCTTGGCTGAATCCTAATCTCAGTTGTTAAAGGATTTTAGATTTTTGATACTCTCTAAAATCTAAAATCCTTTTAATATGCTTCGGATAACCAATCAAAGATTTTATCCAACTGTTCGAGAGTGACTAAACCGTATTGCCACAGAACCATCGGCAAGGAATTCGGGTCTTTATCACGCTGGCGCTGTTTGTCACCGCCACGACGTTCGGCGACAGCAATTGACGCGGGAGAAATTGCCAAATCTTCTTGTAAAAATCGAATTAATCGAGTGTATTTAGCGGGTGCCATGTGATTTCACCTCTAAGTATAGGACACCATTTTCTGATGTGAACCTGATGTTTTTGATGAGTAATAAGCCAGTTTTAAATTTGTCTTGTTACCGTCGATAGGTTTTAAAACGCTATTAGCGGTTGAACTGCCAAACGTAATGCTGAGTGCGACTGTAAAGCTAACCTTTCCCAAAAAGTGAAAGGTTATGCAATTTGGCTGATGTCTGCCCGATCGACTGGTGAGCCCGATCGAACCTAAACTGAATACCTCGGCATCTTTGCAGCGCGAATCAGAATAAATTCTGCTACCTAAAACTACTAAACCAAGTTCAGAGTTTAACTTCATCTGCCGAAATGCAGAATCCGCAAATCTACTTCGGCAAAATTAGTTAGATATTTCGATCAAACCCGAAACTGCTACCAGAAGTTAAGTTGGCCAATTACCGCCAATTAACTTGGCTCGTAGCATATTACTTTAGATAGGTTTAGTAGATTTAGCTCGATCGCCAGAACTTCCAGAGAATTTCTTTTCGTGTTGCTACACCTTGAGGCTGAGTATCGTCTCTCAGGATTGGTAACGAGTCGCTGACTCGTCTCATACCTGCGACCAATAATCTACAGCTTCCGGAAACAAGCTCAAGTCCTGACTGACTGAGATTGACATCCTAGCAAATCTTTCGGTGTTTGTACTGAATCTTACATTAATATCTTAACAAATTTAATCAATTTTTGTAAAGTTTCTAAATTTTCTCCGGTATTCCGAAGGTAGGGGGCTCTCTGGGCGATGGGAACCGAGGGATGGTGTCTTTTTGCAGGTTTTACTGAAAGAGTCCGAAGTTTTACTGGAAAAACTCGATTTCAATACGATCGCCCACTTTGACACCGAGTTCAGCAGCTCGCCCGCCCCGGAGTTCAATAACTCGATCGACAACAGTATCGGGCCCGTAGGTAGGACAAGGATCTTCAGTACAAGGAGGTGCAGAAACTTCGATCGCCTCAACTACCCCATCTCGCAGAAAAATCATATCCAGAGAAATCTTGCAATTTTTCATCCAAAAATTGACCCGCCGCGCCTGTTTAAAATCAAACAGCATTCCTCTGTCATCCGGCAAAGAAGTTCTGTACATTAAACCCATAGCCTGTTGTTCCGGTGTTTTCGCGACTTCGAGTTCGATTGGGCGATCGCCTATCCGAGCTCTAGCAGAAACAGGCAGCACTTGACCCGATGTTGTCGCCGTCGGAGACTGATCCGCCAAAATACCAGTAGCACCAGCATTCGCGATCGGTAAAGTCGGCGAACATCCCAGCAAAAATATACTTACTCCAATACCGAGCAAATTAGTTAAATAACTCATAATGATTTTAGATTGTTGACTGTTGACTGTTGACTGTTGACTGTTGACTGCGTTGAGTGATGACAACTGTCAACAGACAACTGACTAATGACTGATGACTAATGACTGCTTCAAGCTTCGCGCATCACATAGCCAACACCGCGCACCGTCTGAATCAAGCGCTTTTCGCCCTCATCTTCAATCTTGAGGCGCAGATAGCGGATGTAAACCTCAATTACATTCGACTCGCCCAGAAAGTCGTAACCCCAAACATTTTCCAGAATTTGTTCCCGAGTCAAAACCTCGCGGGGATGTTCCATCAAATACTTTAGCAGCTCAAATTCCTTCATCGTCAGGTCGATCGCCCGTCCGTTGCGTAGGGCCCGCCTAGATGCCAAATCCAAAACTAAATCGCCAAACCTCAATTGTTCGTTGCTGCTGTTATCCGGCTGCAAATACAAGCGCACCAACTGCAAAAACTCCTCAGTGCGGTAAGGTTTGAGAAAATAATCATCCGCCCCAGCTTCCAGACAAGCTACGCGATCGTCAACTGTATCACGACCGACCAATAGCAGCACCGGCGCCCGATTGCCAATACTTCTGAGGTGAGAACACAGTGACAGCCCCGACTCAGCGCCAAGTATCCGGTCAATTACAATCAAAGCAGGCTGCAATTCATGAGCTAAATTTTGGCCGGTGGCGGTGTTAGAAGCTACTACCGGTTCATAGCCGGAGGATTTTAAGTCGAGACTCAAGTGTCCGGCGAGAACTTCGTCTGTTTCAACTAGCAGGACACAGGGATTGCGATCGAGAGTAATTGCAGCCATTGAATTGACCTGTGAAGACCATAACTGTTCTAGCACGTCTTAAGGAAGAGAGGGAGAGGGGGAGAGAGGGAGAAGGGGAAAGTGGGAGAATGGGAGAATTACCAATTACCAATTAAGCTATTTGGCATTTAAATTGAAGCTTGCTCGCCCCGGACTATCCTGCCCGCCCCACAAGAGTTTAAGTAAAAAGTAGCTTACAAATTAAATGCGCTACAGCTTACCAATTACCAAATTGAATAATTTATGACGATCATCGTATTCGGCAGTATCAACATCGACCTAGCAGCCAAAACTCCCCGGTTGCCACAGCCAGGGGAAACTATCATCGGTAGCAATTTTATCACAGCCGGCGGTGGCAAAGGAGCAAATCAAGCCGTCGCCGCCGCCCGTCTCGGCACTTCTACCAACATCATCGGTCGCGTCGGCACCGATAAATTTGCTGAAGAATTATTGACAAATTTACAATCTTATGGGGTAAATACAGACAATGTATTAATAGACCAAAACACTCATTCAGGAGTGGCAATTATCGCTGTAGACGAGACAGGTCAAAATAATATTATTGTGATTCCGGGCGCGAATAACAATGTCGGTGAAGCAGATATAGAACGTCTCAAAAAAGTGTTAACAGCAGCTACATCTTTGCTGTTACAGTTAGAAATTCCCCTGGAAGTTGTCCAAAAAGCTGCGAAAGCTGCTCGTCAAGCGGGGGTGCGAGTTATTCTCGATCCAGCACCGGCTAGGGCGGATTTGCCACTGGAACTTTATCCGCTAATTGACATTATCACGCCGAATGAAGTGGAAGCCAGCCAGTTAGTCGGTTTTCGGGTGAATGACAGGGAAACAGCGATTGTAGCTGCCAAACACTTGCAGGAGCGTGGTGTCAAGATTGTTATTGTTAAATTGGGCGATCGCGGGGCTGTTGCTGTTACTGCGGATGAAACCTTTTTTGTACCGGCTTTTGCTGTGGAGGCGATCGACACTGTGGCTGCTGGCGATGCTTTTAACGGCGGGTTGGCCTCTGCATTAGATGCCGGTCTGTCCTTGCCGGAAGCGGTACGGTGGGGCGCAGCAGCGGGCGCTCTGTGCACAACTAAAGTGGGTGCTCAAGGTGCTATGCCCGATCGGGCAACCTTTGATAAATTTTTGCAGAATTTAACTTGAATTTGTCAGGTGCGCGTTAGTTGAATTTGTAGGGTGCGGAATGCGCGCCCTACTTTGACTTGTAAACCGCGTATTAGTGGAATTGGTAATTTGTCAGGTGCGGAAGGCGCACCCTACTTTAACGATTTTTATTTAATCGTCGTCTTTGAATTCTTTGGCTAGGCGATCGAGTCTGTCGTTCGTTTCTTTTGTAAACTTGAGTAACCTACCGCTGACAATATTTAATGTTAATCCGCCAGCGGTGGCAACTGAGCCTTCTGTGACTTTTCCAGAAAACAACAGTACGATGACTAAAATACTCATAAAGGCGTTTACTATTTTTAACCCAATAGTCACGTTAAAACTAAATTTAGCTTGACGCAAACGTTCTTGAATGACATCTCGCTCCATTTCTGGGTAATCATCAGAACGGAATGGTGGGTTGGAAGTGGACTTATTAAGAAGCATTTCATTTCTTTAAACTGTACACTGTCTATCTTCCACCTACTGAAACAGCTTTGGGACGATTCTGAAGACGATAGGCAGGAACTTTGTAGATTTTGAGTAATTAACTTTGCCATCTCAGTTCCAGCTAGCTTTTCAGCTTGGGAGGCTGAGATCCGAGCAAACTTGGTTTACTGGCTTAAGTTCATATAAACTATTACTATCTTCCTTAAGTTCGGGAATATCGTCACCCGAACGTTAAACTTCGCCAATTTATGAATTCACGGACGCAGCAGCGCGATCGCGGTGTGATACTGACACCCACAGGAAAGCAGAAACTTCAGGCTGAGATAGATCGGTTGGGTATCACCAGCGAAAGATACGCCGTCGGTAAAATCCATGAAAAAATTCAACTTGAGCTCAACGGCGAAACGTTACATCCTGATACAGTCAGGAAGATAGTGCGGGGTCAGGGAGTCGAAAAAAGCTCTCTTGAACTTGTTTTTAGGGCGCTTCGGCTAAAACTGGAGGAGGTTGACTGTGATTTGGCTCCTAAAAATCAACTGCAAAATGCAGAAGATAGCGAAACTTCCTCGTTTGTAACTGGCACTCCCATCACCCATCCGCGCTACTTTTTTGGGCGGAAGAAGGAACTAAAACGCCTATTCGACTTACTGAAACGCCGTCCCCTGCAAAATGCTGTCATTATCGGCAAGAGCGGCAGTGGCAAGACTTCTTTGCTGGAATACTTGAAAAATATTACCACCACCCCAACAGCACAGTTGCGTCCCGGTCAAAAATCTGACTGGTTGCCCTCTCCAGAAAACTATCGCTGGATTTTCGTAGATTTTCAAGATCCGCGACGGCAGAGTCGGGAAGGGTTGCTGCGCTACATTTTAGAATGCCTAAAAATGTCAGTTCCCAGCCCTTGCGACTTAGAGGGATTTATGGATGTGGTTAGCAGTAATTTACTTCAGCCTACAGTCATCTTATTTGATGAAATTGGTGTAGGTTTACAGCGCTGTCCCGAATTAGATGATGAGTTTTGGGAGAGTTTGCACTCTTTGAGAACATACCAAACCAATGGGAATTTAGGGTTTGTCTTGGCAACTCCAGTATCGCTGATCGAATTAGCGCGTAGCACCGGACATAGTTTGCCTTTTTTCAATATCTTTCGATATAATACCACAACTCTCGGAGCTATGACTGAAGCTGAAGCGCGCGAGTTGATAGCCAGTTCGCCCATGCCTTTTCCGGCTGAGGATGTCGAGTGGATTTTGACTCAAAGTAAATGCTGGCCTCTGCTGCTGCAAATCCTTTGTCGAGAACGATTATTTAGTTTGGAAGATGAGGAAATGGGGGATGACTGGCAGGAAGAAGGGTTAAAACAGATGCAGTCCTTCGATAATTTATTTAATCCTTTCTTTGATATAGTTTTCTAGCGATCGTTATATTTATGAAACTACTCAAAATTAAGTACGTAAAGCAATTTGATCGCAAGCCCTGCAATCAAGCAGATGCAGCAGGATTAGCTATTTTGCAGTTTTTGGCAGCACGAGGAGAAGGGGCAACGGGTGCATCTCACTTTGGCACATACATCAAATTGAAAGTTGACCGTTGAGATAAGCACAGCGAAGAGCCAGGATAGAGGAAACGTTCTCAATATTCCATTGCGCTCCCGATAG